>JAGCDE010000049.1 GCA_017651315.1 Bacteroidaceae bacterium
CAATAAACTTTCCATCACGTGGAGCTCTGGAGTCTGCAATTACGATTGAATAGAAGGCGTAACCTTTGTGGCCTCTTCTCTGCAATCTGATTTTTGCTGCCATAAGTTGTTGTTTTTATTGAATTTATAAATGATTTGAATGCCGTTATCCCGTAACGGCACCGCAAAGGTAGTAAAAATTATCATATTTTGCATGTACACTGAAACATTTCTTGTTGTCTGTCTTTATCTCTCTTTGCCATATATACCGTGTCCCGGAAACGCTTGAAGCGGAAATACCAAATAAAAATGTAGAATTAATGCAAAAGGCACGTAGAAAAGTCTTACATTTGTAGGATAATTCGGTACAGGAACAGAATATGGCAGGCGACATCAGGCACCAGGGCGTAGTGGACATGATTGACGGGCATACCGTTGTTGTGCGCATTACGCAGGATGCGGCTTGCGGGGGATGCCATGCAAAGGACATCTGCCATGCTGCCGGCTCAAGGGAGAAACTGGTGGAGGTCAGCGGAACCGATGCCGGAAATCTCAGCGTGGGCCAGACAGTCACTGTGTCGGGATCTGAAAGTGTCGGCATGAAGGCTGTGTGGATAGCTTTCGGATTGCCGCTTCTCCTGATGTTCGTGGTATTGCTGACCGCCATCCTGCTCGGTGGCAGTGAGAAAACGGCGGCACTCATCGCCATCGGTGTGCTTGTACCTTATTATATTGTGGTGTACCTCTTCCGCGAAAGGCTGAAGAGGGTTTTTCAATTCAGGATAATCGGATAAACAGCATGATATGTCACCAATTCTGACAGCAATCCTTGTGTTGGGTATAACCGGACTGGTTCTGGGTCTGGTCCTGTTTGCCGTGGCAAGGAAATTTGCAGTGAAGACGGACCCGAGAGTGGGTCAGATAACCGAGCTCCTGCCCGGAGCGAACTGCGGAGGCTGCGGCTTCCCCGGTTGTGCGGCTTTTGCCGAGGCCTGTGTGAAACAGGACTCGATGGATGGCCTGAAGTGCTCGGTTTGCAAGAGTGAGGTTATGCAGCAGATTGCAGCCATTACCGGTCATGCGGTCGAGGAGGGGGTTCCCATGGTCGCTGTGGTCAGGTGCAACGGTTCCTGCGACAACCGTCAGCGTGTCAACAGGTATGACGGAGCCCGCAGCTGTGCCATCGCCGCCATGCAGACAGGAGGCGAGACGGGTTGTTTCTTCGGCTGTGTAGGCTGCGGCGACTGCGTGGGGGCATGCAGGTTCGATGCCATACACATGGATCCGGAGATCGGCCTTCCTGTGGTGGCTCAGGACAAGTGTACGGCCTGCGGAGCCTGCACCAAGGCTTGTCCGCGCGGCATAATAGAGCTGCGCAACCGCAACAAGATGGACCGCAGGGTCTATGTGGGTTGCGTGAACAGGGACAAGGGGCCGGTGGCGAAGAAGGCGTGCGCGGTGGCCTGCATAGGCTGCGGGAAGTGCGTCAAGGCATGCCCGTTCGAGGCCATCACCTTAGAGAACAACCTGGCGTATATAGACTTCGGGAAATGCCGCCTGTGCCGCAAGTGTGTCGATGAATGCCCGCAGCACTCCATCGTGGCGGTCAATTTCCCTCCGAAGAAGGCACCCCAGGCATCGCCTGCGGCACCGGAGTCCGCCACCCGGCCCGCTCCGACGCCGGAACAGCCGGAGCCGGAAAAAGTTTCAGTTGAACAAAAAAGTTGACAGACTATGGCCAATACTTTCAAAATAGGAGGTGTGCATCCCGAGCCCAATAAACTGTCGGCAGGAAGCAGGATTGTCAATGCCCCCCTGCCCAAACAGGCTGTGTTCCCTCTTTCGCAGCATATAGGAGCACCTGCTGTACCCTGTGTCAGCAAGGGTGATTCCGTACTTGTCGGGACCAGGATAGCCGATGCCGGCGGATTCATGTCGGCTCCTATACATTCATCGGTCTCCGGCAAAGTGGCAAAGATTGACACGGTGTTGGATGCGAGCGGTTTCCGCAAACCCGCGATTTTCATCGATGTGGAGGGGGACAGCTGGGAGCCAGGTATAGACCGTACCGACACCCTGTCGCTTCTCTGCTCCCTTACGCAGCAGGAGGTTCTGGACTGCATCAGGGAGGCTGGTATTGTTGGAATGGGTGGAGCCTGCTTCCCCACACATGTCAAGCTCTCCCCGCCCAAGGACTGCAGGATTGATGTGCTCATAGTGAATGCCGTGGAGTGCGAGCCTTATCTGACGGCCGACCACAGGCTTATGCTTGAGCATCCCGATGAGATAATCGTGGGTGTAAGGATTCTGCTCAAGGTTCTCGGGATAGACCGTGCCGTGATAGGGATAGAGGAGAACAAGCCCGATGCCATACAGTTGCTCAGGTCGAAGACATCGATGGTGAGCGGCATAGAGATTATGCCTCTCAGGATGAAATATCCGCAGGGCGGCGAGAAACAGCTCATCGAGGCTGTGACAGGCAGGCAGGTGCCGCCTCCGCCGGCTCTTCCCGCTAACGTGGGCTGTGTTGTGCAGAACGTGGGCACTGTGTTCGCCGTCTATGAGGCTGTCCAGAAGAGAAAACCCCTCATAGAGAGAATAGTGACCGTGACCGGCAAGGGCGTCAAGAACCCCTGCAACCTCAGGGTGAGGTTGGGAACTCCCGTGAGCCAGCTCATTGAGATGGCCGGTGGCATGCCTGAGGATACCGGAAAGCTTATTTCCGGCGGTCCCATGATGGGCCGGCCGCTTTTAGATGACAGTGTACCGGTGGTCAAGGGTACATCGGGCATCCTTATGATACCAGAAAGCGAGGCGGCACGCCTTGAGGAGCGTAACTGCATACGTTGCGCCAAGTGTGTCCAGGCCTGCCCCATGGGACTGGAACCCTATCTGCTGGCTACCGCATCGGCTGCACAGGACTGGGAGTGTGCCGAGGAGAATTGGATAATGAGCTGCATAGAGTGCGGCTGCTGCCAGAGCACCTGCCCGTCACGCAGGCCACTGCTTGACTGGGTACGTCTGGCCAAGAACAGGGTGGGAGGCATTATCCGCGCCCGTAACGCTAAGAAATAAGGTATTATGGCTCAGAAACTGTTTATTTCCACATCGCCGCACGTGCATTGCGGTGATACCATAGAGAGAAACATGTATTGGGTGATTGCGGCGCTTATGCCGGCTCTCATCGCATCGTTCATAGTGTTCGGATTAGGCGCGCTTGCAGTTACCGTCACATCAGTGTTGTCGTGCCTCTTCTTTGAATGGTTCATCACAAGGGTTTTCCTTAAGCGGAGCTCCACACTGGCCGACGGCTCGGCTGTCATAACCGGTATCCTGCTGGCATTCAACATGCCCTCCAACATACCTCTGTATGTGATTGTGATGGGGGCGCTTGTCGCGATAGGTATAGGCAAGATGGCGTTCGGCGGACTCGGCAACAACCCGTTCAACCCCGCCTTAGTAGGACGTGTGTTCCTGCTTATCTCGTTCCCGGCAGTGATGACATCATGGCCGGAACCGCATCAGCTTACAGCATACACCGATGCCGTGACGGGAGCCACCCCGCTCAACCTGATAGGCCAGATAGCCGGCGGCAATGCCGCGGCCTTGGACCAGCTGCCCTCATTGGGCACCCTCTTCATGGGTGGTGTCGGCGGCTGCATAGGCGAGGTTAGCGTACTGGCCCTGCTCATAGGCCTGTGTATATTGCTGTGGCGCAAGGTCATCACCTGGCACATACCGGTATCCATCCTCGCTACCGTGGCCGTCCTCACAGGAATCATGTGGCTCATCAACCCGGTGCTCTACGTCAATCCGCTCTATCATCTCTGTTCGGGCGGCCTCATGCTGGGTGCCATATTCATGGCCACAGACTATGTGACATCGCCTATGACCGCCAAGGGTATGGTGTGGTACGGCATAGGGATTGGTTTCCTGACCGTAATCATCAGGTTCTTCGGATCCTATCCGGAGGGCATGTCATTCGCTATCCTGATTATGAATGCGGTTACTCCGCTCATTAACAACTGGTGTAAGCCAAAACGTTTCGGGGAGGTAAAGAAATGAAGAAACTGAAATCAAACATGGCTAATATGGCCATAATGCTGACCGTGATTGCCGTCGTGGCGGCCGGTCTGCTGGCTTGGGTCAACAAAGTGACTTCCGGTCCCATTGAGGCAATCAACAACGCCACCATCGAGAACGGCATCAGGAGCGTCATTCTGGGTGACCGTGACATCCGGTTTACGGTCGATGCACCTGTGGAGCGGGAAGGGTTCGTTTTCCACAGCGTGAATGACATGAACGGGAACCTGATAGGTACAGCCGTGGAATCGACGGACAGAAACGGATTCGGCGGCGACCTGAAGGTGATGGTCGGTTTTGATCCCGAAGGCGTGATTCTGGGCTATACCGTGCTTGAGCACAGCGAGACTCCCGGATTAGGTGCGCAGGCCGACGGCTGGTTCCGTCAGAAGAGCGCCGAGGTGTCGGAGCAGTCCGGCATAGTGAACGTGCTTTTAGGTGCTCCCGCCAAACCGGGCAACCACAATATTATCGGTATGAATCCCGGCGATGACCTCCTGGTGGTGAGCAAGGACGGCGGAGAGGTGGATGCCATCACGGCATCGACCATCACGTCCCGCGCCTTCCTGCGTGCGGTTAACTCCGCTTACAAGGCCGTGTTCGGCTATTCGGCCGCCGACGGTGTGAGCGGTGCATCATCACAGAACAAATAAACAGTGCAGGATTATGAACTACTTCAAGACGATAACAAACGGAATAGTAAAGGAGAACCCCACATTCGTGCTCCTTTTGGGAATGTGTCCCACGCTCGCTACGACAACGTCGGCCCTGAACGGTTTCGGAATGGGTGTGGCCACCATGTTCGTACTCATTTGCTCCAATACATTCATATCGCTCCTCAAGAACCTTATCCCTGACGGCGTGAGAATACCCTGCTATATAGTTGTCATAGCATCGTTCGTGACAATACTTCAGATGGTCATGCAGGCGTACGTACCGGACCTTTACAAGACACTCGGTATCTTTATCCCGCTCATCGTGGTGAACTGCATCATCCTGGGCCGTGCCGAGGCGTTCGCTGCCAAGAACAATGTCCTGGCCTCTGTCTGTGACGGAATAGGAATAGGTGTAGGTTTCACCCTGGCTCTCACGCTGCTTGGATTCGTGCGTGAGCTGCTGGGCAACGGTGCCGTGTTCGGCTTCCGTATCTTCCCGGATTCCATGCACATGCTGGTGTTCGTGCTCGCTCCCGGGGCGTTCATCACCCTGGGGCTGCTGCTTGCTATAGTCAATTCACTTAAGAACCGTAAAGCCTGAACATTATGGAATACTTTCTCATATTCATATCCGCGATATTCGTAAACAATATCGTACTGTCACAGTTCCTCGGAATATGCCCTTTCCTTGGCGTGTCCAAGAAAATAGGTACCGCCGCAGGTATGGGACTGGCCGTGACATTCGTGCTCACGGTTGCGGTGATAGTCACATACGCCCTGCAGATGTGGGTGCTCAATCCGTACGGGCTGGGTTATCTGCAGACCATAGTGTTCATCCTTGTGATTGCCGGGCTGGTTCAGATGCTGGAGACTGTCCTGAAAAAGGTCTCTCCATCCCTTTATCAGGCACTTGGCATATTCCTGCCCCTTATAACCACCAACTGCTGCATACTTGGCGTATCAATCCTGGTGGCCAATGCCACTTACAACGCACAGGGACTGGAGCCCAACCTGCTTACCGGTGTGGTCTATGCAATAGCCACCTCCATCGGTTTTGCGCTGGCTCTGATAATATTCGCAGGAATCCGCGAGCAGCTCTCCAAGGTATCCGTTCCTAAGAGCATGGAGGGTATGGCCATAGCGCTCATCACAGCGGGCCTGCTGGCTCTTGCCTTCATGGGATTCAGCGGTGTCGATCACGGCATCGCCGTAGCTGCCGGACTGTAGGCTTTTTTCAGTAAACCGATGATGCACAGGGGAGCGTCGTTCCCGGTGCGTCTGTTTGAAACAGGAATAAAATGAGATTATCAAGGTTTTGTCTTTCAATTCTGGGCGTTGTCCTGGTGAGCTGCGGAGGCGGCGTGGTACAGGACGGCAGTCAGCTGGCCAACGGCAGGTACAGTGCCGATGCCCTTAACGTAGAGAGTACCATTACCGCTACTGTGACCGTCAAGGGTCACAGGATCTCGGCCGTCACGGTTAAGGATAACGGTAATACGTACGCTCAGTACACTTCACCTTACACTGTTGTCGCCAAAAGGATTGTCGAGGCGCAAAGCACGGATGTGGATGGTGTTACAGGCGCCACATATTCATCGGATGCAGTAAAGAAGGCTGTTGACCTGGCTCTTGCACAGGCCCGTGGAGAAAAACCTGTGCCTGCCAGGAATGCGGCGCTGGCTTTCACTCCCGGCACATATACCGGTCACGGCAAGGGGTACGGAGGTCAGGTTCAGGCACGTGTCACATTCAGTGAGAACGGCATAACCGATATCCGTATAGGCCAGCAGCGTGAAACCGCCCATGTGGGTGATGTGGCTTTCCAGACTCTGCCGGGTAAGATAGTAGCTGCCAACGGATTAGGCGTTGATGCCGTATCGGGCGCGACAATGTCCAGTTTCGGCCTTAAGGAGGCTGTGCTCGATGCTGCCGACCAGGCCGGTGTTACAAACCGCAAGGCTTTCATCGATAATGGCGTAAAGAGTGAGCCGGGTGCTCCCGTTGAGGACACTTGGGATATTGTCATAATAGGTGGCGGAGGCGCCGGCCTGTGCGCTGCGGCCCAGGCTACCCAGGACGGTAATACAGTCCTGATAATTGAGAAGAACGCCGAGCTGGGCGGTAACACTCTGGTTGCAGGCGGTGTCTATCAGTCAGTTGACCACAGCCTGGTTTGGGATCCGTCCAGTCCGGCTGCCACAAGCGCCAAGGGTTTTGACGGCAATATGCATAACAAGGTTCGCTCCACTGTAGGTTGCGTAAATGACCTTAAGGTTATATACGGCTGGAGCGAGGCCCCGTTTGATGCTTCATACTACAAGGACCATGAGTTTGTGGCCGGTGATATAGAGGAGCTCTCGAGGCACGGCGTGCATCCGGAGTACCTCTCTACACTGCAGGAACTCAAGAAGGAGATAAAGGCATATCTGGACTATGCCGAACCCCAGCTTGATAAGGGCATAGCCGAGAATCAGCTCATACAGTTCTCAACCACCAACCTGCATATTTTCCAGACCTATTATGGCGGTCTGCGTCAGAGTGTGAACAAGGACGAATGGATTTACGGCGATTATGACCTTGTCCGTCAGTTCATAGTTGAGGGCGAGCAGCTCAAACCGTGGCTCATGCAGATGGGTGTAGGCTTTACTGACAGCCAGTCAACACTTGTGGGCGCACTGTGGTATCGCGGCAACACCATGACCGGCTGTACGACCGATGCCGATGGCGACGGCACTCCAGAGCGTTATCAGGGCAACTGGGGCTCATACGTTATGGCTCCTCTCTCTGTTGTAAACAATGGAAACAGGCATAACCGCGTAATGCGTGGGACCACTGCCGGCGAACTGATTTTCGAGAACGGCCGTGTAACCGGTGTCAAGGCTAAAATGGCCGATGGCACAGAAGTGACAGCTCATGCCAGGAAGGGTGTAATCATAGCAACAGGCGGATATGCAGCAAACATACAGAAGGTGCTCAAGACCAACAAGTACTGGTCACGCCAGTATCTGTCGCCCAATATCGGAACCACCAACCGCTCATCACTGCGCGGTGACGGTATCGATATGGCACAGAAACTTGGTGCCGCCACATTGGGTGAGGGTTACACTCAGCTTCTGCCGCTGGCTTATTATTCGGATGGTGCAATCGCATTCGGAGGTGTTGAGAACGCAGTGTTCATCAGCCCCAAGACAGGTAAACGTTATGTAGATGAATGTTCAGAGCGCGACGTGCTCTCTCTGAACGGATTCAAGTACGGTGTTGAAATCGATGGCCGCCGCGGTGTTTATCTGTATGTCATGCGCGGATTCGGTGGGGGATTCGGCGGCGGGTTCGGCGGCGGATTCGGAAGCAATGAGGCTGTCGTTGCCGCCAATGGAGCCGCCGGTAACAGGACCGGTCGCTTCAACGGCCGCGAATGGAGCGGCAGGGTATCGGAACTGCAGGATTTCTTCAATGAGCTGGGCATAAGCATTGATGCCCAGACTGTAAAGAACAGCATCCGTGATTATGACATGGCTGTTATGGATGGCCGCCAGCCGGCCGAGGTCGGCAAGCGTCATGCCACCAGTCTTATAGGCAATGCCCGCCGTGGTGCCGACGGCCAGTACGACAAGTCAACCTACAACATCGATGATGCCAGCCTTTCAATCCGCGTGCTTGCTCCTTCAACCCATCACACAATGGGTGGTCTGAAGGTTGACCTGGACCGTCGCGTGCTTGATGAAAACGGCAGGCCCATCCCCGGCCTTTACGCCGCAGGTGAGGTGACAGGCGGATTCTTCGGAGGCAACCGTCTCGGCGGCAACGCCCTCACCGAGTGCATGGCATCGGGCCGCATTGCCGCCAAGGGTATTGAGAAGGACAACAGGTAATTCAGTGGCAGGATGATCGTATTCCCGAACGCGAAGATAAACATAGGGCTCAATGTGGTGGCGAAACGTCCCGACGGATACCACGACATTGAGACCGTGTTCTATCCCGTGCTGCTGCAGGATGCTCTGGAGATAAAGCCCATGCGGCCGCTTGATCCGGCTCAGCTGCGCAAGCGTCTTGAGGCGGGATTGCTGGTACAGCCCGATGACGTGTTCGTGAGACATCCGCTGTACCGTCGCAGGGATGAGGATATCCCGTGCTGCTCGTTGGAGATGACCGGCAACGAATTCCCTTTCAAGGCTGCCGACAACCTGGTCGTCAAGGCCTACCTCCTGCTGCAGCAGGATTTTGACCTGCCGTCAATAGACATAAAACTGCACAAGCATATACCGTCAGGGGCAGGCTTGGGCGGCGGGTCATCGGACTGCGCCTTCATGATAAGCCTCCTGAACCGCCGGTTCAACCTGCGGATGCGTGATTCCATGATGGAGCGTTACGCCGCGAGGCTTGGGTCGGACTGCGCATTCTTTATCTCCAACACACCCTCATTGGCAACGGGTAGGGGAGAGATTCTCACACCTGTCAGCCTGTCGCTCAAGGGTTTTACCATTCTGCTGGTCAAGCCCGATGTGTCTGTCAGTACGGCGCAGGCTTACGCCTCGCTCACTCCGAAACAGCCCGCAATACCGCTTGCGGAGGCAGTCATGCGTCCGGTTGCGGAGTGGAAGGAGTGTGTCTCCAATGATTTTGAACCTACTGTCTTTGCCCGGTATCCACTCCTTGCCGACATCAAGCGGAAGCTATATTCAATGGGTGCCGTATATGCCGCCATGTCCGGCTCCGGCTCCACACTCTACGGCCTGTTCAGACAACCGTTTGACACTCCGGCCGACCTCTTCCCGGGCATGTTCGTCTGTCAGAGGGAGATGTAGAGACTGTTGAAAATGCGGGGATAAGTATTGGATGCGGTTTGCCGATAGTAGCAGGCAAACCGCTACTTTTGTCTCCGTAATCCAAACGATATGGCAGATTCCAGGAACAGGCAGCGCAGCGCGCGAACAAATACCGACGGCATAGTGCTCAACCATATTCAGCCGCAGGCACTTGAGCTTGAGGAGGCAGTGATTGGCGCACTCATGATAGAGCAGGACGCATTCCTCAAGGTGAGCGACATACTCAAGGAGGAGTCGTTCTATGACCACCGGCATCAGGTTATCTACAAGGCTGTGGCGAATCTGTCACTGAACCAGCGTCCTGTCGATATACTGACCGTCACCGAGCAGCTTAAGAGCAGCGGTAATCTTGAGGAGGCCGGCGGAATGCTCTATGTCACGCAGCTCGCCGGCAAGGTCACCTCATCGGCCCATATAGAATATCACGCCCGTATCATTGCCCAGAAGGCCATGGCGCGTGAACTGATAACCTTCACGAGCGAGATCCAGACTCTCGCTTTCGATGATACCACCGATATCTCTGAACTGCTGAGTGAGGCTGAGAACAAGCTGTTCCAGATAGCCCACCGTAATGTGAAGAAGGATTTTACAAGCATCGATGCGGTTCTTCAGGAGTCGATGGAGCGCATCCGTACCGCCTCCCAGCGCGCCGAAGGTATGAGCGGGCTTGCCAGCGGCTTCGGTGCCTTGGACAATATCACCTCCGGATGGCAGAAATCGGACCTTATCATCCTCGCTGCCCGTCCTGCCATGGGCAAGACCGCATTCGCCCTCTCCATGGCCAAGAACATAGCCGTGAACAACGAACAGCCGGTGGCTTTCTTCTCCTTGGAGATGAGCAATGTCCAGCTCGTGAACCGTCTTATTTCGAGCGTGTGCGAGATTCCCGGTTCCAAACTCCGTGACGGCCGTCTTGCACCATTCGAGTGGAATGTGCTTGACAGTAAGATAAACGCCCTCCAGAATGCTCCCATATATCTGGATGATACCCCGCAGCTATCCATAACGGAGTTCCGTACCAAGGCCATACGTCTCAAGCAGGAGCATGACGTGAAGCTCATCATCATAGACTACCTCCAGCTCATGAACGCGAGCGGCATACGTTTCGGGAACCGTCAGGAGGAGATAAGCACCATATCGCGTAACCTGAAGGGAATAGCCAAGGAGCTGGACATACCCATAATCGCGCTGTCACAGCTGAACCGCGGCGTGGAGGGCCGCGAGGGGTATGAGGGCAAGCGTCCGCAGCTGAGTGACCTGCGCGAGTCTGGTGCCATCGAGCAGGATGCCGACATAGTATGCTTCATCCACCGTCCGGAGTATTACAAGATTTACGAGGACAACAACCATAACGACCTCCGGGGCATAGCCGAGATTATCATAGCCAAGCACCGCAACGGCGGGATAGGCGATGTGCGCCTCTCTTTCCGCAGTGACCTGGCCCTCTTCGACAACATTGGTTCCACACCATCATCGGCAGGAGGCCGTAAAACCAGCGTGAAGCGCTCCCGGATGAACGACGAACCTGTCCCGCCCGACGACCCCCTCGGTGCCGCCACTGACTCCGGCGATGTCCCTTACTAATTTATTGACAGAAAGAAACGAGTTGTCTGTCAACCTCAGGGCGGGAGAACATACATGCCGTGAGGATACCTCCGTATGTTTAAAAAGTTTAATTTTTTCAGGTTTTAACAGGCACTTTCTGGATTTGGTGTAACTTTGCGCCCCGGAAAACGAAATTGCCTGACTTGAAACACTATCCGGATATTGCTTGAAAATGATACATGAAATTGGAATTAACATTTTTATATCAATAATGATGAGAAAAAGATTTTTGGTAAAGGCAGCCATGACGGCATTGCTCGCTGTGTCCTCCGCTCACATGTGGGCTCAAATAGATTTTCTTTCAGGTGACGGAACAGTAGATGTTCCGTATTATATCGAAACGCTTGAAGACTGGAACGAACTGGCTGATTATGTTGCTGAAGGCAACGAATGCGCCGGCCAATACTTCCAGATGACAGAAAACATCGGTACTGCTGAAACCCCGGTCACCAAACCTCTTGGCAAGCAGGTTGGTTCTAATAAGTCAGACAGAAGACGCTTTGCCGGTATTTTTGATGGTAATGGTAATACCCTTACCATTTCCTTGAATACAGCCGATGATTGGTTCAGTTATCAGAAAGGTTACTGTTCGCCATTCGCGTATGTTAAGAACGTGACCATCAGTAACCTGCATGTTACAGGAACTGTCACTACCACCGGTGCATGGTCAAGTGGCCTGGTCGGCTCAACCGGCAACGAAAACAACATCGATGGCAAATGTACTATATATAAATGCCATGTAAGCGTGACCATTATCGCCAACTATGTGAGTCATGGTACTGCTTTCGGCAACCATGGCGGCTTTATCGGTATAGCCGAACATGATGCCACAATAACCGATTCATGGTTCGATGGCAAGTTCCTTGGCATAGACTATCAATATTCAGCAGGTTTTATCGGAATAAACAAAGGTCAAAAAACTACAATCACCAACTGCCTGTTCAATCCCTCTGAAATCAACATTGAGAATAACAACATAACAGGTTCGTGCGAGTTCTCACATGATTTGAATGGCGGTAAACATATCCTTGACAAAGCTTATTGGGTAACACATTTCGGTGAGCCCGAGAATGCCCAGGGCCAGAGAGTCTATAAAGTCCTGCCGGATCCTGATGATGATATCCGTGACACCATTATTGCTGCCGACGGTCAAGAGTATTACATCCTTCATGACAACAAGGCGTGGAATAATTTAAAGAACGCTTTTGCAAATGGTGAAACTTATCAGGTTACCTATACAATGGCTAAGAACTTAGTGGCAGGTGATTTAGACGAAGCGATTGTCGTTCCTTCCGGTGTAGATGCTATACTCAACATGAGTGGCTACACCCTTGACCGCGGCCTTCTTCTTGATGCGGCCAAAGAAAACGGTTACGTCATAAAGGTCGAGTATGGTGGAAGACTGACCATCAATGGTAATAATGGCGTAATCACCGGCGGTAACAACACTGGCAACGGCGGCGGTATCTATAATGAAGGAACGCTGATAATCAATAATGTCAATGTCAGCGGCAATTGTACCTTAGGAAATGGAGGCGGTATCTATAATGCCGGCAGTCTTACTGTCAATAACACAACAATCACCAATAACATAGGTAAATCGACCACACAGCATGGCATAGGCGTGTATGAGACCGGTCTTAGCAATAGTAGTTTCAGTATCGGTGGTAAGGTGGTAATCAGGGACAATTATGTTACCTATTATCAATCTACTCAAGTCCGTGTTCCGGGTAACGTCTCTCTGGACAACAGCAACCCGATTGTAATTGGCGGTGCACTTCATGCTGACACATACATAAGTATTGAGAATATTGCGGGAACAACAGGCGCCTTCACTTCCGGACTTTCAGGAAATGGTAACTATGCCACGAACTTCGGCAGTGATTACACCCGCTTTTTTGTGGTTGATCAAAACGACGAAGCATACCTGATGACACTCGACAATGGTATTGGTGACGGTGACGCCTCTCTGCTTGCAGGTGAGAATGCAAGATTCACCCGGAATTTCACCAATGGAGTGACATCGACCATCTGCATGCCATTCGCCATGACCAAAGTCACAGGCGGTAAAGTCTATGAGTTCACAACTGTCGGATACGATAATGATAAAGGCACATGGGTGGCGGATTTTGTGCAGGTCAATTTCAACAGCTCGAATACCGTTACCGGCAGACCATATCTTTTCAAGGCTGACAAAAACGGGGACGTGACTTTCGAAGGCGTTGTGCCGGCTGTTTTCGACGGCAATGCCGGTGCTGACAACGACAATGCCGATTGGACTTTCCAGGGGACATATACACGTATAGAATACGGGACACCCCCGTTTGAGAATGCTGTGTTCGGTTTTGCCGCAAATAAAGGTAATGGCACGGATGCTGAGGGCAGTGTCGCTTCAGTTTCCGCCGGAGAGTTTGTGAGGGCTTCGGCAGGTGCAGCCATATCTCCTTTCCGTGCTTTCCTGACCTACAACGGTGATGACGCGGCGCTTAAGGCTTTTTCCAGGGATGGCGGGCTGGCTTCAGGCATACCCGAAAGCATAACCGTAAGACTTGTGGGCAGCGACGGCACTGAGACAGCCGTGGGCACCATGAACACCGTTACCGGTGAGGTCACAATTGACAGGTGGTTCGACTTTAGCGGCCGCGAGCTGCAGAGCGAGCCTGTTGACGGCGGCATGTACATCCATAACGGCCGTAAGGTCATTGTCAGGTGAATGACGGCAGGACGTGATAATGAATAGTTAAGATAATAATATAAAAATCAGATAATTATGAAGAGAATTTATTCTAAGCCCGCCACACAGGTGGTGGACATCCGGATGACGCAGATCCTCTGCGGCTCAAAGAGCGCCCCCAAACGTTGGGGTGGCGAGTTCGGTCAGGTTCCCGGCATGAACGCGGAGGAAAGCAATCTGATGGCATAACAACGCCATGCTTTGACATGACTGCCCTGTCTGCACTGTGCTGCAAGACAGGGCTGTCGTGTTTTCAAGACATATAGCCAGTTGACTTCCGGCCCTGTATCATTCCTGTGATAATTACACGGAGTCACTAATGTGTACTGTGCAATCTTTTTTGTAATTTTGCGGGTTGTACACGAAACAGGTATTTTATGAACGTTTCATATAAGTGGCTCAAGGAGTATGTTGACTTTGACCTGACCCCTGATGAGGTGGCTGCGGCCCTTACATCGGTAGGCCTTGAGGTCGATGGAGTAGAGGAGGTCCAGTCAGTGAAGGGCGGACTCAAGGATATAGTTGTAGGTGAGGTCCTCACCTGCGTGGAGCATCCCAATTCGGACCATCTTCATGTCACCACTGTCAATCAGGGCAGCGGCGACCCCGTGCAGATAGTATGCGGTGCACCCAATGTGGCTGCCGGCCAGAAGGTTGTTGTGGCTACCATCGGCGCTAAGATATATGAGGGCGACGAGAGCTTTACCATCAAGCCTTCCAAGCTGCGTGGTGTGGAGTCATCCGGAATGCTCTGCTCCGAGAAGGAGTTAGGCTTGGGCAATGACCACTCCGGCATAATGGTGCTCCCGGCCGATGCCGTTCCCGGCACTCCCGCTGCGGAATATTTCCATTTAGAGTCGGACTATGTGATTGAGGTGGATATCACCCCCAACCACTCCGATGCCTGCTCACACTGGGGCGTGGCCCGCGATTTCTACGCCTGGCTGATACAGAACGGATATAAGAGCGCCCTGCACCGTCCCGGCTGCGACGGCTTCAAGGTGGATAACCATGACCTGCCGATAGAGATTGACGTTCAGAACACCGAGGCCTGCCCGCGTTATGCAGGCGTAAGCATCAAGGGCGTGACCGTGAAGGAGAGTCCCGACTGGCTCAAGAACAGGCTCTCAACCATCGGCCTTCACCCCATCAACAACATCGTCGATATCACCAACTACATACTTTTCGCATACGGACAGCCGCTTCACAGCTTCGATGCCGACAAGATCAAGGGCGGCAAGGTGGTGGTCAAGACCATGCCCGAGGGCACTCCGTTCGTCACTTTGGACGGTGTGGAGCGCAAGCTCTCAGAGCGTGACCTGATGATATGCAACACTGAGGAGCCCATGTGCATGGGCGGTGTGTTCGGCGGTCTGGATTCAGGTATATCGGACTCAACCAAGAACGTGTTCTTGGAGAGCGCATACTTCCATCCCACATGGATACGCAAGAGCGCGCGCCGTCATCAGCTCAGCACCGACGCATCGTTCCGTTTCGAGCGCGGCATCGACCCCAACGGCACGCTGTATGCTCTCAAGCAGGCCGCCATGCTGGTCAAGGAGCTGGCTGGCGGTACCATATCGATGGAAATCAAGGACGTTAATCCCGTTCCCGCTCAGGATTTCAAGGTCAGTTTCAGCTTTGATTATGCCGACAGCCTGATTGGCAAGAGACTGGACCGCGAGGTGATGAGGAGCATCGTGGAGAACCTTGGCATCAAAGTCGAGGAGTTCAGCGCCGATGGCATGAAACTCTCCGTCCCGCCCTTCCGCGTGGATGTGCAGCGTCCCTGCGATGTGGTCGAGGAGATTCTCCGCATATACGGCTACAACAACATAGATTTCGGCAAGTCTGTCCAGTCAAGCCTGACAGTCCAGAGTGAGGTGGACCGTTCACACAAGCTGCAGGACCTGGTGTCGGAGCAGCTTGTGGGCCAGGGTTTCAACGAGATACTGAACAACTCGCTTACCCGCGCCGCATATTACGACGGTATGGACAGCTGCCCTGCAGAGAAGCTGGTGCGCCTTATGAACCCGCTCAGCGCCGACCTTAACGTGCTGCGTGAGTCGCTCCTGTTCGGAGGATTGGAGAGCCTGTCGCACAACATCCGCCGTCAGAGCGCCGACCTCAGGTTCTTCGAGTTCGGCAAGTGCTACTGGTTCGATGCCGCCCGGCGTGAGCAGCTGCGCGAGCCGGCCGATGACGGCAAGGCACAGAACCCCCTCCGCGCATACAGCGAGGGCTATCGCTTAGGTATCTGGCTTACCGGTAAGCGTGTGTCGGGCTCATGGGCCCATGCCGATGAGGATAACTCTGTCTATGAGCTCAAGGCGCACGTGCAGAATGTGTTCAGGCGTGTGGGGCTGGCACTCAACGCAGTTCAGGTTGAGGAGTTCAGCAACACGATGTTCAGCTCGGGCCTGCGCTACAAGCTGCGTTCGGGCAAGAGTGTCGCGGAACTTGGCGTGGTGAGCCGCGCAATGCTTAAGCTTACCGACCTGGAGCAGCCGGTCTTTTTTGCCGAGGTCAACTGGGACGAGCTGCTCAAGGCTACCCGCAAGTCCAAGGTATCGTTCGCCGAGCTGCCCAAGTATCCGGCCGTTCGCCGCGACCTGGCCCTGCTCATCGACAGGAATGTCAGGTTCGTGGATATAGAGCGCTTAGCTTATCAGACCGAGAGCAAGCTGCTCAAGGAGGTCACGCTGTTCGATGTCTATGAGGGCAGGAACCTGCCGGCAGGCACCAAGAGCTACGCAGTGAGCTTCCTGCTTCAGGATGAGACCCAGACCCTCAACGATGTCCAGATAGAGAGGGTGATGAACAGGCTCATCCAGGCCATGCAGACAAAGCTGGGTGCTCAGCTCCGATAACATGCAAAGTGCCGTATGGGCATCGGCTTTTTATCGGGACGACAAAAACTGAATAACGGAATCAAACAATAAAAACAGAATACAATGGGAAGAGCATTTGAATTCAGAAAGGCCCGCAAGCTCAAACGCTGGGGCAACATGGCCAAGACATTCACCCGCATCGGCAAGCAGATTGCAATTGCAGTCAAGGCCGGCGGACCGGATCCTGACAACAACTCCACGCTGCGTGCCATCATAGCCACAGCCAAGCACGAGAACATGCCCAAGGACAATATAGAGCGCGCCATAAAGAACGCGATGGGCAAGGACCAGAAGGACTACAAGGAGATGAACTACGAGGGCTACGGCCCACACGGGATAGCCATCTTCGTGGAGACGCTGACCGACAACACCACCCGCACCGTGGCCAACGTGCGCTCTGTCTTCACCAAGTTCGGCGGCACATTGGGCACGAGCGGCAGCTTAGACTTCATGTTCAGCCACAAATGCCAGTTCACCATAGCCAAGAAGGAGGGCATCGATATGGACGACCTAATCTTAGAGCTGATTGACCTGGGCGTGGAGGACGAGTACGATGTGGATGATGAGGAGGGCGAAATCACCCTGTACGGTGACCCCAAGTCATACGCCGCAATCCAGAAGTGGTTCGAGGAGAACGGGTTCGAGGTCAAGGCCGCCGAGTTCACCCGCATCCCCAACGACCTGAAGGACGTTACCCCCGAGCAGCGCGAGACAATCGACAAGATCGTGGAACGTCTTGACGAGGACGACGACGTGCAGAACGTCTATACAAACATGAAGCCTCTGGAAGAGGATTGATCCTTTTTTCTTAATATAGCCCTAACTTTAATTTTATGAAAAAGTCCGTATTGTTTGTTTTGACAATTGTGTTATGCATCTCTTATGCTTCGGCACAGGGAATCGGTTCTTCCGATTATTATGTTCTTGAAGGTGAAATGACTTATAGCGCCTTGTCCGGAACAATAAAAGTAGGAGGAGTAAAAATACCCAAGGGTATGGAACGTGATTATTTTGACGAGAGTGAGCTTAGCAAATTCAATTCGGCCAACAAGGTTATGTCTTTAGGCGGAATTATGATTGGCGCAGCTATAGGATACCCTTTGGGATATTCATTGGGAGGTAAGCATTCGGTGAACCCCGTCCCTCCTTCCTGACCGCTCCTTGCTAACTTTGTCAGCAAAATCGACGAATCGTATGTGGACAATCAAATACTTCAACGATCTCTACCAGATGTTTCTGGAAAGTGGGAAGACAGTCAAA
>JAGCDE010000050.1 GCA_017651315.1 Bacteroidaceae bacterium
AGCAGTCCGTCTGCACCCTGGATGTCACAATGTATCTGGTCGCTGTTGGATGTGACTGTCAGGTTCCTGAGTGTGCTATGTGACAATGGCTCTCCACTGGCTGTTACGCATAATGAAGCAAAACGACGCTCGATATAGCAGGCGCAATCATCGTTGCTGTAAACCTTGCCTTTACCAAGTCCCAATCTCGTTGCAATGCTCCAGACCAGATGACGGACATCGAAGCTGCTCAGTTTGGTCTTGTATCTCTTCCACTCAATTCAGGGCGGTAGTTGTGGTCCATCGCGAATCTCAACAGGTCTGTGCAGAACTCGTCCATGTCTTCCTCGTAAATAAAAGGGGACATGATGTATTCTTCAAAGGCTCCGCTTTCAATTTCTTTCACGCTATCAGGCATTGATACTTTAGTCAGATCATTGCAACCAACAAAAGCAAATTCACAAATCCTTGTTGTTCCTTCCTTTATCACATACTCCACCAATGTGTCAGGGGCTTTAATCCTGCTCGTTTTATCCATGCTGTATTGTACCCCAAACTCATCAATCCATAAACTTTCCGAGCTGTTCATTTTATGATATTGCCTTAAAATAATACTTGGATAAAACTCTACTTACCGCATGCGCCTTCAGGAACGCCTTGGGGTTTGATGTCAGAACGGACCAGACAGTATCAAACTCTCTGTCTCCAAGACTTGTCTGGGTGGCTGCATCCTGCAGTTCTGTTCTCAATGTATTTATCCGTTCCTTATCACCCCTTTGTATTATTAGTCTGGTGTCATTGGCGCTGGTACCATACACTCTCAATGTGTACTTCAGTATATCAAACATCTGTTCCTGATAAGCCAGCAGCCCGCAGGTGGGTGCAAGTATCTCATCCAGCTTCTCTATACCAGTAGGTTTCCAGACGGCTCCATTCTTCCGTTCTATGTAGGTCTTATACATATCCATCGTGTCCAGAAAGCTCAGGGCGTATTCGGCTATCTCATCGTCCAGGTTATCGGGTAGGGGCAGCGGGCTTACTCTCTCGCTGTTCAGGTTAGCCATAGGCTCAATATCGCCAATCACATATTTGCATCCGGTCTCAAAGTCAAGTATATCCGGATTGTCTTTCAGCACCTTTGTTGCTTTTTCCTTGAACTCATCAAACCTGGCTTTCTCCACGTCAAACTGGAATCTGGGCGGCTCTTCGTTCACAAAACGGACAGAGTGGAGTCCGTATTTTAACGGATCCACTTCGGTCAGCCCCAGACTGTAGCATACCACCGATGATGCCACAGCTCCGCGTGGCCACACATTAATACCCAGTGATGTGGCAGTTTGTCTGAATATCCGGTAAGCCATCACGTAGAGGCCGGTATATCCCATCACATCAATGCACCTGTATTCAAATAACAATCTTAGCAAGGTTAGTTTATCCGGTTTCTCTCCGTAACGCTGCTCAAAGCCATGTGTTGCATGGCTTCTAAGCAATTCAATTGTTGCAGAATTATTCATGGCTATTCTGGCGCTGGATATTCGTTTCACGTGCTATACCCTTCAGGATATACTGGCGCACCCACCATACTGCATAAGCCATAAAGGTCACGCCTTTGCTGGTATCAAACTTCCGGGCAGCCCTTATCAGGCCCTCGTTGCCTTCTTCTATCAGCACTTCCATGCTCAGGCCCTGGTTCTTGTACTGCTCAGCCACCTTGGTTACATATTTGGCCTCCAGCTTCTCCAGCTCCTCCTCAGCCTTAATGTCGCCTTGCTTTACCAGGCTAATTAACTCCAGTTCCTTACTCTCTTCATTCTGTCTCTGATTGTTGTTTTGTTCCATCATATATATAGGTTTTTAATTATGCGCCTCTATATATAATACGATGGAATTGTGCATTTTCACGGAAAAAACCAACAATGCTGTGCAAAAACCTTGCACAGCATTGCATTTTCTTTAGTTCCTGTAGTATTTCAGACTCTTTTCTATGCGTTCCTTCATCTTATCTCTAAGCTCCTTTGGCTCCAGCACTTCGGCAAATTCACCCATGGACAAAAGTTGAGTAGTCAGCTCCGGAGTAAGGCACACTTTATACTTGAATTCGCTGTACTCGCCGTTCTTGGTAACAACCTCCTCCTGGCTCTTGTGGAGTGGCAGAGAGCGCACATAATCTACCTTATCACCATACACGCGTATGCGTACTGTCTGGGGCGTAAGGTCATCGCTCACGTATATGCCTACGGTGTTGGCGTAATACTCCTCGGCATCAAACTTCTTGGGCATCTTAAAGGTTACATCTGTCACGGCCAGATCAATCACTCTGTCCAAGGCAATGTTCCTGATTCCATTGGATTCATTCATAAAGCCCACCACATACCAGCGCCTGTTATACACCTTCATAGCGTAAGGCGCCAGATGATAGATGTTATGGCCACCCTTAAACGGTTGGTAGTCTATCTCCAGCACCCGGTTCTGTTGCATGGCCTCAATAATGGTCTGCAGGTACTGGGTGCCGTGCGGAATCTCCTCAAACAGAATCCTGCCCTTCATGTTATGCCCAGCAATTATCATGTTTGACAGCGTGAAAGAGTTGTACAGCCACTGCTTTGTGCGGTCCTTCCTAAAGTTGTCCAGCTCGCCAATATAGTAGTGGTACCCGTCAGACGGGTTGCACTTTATCTCCACGCCAAACATCTCCTCAATGGCGCTCTTGTGCTGATGGAACGTCCTCAGGGGCAGGGGATTGCCGTCACCCAGGCAACTCCTTTCCCACAGGCCGCTTATCTCCTCAAAAGTAAGCTTTTTCTTTTGCAGCAGTATGTCCAGCAGCCAGACGTATCGGTTTATTGTTTTACTTCCCATATCATTTTTCCGTTACTGTGTATTCCGTATTCTTGCTCTTCCATTATCGCTCTGGCTAATCTCCCCATATTGTTGACGGGAAGTAAAAAACGCCTGGGATTATTTACCAGTTCCATCTTGTCATTCAGAAGTGCCGCATTTGAATAAATGGTTGCATCTATCTTCAGTATGCCGTAGCTTTCATGTGCATGACCAAACAGGTGATATCCGGGCTTAATTTCCTGAACACGGTTACGAATCTTGATGTTTCCCCAGTGTATTCCTGATGATTCATCTAGAATCATCGTAGGTGGCTCATGGGTAATCAGGTAATCAGTACCTTTCGGAATCAGCATCTCATCATGATTGTAGCCCAACCCAAAGAATTTAGCTCCACCTATTTCAACACTTCTGTCTTGCAGAAAATGTACATTTTCGGGTAAATCCTCAATACTCTCAGCATCCCAAAGGCACGTATCATGATTGCCCGCCACGAATATCTTGTGTGCATTCGGCAGGTCAATAAACCAATTCAGAAAATCCAACACTTCCTGCTCCGTACCGCTGTTTGTTATATCACCGCTATGGATCAGAATATCGGCTTTGGGCAAAATGAGATTGGTCAATTGGTGGTGGAGCCCATGCGTATCAGATATGTGTAGGATTGTCATGCTAATCATTATTTATTATTTGATTGTATTTGCCACTTTGATTGAATGTTATTGTTTTATTCAGGTATTTTTCAAATTTCTCATTCAAATCTTCCCATGAAACAAATTGAATATCAAATCCATAATCTTTTCCTGTTTTGATTTCAGAGTAATCACTTTTTGGAATGATTGCAACGTAATGGGCTGATTCGCATTCAGAAATTTGTTTCATAAATTCTTTCACAACTGGGTTATTTCCAGTTCTACGTTCAGCTTTCTTTTTCTGATCATAATATTTTATTAGGTCGGGAATTTTTAATTTATCCGTCTCATTTTTTTTACACTTTGTCTCAAAGAAATAATACTTTTGTCTCAGTTGAAAAAACAAATTTGATGATTGACCGCTTTTATACTCTCTTTCTTTAACATATTCATTATGTTCAGCATACTGTTTATGTATTTTATATTTTTTTCCACAACTAGCCTTTGCTTCAATAAATATCACCTCTTTTTCCTCTTTTTTATTATTTCTATATTTAGCAATTATTACCATATCAGGATTTCCAAAATCTGATAATGAGAATTCTGAATATATTTCAAAATCGGTAAAATCCCCTTCTATGTTTGCTGTTTTTAAGAATTCTTTCATTGCTTCTTTGTCGTTACTCAAAGCAATTCCATGGAATAGAGCGTTCATAGCTCCTCTTTCAGAATAACCAAAAATTTCCATATCTCTATATTTTTAATGTTTTATCAAATGTAGCTAATATCTTTTTATTAAACCGTTCACTTAATCCCAGCGTTTCCAAAGTTTGTCCTTCGTCTTTATGAATGCCAACAATAGCCTCCTTAGGATTCACCGTCTCAATCACCTCCTTAATTGTCTGCCTGCTTGCATGCCCGGAAGTATAGATATCCACCACATTGTGGAATGTCTCGCGGAACTTCTTGTATCCGGGGTTCTGCTCAACCTGTGCAGCATCCTTATAGTAGCCGTCCCATGTTGAATATATCAGCAGCGTTTCCTCTTCTGGCAATTGACTGCGTAGCTTATCAACCCTTTCAAGTTGCGATACACCAGCGCACATCACAAACCCACGCTTCAGGATAGGCTCAATAGGTTTCTTTTCATCATAATAGCGGTGCTTAAAATAATAGCGGTGCTTAAAGTCAAATAGGTCACCCGGCCGCTTAGACTCTCTGTCGGTAAATATCCGCATGGTGGAATTTATGTATCCTGAGCATACACACAGAGGTTTGTGGGCCTCTTTCGCTGCCAGGTTGATGCTGGCTAACCGTTCAATATCTGTTGCTGATACCAACACAAATACATACTTAAACGCCTGCATCACATGAGCCATCTTTTCGGCTACCACGCTTTCATGAATGCACTCATCATCACGACTCAACATGGTACCCTCTGTTATCAGAACATCAATATCGGTTGCCTGCCACTTAAGCAACTTGAGTAATTTGCCTCCCATCCAGCCGTGCTGGCGGTAATCACCCATATGCCATATACGTTTCCCGTCAGCTTCAATCAGGAACATATAAGAGTCGTATATTGAGTGACAGTTATAGTAGGGGGTAATCCTGATGTCTCCAACAGAAAAGGCAACCGGCTTTGTGCTTCTTGGCCAGGTCTTGAACACTTTCAGCTTAGCATACTTGCGCTGATTGGTCTCTGGATCATTCCCAGCCAGTTTATCAGCCTCACAGAGCAAACGGTACTTCTCCAGAATGATTTCCTTCGCTCCTTCGCCAACCATCTGCTGTATGCCATCAGGGACATAATCAAACAGTCCAATATGGTCATCATGCACGTGAGTGTAAATTACTGCAGTGTGCTCTTTCTGGTTATTCCGGAACAGTGTCTCCACCATATTCTTATCCTGTTCGGGGGTAGTTGCCTCGCCATTACCGGGCAGATTCTTTCCCAAATCAATAAACACACGTGATGTGGCGGTGCTTATCTCTGTTATGCATCCGCCAATCTGTTCCAATCCTCTGTGTATTATAATATTTACCATCCTTTTATTAAAGTTCCATATTCATCACATTTGTCCAACAATGCGATTGTAATACATTTCTTCAGTACTCTTCATAATCATTCGGTTTTAGGTCGATTTTTGCGCAAGTTATGAATTTAAATCAATACCGGCATTAACACCGGAAGAATTCCAGTATTATGCCGTTAAGTTTCAGAATCGGGAGGTTGAAACGCATCATGGCCTTACCGTACACCACCTCGGCCAGCTGCACCAGGCGGTTGCGGTTCTCGTTGTCAATCGTCACGCCCACGTTCAGAGGCAGGTTGATGTCCGGGAAGGGGTATTCCGGCAGGCCCTCATCCGGGAGCGGATTCGTAGCCGTCAGCCCCAGGCAGTAGGCCACCATGCTGTTTTCCAGTCCGCGATGTGCGTTGCCAATAGCGGCTCCCAGGGTAGTGCGGGCCTCATCCACAATGTTCCACATTTCCAGAAAGCCATCCTCCAGATGCTGCAGGCGGATCCAGTCCATCTCGCGCTCCCAGCGTTCACGTACCAGCGCATTCATTTCAGGATATACACTCTTCTGGCACTCCTTCACTCTAGCCTCAAAGGCCCCCATTTTCAGCAATTCTTCCTTCTTTAATATCATACTGTTTTACTTTAATTTGATGCAAAAATATGGGTGCAGTGTGCAAAATCATTGCATAGGTAATCTTTTTTTTCTGTTTTTTCAAAATATTTCTTCATCTGCATTCTTTTTTGCACACCTATAAATGACATTTGCCCCATATATAATACGATAGCGTTATTACAAATTGCAAGCAATATGGAATTAAAAGAAGAAACTGCTTATCTGGAGGCATTAGAAGCTTGCCGCAAATACGCATTGCTTCAATCCAATGCCGTTAATGCCTGGATTGATTCAGGAGTCAGCGTGGAGACATTGGTTAGTGTTATAAACACAAGCTACTCTACAGACTATGCAACAACCCGTTTATCAGAGATGACCGGAATAGCAGAGCCGCTTGTTAAGGAAATCGTCCGTCTTCCATTGGATGAATTATCCCCTGAATACTTTCAGAACCGTCTGGACTATTACAGTCAGGCTGCTGAGGTTCTCGAGATGCTGTAAACAATAGTTGGTTTCAATCATTCTATAACATTAAAGCCAAACGTATGAGCCGTAGTTATTTAAGGGATAAATTCATGAGAAAGATTATAGATGGCAGGTCTTTTTATGTGGCAAAATGGGATATTGAACCACGCAACAAACATCGTCAGGATGAGATGCCTAAAAACACACCTTCAAGATTCATTCAACAGTGTATTAGTTGGAGAAAAATTTCATGGCTACTGGAACCAAGTACCTTCTGTAGTCATGCTGTGCCATCCAAGTCCTTTCTTAAATAATGCTGTCATAAACCTGTAGGTTTTGTAATTATTCTAAAACAAAGGAGTCACCATTCATGCAATCAAGAGGTGCCCCGGCTGAGTGTCATGCACACATAGTTTTACAAAGGTCTTAAAAAAAATGAAAAACAGCAAAAAGGAGATTAAAATCTGTTTCGAACCGTCTGACCCGGGGCACTACTGGGGGCGGTCGGCTTCAGAATAAGGAATAAAAAAGAGAGGATGACCTTTCCGGGCCATCCTCTCCTTATGATTATGGGAGTTCCGGTTACTTCTTGAAGTCGCGGACTGTGTAGTAAACGGGCTTGCGCTTGTACTCGCGGTCAAACAACAGCGGGAAGTTGTTGGCGCCAAGCCATGAGTCACGGTCGCCAAGGTTCCAGAATGTTACGCAAGAGAAGTTCTTCTTGTACTTACGCAGAATCTTGAACAGCTGGTCATACTTCTCCTGCTGCATCTGGGCGATAGTATCGGAGAGGACCTGACCTTCGCCGCGGTTGAACTGAAGCTGACCGCCGGCCTCATGATTGATACGGATATCGAACTCGGTGATCTGGATGTCGTCAACCAGCTCAAGGTACATCTGGATGGCCTTCTCGAAGTCCTCGAGGGTGGGGTTGTCATAGATGTTGTAGTGACCCTGCATACCGATACCGGTGATAGGAGCACCCTCAGACTGCAGTTTCTTGACCATGTTGTAGATATAGGTCCTCTTTGAAGGAGTCCATGCGCTGTAGTCGTTGTAGAACAGGCCGGCATTCGGATCAGCCTCATGAGCGAACTCGAAGGCTTTCTTGATGAACTCGTCACCGCAAAGCTGATAGGCGGTTGACTGACGGAACGACTGCTCGTAGGGTGCATTCGGGTTGTTGGCATCGCTCATGGCCTCATTCACGACATCCCAGCAATAGACCACGTCCTTGTAACGGTTGATTACAGTATGGATGTGGGCGCGGAGTGAATCATAGAACTCCTCCTTAGTGGCTTTAGCATACTTGGGAACCCTGGTCATCTGGGGAGCTGCTGCCTGACCCTGCTGGCCCTGCGGACGCTGGCCCTGAGGCATCTGGCCGAAACCGCCGAAACCGCCCTGAGGCATCTGGCCCGGCTGGCCCTGCGGACGCTGGCCCTGTCCCTGACGCTGACCCTGTCCCTGACGCTGACCCTGGGGAGCTCCCTGCGGGGCACCCTGCGGACGCTGGCCCTGAGGCATCTGACCGAAACCGCCGCCTCCAAAGCCGCCGAAGCCGCCGCGTACGGGCTGTTCAACCCAGATGGTGTCACCATTCTCGTCACGTTCAACGACCTGGTTGCCGTTCTCGTCATACTTGTTGAACATCCAGTTTGCGAACTGGCTGTGCCATACGAGGCAGTGGCCACGCATCTTGATGCCGTTCTTGCGGCAGAAGTCAGCAATGGCATCGGCCTGGGCAAAATTCCATACACCGGGCTGGGGGTGAATCTCACCTGGCTTCATGCAGTTCTCAGCGGTAATGCTGTTGAATTCCTTAAGGATGATTGATGCCTGAAGCGAGTCAGTGACGTTACGCGGGGTAACGGCAACACCAATCTTGAAATAGTTCTTGTAGGCATCCTTCAGACCCGGGTCTTTGGGGCCACATGCGCTCACCAGTACGATTGACGCAATGAGTGCGATTGTCGAAAGCTTTTTCATTTTAATGTGCTGAATTTAAGATTATGATTAATTGTTGTTGATTATTCGTTTTTTGTGCCTCAAAATTAGGCATTTTTTGCAAAATATGTACAAATTCCATATTCAATACATAAAAAATTATCATTAATGGGCCGATTTGGCCGTTCCAGGTCATCTGTTCATCATTTGAAGGAAACAAATCAGACAGATTCTGAATTTCACGGAACAAATCACAGATTCTGACCTGCCCGCACATATTGGGGTATATGATTCCGGATTCCGGATAAATGAACTATCTTTGCGGTGATGATAAGGAACCGTATATATATAGTCGCTCTGTTGGCTGCATTTGCCGTAGCATGCGAGAACAAGGGATTTGATGGGGAGCCTGAGGACCCCTATTCACAGTCCGGAGGAGAGCAGGAGAGGATAACGGCCGACACTATATGGCTCAAGCAGTTCACCGTAAACAGGGGGGTCAGGTCAACAGCTGTCCTCAATGAGACCGGCGATACGGTTGAGTATGCCTCTTTCCATAGTGACGGTCGTCCCGATGTCTATCTCAGCGGCAGGGGCGGCGTGAGGTACGAGTTCGACGGGAACGGGCGGCCGTCGGTCGTATATGCCCTTGAGGGGTCATCGGTTTTCTATTATACCCTTGAATACAAGAACGATGCCGACCTTCTTGTGCCCGTATATGACAATCTTGGACCGGGACTGTACAACATGGCAGCCATACATGCTGACGACTCGCGACACTTCTCTATCCTGGCCGGCCTCTCCAAGGTTACCAAACGGTCATCGGACCAAAAGGTCGTCCAGAACAGGAAATATGTGTATGTGGATGACGGTAAGAACCAATGGATGAAAGTCTATACCGAGAACCAGGCTACCGGAGGTGGCACTGAGGTTGATAGGATTGAATATAAAGGCAAGTTTCCCACACATTCCGACAGTCTCTCGATTGACACCGTCATTTTCAAGGGCAACAGGCTGCTTGACAGCTACCGCTACCACTATACCGGCGATAATGGCGCGGTTGTATATGAGACATGCACTTTCAGGACCTATGAGGGATTCCTCTATCCCAAGAGCACGGTGCAGGAGGGGGGAGAGGCCCGTATGGAATACAGATACTCTTCACAAGGCAACCTGGAGAGCGTGGTTATCGGAGACAACCCTGGTCAGGAATATTCCGCCACATACGAATATGACAGCTCGGGGAACTGGACAAAGATGCAGTTCAACGGGCTGTCATTCAGTCGTAATATCAAATATTATTGAGAATCCGCCTCTTATTCCGCCGGGATAGACCTCGACAGTCTTCCCGGAACAATTCCAAACAGATCCTGAACAGATTTCTTATTTGAGCATGTTCTCCTTGGAGAGGGGAGACCAAGGTCCGTCCTGTGCCATGAAGATGATGGCCAGCTCCTCCACCTCGAAGGTATGCCACTGTCCTTTGGGTATGTTCACGCCGAGTACACCTGTGTCGCCTCCCATGTGGATGCGCTCCTTCTCAACCCCGTTGTCATTGTAGAATACGGTATCCATCTTGCCGCGCAGCAGCATGACGGTCTCGCTTGAGAGGTTGTGCTTGTGGATGGCGGTCATGGTGCCCGGGAGCATGACATTGATCATACGCTGTGACTGGTCCTCTTCGGTGTTGCGCAGGTCATAGTTCATGCGCAGGCGGGGCGACTCCTGGGCGAGCTGCTGGACGCGGTCGAGCAGGTCGTTGTCTATAACTGTCTGACGGTCAACGAACCGCTTGTCTATGCCTCGGAACACTGTGAGCATCCTGCGGCGTACCACATTGATGTCACCGCTTTCACCATCCACCTCGTAGTATTTGCCGGCGTTGCGGTAAAACTCTATCAGAGGCTCGGTCTGCTTGTGGTATGTGGCTATACGGTTGTTGATGGTCTCGGGATTGGCGTCATCAGCCCGGCCCTCGATAGTGGCGCGGTGGGTGATGCGGGCATGGACGGTCTCATCGGAAATCATGATGGAAATCACGGCGTTGACCTTCTCGCCACGGCGGGCAAGCATCTCGTCCAGATCCTTGGCCTGGCCTATGGTGCGGGGGAACCCGTCCAACAGAAAGCCTGCCTTGGTCCTGTTGTTGTTGAAGGTGCTCTCAATCATGCCTTCCACTACGCTGTCAGGAACAAGGTTACCTGCGGCGATGAGGTCCTTGGCCTGCTTGCCGAGTTCGGTGCCGGCAGCTATCTCCGACCTGAGAAGTTCACCTGTACTTACGTGCAATAAGTTGTATTTCTTTGCAATAGCACCAGCCTGGGTGCCTTTGCCGGCTCCCGGAGGGCCGAAAAGTATATAGTATTTCATAATGACAGTTTTTTATCGGTTGCGAAGATACATCAATTACCCGTCATTTCCAAACCGGCAGACACCTATTCTATGAACCATTCATTAGGCATGAGGATTCCGAGTGTCACTCCGAAAGTGGCGGAACGGCTGTCGGATGAGGTGGTGTTGAAATAGACGTTGAAATTCAGACGGTTATATTGTGCCACGAATGAGAATTCACTCATGAACTGCAAGCCGTCCAAACCTCTGCCGTATTCAGGATTGCCGTTGTCATTGACTATGGTCCTTTCAGGAATGAAGGCGTGGAATTCGGACCGTACATGGAATACGTTGTTTATGATCCAGATGGGTTTTATGCCTCCTGCTATGTAGGCATTGGCCCTGAAGGACGGGTCGTACTGGAACCTGCTGTTCACCGTGGGTTCGTATTTCCCGGCCTGCATTACGGAGGCGTTGTAGTTCGACGCGAAGTTACGTGAGGAGTAGTATCCCCTGAAGCTGATACCCATGGAGATGTGGTGAGTCAACCTGTAATATCGGTTGCTCTCGATAGACATCTGCAGCCAGGACTGGTCTGTAGAAGTGTAATCGGATGAACGCCGGTTTTCCGGACGGAACAGACTGTTCTCTGTGAATATCTGTGCTGTTATTGTTTCGGAATGGCCGCGTGTGGGGTACTGTACAGAGTTCATGGTGCTTCCCGTGAACATGACGGAGCCTCCTAATATGTTGTGCCTGGTGCAGTCATACTTGAATTTGTCTATGTTGATGCTGTTGGTCTGGGAGTAGAAGTCCTTGTGATGGGCTACACCGACGGAAAAGACGGCCTTGTAGTTGTTCAGGAATGGCCTGGACATCTTGAGCTTGGTGAAGAACTCAATCTCCTTGTTCAACGCGGGTGATATGTTGTCCGCAGAGACAAACCCTGTTCCTGAGTTGAAGTAGTTCATGTTGTTGTAGGCAAACTGCAGGGAAAGGGCCATAGGTATCCTGGTGGCCAGGTCGTTACGCATCATGAACTGGGCGTTGTTATATACCCTGCCTATCTGCCCCTCCATGTTGAAGGTGGTGGAGGCCTCACCGATGTGACGATACGATACCGCACCGTAGAGCTGGCTCGTATTGCCGGAGGAGATGCATCCGCCAAGATCGAAAGTGGGGTGGTCGTCGATAGTGACATCCAGCTTGAGGTTGAAGGTGGAGTCCTCAGGATTCATCTCGGTACTGGGGAGGGCTTTCTTTATTGCCTCGTCCGAGAGAATCTTGAAATAACCCATCTTGAAATCCTCGAAATCAAACCTGCCCTTGTCGGCGTTGAACTCCTTGGATATGTAGCGGCGCTGGGCCGAATTCACGCCTGAGACCTCTATACTGCTGAATATCATGGGCGGGACGTGGCTCTTGAAGGCCTGGCGCATACGCTTCAGCTCTACCGTATCCCTGCGTGCCGTCAGGCGGCTCCTGATGGAGTCGATCATGGGCAGGGTGTTGAGGTAGCCTATTCTCTCCACAACGTCAATCTTATGGAAATCAAGCATGCCTACGTCATCGAGATTGAAATCCAGCTTGACTCCGAGTTCAGGGGCAAGGTTGTAGTCGCTCCGTTGCATGATCATGCTCCGCACCTGGCCCATTAGGTCATACTCGTCGGGTAGGGTGTAGTTCTCCGCCCTGTCCGTTGACATGGCCACCACACTGCCGATGATGAAATCCGGATGGAACTCCTCAATCATCACATCCACAGGGAAATTGTCGTAGATACCTCCGTCGTATGCTATTATGGAGTCTATGCGGATTGGACTGAACACGAACGGCAGTGACATGGAGGCTCTGACGGCATTGCCCAGATCGCCTTTGCCCAACACAATGGAGCTCTTCTTGAACACATCGGAGGCCACCGCCCTGAAGGGAACCATGAGCTTGTCGAAATCATTCCCGCAGGCGGCCGATGCACCTGAATAGACATCGACGAATGCCAGATTCATCTGCAGGGGGTCAATCACGCTGTTGGTCATGGGACGGATGATGGTCATGGAATCCTTCACTGCAAGTCCCGCCTGCACTATGGATGGTGTAGGGGGGGACTGCTTGAAGTAGAACTGATAGCTCATGTCCTTCTCGCCGGTGTACCAGCGGCGGAACTCGTCAGACCGAATGAGCTCCTGCATCTCGTCCGGAGAGTAGCCCATGGCATAGAGGGAGCCGATGATGGCACCCATCGAGGTTCCTGCTATATAGTCTATGGGTATGTCATTCTCCTCAAGGGCCCTTATGAGGCCGATATGAGCCATACCCTTGGCTCCTCCTCCGCTCAGGACGAGTCCCACCTTCTGGCCGCTTGCCGGTATGACCGGCAGCAACGGCATCAGTGTCAGCAGTATGATTCTTGCCAATCTGCCCATGATATTCACTCCAGAAACAAAGGTACATAAAAAAACACGGCACAGTTGCACTGAGTCGTGTTTTTATTTGTTGCGGGCCTGGCTTCCGTCAGTATGGCAGCGTTCGTGCCGTCAGCCTGTCCGGATCAGCCAAAGCCAAGGCCAAGGCCAACTCCAATTTCAACGTCAGATCATCTCCACACTGCGGCGTATGAAAGATGAGAGAGCCTCGCCCTTGAGCATACCGTTCTGGAGCAGTGCAAGGTCTATCAGTTCGTGGACGATCCTGTTGCCGGCGGCATATTCGGAGTAGATGCCGGAAATCGTGTTTTCGGCCTCCGATATCTTGCCGTCAATCTCCTTCATCTCGTCCTTCTCCGCCTGGGGGACATCCTCGTCCTTCTTGCCCTCGCGTGCCTTCCGCAGCTCCGACTGACGCTCTTTCAGGGCGGTGAGCCTGTCATCCTCAGGCTTGACTTTGGCGTCGCAGGCGGCGCCTGCATCTTCCAGGACACGCTGTATGAGCTTGTGGTCCTTGTTCAGGATGACGGTGTACATGTCAGGCATCTCACCGTAGAAACCCATTCCCGGCTGTATGGCTGCCATATCCTTCATCCTGCGCATGTACTCGCTGCAGGTAACCATGACCGGCAGGGCGGATTCTCCGAGACTCTGGGCATCGACGTGGAAATCGGTCTTCTCCATCTTGGGCATCTGACTGCTGAACACCTTGGTTATCATGCGGAGCTGACCGGCCGGCAATTCCGTCTTGACGGTCTCCTCTCTGGCAATCAGGTTGTCTATGGAGTCGCTGTCAACCCTCTGGAAACGGCTGTTGTTGCCGAATTTCTGCTCCAGCATACCTATCATCGGGATATCCAGCTGATTGTCCATGAGCAGCACGCTGTAGCCCTTGTTCCTCGCGGCCTCGATATATCCGAACTGCTCCTCCTTGTTGGTGGCGTAGAGGTAAATCAGGTTCTTGTTCCTGTCAGTCTGGCCGGCCTCTATGAGTTTCCTGTACTCCTCGAATGTAAAGTATGCCCCTTCTGTATCCTTGAAGAGGGCCACCTTCTCCATCTTGGAGTAGAAATCCTCCTCGGTGAGCATTCCGTAGTTGATGAAGAGCTTGACATCGTCCCACTTGCTCTCGAACTCCTTGCGGTCGTTCTTGAATATGGCAGAGAGACGGTCGGCCACCTTCTTTGTGATGTAGCCCGATATCTTCTTGACGTTGGAGTCGCTCTGCAGATACGAGCGGGACACGTTCAGCGGGATGTCCGGAGAGTCGATCACGCCGTGGAGCAGGGTGAGGAAATCCGGTACTATACCCTCCACGGAATCTGTCACGAACACTTGGTTGCAGTAGAGCTGGATGCGGTTCTTCTGCAGGTCCAGGTTACTCTTTATCTTGGGGAAGTAGAGTATTCCGGTCAGATGGAACGGGAAATCCACGTTCAGGTGGATCCAGAACATGGGCTCCTCCTGCATGGGGTAGAGTTCTCTGTAGAAGCCCTTGTAGTCCTCATCCTTCAGCTCGGAGGGTGTCCTGGTCCAGAGGGGCTCCACATTGTTTATGATATTGTCCTCGTCTGTCTCGACCTCCTTGCCGTCCTTCCACTCCTTCTTCTTGCCGCAGGCGATGGGCACGGGGAGGAACCGGCAGTATTTCCTGAGCAGGCCCTGAATGGTGGTCTCCTGCAGGTACTCCTTGCTGTCATCATCTATATGGAGGATAATGTCGGTGCCACGGTCTGTCTTGTCGGCATCGGTTATCTGGAACTCAGGTGAGCCGTCACAGCTCCAACGGACGGCCTGTGAGCCCTCCCTGTAGGATTTCGTGACAATCTCGACCTGCTTTGAGACCATGAAGGCCGAGTAGAACCCGAGACCGAAGTGGCCGATTATGGCATTGGCGTCATTCTTGTACTTGTCAAGGAAATCGTTGGCACCTGAGAATGCGATCTGATTGATGTACCTGTCAATCTCCTCGGCAGTCATACCCAAGCCGCGGTCGCTCACGGTTATGGTATCCTTACCTACAGTGATACGCACCGTAAGGTCACCCATCTCGCCGTTGAATTCACCCTTCGATGAGAGTGTCCTGAGTTTCTGGGTGGCGTCCACGGCGTTCGAGACCATCTCGCGGAGGAAAATCTCCCTGTCACTGTAAAGAAACTGTTTTATGACCGGGAAAATGTTCTCGGTCGTTACTCCAATCTTACCTTTCTGCATAATATCAACTTGTTTTTACTACTGTTTCACTGTTTTCTACGGCTATCTCGAGCATGTCGCCAGGCTTGCAGCCGCCGTCAATCATCACCTCCGCGATGCGGTCCTCCACAAGGCTCTGTATGGCACGCTTGAGCGGACGGGCGCCGAATTCCCGGCTGTAGCCCTTCTCGGACAGGAGTGCAAGAGCCTCCCGGGTTACACCGAAGCGGTATCCCATAGCCTCCACGCGGGTACGGAGGCTGCCTATCTCTATATCGACTATCTTCGACACAGCCTCGCGGTCCAGCTGGTTGAAGGTGATAATCTCATCGATACGGTTTATGAACTCCGGCGAGAAGGACCTGTGGAGAGCCTTACGGATAATGTCCTGACGCGCCCCCTCAAGTGAGGAGTCCGATGTGCCGAAGCCTATCCCGTGACCGTACTCCTGTATCTGCCTGGAGCCGATGTTGGAGGTCATTATAATAATGGTGTTGCGGAAATCCACGGTACGGCTGTCGCTGTCGGTCAGACGTCCCTCGTCCATCACCTGCAGCAGGATGTTGAATACGTCCTGGTGAGCCTTCTCTATCTCGTCGAACAGGACGATGGAGTAGGGCCTGCGGCGCACCTTTTCGGTAAGCTGGCCACCTTCCTCGTAACCCACGTATCCCGGAGGTGCACCCACGAGGCGGGAGACTGCGAACTTCTCCATGAACTCGCTCATATCCACCCGTATGAGGGCATCCTCACTTCCGAACAGCTCCACGGCAAGCTGCTTGGCGAGCAGTGTCTTGCCCACGCCGGTGGGGCCGAGGAACAGGAAAGAGCCTATTGGTTTGTTAGGATTTTTCAAACCACAACGACTTCTGCGTATAGCTCTGGCAAGGGTATCTACTGCAGCATCCTGGGCTATCACCTTAGACTTGAGGGCAGGGGAGAGACCACGTAGGCGTTCACCCTCCTCACGGGCCATTTTCTGCACAGGTATGCCGGTCATCATGGAGACCACCTGGGCAATGTTTTCGGCATCGACCGTCTCGCGGCGGCTCTTTAGGGAGAGCTCCCAGTCACGCTTCATCACCTCCAGCTCATTCTCGAGACTCTTCTCGCGATCCCGGAAACGGGCGGCGAGTTCAAAGTCCTGACGGGATACGGCATCGTTCTTGCCTTCACGGGTAAAGTCAATCTCCTGCTGTTTCTGTTCTATCTCCTTGGGTACCGAAATATTGGACAGATGTGTGCGTGAGCCCGATTCATCCATCACATCTATGGCCTTGTCGGGGAATGAGCGGTCAGTTATGTAACGCTCGGCCAGATGTACGCAGGACTCGAGGGCCTCGTCGGTATAGGTGACATTGTGATGCTCCTCATAACGCGACTTGAGGTTCTCCAGGATTAGCAGTGTCTCTTCCGGCGTGGTAGGTTCCACCATAATCTTCTGGAAGCGGCGCTCAAGCGCCCCGTCCTTCTCAATCGACTTACGGAATTCATCCACCGTGGTGGCTCCGATACACTGTATCTCTCCGCGCGAAAGGGCAGGCTTGAGCATGTTGGCGGCATCCATCGAACCTGGTGCCGATCCGGCGCCGATTATCGTATGTACCTCGTCAATGAAAATAATAATGTCAGGATTTTTCTTCAATTCCTGAATTATGGACCGGATTCTCTCCTCGAACTGTCCGCGGTATTTCGTGCCTGCCACCACAGCAGCCATGTCAAGCGCAAGCACCCTTTTGCCGAACAGCATCGGTGACACCTTGCGGGACACTATCCTTTGGGAGAGCCCTTCCACGATAGCCGATTTACCGACTCCGGGTTCACCTATCAGGATGGGGTTGTTCTTCTTGCGGCGGGTAAGTATCTGCGCCAGTCTCTCAATCTCTTTCTCACGTCCGACGACAGGATCCAGACGGCCCTCTTTAGCTGCCTGGGTGATGTCATTGCTGAAGTTGTCCAGCACGGGGGTCTTGCTGCCGGACTGGCGTGTAGCGGTCGCGGAGCCGCTGCCCCTTGTGTTCTGTGAGGCGGGGCCTGAAGGGGACGGATTGAGCTCCTCTTCGTCGTCATCGTCATCATCGCTGATACCCATGCCCATCTGAACAGCGGTGTCCTCTGTCTCCGTGGAGAGGACTCCGGTGAGGTTGCGGTAATCTGCATTGTATGACTGGAGTATCCCTGCCGCCTTGGAGGAATGGTCCCTCGCGATGGCCATGAGCATATGCTCTTCCATGACCTCGCCGGACTTGCGGAGCCTGGCCTCAAGGGCACTGATCTTGAGAAGCCTTGTGACGACCATGGAGAGGGATATGTTCTCTATGGGCACCTTGCCCGATGCAGCCTGGTCCTGTACCGGTTGTACGGCCTCAAGACTCTCCTTGAGGGCGTTGAGGTCCACATTCAGCCGGAGAAGCATCTCCACAGCCTTGTTCCGGCCGTCGCGAAGCATTCCCAGGATGACATGCTCGGGCATGACCTCAGGTTGGGAGAGCCGTTCAGCCTCCTCTTTGCTTAGCACCAGAATGGAATTGAGTTTGTCTGATATCCTGTTGTTCATCTGTCTTTCTTTGCGGATTGTATCGGTTTGGTTTATGTTCGTGGCTGCTACATCACAGCCCGGGTGCAAAGGTATGAACAAAAGGCGTGCCAACGGGTCTTATCATGACATAAAGTCCTGACAACGCCACAAAAGTTATGAACACAATAAACAAAGTACGCGCGCGCGTTGGTCAAATGAGCAAAAAGAAGTAATTTTGACCGTTTAAAGCCGTAAGGCGGCAAACACTTCGAATAAGACAAAGAAAAGACAAACAAAATAGAGGAAAATTGGAAAATCAGGACAGAATTATCAGGGTGAACATTGAGGAGGAGATGAAGTCCTCATATATTGACTATTCCATGTCAGTGATAGTGGCCAGGGCCCTTCCGGATGCCCGTGACGGACTCAAGCCCGTGCACCGCCGCATACTCTACAGCATGATGCGTGACGGCAACACTTCGGACAAGGGGTACCGCAAGTCGGCACGTACGGTGGGCGATGTGCTCGGACACTTCCATCCTCATGGAGATTCATCGGTTTATGGTGCACTTGTGCGTCTTGCACAGGATTGGATAATGCGTTATCCGCTTGTCGATGGCCAGGGTAACTTCGGCTCAATAGACGGTGACAGCCCTGCTGCCATGCGTTACACCGAGGTCCGCCTCAGGAAGATAGGCGAGGAGATGATGCAGGACATAAACAAGAACACAGTTGACTTTGTGCCGAACTACGACAACAAGGAGGAGGAACCCACGGTCCTTCCCGCCTGCATACCCAACCTGCTCATCAACGGTTCGTCGGGTATTGCCGTAGGTATGGCCACGAACATGCCGCCCCACAACCTGACCGAGGTGCTGAACGGCTGCATGGCCATGGTTGACAATCCTGATATAACAATAGATGAACTGATGCAGTTCATAAAGGCTCCCGATTTCCCCACAGGCGCATATATCTATGGTATCAGCGGTGTCCGTGAGGCGTATGAGACAGGACGCGGACGTGTCATCATGCGTGCCAGGACCGAGATAGAGGCCGGTGAGCAGCATGACAAGATAGTCGTAACCGAGATTCCCTACGGTGTGAACAAGGCAGAACTGATCAAGTTCATTGCTGAACTTGTCACAGACAAGAAGATAGAGGGCATAAGCAACGTGAACGACGAGTCGGACCGTGAGGGTATGCGTATCGTCATAGACGTTAAGCGAGACGCCAATGCTGGCGTTGTATTGAACAAGCTCTTCAAGATGACCGCTTTGCAGACATCTTTCGGAGTCAACAATATTGCTCTTGTCAAGGGACGTCCCAAATGCCTTAACCTGCGCGAACTCATTAAGTGTTTCATTGAGCACCGTCATGAAGTGGTAATCCGCCGCACCAGATTTGATTTGGAGGAGGCCAGGAAACGCGCCCATATCCTGGAGGGACTGATAATCGCATCGGACAACATCGATGAGGTCATACAGATCATCAAGAGCGCCAAGACACCCAACGACGCTATCCAGGGGCTTATGGACCGCTTCGGTCTGGACGACATCCAGGCCAAGGCTATCGTGGATATGCGTCTGCGCCAGCTTACAGGACTGATGCAGGACCAGCTGCATGAGGAATATAACCAGGTCATGGCACGCATTGAAGAGTTACAGAGTATTCTGGACGATCCCGAGAAATGCAAGCAGGTCATCAAGGATGAGATGCAGGCCATCATTGACAAGTACGGCGACGGGCGCAAGACCGAGATAGTCTATGCAAGCGAGGAGTTCAACCCCGAGGACTTCTATGCCGACGAGCCCATGATCATTACAATGTCCCACTTAGGTTACATCAAGCGCACAGCTCTTACAGAGTACCGTCTGCAGGGCAGGGGTGGAGTAGGATCCCGCGGCAGCGACAAGCGTGAAGAGGACTTCATCGAGCACATATTCACGGCCACCACACACAACTATATACTCTTCTTCACACAGAAGGGACGCTGCTACTGGCTCAAGGTATATGACATACCCGAGGGCGGCAAGACATCGAAAGGCCGTGCCATCCAGAACATGCTCAACATAGAGCCGGGCGATGCCGTGAACGCCTATATTGCGATAAAGAACCTGGCTGATGCGGAGTTCACTTCCAACCATTATCTGGTGTTCTGCACACAGAACGGCGTAATCAAGAAGACAATACTCCAGGATTACTCACGTCCGCGCCAGAACGGTATCAACGCCATCAACCTGAATGAGGGCGACAAGGTTATCAACGTACTGCTCACGGACGGCAACAAGGAGATAATCATTGCCAACCGCAACGGCCGTGCCATCCGTTTCAACGAGAGCACCGTACGCGGCATGGGGCGAACAGCGACCGGTGTCCGTGCCATGACCCTGGATGATGACGGTGAGGACCAGGTGGTAGGGATGATTGCCGTGGATGAAGAACCCGAGGAGACCATCATGGTGGTATCCGAGCAGGGCTACGGCAAGCGTTCCGAGATTGAGGACTACCGCAAGACCAACCGTGGCGGCAAGGGTGTCAAGACCCTCAACATAACCGAAAAGACCGGAAAGCTGGTTTCCATCCAGGCTGTTACCGATGATAACGACTTGGTAATCATCAACAAGTCAGGTATCACGCTGCGTGTGAGCGTATCCGCTTTCCGTATCATGGGTCGTGCCACACAGGGCGTAAGACTCATCAACCTCGAGAAGCGCAATGACCAGATAGGCTCCATCTGCAAGGTGGACAGCGAACCGGCCGAGGAGGAGCTGCAGGGTGAGGCAGGGGAGGCACCCGACCTCCTGCAGGGTGGGAAAACCGCTCCCGAAGCATCACAGGAACCCGTCACAGAGTGAATTTTAACATTCCATACAGAATAGTATAATATTAATGTAAAACCTATAAAACTTATTCAAAATGAAAAAGGTATTATTTGTTTTGATTGCCGCTTTGGGCTTTTCATGTTCTTCATACGCCCAGATGAGCGAAAAAGAGATCAAGAAGGCCACTAAAGCTGCTCAAAAAAGCGTTAAGGATGCCAGGAATTTCTACGAGAGGGACGATGCCTCCCAGAGGGACAAGGCCGATGGAAAGAGGATGATAGACGAAGCTATCAAGAATCCGTTGGTCATGGACTGGGACCAGACCTGGGCCACAGCAGCCCTTATCTACAGGGAGCAGTTCTTCAACGAGACCGTCAACTTCAACAGTGGCAGCAAGTGCGATACAGTGGCCATGTACGACTATCTTGTCAAGTGGTTCAACTATTCCATCAAGGCCGATGATATACAGCAGCATCCCACAGACCCGAAGGCCAAACCGAGCAACGAGGTCCGCAACAAGCAGGCCAACTATATCAACAATAACCTTTCCATGTTGATTAACGGCGGTATCTTCTTCTTCAACAACCGCGCAGACTTCAAGAAAGCCTACGACATGTTCGACATGTTCTACACGATGGCCGATGCCGACATCATCGCAAGCTACGTCGCTGAACGTCCGGATTTCGATGAGGACAAGATCCGTTTCGCCTATTTCCCCGCACTCTGCGCATGGAAGCTCGGGAACTGGAAAGACGTTCTCAAGTATTCGGATCTGGCCATCCAGGACAAGGGCCTTCTGCCTGACCACAACGGCGAGGCTTCCTATGAGATCACCTGCGACGCCTACGGCAACCTGGGCGACACAGTGAACTGGCTCAAGACCCTCAAGGCCGGTATGATAGAGTATCCAAGCCAGGATTTCTACTACAACAAGCTCCTCAACTACTACAATGACAAGGGCAATATGGATGAGCTCAAGGATTTTGCGCTTGAGATAATCAAGCAGGATCCCGACAAGGCTTACAACTACTATGTCCTGGGTTATGTGAACCAGAAGGCCGGTGACTACAATAAGGCCGAGGAGTACTACAAGACCGCTATTGAGAAGGATGCCGAACTCGTTGACGCTTACAACAACCTGGGTCTCTGCTATTTAGAGGAAGCCAAGGAGTTCTGGGCTGCCAATGAGAACGTCAACATCCGCTCAAACGAGTACAAGAAACTCTTGGAGCAGGAAAAGACATTCTACAACAATGCTCTGCCTGTGTTTGAGAAACTGCGTGAGCTTGCACCCGCAGACAAGGACAAATGGGCGCTTCCTCTGTATAACATCTACTACAAGCTCAATATGAGCAAGGAGCTCAACGCTATCGAGCCTCTGCTGGATGAGTAAAAGGTAAGCAAAACAAGATTCCAGGACAAGCCGGAGCAATCAGATGATTCTCCGGCTTTCTTTATATATGGATTATGGATTGGGGGCGGGTCAATATTTCCTATTTAACATAATAGTTATTATGTGAAAAACTGGCTTGTAAAAAAAGCTTGCGGAATTTCTCCCGCAAGCATAGAATTCCGGTTCAGCGGATACTGTCAGCTGTTGCCTTGAAACTGCCGGATCTCACTTCTGTTTTGTTTCCGCAAGGATTTCAAGAGCACGGTCAAGAACCGTTGTATCGTCAATCACCACACAGCCACCGTTCGGTCCCGGTTCCATATGAAAACCTACGGCTGAGCCTTTCTTGTAGTCTGTCCCTCCGAAGAAATTCCGGACTGTGGCTACATCCATATTCAACTCCTTGGCTATGCGGTGCATGCTGCCTTCAGGCAACTGGGCCTTGATCTGCCTAAGCTCATTAAATGTAATCAATCTGGTCATAAGCATTATTTTTATCAGTAATCAAAATTATCTTCTGTAATAACCGTTTCCCGTCCCCATAGGAATTCCATCAGACCATTAAGCAGGCACCGCATAATATCAATGCAAATGAGCCGGCCAGGAAGCATAGAAAAGTATATATGTCGTTCCTCAGGAATCCTGTCTTGGTGTAGAGAATCAGATAATCCCTGTAAATATGTTGTTTACGGTCTTTACGGATCAGGAACAGATACAGGAAATAAACTAACGTTCCGACCAAAGCCCCGAACAGCATCCCCACCAGGATATCACCTATATAATGTACACCTAAATAACAGCGTATCAACGAATTAATTGTAGCCCAGAAAGAGACTGCAATACTGAACCACAGTTCACGGACAAGCCATATCATGAATACGGCTATCCCGAACGAGTTGGCCGCATGTCCCGAAAAAAAGCCGTAAAGTCCTCCACGATAGCCATTTACAGTATCTACGAGATGCAGAATACTTTCGTCTCTCGTAGGTCTTAGCCTGTGGAACATGGGTTTGAAGATTCCGGATGAAACCTGGTCGCAGATAAGCACCACAAGAGCTATCATCAAAAGCACAACCAGAATCCTGCGGGGAGTGATATTCCTCACAATCAGAAATATAGCTATAAGAGCCAAAGGAACCCAGACATAAATTTCCGTATATAGTCCTGCCACACCGTCCAGAAAAATGGAGTCACTGCCATTTATCGCCAGTGTGGCAGCTCTGTCTGTCTCAATGAGACTCTTTAAAGCTTCAGTCATTCATACCGTGTATTTAGAACTCTATATAATCTCCATCACCTTGCGGAGTACCCATCCCGTATTGCCGTCCTCAAGCCTGATTTCCACCCACTCCTTCATGGAGCTGTCAAGAATGTCAACCTTGCGGCCTTCATGTATTATGAACAGGTCCGTACCGCTGTCACTCGGGGTGCTTTTGACCGTGACGCTCGGCGAAACTATGATTGCCGTGTCCCGGTTTACAATGTTGCTCCTCTGTGTTGAAGCGAAGATAAATGATAAAATGGAGAAAACAAAGAAAAACAGGCTAAAAGCGAAAGATATTTTTTTCAGTGAGACTTTTCGGGATAGCAGGAACACTCCGGCCATGAGTGCGGCGACAAAGAAGAACAGCAGTGTAAGCGCCGCCCAGGTGTTGATGTCGAGAGCTGCCACGAGGTTCCTGAACCACACCACAATGAACAGCTGGTTCTTGGGAGTGACCTTATCTACCGTCCTGGTCCTGGCAAGTTCCAGATTGAACTTGACATCGTCATCCGACGGGTCAAGCAGATAAGCCCTCTCATACCAGAGTATGGCCTGGGCTATCTCATCGAGCTTGAAATATGAATTGCCGAGGTTCATGCAGAGTGTGGCCGAAACACCTTCGTTACGCAAAACCTCCTGATAAAGGTCAATGGCGGTCAGGTAGTCACCCTGTATATATGCGCTGTCCGCATCGGCGGCCGATACGGTTGCCACTGAGAGCGAGTCCTGGTTCTGGACGAGCCGTGTGAAATCGTCCGTCCCCTCCTCCTGTGCCGATGCCTCTTGCGCCGATGCAGCGGGCAACAGGATGGACAACCCAAATAATACGAGCAGTATCTTTTTCATAATAATCACCTTATCGTCAAATTCCAAATACACCTTAAATAATAATTATCCCACCTTATTTAATAACATCCTCAAGTGCACCTATAATACCGGAAGCCTCCTCATAGAGACGGTCCATGCGTCCGGTGTCATCGCCTGGGGCATAACGGGCGAACTCACAGTCATCCAGCACTCCTGTCACCTTGCCTACCAGTTCATCGGACACTTTTCTCTGCCTCAGTTCCTCCCCTATGTTGTCCTTGGAGAGATTGGCTACAGGGATGACGAGCTTATCGCTGAGATAGCCCAGCAGGGCACGCATGGTCTCGTCATAGAACTTCTCCTTGTCTCCCTCGGCCATCAGCTTGCGGGCCACTTTCAGACGCTTGGAGGCCGTGGAGCTGGCTTTCTTGACCTTTACCCGTGCCATGTTGGCATTGTCCTGAATCCTCTTGCGTGAAATCATGACCAACAGGGCAAGCAGCACTACAGGCAGAGCGAGCAGCAGCCAGAACAGCGTCGAAAGGAAGAACATGTCGCCGGTCTGACGGAAATTGCCCCCGGTGGTATGGAAGCGGACATCCTGTCCCACATACTTCAGGTCCTCCTTGCTCACGTAGGAGATTGAGGAGGGAGAGTCGTCCCCACCCTGCCCCTTGGCCACATTGAGCTGATACTCATCGGTTTTAAGGGTCTTGTATGAACCGCTTTGGGGGTCGAAGTACTGGAACTCTAAGGCCGGAATCCTGTATTCGCCGGCATGACGCGGGATGAACAGGTACTCATATACCTTATTGCCGGTCTGACGGCCGCCCTTGATGGTATATTTGTTATCCACCTTGGGGTCATAGATGTCAAAATCCTTGGGCAGGTCCAGCTCAGGAGTCTTGACGAGCTTCAGGTTACCCGTACCGGAGAGGACCACCTTCACCGTAACGGCATCATTGGCGGTCACTTCGGTGGAGCTTATGTCGGAACTGATGCTGAAATCCCCCACTCCGCCGTAGAACGACTTGCTTTTGCCGGAAGGCAGCGGCTTCACGTTAAGTGCAATCCTTCTGGTTACAAGATCTTTCTTTATGTCTATGTAGCGTCCTGAATTGTAGAAGAAATCGAAAATATCGTTGGTGTTTGTCCTGACAGGCTGCGATATCACGCCCTCGAAAGTTGTGGCCGGTATCTCAAGCTCACCGGACTGCTGCGGGAAGAGCACGTATTGCGCCCATACAAGTGTCTGGTAGTTGCGTCCGTTGTAGCGTTCAAGCTGGAACTCCTTCCTGCGAGGCAGCTCCACCTCCTGGACATGGAAGTTCTTAAGGTCCGGCATCTTGTTGCTCAGGCTCGACAGTTCAAGGGATGTGGAGCAATATACCTTGAATGTGAGCAGCAGGGCCTCCTGCTCATAGACTGTGGTCTTATCCACAGTAGCCAGCATGAAGAGGTCGTCGGAGCCTATCTCATCGCTGCCGGACTGGCGGTTCTGCTGGGTCTGACCGGTGTTGCCACCGCGTTGTGAGGATTGGTTCTGCTGGCTCTGCTGACTCTGTTGCGGCTGGTTGCTGTCAGGAGGCAGCACCTTTATGGTCAGTCCGTTGGAGGTATATGTGTTGTTGCCTATAGTGACGGTAGCGCCATCAAGCTTGTAATCGCCCTCCTCATCGGCCACTACTATGAAAGTGTATGTATATGATGATGACGTAGTGACCTTGCCGTTCACCACCGATGTGGATTGCGACGTTGCCGTACTCGGACCGGCCAGCACCGACAGTCCCTTCATGTCGGGTGCCCTGAACTGTTTCGGGGTAGCGTCAGTCACCTTGTACGAAATCCTGAAACGTTCACCGCGTACCACAGCCGAAGGGGCCTGTGCCGTGAATGTCACGTCATCGGCGAGTACGGTCTGTGAAGCCATTGCAAGAATGAGCGTCACTACAAGTCCTGCTGTTTTCCTGATTATATCCATATTACCAATCCTTTTCCAACTGTTGTTTGGGTTGTACCTTGATGAGCTGTTGCTGGACGCGCTCCTGGACCTCCTTCTCGTCCTGCATGGCAGCGTCAAGAAGCTGCTCGGCATTCTCCTGGGACATCTCCTCGGGCTGCTGCTGTTGCTGCTGCTCCTGATTCTGGTCCTGATTCTGGTCCTGTTGCTGCTGATTCTGCTCCTGCTGTTGCTGTTCCTGCTGTTGCTGCTGGTCCTGGTCCTGATTCTGATCCTGCTGCTGTTGTTGCTGCTGCTGAAGCATTTTCTGCGCCAGAATCATGTTGTAGCGGGTCTCGTCATCGAGCGGGTTGTTGCGCAGTGCATCCTTGTAGGCCTCCACAGCCTTGTCATACTGCTCGCACGCATGATACACCACACCTTTGTTATGATATACCTTGGCCAGCTCCTCCTTGACCTTTGCATACTCCTTGCTGTCGGTCATCTTCTGTTCGAGGAGCGATTTCTTCTTCTCCTCAAGCCTGTTGGCGGCACGGCCGTACTGCTCTACAGCCTCGTTGGGTTTCTGCTGTGCGGTGTAGGAATTACCCAGGTCGTAGAACCCCTCATACAGCTCGGGATTCGCGTCTATGGCCTTCAGATAGTTCTCCTCAGCCTTGATGAAGAGACTGTCCGCAAACATCTTGTTACCCTTGCGCACGTATGAGCGGTCGCTGCGCTGTGCACTGACGCTCTGTGCCGGGATAAACAGTATCACCGGGAGCATGGCCTTGAAGAGCCTCAGCCGTTCCAGTCCGGGATTACGGCTCTCACCTATGAACATCTCTATCAGCAGCAGTGCCAGTATTATCCAGGCGAATATCCTGAACTGTTCGTCATACTCTGTATAGACCGTTGTCTCAATGTCGGCCTTGGCCAGCTTGTCCAGCTCTTTCTGGAGCGCCTTCTCGGCAGAGTTGGAGTTATCCACGTAGAAATATGCGCCTCCTCCGGCAGAGGCAATCTCGCGGCACATGTTCTCGTTAAGGCGTGTCACCACCACGTTGCCATCCTTGTCCTTGCGGAACTCGCCGCTCCGCTCTCCGGGTATCGGCGTGCCGGAGGGAAGTCCCACACCGAGCACATAGACCAGATATCCCTTCTCGGCGGCAGCCTGAGCGGCCTCCACAGCACCGCCCTCGTGGTTCTCGCCGTCGGTAATGACTATGATGGCCTTCCCTACCCCCTCGTTGGGCGTGAAACTCTTGGTGGCCAGGTCAATGGCAGCCTTGATGTCGGTACCCTGCCGGGCCACTATGCCGGGAGATATGGAGCCGAGGAACACCTTGGCAGAGATGTAGTCGCTCGTTATGGGCAGCTGGACGAAAGCATCGCCGGCAAACACTATCAGGCCGGTCTTGTCATCCTTGAACTGCTCCACCAGATTGGATATTATCCGCTTGGATTTCTCAAGGCGGTTTGGAGTCACATCATCGGCCAGCATGGAGTTGGACACGTCTAATGCGATTACTGTCTCTATGCCCTTGCGCGTCACTGTCTCCTGCTTAGAGCCGAACTGAGGGCGGGCCAGCAGGAGGCATCCCATGCCGAAAGCGGCAGTGAGGAGCCAGAACTTGAGCTTGGGCCTGCCCGTGGATGCCTCGGGCATGAGCTGACGGAGCAGTGAAGGGTCGCCGTAGGTCTCAAGGCGGCGGCGACGTATTATGTTTGTGAATATATGCAGTATGACCAGCAGCGGTAGAACTGCCAGCAGATACAGATACTCAGGATTGGCGAACTTGAACATATTCCTTTGTTTTAAGGTATGGTCTTCAGTATTGTCTGTTTAAGCAGGATTATCAGCAGCAGTGAGAGCAGCAGCACCATGGCAAAGGGCTGATACACCTCCTGGTTCTTGCTGAACTCTTTGACTTGCAACTTGGTACGCTCCAACTTATCTATCTCCTCATATACATCCTTCAGCTTGCTGTTGCTCGTGGCCCTGTAGTACTGTCCGTTGGCGGTCGATGCTATCTGCCGCAGCACATCCTCGTCAATCTCGACGGGCATGTTCACGTACTGCACGCCGAATGACGAGCGCACGGGATACGGGGCTGTGCCGTTCGTTCCCACACCGATGGTATAGACCCTGATTCCGAAGCTCCGGGCCATCTCGGCGGCTGTCAGCGGCGAAATCTCACCCCTGTTGTTTGAGCCGTCGGTCAGCAGTATTATCACCTTGGACTTGGCCTGGCTGTCCTTCAGTCGGCTTATGGCATTGGCGAGTCCCATTCCTATGGCAGTGCCGTCCTCGATTATGCCGTTGGCGGCAATGTCGCTGCTCACGCTGTGGAACAGATTGAGCAGTACGGCATGGTCAACGGTCATGGGGCACTGGGTGAAAGCTTCGCCTGCGAATATCGACAGGCCAATATTGTCATTGGGCCGGCCGTTTATGAAGTCGGCCGCCACGGACTTGGCCGCCTCTATGCGGTTGGGCTTCAGGTCCTCGGCCAGCATACTCGTGGAGACATCCATGCACATCATAATGTCAATGCCCTCTATCTCGGTGTCCTGCCAGCGGTCCGTGGTCTGGGGACGCGCCAGTATTATGGCGAGCATGGCGAACGCCACGAGCTCAAGGACGAACGGAAGGTGCATGAGATATGATTTCCAGCTCCGGCCTATACCGCTGAACATGCCGGTGGATGGAATCATGAGAGTGGCCTTACGTTTGCGGCCTCTCAGCACGTACCACACTACCGCCGGTATAATCAGCAGGAGCAGCAGCAGATATGCATTGTTTGCGAAAGTCATCTTTTCTCTCCTTTAGAAAAACACGAAATAGAGTTTGTAGAGCGCTATGCCGAGCAGTATGGCCGCAGCCGCAGTCGTGGCGAGAGTGAACGCAAGCAGGGCGTTGCGTGCCCCTTTGCTTCTTTTTTCCACCACGACCGTCTCCTCCTTGGGCATCAGCTCCTCCTCCGGAACCTCCACCATAGTCTCCCTGACGAACTCCACTGCACCGAGCAGGTTGCGGTCGTTCTCCCCTATCAACGGCCTGAACTTGGCGAACTTCACCAGGTCCGATGTGGAGAGCAGACTCGCCAGCTCCTGCAGTGACTCCTTGTCGCGGCTCTCGCGCAGATGCTCCAGTATCTCATCGGATGTCATCTCAGTGGCGTTGAAGCCGAAACGTTCGTTTATATACTCCCTGAGCAGGTCCGTCAGGCGGGTGTAGTAGAGTTTGGGGTCATCGCCCGATGTGAGTCCGGACCGGCGCAGCTCCTCCATGCCGTCAAGGGCACGCTTGTGCGCCGGAATCCTCGCCTCCACCTTGATATGGCGTATGATAGGCTTGTCATCCCTGTAGCGCCTGAACAGGAATATCGCTCCCACTATGGCGAACATGGAGAGCAGGTACAACAGCACAGGAAGCCATATCTCCCTGAACTGCACAGGAGTCCTCATGTTCTCCTTGGGGCCGAATATATTGTTCTCCTGTCCCTGCGGGATGTCATACGTCATGAATGCCAGGGCCAGGCGGTTGGAACTGTATTCCTGTCCGTCAATCCTGACCGGTATGGGAGCAATGTATATCAATGCCGAATCAAAGCAGGTCACCGTATAGTGGCGCGTCACCGACATCCGTTTCCCGTCATTCAGCCAGACCGTGTCCGTCAGGACAGGCGGGACAATCTCCAATCCCGTCACTATGGTGTCCCTGAACTGCGGGAACTCTATCTGCCGGTCAGGGTCACAAGTAACCTCTAAATGCAGGCCGGTCTGCTGCCCCACCCACATCATCATGGAATCCACGGTAGCCTCGACAATCACATTTGACTGGGCCTGCACAAAGACAGGCATCAGCCCCGCCACCATATATATAATCAATCGTCTCATCAATCCAACCACCAATCTGAACGAACAATAAAAAACAACCGCTATATCCGCCTGTCGAACAGTCCCATCAGTGCCTTGACATAGTCCTGGTCAGTCCGTATGGAGGTGCTGTCCACCCGGCTGCGGGTAAGACACTCCTTCATGCGTGCGCTGTTCCCGTCGAACCAGCTCTTCTGGGCGGCACGGACAGCCTTGGACGAGGTATCAATGTACATTGTGCGGCCCGTCTCGGCATCGAGCACCTTCATCAGCCCCACATTCGGCAGCTCCTCCATGCGCTTGTCATAGACCTGTATGGCCACCACATCATGCTTGCGGTTGGCTATGGTGAGGGCGTTCCTGTAGTCATGGGTGTCTATGAAATCGCTTATCAGGAATGCCGTGCACCGTTTCTTGACGGCACCGGTGAGGAACTCAAGGGGCACTGAAATATCGGTCCCGTTGCTCTCAGGGGTGAAGTCAAGCAGCTCGCGTATGAGATACAGGATGTGCTTGCGGCCCTTCTGCGGGGGAATGAACTTCTCTATCCTGTCGCTGAAGAAGAGCAGCCCCACCTTGTCATTGTTCTCGATGGCGGCAAATGCCAGCGTGGCGGCAATCTCGGTGAGCATGTCGCGCTTGGTGCGGACGGCTGTGCCGAAATTCAGGCTGTTGGAAATATCCACGAGCAGCATCATGGTCAGCTCGCGCTCCTCCTCGAACACCTTTGAATAGGGCTTGTTCATGCGGGCGGTCACGTTCCAGTCTATGTCGCGCGGCTCGTCGCCGTACTGGTATTCGCGCACCTCGCTGAACGCCATGCCGCGTCCCTTGAAGGCAGTATGATACTGGCCTGCAAAGATGTTGCTTGACAGGCCACGGGTCTTGATCTCAATCTTGCGGACCTTCTTTATCAGTTCACTGGTTTCCATATAAAACTGATTGCCAAAGGATCCGGATTATGGAACTTCCACCTTGTTCAATATACGGCTCACCAGCTCGTCCTGGGTGACGTTCGTGGCCTCAGCCTCGTATGTGAGCCCGATGCGGTGACGCAGCACGTCATGCGCGATGGCACGCACATCCTCCGGAACCACATACCCGCGCCTCTTGATGAAGGCGTACGAGCGGGCCGCGAGAGCCAGGTTGATGGATGCACGCGGAGAACCTCCGAACGAGATGAGCTCCTTTATCTCCTTCAGCCCGTAGCGGTCGGGATAACGGGTGGCGAAAACTATGTCGGCAATGTACTGCTCAATCTTCTCATCCAGATAGACCATGTCAACCACCTTGCGGGCCTCGATGATGTCATCGGTAGTCATGACAGGCTTCACGCTGCCTATCTCATGGTGAATCTGCTGGTGGATTATCTTCTTCTCCTCCTCAATCTTGGGATAGTCTATCACGGCCTTGAGCATGAAACGGTCCACCTGGGCCTCCGGGAGCGGGTATGTACCCTCCTGCTCTATCGGGTTCTGGGTGGCCATCACGAGGAACGGGGCCGGCAGCCTGAATGTCTCGCCTCCGAGAGTGACCTGACGCTCCTGCATGGCTTCGAGCAGTGCGCTCTGTACCTTGGCGGGGGCACGGTTTATCTCATCGGCCAGGATGAAGTTGGCGAACACCGGACCTCTCTTGGGGACGAAAGTCTCGTCCTTCTGACTGTATATCATGGTTCCCACGACATCGGCAGGCAGAAGGTCCGGAGTGAACTGTATCCTGTTGAAACTTGCATCGATTAACGATGCCAAAGTCTTGATGGCAAGGGTCTTGGCCAGACCGGGGACACCTTCCAGAAGGATGTGTCCGTCAGAGAGCAGCCCTATCAGCAGGGATTCTACCAGATGTTTCTGGCCAACGATGACCTGGTCCATGCCGGCCATGATATTGGTGACGAACGCGCTCTGCTGTTCAATCTGCTCATTCAGTTTCCTGATGTCAACACTTTCATTCATATAGTTATTTCCTGATAGTTTACATTATTATTTTTATGCGTTTATTATGCGTCAACTTGCAAGCCCCAAAATTAGTTGTATTAGGGAATCGGTAGAGTTAAAAGAATTTTAAATAGTGTTGTCAATATCTGAAATTTAGAATCTCTTTGTATTAGTTAGGAGTATTTTCCGGCATATTGTCCTGTCTTAAGGTACTTTCCTCAGGTTTATCTGGCCTCAAGGGCAGGAATCAGTATCTTGGAACCGGCGTTCAGGGCGTTCGAGTTCTTCATGCCGTTGTAGGCCGCGATGTACGGCCACAGTTTCTTTGTCCCGTATTCCGCAAGGGCTATCTGTGTCAGAGTCTCACCCTCCTTCACCTGATGGACAGCCATCGTGCCGGTCATGCGGTAATTCACAGTGTCGGCAGCAGTGAACAGCCCCAAAGCCTTGCTTTCATCGGCAGGACTGAGAACGAACGCCTTGACAGTCCCTGATGCGGATTGAGACTCAGCCATCCCCGGCTGCGGAGTTGTTGAGGCCGGCTGAGGTGTTGAGGCTGGCTGCGGTGTCTGGACTGTAGGTTGAGGTGTCTGGACAGAAGGTTGAGTCGTAGAGACAGAAGGTTGAGTCGTAGAGACAGAAGGCTGCGGTGTCTGGACGGTCTGCCGAGGTTCGGGAGCTGTCCGGAGAGATTCCTGAGTTCCGGAATCAGTCGTTTCAGCATCCGCATTGGACTGCGGCCCGGGTTCTTCCGCGGAAAGTCCGACAGATTCCGGCCCCTCCGGGACGTAGGTGTTGTCAACCACGGATTCCACCCTCTCCAGACCATCTTCGTAATCACCGGATTCCGTCAGTTCCGTCTTCTCCCTCATCCTCTCGTCTATCCCGGCAAGCAGTTTCCGTCCGGCCAAGGGCCATAACAGCATAGCCAGAACAAACAGTATGAGCAGCAGCGAGAGTATCCAGACAATCAGTTTCAGGACTATCCTGACCCAACGCTTCTGTGTTATCTCACGTACCTGAGGGCCGGATACAGTAACAGTTTCAGATTCAGCAACAGTATCCGGTTCAGCTATGGTTTCTGCAACAGCTATGGTTTCAGGTCCGGGAACAACAACAGTCTCAACCTCCGGCTCAACCCTCTCAGTATTATCCTTGTTGTCCGCAGTTCCGGATTCCTTGAATCCCGAATCCGCCGTTTCCGCAGTTCCGGACTCCTTGAATCCCGAATCCGCCGTTTCAGCGGTTCCGGATTCCATTGCCTCCAGTATCGCAGCCTGCGAATCGGAAAGTATGACAGTCTCGAATGCGCTGAACGGCTTGTTGATCTCCTCCTTCAGCGCGGCTTCGGGAAGGAAGTTCACCTTTCTGTATCCCTGTATCACAAAACGTTCACCGGTATTCACGTTAACGCTTTCGCGGTCCTCCACCATAACGGTCTTGAATGTGCCCAAGCCCTTTATCTTGACGGTCTCGCCCGAAGCGACACTGTCCGATATGATGTCGAAGAATGACTTGACAAACCTTTCGGCATTGGCCCTGGTCATCCCGCTCCTGCCGGCTAACAGCTCGGCTATCTGTGACAGATTCAATCTCTTATCCATGGCATTATCCGTTCCGGTCTATGGAATTGAGTCTCTCCTTGAGCAAAGGACTGGGTTTGTAGGATATGGCGAGTTTCGGGGGTATGAGCATCCTTACACCGGTTGACGGATTGACGGATACCCTCTCGTTCTTTTTTCTGACCTCCAAAACACCGAATCCTGACAGGCTTACGGAATCGCCCTCCTGCCAGATTCCTTTCATGACCCCGATCAGGTCATCGGCCCTCTTCCCGGTATCGGGCAGCGTAAGGCCGCTCCGTCCTGACAATTCGGTCAAAAACTGCTTGTTGTTCATATTCCTCAGGTTAGTATGTTCTCAACAGTTCCATACAGGTCGAATTCCTCGGCCCCGGTAACTCTCACATCATAAAACTCTCCTATGCCAAGTGTTGCGGCTGAAGCGTCTATCAGCATCTCCGGATCCACCTCCGGCGAGTCGAACTCCGTACGGCCCACGTAGTAGCCGCCTTCCAGACGGTCTATCACGGTGCGGAATCTCCTGCCCACCTTGGCCTCGTTCAGTTCAAGGGATATGCCCTGCTGCAGGCGCATGAGCGTGGAGAGGCGGGAGTGTTTCACGCTGTCCGGCACGTCATCGCTGTAATGGAGAGCGGAATAGGTGCCCTCCACCTCGCAGTATGCGAACGCCCCCATGCGCTCGAAACGCTGTTCCCGGACAAACTCCATGAGCTGGCCGAAATCCTCCTCCGTCTCGCCCGGGAAACCTGTCATGAGTGTGGTGCGCAGGTGAATCCCGGGCACCTCCTCCCGGATGCGTGCCAACAGCTCACGGGTTTGCTGAGCCGTGATGTTGCGGTGCATACGCTTCAGGACAGGGTCGCTTATGTGCTGCAACGCTATATCCATGTATTTGCACACGTTGTCGCGCTCACGCATTACCGGCAGCAGGTCCATCGGGAACTGGTCCGGATAACCGTAGTGCAGGCGGATCCACTCCACTCCCGGTATGTCCGACAGGCCCTGCACGAGTCCGGCAATAGTTGGCCTGTGCGCCACATCCGTGCCGTAATAGGTCAGGTCCTGTGCTATGAGCTGTATCTCCCTTACGCCCTTGGCCACCAGCTTGCGGGCCTCATCGAGTATATCCTCAGGACTGCGCGAACGGTAATGGCCTGTCATGAGCGGGATGGCGCAGTATGCGCATACGCGGTTGCAGCCCTCGGCAATCTTGAGATAGGCGTAGTGCGGCGGTGTGGTGATACACCGGTCGTTCCCTATCTCCCCGTGCCACTTGCGGCCCATCTCCTTCAGTATGCCGTTCCAGTCGAACTTGCCGTACCATCCGTCCACCTCGGGTATCTCGGCCATAAGCTCCTTACGGAATTTCTGCGAAAGGCAGCCCATGACGTAGAGACGGCCTATCCTGCCGGCCTTCTTCAGCTCACCGCACTCCAGAATCATGTTTACGGACTCCTCCTGCGCGTCACCTATGAAACCGCAGGTGTTTATCACCACAGTCTCGGCACTGATTGTCTCAGGGTCATGTCTCACTTTAAGTCCCTCGGCTCTGAACTGAGCAATAAGTCTTTCAGAATCAACAAGATTCTTAGAGCAACCTAAAGTGATTATGTCAACACTGCCACGCCTCATGAATCAATCCATCCTGAAGAGCGAATCCACAAATTCAGTCTTGTTGAACACCTGGAGGTTCTCCATACCCTCACCCAGACCCACATACCTGACCGGCACCTTGAACTGGTCCGATATGCCTATCACCACCCCGCCCTTGGCCGTACCGTCAAGTTTGGTTATGGCGAGCTGGGTAACCTGTGTGGCAAGCGTAAACTGCCTGGCCTGCTCGAAAGCGTTCTGGCCGGTGGAGCCGTCAAGCACCAGCAGCACATCGTCAGGAGCTCCCTGTACCACCTTGTTCATCACGTTGCGTATCTTGGTGAGCTCGTTCATCAGCCCCACCTTGTTATGGAGTCGGCCTGCCGTGTCAATCAGCACCACGTCCACGTCGTTGGCCACTGCCGAGCTGAGAGTGTCGTATGCCACCGATGCAGGATCCGAGCCCATCTCCTGGCGTATGACCGGTACATCCACCCTCCGGCCCCACTCCTGCAGCTGCTCTATCGCTGCGGCACGGAATGTGTCGGCGGCCCCGAGCATTACCTTAAGCCCGCGTTTCCTGAACTGGTAAGCCAGCTTGCCTATGGTGGTGGTCTTGCCCACTCCGTTCACTCCCACCACGAGAACCACGTACGGCTTGCGTCCTGCAGGGACGGAGAAAGGCTCGGTGTCATCCTGGGCACCGTTCTCCACGAGCAGAGCCGATATCTCATCCCGCAGGATGCCGTTCAGCTCATCCGTGCCGAGATACTTGTCGCGTGCCACGCGCTCCTCTATCCTCTTGATAATCTTGAGGGTGGTCTCAACACCGACATCGGAGGTAATCAGCACCTCCTCGAGATTGTCGAGAACCTCGTCATCTACCTTCGATTTGCCGGCCACAGCACGTGCCAGCTTCGAAAACACGCTGGACTTGGTCTTTTCGAGCCCTTTGTCCAGGACCTCTTTCTTCTCCTTGCTGAAAAACGAAAACAAACCCATATTCAGTCCATTGGCATTTTTTGCAAATATAGCGCAAGCCGAGAGAAGAAAAAAGGAACTTGTTCATTTTTTCTTCCAAGGCGCAGCCTATATTCAGGCGAAGCCTAAATATATATAAATAAGGTGAAACAACAAAATCCGGACCTATTCCGGTATCAAGAATCATTTTTGGAATCTGTTTAAAAATGTTTCCTTGATTTTCACGGAACAAATCAAAACCGATTCTTAACGAAGAGCGGTAAATTCCCGAAAATAAGGGAGGATGACCGTTATTCAGTCATCCTCCCCTGTATTCTGCGGAAAGCCTGGAATTACTTCAGGGCATCCTTAAGTTGTTCATCAGTAACAATCTGCTCTGTGAAGACGTATGCACCGGTCTTGGGTGATTTCACCATCTTGATGACCTTGGCCATTGATACCTTACCCTGACGCAGGGTAGCAACTACTTTCTTTGCCATGGTTTAAAAGGATATTACTTGATCTCGCGATGGACTGTCATCCTCTTGAGAATGGGGTTATACTTCTTAAGTTCCAGTCTCTCAGGAGTATTCTTCCTGTTCTTGGTGGTAATGTAACGGGAAGTGCCCGGCATACCGCTGTCCTTGTGCTCGGTGCATTCCAGGATAACCTGTACCCTGTTGCCTTTCATTTTCTTTGCCATACGTGTGTACTCCTTTCAGTTTTACGCGATTATCTTGATGTCCTTCCAATCGCAATAGCCGTTGGCCACTGCCTCCTTGAGAGCGGCATCCAAACCCTTCTTGTTAATAGTCCTCAGGCCGGCAGCACTGAGTTTAAGGCTTATCCAGCAGTTCTCCTCCACATAGAAGAACTTCTTTGTGAACAGGTTAACGTCGAATGTCCTCTTGGTCCTGCGCTTTGAGTGGGAGACATTGTTGCCAACCATTGCCTTCTTTCCGGTGATCTGACAAATTCTTGACATATCTATCTGTTTTTATTCGTTTTTGTTGCTTTCCTGAAACAGGGCTTTTGCACTGTTCTCAAAACAGGGTGCAAATTTACACGATTTATTTCATTCTTCCAAACAAAACCAGCTTTTTTTACCCTGATTTTTACCAAGCTACGCTCCCACCTAAGTCAACATCCAAAGTATCACAAACGCGTATTAGAGTAAATCGGAACGTCAATCCCGCAGAAATCCCCGTCAAGGTACTTGAAATACCCTGTGCAGGCTATCATGGCGGCGTTGTCCGTGGTGTATGAGAAACGCGGTATGAACACCTTCCAGCGGTAGCGGCGTGCGTGGTCCATGAACGCCTCGCGCAGTCCTGTGTTGGCTGACACCCCACCCGCCACGGCTATCTGACGTATGCCGGTGTCCTTGGCTGCCTGACGCAGTTTCTTCATCAGTATCTCCACTATGGTACGCTCGAGCGACGCGCACAGGTCCTCCTTGTGATGCTCTATGAAGTCAGGATCCTCCTTTATCCAGTCGCGCAAATTGTACAGGAACGAGGTCTTGAGCCCGCTGAAACTGTAGTCGTAACCGGGAATGTTCGGCTTGCTGAAGGTGTATGCCTTGGGGTTGCCCTGACGTGCCAGCCGGTCTATCACCGGGCCGCCAGGATAGCCGAACCCCATCACCTTGGAGCACTTGTCCATAGCCTCACCGGCGGCATCGTCGATAGTCTGCCCGAGAATCTCCATCCTGTTGTAGGACTCCACCCTGACAATCTGCGAGTTACCGCCGGACACCAACAGGCAGAGAAACGGGAAGGCAGGAGTCTCTATTTCCTCGCCCGGCTGCCTTATGAAATGCGCCAGGATATGGCCCTGCAGATGGTTGACCTCAATCATTGGGATGTTCAGCGAGCGGGCGAAACCCTTGGCGAAGGAGACACCGACAAGCAGTGAGCCCATCAGGCCGGGCCCCCGCGTGAACGCCACCGCGCTGAGCTGACCGGCTTCGATTCCGGCCCTTTTCAGTGCGGTATCTACCACCGGAACAATGTTCTGCTGGTGTGCGCGTGAGGCCAGCTCCGGCACCACCCCGCCATACTCCTCATGAATCTTCTGGCTCGCCACAACATTGGAGAGGAGCTCCCCGTTGCGTATCACAGCCGCTGACGTGTCATCGCACGACGATTCTATACCTAATATAAAAATGTCCTTATCCATTCAGACCATCTATATATACGGCACAAGATTCAAGCATGTCTTACATTTCGGAAACCTGTTCTATTGTCAGGCCTGAAACCTGTGAAATGACATCGGGTTCCATACCCATGGCTTTCATCTTGCGGACGATTTCTCTCCGACCCTCAGCGAGTCCTTCAGCACGACCTTTAGCGAGGCCGCGGGCCTCACCGCGCTCCTCGCCGTCCATGATGGCGGTGGCGAGCTGGCCCTCGCGGTCCCACTCGGCCATCATCCTGCGAACGTATTTCATCTGCATGTCCTCGCTCATGCCGGCAAAACTACACATTTCGAAAAACTTATCAAAACCTTTACCCGAAAATTCTTTAGGGACCTCCTTCATCGTACCAGAGTTCTTTATGGCGAAAAGCATGAAGTCCTGCCTGGTTTCAAGACTCGACGGGGCCTTGCGGAACTTGGGCAGCTCCACCGTCACGAAATGGATGCTGTCGGTGAACAGACCATTGCCGTCATCATCCTCGCGGATGCTGAAGTGCCGTATTGTCTTTGGGCTCCGGCCAATGCCGTGTAGCTCGAAGTCTAGGATGCCTATCACATAGATGGGCGGCAGCTTGTAACGGACATACGACAGCTGCCTCTCCTTTAGCCTCACGTCTTTGACAGGGAACGTGTAATCCTTGGCGGCCCCCTGGCCCACGCGGTTGCGGATGGGGAAGCTTGAGTAGAACACCATACGGTCGTTGAAGTCCTTCTGCGGACACACCTGCATCTCGATGGTCAGCGAGGAGCCGTCGCCTGTCTCGCAGTAGATGTCGTAAATGCCACCCTGGGCATCCTCACGGTCCGGTTCCTGCTCCTGCGCGCCGAGCTTTACGCTACGGATATGCTTCTCGGGAAGGAGGCTGTCAACCAACATCAGGAGCAGTTCCTCGTGGCCTTCCGTGCCGAACATCCATTTGAACGCGAAATCGCGCTTGAGGTCAATGAACTTAACGTCCAACTGTGCGACTTTCCAATCCAGCCGCGATTCATTCTCACTCATGGTCTCTTTCCTTTTCATGATAAACCAGTATTAGGGTTAAACAAACGAGGGAGCATCCCAACGCCGAAACCAGCGTATGTGAACACTCCCTCTGTATCAGATGGCGCAAAGATAGTTCAAAAAAATGGAAGGCCTGGAACGAAACACTCCTTTTTTGTTCATACTAAAAGGTGTTGTCATTCACAATTGACAAGAAGGACTTGACCATCACCGCCGATAGCGATTCAAAGGTTTACGACGGTACTGCTTTAACTAAAAACAGCTACACGCATACATCACTTGCCGATGGTGACGAATTCGTGAGTGTAACAGTGAACGGCAGCCAGACATCAGCCAATTCAAGTGACAATGTTCCCAGTGGGGCAGTGATCAGGAACGGTAGCGATATAGACGTGACAGGAAGCTACAACATCACATATTTAAACGGCACGTTGGAGGTCACAAAGCGTCCTGTCACACTGACAAGCGCCACTGACTCAAAAGAATTTGACGGCAATCCTCTGACAAATAACACTGTGACGGTAAGTGGCGACGGCTGGGCAACTGGTGAAGGCGCAACCTTTAATGTGACAGGCACAATCACTAAAGTTGGCACTGATAACAATACTTTCACATACGCACTGAACGATGGCATACTGGCAAGCAACTATACCATTACTCCAGTAAACGGCAAACTGACAATCATGCAGAACACATCAGAAATAACAGTTGTTCCGGGCAGCGGCAGCAAGACATACGACGGCACCGCATTGACAAAGACTGAACAAGCCGACTTCGCGGTTACTGGTGTTCCTGACGGTTTCACCTGGACCGCTTCAGCCGACGGTACGGTGACCAACGTCGTTCCCGACCAAGGCGAGAAGGCTGTGAACGCGGTGTCCGAGTTCAAGATTCTATTGAGTAATGAAGATGTGACTGACCAGTTCTCCGGCATCGACGCGACCGCTACCGGCACCTTATCAATTACCCCGAAGGCAGTGACAGTGACAGCCGAGGATAAGGATTTCACTTATAACGGTACCTCCCAGAGTTGGGCTAAATATGTTGTGTATGGTCTGGTAGGTAGTGACGAGATTGATGCAGTCGTGGACGGCAGCATACAGTTCCCGAGTGAAAGTCCTAGGATAAACGAACTGGTAAGCTATAGATTTACTTATGGAAAACCTGGGAACTACAGTGTGACAACCGTAAACGGCATACTGACATTGACGAAAGCCTCACAGGCAATCACGATTACTGCAGCGAGTGATTCCTGGACGTATGACGGAAGTGCGCATACAAACACAGCTGTGAATGTCACAAGCGGCAACCTGTTTACAGGTGATGTACTCGAGGCAAGTGCTACCGGAAGCGTGACGAATGTATCTGAAACATCAAATGGAAACAACCCGATTGCTTCAGGCTACAAGGTAACGCATGGTAACAGGGACGTGACAGAAAATTATTCTATCACTCCAGTGGCTGGTACTCTGACTATCATTCCGAGAACAACCAACAACGGCTGGATGACCCTTTCCGAGGGTGGTTCCTATACCGATGTTGCAATTGACGGCGATAAGCTTGAGGATTGCACTTATGATTTTGGCGATGGCTTAACAGCAACGAATGTTACTTTCTCGCGTAAGTTCACTACGGAATACGCGACCATTTGCCTGCCGTTCGAAGTTGATATCACAACAGCCAATAACAATGTCGGCACATTCTATCAGATAGTTAAAATCAGCGAAAATGTGGTTGAGGTTGCAGAGGTAATTGAAGACCTTGCTGCAAACACACCTTATATAGTCAAGCCTAATGACTATACCGGTAGTGTCGCCGCTACCCTGTCTTCCGAAAACATTTCATTCCCCTTGACAGCTGCCAATGATATTGAAGATACAGATGGCAAGTGGACTTTCAAGGGAGCGAAGGCTGTAACATCATTCACTGATCTCACCGACGGACACGTTGTCTATTTCTTTGCATCAACGGATCAGAAAGATGATGAAGACAATATTGAAATCTATGCCGGCGATTTCGTTCAGATTGACAATGCGAATGCAAAGGCCGCTCCTTTCCGCGCATATCTGGATTATACTGGCGAAGGAAATCTTGACATTAAATCGTTCGCTCCCGGCCGCAACGCCTTGGCAGCAGCCAATAACCTGCCCAAGTCCATGTCAGTAATCATAGTGAACGGTGACGGTACCACCACCAAGATCGGCACCATCAGCGTGAGCGGTGAGGACACCTGGTTCACTATTGACGGTATCCAGCTGGAAGGCCAGCCCACTGAGGGCGGACTGTACATCAGGAACGGCCGTGCAGTCATGGTGAAGTGATGATATGACTGTGGAACTGTCCGGATAAGTCAGGCCGACGATTCCGGACAGTTTCAGGAGTCATTCAGGAACCAAGTATTAATAAACAGAATAGATAACTATTAAACGATTACAGATATGAAAAAGAATTATCAGAAACCGCAGACTGAGGTGTTTGAGATACAGTTTCAGGGGCAGATATTGCAGGCGAGCAAAAAAGGTCCGTACAGAGGTTGGGGTGCACAGGTTCCCGGCCTGAACGCAAGTGACGAGCTCATGGCTTAATCTCTAAGCCCCGGCTGTTATCGAAAAGCCGAAAGAGCATACCGCTTGACTATTGACGGTTGATCCCGCCAATATATGTCAAGTCCCCACCCTAAAAAGGTCATAATCCCAGGCGGGAATCACCCCGCCTGGGATTTCTCGGCTTGCATACTTTGACTTTCGGTCCAAGATAGGCTGCGCCTCGGAATAAAAAGAAGGCTAAAAGAAAATCATGGAAACAATTCAAAACAGATTCTATACCTATATATATGTTTTTCTCCATTTCTTCCCAACTCTCTTGAACGCTGTAAAATTATCGGAAAAAAATATTGTCCAAAGAAAACCCAGGCATACGGGATTATACCTGACTCCTGACGCATCGGGATTACTCGATGGAAAAAGAATGTTTACTTTACGCTGCGCGGTGCAATGTGGTGAAAAATGATGAAAAAATCACACCTCTACTCTATTGTGCTCACAATTCAGTCATTTTTTGGCGTTTGCGCATTTATTATACTTAAAAACATCCTTTTTCCATAAAAAAAAACTAAAAAAAGCCCCTGAGAGACTTATACGCGCGGCAAAAGCAAATTTCTTCTTTAATTGATTGATAATTAATTTTTTTTGTGTATCTTTATTTAAAATTTGACAAATTCAAACAAGAAATGACATTCTATACTAACAAAAAAAAATTACAATTACTCAATGTTGCCCCTCAACATACTCATACGGTTGTTTAGTCTATCTACAAAATCTTTATTATAAACCTTTTATTAATTTAAATCAAATCAAAAATGAGAAAAAATTATCAGAAGCCGATGACTGAAGTCGTCAAGTTGAATGTAGAGATTCAGTTGCTGCAGGCCAGCGGTAGCAGGTCAGCACGTCGTAACTATGGTTATGGTGGTAGTCAGGATTGGTGATTATCATTTAAAGTTAAAATTAGGAGTACAGAACAATGAAAAAAACATTATTCAGCGTATTTACCATGGCTTCCCTGCTGGTGGCAGGATTAGCCATGATTTCCTGTGACAACAAGGATAATCAGGCTGAAATCGAGGAGATTGCAGTCGATGACCCTCAGATTCCTGCCCAGACATTCACCTTGACTGTGAACGCAGCGAAAGGCGGTGACCAGACTACACGTGCCCTGACCTTGGATGGTGAGAATAATATTATAGCCACCTGGTCCGAGGATGATGTGGTTAAAGCGTACAAAGGAGAAGCCTATTTATGTGACCTCAAACCTGAAGATATCAGTGCCGATGGAAGTGAAGCTACTCTGAAAGGTGATTTTACAAGTAAAGAAGTTGCAAAAGATGATGTGTTGACATTGAAGTTCCTGAGCGGCAACTACTCTTCACAGGATGGTACACTGACAGGAAATGATACGAGTATTGATAAAGTGTGTGACTATGCTATAGCCACTGTAACGGTTTCAAGTATTACCGGTTCCAGCATTTATACTACTGATGCAGTATTTGCAAACCAGCAGGCTATAGTAAAGTTCACCCTTGTTGACAAGGCAGACCCGACAGTAGATGTTGAGGCTTTATCTTTGGTGGTGACTGTTGGTGGTAGTATTACTTATACTGTCACTCCTTCTTCTGCCACAAACGAGCTTTGGGTAGCTATCCCCGCCATTGAAAATGAAGCAATCTCTCTTGAAGCGACCACCGATGGCGGTACTACATTCACTTTCAACAAGCCAGAAGTCACTTTTGAGAATGAACAATATTATGAGATTAACGTCGGGATGAAGAAACCTGCCCAATTACCCATTTTAGCTAAAGTTGCAGATTTCACATACGATGGTACAGACCATGCTCTGCTGACGTCAACCGGTACATCGGAAGGTGTCACCATTAAGTATTGCATTTCCGAAACTGAGCCGACAATTGATGGCGATGCATGGAGCGAAGACATTCCTGAGGCTGAAAATGCCGGCACCTACACTTTATGGTACTATGCTGAGATTGATGAAGCTTACACAGGTTCTGCTGTTTCTGTCACGTCATTAGGTGCTGTTGTTATTTCCAAGAAGAATGTAGCGGTAACCGGAATTACGGCCAAGAACAAGGAGTATGACGGCCTTACCACAGATGTTACACTTAATGTTGATGCAGTCGATCTTGATGCCGATGATATTGTCGCAGGTGATGATGTTTCGTTTGCATCGGCAACAGGCAATTTCGCAGACGTAGCTATAGGTACAGGTAAATCTGTAACTGTTGATGTAGTTCTGAGCGGTGCACAGGCAGATAATTACAATCCCGTATGCCCTGGTGTTACATCCAACATCATTCCTTTCCTCAAACTGAATGGTACTACTCATGTTGGTTATTATGTATGCTCTGACAAGAGTTATTTCTCTCCGACAACGGCTGTACCGACTGATGGAAGGACAGTGATTGGTATGATTACCGCTGTCACTACCGCGGGTTCAGGTGAAGATGGAAGTACATCCGGTAAAGGCCAGCTCATCTCTGCAGGTGAGATAGCAAGCGGAACTTATGATGACGTTAGTGGTGCTATTAATACTCTTGCCAAGTTTGGTGGACTTTCCGATTGGGAGATACCTAGTGACGCTCAGTGGACTGCTCTCGGAGGAAGTGGGGCAACCACATTATACGGCTTAATGAATGCATTAGGTGACAAAATTACTTCTGTCTCAGGAAAAACTTATTTTTCAACAGATGTTCAAGGTAAAAAAAATCATCATTGGGTAAATATCGAGACAGGAGCTCATGATAAGGATCAGAATAATCATTATGGACGTGGTATAGCCACATTCTGATTGCCAAGCTTATCATAGTATCTGAAGAGACCGACTAAAAATCAATTTAGCCGGTCTCTTTTTTTTGCTATAATTGCGTTGTCATTTTGTTTACCTGCCCGTCTATATGGTCATGTTCCTGCAGCGGAAGCGCTAAAGCAACGCCGGTGAGTACATCCCCGACATCAGCGCCCTACTTGCTTAACAGAGTCTTATTCACCAGTTTTAACAAAATAAACGATACCCAGGACGATGCCATCAAGGCAGCTCCTTTCCGTGCGAATCCGGAATATACTGGCAGTGGTGACCTGTCATTGAAAAATATATTAACATAAACACTCTCGTCTCACACGGCATTCGCATTATAGTCATCTGCATCCATAAGCTGAAAAGATACCTTAATCAGCCTGTATTTACCGTGATTGTGGTAATATGATATGCCTCAAAGAGATATACACGCATGGAAAACACAATTTTCTTTAATAACTGTTACGAAAACTGTTTTTTTTGAGTACATTTATATTTTATTGATAACAACAAAACAAGAAAACATCATATTCTAAAGTAAAAATAGGCAACAAATTAAGTCTAAATAAATCAAATAATTATAAACTAAAAAAGTATCATTAAATGAAAAAAAGATTGTTTTTAACCCGGGCAGCCCTATCGCTGCTCCTCGCGCTTTTCCCCACTCTGCTGTGGGCGAAGCATCAAGTTACCACTGTTGTGTTTATTCCTGCATCAGAAACATATTCTGGTGGTGATTTGACCCCAAGCATTACAGTTAAAGACGACGCAGGAACTACATTGGGTAGTTCTAACTATTCATTCAGCTGGACTGATGCTAATAATCATTCCGTTTCTCAACTTGTAAATGCCGGGACATACACAGTCACCATCACCGGAAAAAGTCCTTATAAGGGTACAAAAACTGCTACTTTCACAATCAACAAAGCATCGGCAACCGTCACCACAGGAACGGCGAGCAAGCCATACGACGGTACAGCTCTGACTAGCGGTGAGGCAAGTATCTCTGGCCTTGTGAATGGTGAGACGGCCACCGTGACCGCCACAGGCAGCCAGACCGAAGTCGGTTCCAGCTCGAACGGCTACAGCATTGAATGGGGTACAGCAAACAGCAACAACTACTCTCTAATAGAGGAGTTGGGTACACTGACTGTTACGCAGAACGACACGGAGGTTACTTTGACGGCAGCGTCCGGCAGCAAGACATACGATGGCACAGCCTTGACTAACAGCTCCGTAACTGCTTCTGGCCTGCCCGAAGGCTTCACTGTGGATGCCACCGCGAGCGGCAGCCGGACTGATGCGGGCACCACTCCCAATGTGGTTGATGACGGATATGTCATTAAGAACGCCGCCGGAGAGGACAAGACTGCCAACTTCACTAACATTGAAAAGGTTAACGGCACTCTGACAGTAAATCCTAAGGCAGTTACCATAACCGCAAATAGCGATTCTAAGACCTACGACGGCTCGGCACTGACGCAGAGCGGCTTTACCTTTTCCGAGCTGGAGGAAGGTGACACGCACACCTTCACTGTCGTCATGACTACAGAAAGTACCATCACCAATGTAGGAACCCAACCCAACGTGATAGCCACTGTCGACGGCGTGTCAGTCACCACGGGCACCGAAACGGCTGTAGGCAACTATCTGGTGACCACCGCAAACGGTACATTGACTGTCAACGCTAAGCCCTTCGCAGGAGATAATAGCGGTATAACAGTGGTGCTTAGTGAAGTATCAGGAACATATTCTGGTAATGATTTGACCCCAAGTATTACAGTTAAAGACGGTGAAACTCCGTTGGGTAATTCCAACTATTCAGTCAGCTGGACTAATGCTGGCGGAGACGCTGTGACAACAGGACTCGTCAATGCCGGCACATACACAGCAACCATAACTGCTTCCGGCAATTATTCAGGTTACCGTACTGCTGAATTCACTATCTCTCCCGTTGCGTCCGGTGTGACGGATGCTCCTGCCACCGTTTCAGGCGATTTGACGTACACGGGTTCATCCCAGGCACTGGTCACTGCCGGAACCGCCACAGGCGGTACGCTGAAGTATTATGTATCTACTACGAACAGTACTCCAGCAACAACAGCTGACGGCTGGATAGAGACCGTTCCTACCGGTACAGCTGCCGGCACCTACTATATATGGTACTATGTGGCTGGTGATGCGAACCATACGAGCACTGCCGTTACGCCTATCGTTGGCAGCAAGGCCATCGATCCCAAGGCGCTTTCCATCACCGCGAAACCTCAGACCATCGCCTACG
>JAGCDE010000051.1 GCA_017651315.1 Bacteroidaceae bacterium
GCGAGATTGTTGAAGAGGGCGATGCATCACAGGTGTTCCGCTCACCCAAGAACGAGCTTACCAAAAGATATCTTTCAGGTTTATTCAGTTGAATATAAAAATGAGTTCAAATCAGCTTACACACTTAAACGAACTGGAGGCCGAATCCATTTTCATACTACGTGAGGTGGCCGCCCAGTTTGAGAAACCCTGCATCCTGTTTTCGGGGGGCAAGGATTCAATTGTACTTACATATCTTGCCTACAAGGCTTTCTACCCAGCCAAGATACCGTTCCCGCTTGTACACATAGATACCGGGCACAATTTCCCCGAGACCCTTGTCTATCGCGATGACCTGGTAAAGCGTCTGGGTGCAGACCTCGTGATAGGTTCCGTGCAGAAATCCATCGACGAGGGTAAGGTTGTTGAGGAGAAGGGATTCAATGCCAGCCGCAACAAACTGCAGACCGTAACGCTGCTTGACACTCTGGCCGAGCATAAGTTTGACTGCGCCTGCGGAGGTGCCCGCCGTGACGAGGAGAAGGCACGTGCCAAGGAGCGTATATTCTCGCACCGTGACGAGTTTGGACAGTGGAACCCCAAGAACCAGCGTCCGGAGCTTTGGAACATATTCAATGCCAAGAAGGATATGGGCGAGCATTTCAGGGCATTCCCCATCAGTAACTGGACCGAAATGGATGTATGGCAGTACATCTATCAGGAGCAGATTGAACTGCCCAGCCTCTACTACACCCACATGCGCAAATGTTTCTACCGTGACGGCCAGTGGCTTGCTGCCGATCCCGATTTCATACCCCGCCGCCCCGAGGAGGTGGTTGAGGAACGCGAGGTTCGCTGCCGCACCATAGGCGATGTGACCTGCACCGGTCTGACACTATCGCACGCCCATTCACTTGAGGAGATAATTGACGAGATTGCATCAACCCGCATTACCGAGCGTGGCGGCCGTGCCGATGACAAGCGTTCCGAGACCGCAATGGAGGACAGAAAGAAACAGGGTTATTTCTAATTGAAAAGACTATGCAAAACAACGGATACTTGGAAATGAAACTGCTGCGATTCACCACTGCTGGCAGTGTAGATGACGGCAAGAGCACGCTCATAGGCCGTCTGTTATATGATTCAAAATCAATATTCGAGGACCAGCTTGAAGCGGTTGAGGAGGCATCGCGCAGCCGCGGCAACGAGGAGGTAAATCTGGCCCTGCTTACCGACGGCCTGCGTGCCGAGCGCGAACAGGGCATCACCATCGATGTTGCCTACCGTTACTTTGCCACCCCCAAGCGTAAGTTCATCATAGCCGACACTCCGGGACATATCCAATATACCAGAAACATGGTTACCGGCGCATCGACTGCCGATCTTGCAGTGATCCTTGTAGATGCCCGCCACGGAATAATGGAACAGACCGTAAGGCACTCCTGTATAGCATCCCTGCTGCGTATCCCCAAGGTTGTGGTAGCCGTGAACAAAATGGACCTGGTAGATTTTGACAGTAACGTCTTTAACAACATCTGTTCTGACTACACAGTAATGATAAAGAAGAACGGACTTGAATTCTGTGATGTTATATTCATTCCCATGTGCGCCAAGGACGGTGACAACGTGGTATCGCGCTCCGACAGGATGCCTTGGTATTCAGGGCCTTCATTGCTGGAGCATCTGGAGAACGTTGAGATTCCATCGGGCAACAGTGAGAGTATGCGTTTCCCGGTACAGTACGTGATACGCCCCATCTCAAGGCAGTTCCCCGATTTCCGTGGATACAGCGGACGCATAGCACAAGGCAGTGTGCGTATAGGTGACAGGATTGACGTGCTGCCATCGGGTTCACAATCCACAGTGACAGGCATCTGGCTTGGAGAAAAGCAGAAAGAGCAGGCTGTGGCCGGTGAGTCAGTCTGCTTAACCATTCAGGATGATATTGACATAAGCCGCGGTGACGTGATTGCATCGCTCTCCGGCATACAACCCTCTTTGGCCAATGATTTTGTACTTGATGTGTGCTGGCTTCGTACCACACCTTTAGTATGCGGCAAGCGTTACATAATACGTCACGCCACCCAGGAGGTTGCCGGCATTGTAAAGGAGATAGAGTACAAGCTGGAGATAGACAAACAGGAGAAGGTATATGGCGTGGAGCAACTTACCGCCAATGACATAGCGCGAGTAAGACTCAAGACCGCTGCTCCGCTGGTATTTGACCCGTACAAGGATAACCGCACAATGGGTTCACTTATTTTTATTGACGCAACAAATGACACCGTAGGTGCCGGAATGATAGTGGAAAGCAATGACTAAAGAAGATAAAATTGCGCTCGTAGCGCAGAAGAATGCCGAGTGGACAGGACTGGGAGCCCTGGAGAGCGCACAAGCCGCCGTTAAGTGGGCAGTGGATACATTCGGCAAACGTGCCGCCCTATCCACCAGCCTCAGCTATGAAGACCAGGCTGTGACCGATATGATAGCCAAAGCCGGACGTGACAGCGCCCGCATATTTACGCTTGACACAGGCCGCATGTTCCCCCAGATTTATGACCTGATAGACCGCACCAACCGCCGCTACGGCATCCGCATAGAGGTTTTCTTCCCTGACTATGCCCGGGTGCAGGAGATGGTCCGCCAACACGGCATCAACCTGTTCTATGACAGCGTTGAACTGCGTCACCTGTGCTGCGACATCCGCAAGATAGAGCCCCTAAAACGCGCTCTTGTAGATGTAGATGTATGGATAACCGGTCTGAGACGCTCACAGTCAGTAACCCGCACCGACATGCAGATAATAGAATATGATGCCGCCGATGACGTTATCAAACTCAACCCCCTGATGCTCTGGAGCGAAAGTGACGTGATAGAATACGTAAAATCCAACAGTGTGCCTTACAACAAGATGCACGAGCAGGGCTACCCCAGCATAGGCTGCCAGCCCTGCACCCGTGCCATCCGCCC
>JAGCDE010000001.1 GCA_017651315.1 Bacteroidaceae bacterium
AAGATATCAGTATGTGTGCATCAGTCATTACAAGAACACCGGTATAACAGAAATGTCGGCCGATAATTTGGATTCATATCTGAAAGACTTGTCTAACGGAAGAATAAAAGGTTTTACAATCCCATATTCATCTTCAAATTATAGATTGATCCAAAGGAATTTGTCAAGAGAATACTCCGACAAGGCTGTACTCTATCTCGATTAAACCAATAACAATAAGAAAAAGAGGGTGGATATCAATGTCCGCCCTCTTTTTTATCATCATCCACTTTATTTTACATTATAGATCAGGTCCAGTCCCTGTTTCCTATAGAATTGAAATTTTCTGTCACTTGAAATCAAGGGAATACCATTGGTGATGGAATGTGAAATGATAACATGGTCAGAAGGATCATAATGTTTTTCTTGATGGTTTAATTCCAGTTTTGAATAGGTTTCCATCTGTTCGGCGCCAACAGGAAGGATCTCTATAAAAAACACCTCTCTTATTGCATCTACCATCTCTTTTGCTGTTTTCCAAGCATGAGAAACTATTCCACCATTATTAAAACCCACAATAAGTTCCCTAACAGTTTCTGAACTGACACAGAAAATATTATCGTAATCCTCCAGGATTATTTTAACGTCACGGCTTAATAGTTCTCGATCTAAAGCAAAATAGATGTAGATGTTGGTGTCAAGAAGATAACGCACGGGTTACAACTCAAACTTAGGGTCGATAACAGTAAATGCGCCCTGATACCTACCCATTGCCTCCCAAGTACGATTACACCTTTTTTTCTTCTCAGGAGTCTCAGATTTTTGTTCTGTTTCTTTTTTCATAATCATATTGTTTTAAGTATTAGTAATTACATAGTCTTATATGGATTGCAAACCTATCCTGTAAAACCTATGTTCATCGGCAAAGATAGTCATTAATTTTGTTGATTATCAACAAAAGGCAAATAATTCTCAATTATTCTGTATGTTTATGTTTACAACGAAAGTATAAAAAATTGTCAAAATGTTTGGTTGTTTTTACAAAATGTAATTTATTTGCATCGGAAGCCTGAAACAAAACATTATTGAGATATGAAAAAACTGACCGATAAGGAACTTGCAATCATGAACGTGCTCTGGGATAACGGGGCGCTGTCTATGAGAGATCTGCTGGAACGCATGCCCGAGCCTCAGCCTAACTTCAACACGCTGACTACGTTTGTGCGCCGTCTGGAGGTAAGCGGAATGATTAAACATCAGGAGCTGGGTGCCCGGTTCTTCCTGTATGAGCCTGCCGTAAGCCGTGACAAATACGTTGAGTTGATGAACAAGGAGAGTGTGTCCCGGTTCTTCAATGGCTCATACAAGGATTTCATATCCTGCCTTGTGCAGCAGGAGGAGGTAAGTATTGACGATCTCAAGGATCTTATCCGAATGGCTGAAAACGCAAAGTAAAAATCATGGGTAGTATAGTTCTTTACATAATGGAATGGGCTTTTGCCCTGATAGTTCTGCTTACCATCTATAAAGTGGCATTCAGCGGAACTACGTTCTGCCGTTTCAACCGCTTCTACCTGTTAGGAGCAACGGTGCTCTCGGCACTTCTCCCCTTATTGCACATTACCATTCCTGAAAGAACTCCCGTAATGGGCGAGATGACCATTGAGCGTATGGAGTTTGCTCAGGAGTTGTCCGGCACCTTTATCCTGATAGGTGAGCCGCAGATGATGGCGGTAGAGACCTCTGAGCCTGCAGGGCACAGTATGTGGGCAGTGATACTGGTATGCATGTATTCTGCTTATGTACTGATGCTCCTGTTGGGCTGGTCACGCAGTATCATCAGGGCAAGACGGTTCTTGCGCGGCAAAAACCGCCGCCGCATAAGCCGTACGGTATGGCTGGTTACGCATGATGAGTCATTCGGCCCGTTCAGCTGGATGAATTATATTGTAATATCCGATATGGAGAACGGATTTGCCCGCCGGGCAAGCCTAAGGCATGAGTTTGCACATATAAGGCTGCTGCATTCAGCTGATCTGGTGTTCCTGTTAGCCTGCACCGTGGTTAATCCGGTATGCTGGCTTGTACTGCAAGAGATAAAGATAGTCCATGAGTTTGAGGCCGACAGCGAAGTGATCAACCGCTACGGCATACGAAACAGTGACTATCAGAAACTATTGATAATGCGGACTGTAGGTGCAGAGGCCTATGCGCTGGCCAGTTCCTTTAACCTTAACATCAAAAAGAGAATTATTATGTTGAACAAGAACCAAACCCGGAAGAGCCGCCTCATGTGGCTGCTTCTCCTGATTCCCATGCTTGGAATGACATCTGTCCTGTTTGCCCGTACTGAAAAGAAGGCCGACATGATTGAACTGGAAAACATCTATCCTACAGATGCCGATCTGTCGGCCAAACTGGCCCAAGACGGTTATCTCATCGGAAAGGTTATTGACGATAACGGTCCTGTTGCCGAGGCACGGGTCAGCGTAATAAGCCTGAAGGGGATGGTATCCTATAGCAGCCTTACTGACCAGGACGGCAACTTTATTCTGAGAGAATACAATCCGGAACACATGATAAGAATCATAAAAACCGGGTATCAGGAATTCAAGGGTATTATCAATTCGGATAATCCGGTTATCTCTCTGACAAAACTGAAAGATAACGGCAATGCCGATAATGAGCGTGATTCCCAACAGATGGAGGCTCTTGTAATGGACGCTGAAGAAATTCCGGAATTTCCGGGTGGCACTGTCGCTTTACTTGAGTATCTCAGAAAGAATATAAAGTATCCTGCTGTGTGCAAAGAGAACAACGTTCAGGGAAGAGTAATAGTTTCATTCATTATAGATACAGACGGCTCGATAACTGAGGCAGAGGTAGTAAGGTCAGTTGATCCGTTGCTTGATGCCGAAGCCCTGAGAACAATAAGTAAGATGCCCGCATGGAAACCCGGCAGGAAGAATGGCAACATTGTAAAAGTAAGATACTCAGTTCCCATCAATTTCAGACTTGATTCTTCAACGGCAAGACCATCATCTCCACAATGGATTTATCTTTATGATATAACAGGATCAGACGAAGATGAAATCGGCAGCATCATGATGTCATTGTTGGCATCGTCAATAAAAAATAACGGACAGGATTTGAACCAGCCCCATCTGAATACGCCTGAATTCAGGAACCTGATGACCGCATACAGATCTGCCCAAGAAGAACTGCAATCTTTACAAAACAAGATGCAGGAAGAGATGCAGGCTTTAAACAATGATGTGACGAAAGAAACCGAGGATTATCTGAATCGGCGGGATGAACTGACTGAAAGCATGCGTTCCAGCTATGAAAAGGAGTTGGCTGACGATCAGCAAAAGCTGACACAGAAATATCAGGAATTTCAGGAAACTTTGCGTAAGAGAAACGATGAACTTATTGGCAGTATCCAGCCCAGGATCAATGAAGCCTGGCGTTCCATCTCAAAGGACGGAGCATACGTTTGCTTAAACCTCACTGACGGCATGCCACATGATGATGTCATTGTATCGCCCGATAATATGGAATCGGCCATAAAAGACCTCCTTGAGGGTCGCCGCAACGCAGTTGCCATCTCATTCTCAGCAATAACTTCACAGCAGGTCAAGCAACTGATATCAGACAAATACGCCAATAAACCTGTGTTTTTCATGAGTTTATGATATTTGTCAAAACGGTACAATTGGGGTCTGACTCCAATTGTATCATTTTTTGACTTTTGCAAAGTTGCATCGTATAAGAAGGTGAAATAACTTTGCAGGCATGAATCTTAAGAGAGTTCTTTTGGCAGTGATGCTGCTTATCAGTATGGTTGTTAGTGCGCAGGATTGGAGCAGTCCTGAGACCGAGTCGATGCTACGCACTTATGTCAAGCAGATTTTCCAGGTGGATGGAAAGGTGTACGGCGTGGATGATTATGAGCCGGAGCCTTATCCGCTGCAGGGTGCCAATATCCTGGTTACCTGCATGGGCGATACCACTGAGTTTGACGGCTCCATGGCCGATAAGGACGGTGAGTTCTGGATCTATATGTCGCGCCGTGACCGGCTTAAGGACACTCGTCTGCGCGTAAGGATATCTTATCTTGGCATGCAGACGCTGGATTCAATATTCAATCCTCCCATGAAGCGCGAGAGCGGAATACACACATATACGATCCGACTTGATTCCGTGGTGCTGCGCAGCAATCCGCTCACCACCGAGGAGGTTGAGATTGTGGCCGAGCTGCAGCGAATGTACCAGCGCGGAGATACTGTAATTTTCAATGCCGATGCCTACGAGATGCCCACCGGTAGCGTGCTCCTGGACTTGGTGCGCCGTCTGCCCGGACTGAAATACACTGACGGTAAGATGACCTACCTGGGACGTGACATCAATGAGATACGGCTGAACGGAGACTCGTTCTTCAAGCGTGACATGAGCATAGCCCTGAACAACATGCCCACCGAGAAGCTCAAGAGCCTCAAGGTGTATGAAGTACCTGATGACACCCTCAACGTGATGAGTGACAATCATCTTGTCATGGACATGCAGACCAAGACACCTATGGACCGCACCACATTCGCGAGCGTAGAACTTGGGACCACTGAGAAATTTGACAAGTACAGGGTGTCGGTCGATGGCTCCACCTGGAAGCAGGGAGGGTCTGAGATGTACGGCTCATTATCCCGTAACACTATTCCGTATGAGTATTCCAACCAGCTCAAGACCGAAAATTCCAGCGGCAACATATATTACAGCAAGGAGTTCAAGAAGCTGTCAGTCGGGGCATCGGCAAATTACGGAAGCAATTACAACGAGAACAAGACAGCCAGTTACAGCAAAATGTTCATGCCTGGGTTTACACAAAATTCAGTGACTGAGAATTCCTACTCCAATGGCGGGCGCAACTGGAGCGGTAGTGTGGACCTGAACGGGCGGATTGATGACAAGACCTGGTATAACATGGAGTTGTCCATGTCCGGAAGTCAGAGTGAAAACAGCAGCAATTCAACTGATTCCATATCTAATGACGGAGAGGGACTGATAAGTTCCACCAAACAATCCAGTATCGGAGAGAGCACGGGCAGTTCATACGGTTTGAACGGAGGTTTGGGCAAGACTTTCGGCAAGGATGACAGGTACCACCTGAATATCTATATGAGGGCAGCCCATTCTGATAATGACGGCATCAGTACAAACATATCGGAAAGCCGTTTCATACAGCTTGGTGACAGCGTCCGCAGGGTAAACCACAGGATTTACACACCTTCCCATACAAACAACTACAGCGCCAATGTGAATATAAACCGTCAGATGGGTGATGCCGGCTATGTCGGATTAGGTTACCGTTTCTCATTCGATGACGGCAAAAGCATTCAGCGATATGAGGATATAAACGCTGACGGCACCGGTACTGATGTGGATTCACTCTTCTATGACAGACGGAACAGCAATCTGACAAACACTTTTGACTTGGATTATTTCTACTCGGACTCCGTTTACAGGATTAATATGTCAGCCAGTGCCGCTCCGGTACTTATGACTATCGATAATCTTAACAGGATCCCGGACAGGGATGACGAGCATATACGTTACAGAGGTATCCGATACTCAGTGGATGCCGATTTCCGTGTCAAGGTATTCCGAAAGAGCCAGATAGGCCTGGGATACAACGGCTCAAACGGACTTCCCGGAGTGGAGCAGCTATCCATGGTGACTGATTACAGCGATCCCATGAACATACATGAGGGTAACAGTAACCTCAAGAACTCATTTTCGCATAATGTAAATCTGGAGTTCCAGCTCCAGTCCTGGATGCGTACCCGCGTGAGCTACGGCACAACTTTCAACCAGATAACCACACTTACCCGTCTGGACAGGCAGACCGGTGCCAGAATAACATCGCCCGAGAATATTAACGGCAGCTGGAATACGAGTGAATACTTATTCCTTACCTATCCATTCCAGGATCTGTCGGTGAATTTTACCGCCAACCATTCTCTTCACCATAATGTTGCTTTTGTCCAGTCTTTTACCGATGCATCCGTTAACAGGAGCGCTACGGACTATCATCAGGTGAGCCTTAGCATGGAGGGCGCGTACTCTGACCAGTTCTGGATGATTCAGGGAAATGTGGGTTACACAATGGACCGCAGCAAGAGTGATTACCTGGACAAGGCCAGCGGTGGAAAACGCTTCAATGCCGGTGTGGAGCTGTCATACCAGTCATCGATAGGATTGGGCGCATCGACAAGATGCAGCTACAACCGCCCGTTCGGGTATGAGATGGAATCGGCCAACCGTCCGGAGTGTCTGTGGAACATTTCGGCGGAATGGAGCTTCCTAAAGAGCCGTCAGGCTACGCTCTCGCTTACGTGGCGCGACATACTCAAGCAGTACAACGGGTTTTCCGCATCGGTGTCGGGCACAAGCTGGAACGAGAGCCGTAATTTCGGCGACACCTCCATGTTCATCATCGCCTTCAGCTACCGTTTCAACGATTTCCGTTGATTCTTCACCGGGTGGCGCAAGACCCGTCCCCTTCGGAAAAGGATTATTGTCAAACATATTCCAAAATTCATGGAACAAATCAAACGGATTCAAAACAGATTCTTAGAAAGAAAAATAGTATTTTTGCAACATGAAAATAATCCTTTTGTCCGGAGGCTCAGGACAACGGCTTTGGCCTCTATCAAACGATGCCCGTTCCAAGCAGTTCCTTCAGTTGCTTGAGAAACCCGGTGGCGGAATGGAGTCAATGGTGCAGAGAGTGGTGCGTCAGATACAGGAGGCACATCTTACAGACAGTATAACTATTGCCACTAATGCGTCCCAGAGCGATGTCATCCGGAATCAGTTAGGGGAGCTGACCGACATGGTCACAGAGCCCGAGAGGCGTGACACCTTCCCGGCTATCGCCCTCGCTGCGTCGTATCTCGCCCTCGAAAAGAGTTGCGGTATGGGCGAGACGGTTGTGGTCATGCCTTGTGACCCATATACCGAGGCGGGGTATTTCGAGACTATCCGATATATGGCACAGGCTGTAGAATCCGGAGTGGCGGAGATGGTGCTGATGGGAATAACCCCCACATACCCTTCCACAAAATTCGGGTATGTGGTGCCGGAAGTCAGACCGGATGCCGCTTCTCACGAGCCTGTCATGGTCAGGAGATTTACGGAGAAACCATCGGCCGACAAGGCCGTGGAACTTCTGGAAGAGGGCGCCATGTGGAATGGCGGAATCTTCGCTTTCAAGCTGGGGTACATCATGCGGATAGTCCGTAAATATGTGGACTCCGGAACTTTTGCCGGGATTCGTTCGGATTACGGAAAGTTCCCTAAGATCAGCTTTGACTATGAGGTGGCGGAGAAGGCCTCTTCAGTGGCTGTGGTCGCATATAACGGTGAATGGAAGGATCTGGGTACCTGGAACAGCCTGACTGCGGAACTCTCATCCGCAACACTCGGCAATGCCAGGATCGGGCCGGACTGTGAGAATGTCCACGCTGTCAATGAACTGCGTATCCCCATGTTTGTCAACGGTATCAGCAATGCGGTTGTGGCCGCCAGTCCCGACGGTATCCTTGTGTGTGGCAAGGATTACTGTGAGTCCCTCAAGAACCATGTGGGGGAATTCCGTTCACGTCCTATGTTCGAGGAGCGCAGATGGGGTTCATACCGGGTCCTTGATGAAAAACGGATGTCCGACGGGATGTGGTCCCTGACCAAGCTTATGACAATAGATGCGGGCAAAGCCATCAGTTACCAGCGTCATCTTCACCGTTCCGAGACATGGACGGTTATTGACGGTGAGGGACTGTTCGTGCTCAGCGGCAAGGTGTCGAAGATAGGTCGTGGCGATGTGGTCAGCATACCCTGCGGCGACCTGCATACCATCAGGGCGATTTCCGGAATCTCTTTCATAGAGGTGCAGATCGGCACCTGTCTCGTGGAAGAGGATATTGAACGCGTTGATTTCCGTTGGGATGGGATTATTCTGGACTGAACGTTTCTGAAATATGGCTGATATGTTGCACAAACCGCTTCTCATCATGACTTTGTTGTCATTCGGGGCAATGCTCTCTTCCCAGACATCGCCCAAGATAGGTACGGACAATGCCAATCCCGTACTGGATTTCCTCTTCACCGCTGACCCTACATCGGTCGAATATGACGGCCGCCTGTACGTGTATGGCACCGGCGACCACGAGCAGTACGAAAAAGCTGAGAAGAACGGGTATGAGAAGATAAAGACACTGGCCATGATGTCAACTGACGACATGGTCAACTGGACATACCACGGCCTGATTCCTGTGGGGGAGCTTGCTCCGTGGATAATAAACTCCTGGGCTCCCAGCATCATCTCACGCAGGGAATCCGATGGCAAGACACATTTCTATCTCTATTTCTCCAACAGCGGTTACGGCACAGGGGTCCTGACTGCTGAATCTCCTGTCGGTCCGTGGAAATCACCCCTGCAAAAGAGCCTTGTCGATGCCCGGACACCAGGTTTGGGTAATTGCGACGTGCCTTTCGACCCGGGTGCGGTAATAGATGACGACGGCAGGGGCTGGATAACATTCGGCGCACGTCACAGCCGTATTGCGGAACTGGGCGATGACCTGATTTCAATCAAGAGTGATTTTATTCCCCTGCCTGCCAGGAGCCATTTCGAGGCGAATGAACTCAATTACATAAACGGGACATACGTCTATACATATAATCTTGACTGGGAGGACCACAAGGACTGGGACCTTTCCGACGAGATTCCTCCGCGTTGCTGCATGAGCTACATGACAAGCAAGACTCCGCTGGATTCCCTGTCCTGGCATTATGAGAACATGTACCTGAAGAATCCGGGCGATTTCGGTTATTTCGAGCACAGCAACAACCATACCCATTTGCATAAGTATGAGGGGAAGTGGTATCTGCTTTACCACACCATGATGCTTCAGAAATCTTTCGGTACTCACGGCGGGTTCCGAAGCATCTGTATCGATGAGGTGAAAGTGGATGAGCGGAACATACATATAGACGAATGTACGGCAACCATAAAAGGGGTGGATCAGATACGTAACCTGAACCCCTACAGGCTCCAGCAGGCAGAGACATCGGCTGCCACCGAGGGAATAAGGTTTGAGCAGGGTGACAAGGCCGGCAACATGACCGTCAGGGTGGGCACTATGTCAGTCACAGCTCCGGATCCGGAGCGTGGTGTGATTGAACTGCGCGGAGTCGATATGGGGCGAAGGGCCAGGACCATGAAGGTCAGGGCCAGCGGACAGGGGCGCATCAGGGCATGTCTGGATTCACCGGACGGTCCCGTCCTGGCTGAAATCTCCGCCGACAGTCCGGAAATGAAGGAACTCACTGTCCGGTGCAACCGCATCAAGTCATCAGGTGGGGTTCATCGCCTCTATTTCGTCCTGACCGGCGATGTGGTTTTCGATGAATGGAGGTTTACCGGCAGATAATTGCATCCTGTTTGCCCAAGGAACCCTGAGGTTCTATGAATCTGTTTTGATTTGTTTCCTTCAGGAAAGATTCTAAATCTGTCCGATTGTTGAAAACCTTACGTTAGAACAGCGCATTGTTTTTTGACAAATGCGCTATTTTTGTTTCTATTCATGAAATTACTGAGATTGCCGGAGGGCGAGAGCGATGAGGGGCGCAGGCTGGTGTTCTGGCTTGCGCTCGAAGAGTGGGCGGTCGTGCACGCTCCCGGTTCGTTCTTTGTGTGGAACGTAAGGCCCACAGTGATTTTCGGGCGCAACCAGGATATGGAGGCGGAGGTGAATGTCCCGTACTGCAGGGAGAAAGGGATAGAGATGTACCGCCGGAAGAGTGGCGGAGGCTGCGTCTATGCCGATGCCGGAAACCTGATGGTCTCATACATAACCGGTGAGCCCGATGTGGACAAGGCGTTTGACGGATATCTCTCAAGTCTGGCCGAAGTGCTGAAGGGTATGGGGCTGGAGGCTGTACGTACAGAGCATAATGATGTGATGGTCGGGGAGCGTAAGGTCTCCGGCAACGCCTGTTACGCCACGGCCACAGGCTGTATCGTTCACGGAACACTTCTGTACGATACGGATTTCGGCGAGATGGAGCGTGCCATCACACCCTCTATGCAGAAACTGGAGAGCAAGGGGATAAAATCGGTAAGGCAGCGTGTGGTCAACCTTAAAGATTGTGGAATACTTTTTGGCTTTGATGAATTGAGAACCAAACTAATTCATTATTTTTGTAAGGATATGCAGTTCTTAAGTGAAAAACAGCTTAAAGAGGTGCTTGAAACGGAAAAAACCTATCTTGACGATAACTTTATAAAATATGGACGAAGAAATTAAGAAAACCTGTCTCCATGCCTGTCATGTGGCTTTAGGAGCACAGATGAGCCCGTTCGCAGGCTTTGACATGCCCATCCGGTATGCGGGCATAACCCAGGAGCATCTGGCGGTAAGGAACAAGGTCGGAATGTTCGATGTGTCGCACATGGGTGAGATATTCATAAGCGGCCCGGATGCCGAGCGCTACGTGAACCACATTTTTACGAACAACATCTCAGGATACCCTTCCGGCAAGATCCTGTACGGAATGATGCTCTATCCCAATGGGGGCTGCGTGGATGACCTGCTGGTCTATCGTGAGTTCGAGCCTGACCGTTTCCTGCTGGTGGTGAACGCCGCCAATATAGACAAGGACTATGCCTGGATGCTGGAGCAGCAGAAAGGATACGATGTCAGGATAGACAACCGGTCGGATTCCTGGGGCCAGATAGCCATCCAAGGTCCCGAAGCTGAGAAAACCGTCCTTGATGTATTAAGGCTGGAATGCGCCGGATCCTTAGGATTCTACGAGTACTGCAATGCAGAGTATAACGGTCACCGCCTGATAGTAAGCCGGACCGGCTACACAGGCGAGGATGGTTTTGAACTCTACGCCACCCCGCAGGACACGGTGGAAATCTGGGACCGCCTCCTGAAAGCGGGAGTCGAGCCCTGCGGCCTGGGCTGCCGTGACACATTGCGCTTTGAAGCCGGCCTGCCCCTATACGGTGATGAACTGAGCGCCGACATAAGCCCGATCGAGGCCGGCCTTGGCATTTTCTGCAAGCTTGACAAGGCTGAGTTCATAGGCCGCGAAGCGTTAGTGACCCAAAAAGAGCTTGGAGTAGAGAAGAAACTGGTGGGAATAGAAATATTTGACCGTGCCATCCCCCGTCACGGCTACCCCGTAGAACTGCAGGACGGCACCGTAATAGGCGAAGTAACCACCGGCTACCACAGCATCACATTAGACAAAAGCATCTGCTTCGCTCTGGTAAAGCCACAATATGCAGCCTTGGATACAGAACTTTTCATTCGCATAAGAAAGAAAGTATTCCCCGGCAAAGTAATCAAAAAACGTTTTTACCAAACAAACTATAAAAAATAAGCTTCTGTCCTGATTCTCTCCCAAATCAGCAGTTAAAAGCGGGAGGAATTAGGGCAGGCAAAACCGTCGCCACCCTCGGCGCGTAAGAGGGAGGGGCCCGCCCCACAGGGGTGGGAGGGTGAGCGGAACGAAGTGGAGTGAAGTTTTGTCTGCCCTGATCCTCCCGCGACCAAAATGAGCAAAACGAACATAAAAAAGAATAATATGAGCAAGATTGTAGAAGGCTTAAAGTACAGCGAAACCCATGAGTGGGTAAAGGTAGAAGGTGACATCGCAATCATCGGAGTAACAGACTACGCCCAGAAGGAGATGGGCGAGATAACATACGTTGACTGCCCCGATGTGGATGATGAGGTGGAAAAAGGTTCAGAGTTCGGAGCCTTAGAGAGCGTAAAGGCTGCCAGCGACCTCTTCAGCCCCGTAAGCGGAACAGTAACCGAGGTGAACGACGCCGTTGTAGATGACCCGAAGCTGGTCAACGATGACGCGTTTGAGAACTGGATCATCAAGGTGCAAATGAGCGATGCATCCGAGCTTGACGACCTGATGGACGCTGCCGCATACAAAGCATTTATCAAGGAGTAATGGCGGGATTCCAGTATTTTCCTCACACAGATGAGGATATAAAGGCCATGCTGGATCGGATAGGCGTAAACAGCCTGGATGATCTCTATGCCGATGTTCCGCAGGACTGTCTCTACAAGGGAGAGTATGACCTGCCGGACGCAATGACCGAGCAGCAGGTAAGGGACTTCTTTGAAGGCCTTGCTGCAAGGAATCCCAAACTCAAGGTGTTTGCCGGAGCCGGTGCATACGACCACTACACCCCGGCGGTTATACCATACATAACCCAGCGCAGCGAGTTCCTGACAGCTTACACCCCATACCAGTGCGAGATATCGCAGGGAACACTAAGGTATATTTTCGAGTACCAGAGTATGATTTGCACCCTGACCGGAATGGACGTAAGCAACGCCTCCATGTACGACGGTCCCACCGCGGCAGCCGAGGCCATGCGCATGATGGTGGCACAGGCCAGGAAAAAGAATACCGTGCTGGTATCAGACACCCTGCTTCCGCACGTAAGGGGAGTGATAGCCACCTATGCCAAATACGCAGGAATAACCATAAAGGAGATAGCAGCCGATAACGGCCAGACAAGTAAAGCATCACTTGAGGCACTGATAGCCCAGGGTGATGTTGCCGGAGCAATCGTGCCCTCAGTAAACCGTTTTGGAATAATAGAGGACCTGACCGGAATGGCCGATGCTCTGCACACTGATAAAGCCCTGCTTACAGTCTATTGCGACCCATCTGCCCTGGCGGTGGTAAAGACCCCGGCAGAATGGGGAGCCGATGTAGCCGTAGGCGATGGCCAACCACTTGGAATACCATTGTGTTACGGAGGTCCGTACGTAGGATTCATGGCCTGCCGTCAGGACTATATGCGTAAACTGCCCGGCCGTATCGTAGGCCAGACCACCGACAAGGAGGGCCGCCGGGCATTCGTACTTACCCTGCAGGCCCGCGAGCAACACATACGTCGCGAGAAAGCCACCAGCAACATCTGCTCCAACGAGAGTCTCATGGCACTTTGGGTAACGGTATATCTGTCACTTATGGGTCCCGAAGGCATGAAGCAGGTCAACGACCTGTGCTACCAGCGCTCACACTACCTGTACACCAAACTGATAGGGACCGGTAAGTTTGAGCCCGTATTCAAGGACGCCGTATTCCTGAAGGAATTCGTACTGAAATCAAAGGTTCCGGTTCCGGAACTGCAGAAGAGACTGGCCGATGCCGGGTTCTTCGGAGCACTGGAGACCGAGGATGGTTACGTCAGTTTCTGCGTCACCGAGAAACGCTCTATGGATGAGATTAATGCACTTGTTAAATGTCTGATTTAACTATGGCTATTGGCCAAAGTGGAAGCAAAGCTTCGTAATAGCCAAAGTAAGGGATTTAGCCCCGTAAAGTATAAATAATGAAGTACTACGATAAACTGATATTCGAATTAAGCAAGCCCGGCCGGACAGGTTACAGCCTGCCCCAGGTTTGTGGCAAGTGTGCCGGAACCGATGCGATACCTGCATCTCTGCGCAGGGAGGAGCAGCCCGGCTTGCCACAGGTAAGCGAGGTTGATGTCGTGCGCCACTACACCAATCTGAGCCAGATGAATTTCGGTGTCGATACCGGATTCTATCCTTTAGGCAGCTGCACCATGAAGTACAACCCCAAGATAAACGAGGAGATTGCCGCCATGCCGGCGTTCGCGGGGATTCATCCGTTGCAGAAGGAGCTTCCCGGCGTGGATGAAATATATAATGGCCTGGACCGGGCTCTTGCCGCCATAACCGGCATGAAGCACTTTACGTTCAAGCCCTGCGCCGGAGCACACGGAGAACTGACAGGTCTGATGATAATCCGTGAGTACCATCTGTCACGGGGTGACACCGGACGTACCCGTATCATAGTACCGGACAGCGCACACGGAACCAACCCTGCCAGTGCGGCGGTATGCGGTCTGGATGTGGTTGTCGTAAAGTCAAACGCCAACGGTCTGGTTGATGTGGAAGACCTGAAACCGTTGCTGGATGATACCATAGCCGGTATAATGATGACCAACCCCAACACCTTGGGACTGTTTGAGAAGGATATAAGGGAGATTGCGGAGCTGGTACATGCGGCTGGCGGTCTGCTCTACTACGACGGTGCCAACATGAATCCGCTGATAGGTACGGTACGTCCGGGAGATATGGGATTCGACGTGATGCACCTTAACCTGCACAAGTCATTCTCCACACCTCACGGAGGCGGAGGTCCCGGAAGCGGACCTGTAGGAGTATGTGAAAAGCTCGTTCCGTTCTTAGGTGTGAACGTATCGGGATTCAACGGCAACTTCGGGGTGATACTGCGGGCATACGCCTATATCCTGATGCTGGGACATGAGAATGTCAGGATGTGCGGAAAACTGGCCGTTCTTGGCGCCAACTACATTAAGGAATCACTCAAGGATTGCTACAAGCTGCCCATACCGACAGTATGCAAGCATGAGTTCGTGTTCGACGGACTCATCAATGACGGTGCACGCGAGGGTAAGGAGGGTGCCGCCACACTCGATGTCGCCAAGCGTCTGCTTGACTTCGGTTATCACGCACCCACCATCTACTTCCCGCTGCTGTTCCATCAGGCCATCATGATTGAACCGACCGAGACAGAGTCAAAAGAGACGTTGGATGAGTTTATCAAGGTGATGCGTAAGATAGCTGCCGAGGCTGCCGAGGATCCGGATATCCTGCACTCAGCTCCGCACAACACTCCGATATCCCGTCCCGACGAGACAACAGCCGCACGTAATCCGATCCTAAGATTCAGTTTGTCTTCATGAATCTATTACCGCCTCTTTTTCCCTCTGTCTTTATCGTTTCCCGGTCATAATGGAACCTCCATTACTCCCTCAAACCGATATAAACAGAAAAAAACAGTAATATTATCCTTCACGAAACAAACTTAAACTGAATCTGAATATGGGACGAATGCGCTTGCTGATAATAGGAGGTGGTCCGGGCGGATATGAGACCGCAGTAGAGGCCGCAAAACGTGATATGGAGGTGACCCTCATCACCGAAGGACCGTTGGGCGGAACCTGTCTGAATGAGGGTTGCATCCCCACCAAGACTTTCTGTCACTATGCCGGGCTCATTGAGCAGAACCTGAAGGCCGGTATTGACTGCAAACCGGATTTCAGAATGGTGGCGGAGCGGAAGCAGGCGGTTGTGGAGCAACTGCGCGGCGGCATTGACATGCTGCTCAGGAATGTGCAGGTGGTTCGTGGCAAGGCTGTGTTCAAGGACTCCGGGACCGTTCTCTGTAACGGTCAGGAATATTCGGCTGACAAGATAATCATCGCAACCGGTTCGGTATCGGCTTCATTGCCCATTCCCGGCGCAGAGAACTGTATTACATCGAAGGAGATTCTGGAACTTTCTGAAGTTCCCCGGAGCCTCTGCGTGATAGGAGGTGGAGTGATAGGACTGGAGTTCGCATCCATATTCCGCAGTTTCGGCACTGAGGTAACGGTGCTGGAGTTCTGCCCCAATATCCTGCCGCGATTTGACACCGACCTGGCCAAACGACTCAGGCAGTCACTTTCGAGGCGTGGCATCAGCATTGAGGTGCAGGCTCAGGTGACAGGCATAGACGGTAATACTGTAACCTATATGAAGAAGGATAAGGAGTTTACCGTTCAGGCCGACAAGGTACTGATGGCGGTAGGCCGCCGCCCCTATACGGAAGGCCTTAACCTTGAAGCGGCAGGAATAGACTATACCCGCAAGGGAATAACTGTTGATGACCGCTTCGAGACTTCGGTTCCCGGCATATACGCAGTGGGCGATGTGACCGGCGGCATAATGCTGGCTCATGCAGCCACATTCCAGGGACTTCATGCACTTAACCATATATGCGGCAGGGAGGACGGAATCCGGTTTGACCTGATTCCTGCTGCAGTATTCACCATGCCTGAAGTGGCTTCAGTAGGACTTACCGAGGAACAGTGCAAGGAACGTGGCCTGCAGGTGCGCAGCCTCAAGTCATTCTACCGGGCCAATGGAAAGGCCGTCTCAATGGATGAGCCGGATGGCTACTGCAAGCTCATTGTCGCCGGGGACGGGACAATTATAGGTGCACATATAATGGGAGCCCACTCATCGGACCTTATCCATGAGGTCATCACCCTGATGAATTTCGGAGGCACAGTAGAGCAGATGAAGGCCGTAATACATGCTCATCCCACACTTAGCGAGGTGCTTCAATCCGCATATAATGCATAAAGATGAAAGATTTGCAAAAAAATGTCCGGGGGAGATCATTCTTTGGGAGACTCATTGTCCTGACAGCAATCTCAATGTCGCTCTCCTCCTGTTTTTTCCATATAGGAAAACGTGAGGCACCTGTGACCCCCGCCTATAATGCCCCTGAAGGCTATAGTCTGGTCTGGCATGATGAGTTCGATAACGGTACTGAATTGAATCCTGAGGACTGGACTCATGAGGTACAGCGCAGTGGCTGGGTCAATCATGAACTGCAGAATTATGTTGACCACAAATCGCCCGAAGGCAATCCGGTGACCGAAATAAAGGACGGTATCCTACGAATCCACTGCTTCATGGAGAACGGCAAGATATATTCTGGCAGGGTATATGCCCATGTGAGTGAGGGCTGGCAGTACGGTTACATCGAGGCCAGCATCAAGCTTCCTGCCGGAAAGGGAACATGGCCCGCTTTCTGGATGATGCCCGTGGGCAATGACTGGAGAACCAATCCCTGGCCCATGTGCGGTGAGATTGACATCATGGAGGAGGTGGGAGTGGTGCCTAATGAGGTGTCATCGTCCATCCATACCCAGGATTACAACCACACCAGAAACACCCAGAAGACCCATGCAATGACCATAAGCAGGGCAGAGGGTGAGTTCCATACATACGCTCTGCTGTGGACTTCCGACGAGATAACCACATACGTGGATGGCCAGGTCCAGCTCAATGTGAAGAAATCGGTTCTCGGTTCCGGCCATAACCAGTGGCCGTTCCATTATCCCTTCTATGTGATATTCAATCTGGCATGGGGCGGTGACTGGGGCGGAATGCGGGGCGTTGACGAGTCGGCGCTGCCTATTACAATGGAAGTGGATTATGTAAGGGTATTCCAGAAATAGAATGTTTCGAATTATGATACGTAAAATAATTTTTGCAACCGGTCTCTTCTTTCTGACCGGAACTGTGTCAGTCGGCCAGATACCTGTATATCTGGATGAGAACAAACCTGTAGAGCAACGGATAGAGGATGCCTTGTCCAGAATGACTTTAGACGAGAAGATTGCCGTCATCCATGCTCAGTCCAAATTCTCAAGTCCCGGGGTCAAGAGATTGGGATTCCCCGATTTCTGGACCGATGACGGCCCTCACGGAGTGCGTCCTGACGTGCTGTGGGATGAGTGGGTGCAGGCTGGCCAGACCAATGACTCCTGTGTGGCTTTTCCGGCTCTGACATGCCTGGCTGCCACCTGGAATCCGGAGATGGCCCGTCGTTACGGTGAGTCTCTCGGTGAGGAGGCCCTTTATCGCGGCAAGAGCATGATCCTGGGGCCCGGTGTGAACATCAACCGTACTCCCCTGGCCGGACGCAATTTTGAATATATGGGTGAGGATCCGCTTCTTGCCTCCCGTATGGTAGTCCCTTATATACAAGGACTCCAGTCAAAAGGTGTTGCAGCCTGCGTCAAGCACTATGCCTTGAACAACGATGAGGAGTACCGTCATCAGGTGAATGTAATTGTGAGTGATCGTGCTCTCCATGAAATCTACCTGCCTGCATTCAAGGCTGCCGTTACCGAAGGCAAGGTGTGGGGTGTTATGGGTGCTTACAATCTTTATAAGAACCAGCACAACAGCCATAACGAGATACTCCTGAACCGTATCCTCAAACAAGACTGGGGATTTGACGGCATAGTGGTATCAGACTGGGGCGGTTGTCATGATACCGATGAGGCCGTGAAGAACGGACTGGACCTGGAGATGGGTTCCTGGACCGACGGTATGGTTATGGGAGCCACAAACGGCTATGATCGTTACTATTTGGCCTTGCCGTACAAGCGGCTTATCCGGCAGGGCAAGTATTCAACCTCCGAACTTGACGAAAAGGTACGCCGCCTCCTGCGCACGTTCTACAGGACAACCATGCGTGGTGACCGTCAGGTAGGCTTCCTCTGTTCTGAAAGCCATTACAAGGCCGCTCTTGATATTGCTACCGAGGGCATCGTGCTGCTCAAGAACGAAGCGGTGAAAGACCCTACGAAAGGCAGGAATGTCAAGAGTGCGGTCCTTCCGATTGATTTAACCGGAGTGAAACGCGTTCTGATAGTTGGTGAGAACGCCATAAAGATGATGACCGTGGGTGGAGGTTCTTCCTCATTGAAAGCCCAGAAGGAGATACTGCCGCTTGACGGATTCAAGGCTTTGGCCGAATCCCTGTCGCCCGGTACTGTCGTTGACTATGCGCGCGGTTATGTCGGTGACACCATTCAGAGTTTTGACGGTGTTACCGTGGGTCGTAGCCTGTATGAATCACGTTCAGCTGATGAACTCAGGAATGAAGCTGTCAGCAAGGCACGCCAGGCCGACTGCGTGATTGTGTTCGGAGGCCTGAACAAAAGTGACTATCAGGATTGTGAGGGACATGACCGCAAGGAGATGGGACTGCCTTACGGACAGGATGAACTTGTAGCGGCTTTGGTTGAGGCTAATCCCAGACTTGTGTTCGTGAACATTTCGGGCAATGCTGTTTCCATGCCTTGGATTGATAAGGTTCCGGCTGTAGTTCAGGGATGGTTCATAGGATCAGAGTCTGGTGAGGCCCTGGCGGCTGTCCTGACCGGCCAGGTGAATCCTTCCGGCAAGCTGCCGTTTACATGGTACTCCCGTCTGGAGGACTGCGGAGCACACGCGCTCGGTACCTATCCGGGCGTATGGCGTGCAGGTCATGACATCATTGACGAGGAGTACAGGGAGGATATATATGTAGGTTACCGCTGGTCAGACAGCCACAAGGAGAGCAAGCCTCTGTTCGCGTTCGGTCACGGGCTGAGCTACACCTCTTTCCTGTTGGGAAAGGCCGTCAGTGACCGCCAGACAATGAAGGCCGATGACGAGATAACCTTTACTGTAAGTGTCACCAATACCGGTGGCAAGGCAGGCTCTGAGGTGGTACAGCTCTATATCAGTGACCTGAAGTCATCACTTCCGCGTCCGGTAAAGGAACTGAAGGGATTCCGGAAGGTGTATCTTGAACCCGGCCAGACCAAGGAAGTCTCAATATCAATAGGCCGTGACGCCCTGAGCTATTATGATGATTCCATACAGGACTGGGTGGCTGAGCCCGGTCAGTTTGAGGCTTTGATAGGTACATCGTCAGATAAAATACTATCAAAAGTCAAATTCACACTGGAGTAACTGAATATTCCATGATATGAAAACGGCTGACAGGACCGGAATCCTGTCAGCCGTTTTTTATTTTGAAGAGTGGTGGTGTCAGAATCCTCCGAATCCGCCTCCGAATCCGCCTCCTCCGAATCCACCTCCGAATCCGCCGCCGAAGTCGAAGTCACCTCCCATCATCATGCCGCCACCGAAACCACCCATGTTCATTTCGCTGACCTTGCAACCCTCGGGGAGTGTGAACATCTCGGCCGGAACATCATCATTAGGAAGGAAACCTACGGCAGTCTGGCTTGTTGTAGCCCAGTCGCTCTCAGTCACTGTGGAGAGAGGAATACCCTCATACACGCATACGGTGATATTCTGTGTGAATCCCATCTGGTTGCTGGGGCTCATGGAGTATTTCTTGCAGGTAACACCTGCCACCTGCTCCTCGCCCAGCTCCTTGATCTTGTTGCGGCGGATGGTTTTCTTGTCAAGGTTGAGCCAGTCAATCTGACCTATCTGTCCTATTTGGGCACCACCCATACCGAAGCCGCCTCCAAAACCTCCCATACCGCCACGGCCGTTGCGTCCACCGCCGAATATCGGCATTACGGTTGCTGTGTTCTCATTCTCATTTATGGTGTAGGTTGAGTCACCTAAAGATATCGTGCGGGTGATTTCATCTCCGTAAACATTGACTCTTGCGGTCTTGCGGCCGTAGTCGTCAAAGTAAATCTGCTCTCTCATGTCGGCAGAGTTGAATCTGTTCATCATATTGAGGAAAGTGCTGTCGCCGAAAGCGGCCAGACCGCCTCCGCCCATGCCTCCCATTGCCGAGAAGTCAGGCATTTCCCCCATATCCGATGATATGGTTATGACACCTGATTTAATACCGAACAGAACTTCCTTAACCTCTTTTTTCTTGGCGTTTGCCGAAACGCACACAACTGCCAGTAAGGCAACTGCCATCAAATACTTTTTCATTGTCATTATTTTATAAATTGTCATTGTCGTTCGCCAACTACGAACAAAATATATCGGCGACAACGAAAAGTTAAGACATTTCATAAATATTAACCAAAAGAATTCCTTTTCCGCTTCATAAACGTTATCGGAAGAGGAGGGGAATGAGGTCGGGGCGGCCGATGCGTTTCAGTTCCGCTATCAGCCGGCTTCGTTGTGTCCTGTCGTACCAGAAAAAGAACTGACGCTGAGCCTGTTTCTCCCTGTCGGTGCGGGCGGTATAGACCTCCTTCATGGTGTAGGGATCTATTCCGGTGTAGAAAATCTCGGTACTGAGGGTCATTGGGGTGGGTGTGAAGTCCTGTATCTGTTCCAGCTTGAAATTCAGCTGTTTGGTGATGACTGCCAGTAGGGCCATATCCTGTTCGGTACAGCCCGGGTGGCTGCTTATGAAATATGGTATGAGTTGCTGGTTAAGCCCGCACTCATGGTTTATACGGTCAAAGTTTTTCTTGAACTGCTCAAACTGAATGAACGGAGGCTTGCGCATGAGTTGCAGCACTGAGTCCGATGTGTGTTCCGGTGCCACCTTGAGGCGACCGCTCACGTGTCGGGTTATAAGCTCCCGGGCATACTCAGCGTGTGACTTGTCGGCCTTGGGGTCGGGGTCCCGGTACTGAAGTATGTCATACCGTATGCCGCTCCCTATGCAGGTTTTCTTTACTCCGGGAACATTGTCCGCGGCCTTGTACAGCTCTGTAAGTGTTGTCAGGTCTGTGCTCAGGTTGGGACAGACCTTGGGCGTGAGGCAGGTGGGGCGCTTGCACTTGAGGCATTTGGCCTTGTCCCTGCCGCCTGTGCCGTACATATTGGCCGACGGCCCTCCCAGATCCGATACATATCCCCTGAAATCCTCCATGCGGGTTATCTGCCGCAGTTCCCTTATGATGCTCTCCTTGCTGCGGCTTACAATCTGCTTGCCCTGATGGGCCGATATGGTGCAGAATGAGCAGCCTCCGTAACAGCCCCGGTGGATGGTTACGGAGTGGCGTATCATCTCGTAGGCGGGGATGCGCTTGCCTTTGTAGCGCGGGTGCGGCAGGCGTGTATAGGGAAGGTCATAGACGGCGTCCAGTTCCTCAGTGGTCATGGGCGGATAGGGTGGATTGACAACCACGAACCGCTTCCCTGAAGGCTGGATTATCCTGCCGGCCTCTATCTTGTTTGACTCCTCCTCGATAATCCTGAAGTTGGCGGCCTGCCTGCGCTTGTCCTCAAGGCACACCTCATGCGGAGCGAGCATCATGTCCCCGTCTTTCATGCCTCCGGGTATCTCCTTACAGATGAAACCCACCTGCTGTTGGCTCAGGATATCGGTCTTCCTGCCGTCATTGAGAGCATCGGCAATAGCCACGATAGGTTTTTCGCCCATACCGTAAATCAGGAAGTCTGCCCCGCTGAGTTCAAGTATGGAAGGAAGCAGTTTGTCCTGCCAGTAGTCATAGTGGGTGAACCGCCGCATGGATGCCTCAATCCCTCCCAATACTACGGGAATATCCGGGAAGAGTCTCTTCAGGGCTTTGGTATAGACAATGGAAGGATATTCCGGGCGGCCTGTGTGGCGGCCGTCTGGTGTGTAGGCATCCTCTGAGCGAAGCCTTTTGCCGGCGGTATAGCGGTTCACCATAGAGTCCATACTGCCGGCGGATACGCCGAAAAAGAGTCTCGGAGCTCCCAGTTTCCTGAAATCACGCAGGTCATCCTGCCAGTTAGGCTGGGGGACTATGGCCACCCTGTAGCCGTGCGCTTCAAGCACACGTCCTATCACCGCACTCCCGAATGAGGGATGATCCACGTATGCATCGCCACTGAACAGTATGACATCCAACCGGTTCCAGCCTAACCGCTCACACTCCTTGACGGTTGTAGGAAGCCATCCTCCCATAGAGTCAGTTTACTCTCCGGTTTGAGGGTTCTCCCTGTCCCAGCGTTCATAGAGAGCCATCAGGTTCTGGAGTCCGAAGGCCTTCATGTCGCGATGATAAATCACGTCTATACAGAGGTCCAGCAACTCCTTGGCCGATCCTTCGGGGGTGGTCAGCAGGGAGCGGATGTTGAGCTTGAGTTTGTCAAGCGACTGTTCGGTCACTATCCCGTTGCTGTCAATCAACAGCTGGAAGAGTGAGAACCGGCGGATGGTGCGCAGGTTCTCCTCGGAGACATTTATGCTCCTGGTGCCTGACTGGTTTGCTTGGATGGTAAACATATTATCGTCTTTTTTCAGTTTGTCAGATATTTGAGTATTGAGGTCATTACTCTGGACTGCTCCTTTGGTCTTGTAATGCTCTCAAACGGGAAGCCCAAGGTCACGCAGCGGTGGTCACGCCCCTTGTAACCGACTCCGGCGCAAAGGCCGGTTCCGGAGTAGAAGAACAGTTCCTGTCCGTTATTCACGGGGCTTATTACATCGGGACGTGTCACACCGTAACGGAACTCGTCGGCTTCACGCTGTATGAGGAAGTTGTTTTTCAGTCCTCTAAGTTCCTGGGACGTGGAGTCCGGCATTGGTCCCTCCCAACGGTAGTGGAGGCAGTTTGCGGTGAATGCTTCGTCAGCAATGGCAGATATCATGTCGGCTCCTACGTATGAGCCGCTTGCAAGCAGATAGCCCCCGTTCTCCATATAATCCTCTATCCTGCGCTGGAGGGATGGCGGGAATGTGGAATAGTCCTTGTGGTAGAGCGTGTCCCCGAGAGAACGTTTCTGAAGTCCCAGTATAAGATCAACCACCATGTAGTCCTCAAGTTTCACGCTTCCGTCCTGAACCGGCTCCCGGCTGCATGATACGAAAGACCATCCTGCATCCATTATGGCGCGACCGTGGATCTCCGGATAGTCGAATGTGTTGCCGGCAAGCAGACGGCCGTTATATCGGTCATCGCTAATTCCGAGTGATATTTTTTCATCGTAGGCGATTGCCTTGCGGTCGAAAATGTACTGTGCACCGCACAGGATAGGCGATTTCATGTACTGTACTCCTGGGTCGGAGAGTATGTCGAATCCGAGCGCGGAGTCATTCTCCACGATAGCCGGTCCGCTAAGACGCTGGAACCCGTTCACTACCAGTACTGTCCCTTTGCCGCCCGCCACCATTCCGGCGGCAAGTGTCTCGGACGGCATACTCTCGCCGCCCTTGTTCACGGCAGTCACCTTGAAGCGGTACAGACGGCCCTTCTCAGGTATCATGCTGTAACTGTTCTTCTTTACGGGTGTTCCGTTGTCGAACCCGTTGTCATCGACAGCGGTATAGACTATGAATCCTTCAGGGTCGGCGGTAGGCTCAAGCGGGTCACTCACAGCCTTCCAGCGAAGATGGAGCCTGTCACCGGATTCAAGCAGCTGCAGGTTCTCCACCGGCAGCGGCTGCACCACGTACGGTACGTCATGCATGAAACTCACATACCTGAGTAGTGATTTGTAAATGGAACGTGAGGCCATGAAACGGAAATTGGAGTTCATGGCAAGCTTCATGTCCCAATAGTTCTGATGGGAGAGCAGCTCAAGCAGCATGGAGAGAACCTGAGGCTCGCGGCTCTCGCAGTAGTTCCTGTCCCAGATGCCCCTGTTTCCCCAGTCCCGGCCAATTCCGGCCTTTATGTCACGGCTGAGTCCGTCAACCACCATATCCGCCAGGTCACGGCTCACTATACGGTCGTGACCGTCGGCCAGACGGCCCTTGTTGAAATCGGTTGTGCAGATTCCGATAGACCCCACTATGGTATCACCGTAACGGTATCCGGCGTCGGTATGGAGTGCGAAATTGAGTTCTATCGGCACTCCGAGTCCCGGATTGGCAGGATTGAACACCGAGCCTCCTGATATCCAGTTGGTCATATAGGGTCGTGTCCAGATATCCTCGCGGTAGTCATCGGCCCCGTTGTATTTGCTGTGGACACTGTCAGGCGCGCCGGCAAAACGTGTGTAGTACCTTGAGCCTATGTTGTAACGTTCTATCTCCACATCCAGGCCCTCGCGTGTCTCGCGTGCCGTACCGCCTCCAAACCTTACGGCATCGGCATTCACGGTACCCCTGGTGGAGCTGCTGTTGTCAAGCGTGACCATACCCTGCGGTGTCTGACCTTTCCTGAAACGGAATGTACCCAGATAGAGCCAGGTGCCGCCTCCCATCCGCTGGTTTACACGGAAAGTGGTTGTGCCGCCTGAGTGGAACACTATGTACCGGGCGTCATCAACACGTGTGGTATCGGACTGATAGGTGACATATACGGCATATTCCCCATCCTCAGGGATATCCGGCATCCACATGGCAGTGGACATGACTGTGCCCGGTCCGCCTCCCGCATAGGCGGTGAGCGTGGTGATTCCGTCGGTCAACGGGATTATACGGTCGGACTCAGGCAGATATCCTCCGCCTACAGATGTGATCCAGCGGCCATCGGTCCTGAAATCATCGGACCTGACAGCCTTGACTGTCACGCTACGGCTCTGCCAGTCACGTTCCTTGGCGGTATATACCACTGCTCCCGCATTCTCTAACATGGGAATCAGGAAAGGGTAGGCGAATGACTGGCTCAGCAGGTCCTCATGCGTGCAGTAGAGTGGAGGCCTCTGCCATTCCCAAAGAGTATCCCCCTTGTCATAGTAGTAGCCGTGACTCGGAGTTACCGCCATGTGTATTCCTGACAGGCCGGATATGGGTGAGTAGGGCATGTCTTCGTTCCGTTTCCAGGGTTTCCCCTTATAGCGGACGTTATTCCAGAGATTCTCCTTTATCACATTAGTCCGGGCCCAGTTGGGAATCATCTGCTCTATGTCGTAGTTGTTGGAGTGGATCCTGACATTGTATCTTTTCAGTTCATCAGGGAGGGCTTCCTTTACAATAAGGTATATGGAGTCATTCAGCTCCCGCCTGAAAAGCTGGTAGCTGAACGGCTGGTTCATGTAAATGTCAACGGTCCTGTTTCTGGTACTTATGTCAACCTTTTCAACCCTTATGGGCTTGATGTTGACATCACTCCGGTAATTATTCTGGAAATGGTTCCGCACTGAAGTGCGCACCTGGGCACTGTTGGTCTGTGCAGAAGCCACAGGACCCGCAGACAGCAAGACGGCCATAAGCACGGACAGTGTCCTTGTCAGCCTGGACATGAAGGTTGAAGTGTTATTTTTTCAACTTTTCTAACTTTTCAATCACATTCCCGATACTCTTGTTAAAGTCCTTGTAAAGGGTGCGGTAATATACCTTGGCATTGCCCGGTTCGGTGTGGTTGATGCGCTGCGTGAATTCATTGTCAATCTTGAGGAGCTCCATCATAAGGTCATCGGCTGCGACCTTGTCTGTGCCTGGAACCAGCTCCTTGTATATGAGACACTCGGTGAACAGGTCACCTATTACATAACTGATGTCCTTTTTCAGGTTTTTGCGACTTGCCATAGTTGTGGTTTTTTGTGTATAGAGCAAAGATAATGCAATTGGCCGGCAATTACAATATACCGTGGACGTTTTTTTACGGGATGTACTGGCCGGTATCTCAGGCGGGGATAATGAAGCTTATCGCTTGGGGAATGATCTCTATGCGGAAATCCTTGCCGGACAGCATCTCGCCGTCAAGACAGAGTTCTATTGTCTCGTCGCTGTGCACCTTCACCACCTTGGACTGCCTGTAAATGAATTTCCTGCTTGCCTTAGGGTCATCCAGATGTGATCCGGTGGTGTATTTTTTCAGCAGGTTGAGGAATCCGATGAGTGTTGTGGTCTTGCAGTAGCCCACTTCAATAAGGCCGTCATCGTTCCTGGCACGTGGGGAGCAGAAGAATTCCCCGCCAATGTGGTTGTTGTTGCCGAGCGTGCAAAGGAGCATCCGTCTGTCGGGATTCAGCTCCTCCCTGTCGGCCCAGACCCTGATGCGGTTGAACCTTCCGCAGAATATGGCCTTGACTATGCCCCAGCGGTATGGGTTCTTCCAGCCTTTGCGACTCAGGCGGTTGGCTGTCGATGCCACCACCGAGTCGAATCCGAAATTGCAGACGTTTATGGAGTAACGGTCCTTGTTCACCTTCATGATGTCTATCTTGTGGGGAGTGCCGTTCACCATGTCTCTCACGCTCGTGAAATCCTTGCCCTTGTAATATTTTATGAAATCGTTGCCGCTTCCGTATGCCAGAACTGCAAGATGCTTGTTTGAGGCTCCGGCCATTCCTGTAGCTACCTCATTTATGGTGCCGTCTCCTCCGCAAGCCACAAAGCAGGTCTCCAGTTCCGGGTGTGCGGTACAAAACTCCTTTACAAATAGAGTTGCGCTTTTCTCGGCAGTAGTGCGGTAAATCTCATAATCTATCGTAATTTCAAGATTATCTATGTCGGCCTGTATCTTGTCTGGATTGCCTGCCTTGCTTGGTTCGGCGTTGATGATGAAACAGTAATGCATTTGTCTGTCGTGAATATTGTTGAATCTGCAAAATTAATTAAAATTTGTGGAAACGGATTCAATGAAGTAACTTAGCGGAATCAAAACAGATGTGTCATGAAGAAAGTGATTTTTGCGGTAGTCATACTGTGTGTGACATATACCGCGCAGGCGGCCAGGCCTATCGAGACCGTAGGATATGACAAGTTCGGGAACAGTTTCAAACTGGACATCGTTTCGTTGGCATACGTGGCTCCGCAGATTATGTGGGAGCACTATACCGATACCCGTTTCTCTTACGGGATATATGCGCAGGCCCATTTCCTGAACCGGAGCACGTTCAGGGACACAGAGAAGAGTCCGGGAAAGACGACTTTCGAGAACGGTGAGAGATATGATACGAAATGGGACCGCCGTTATGCCGGTGTCATGGTGTGCCCGGAGGGGCGTTATTACGTGGGCAGTAAACCTTCCAGAGGCTTCTATCTTGCCGCAAGGGCGGACATGGGTATTTTCCGGGAGTCTTTTGATGTGAAGAGACGCCAAGTCGTTGAGGGGGTTGAGCAAACTGAGGATGATTTCATTTTCCTGTATAACGAAAAGGGGGAGCTGGATTTCGGGCTCGGATGCGGTTTCGGAATAGGGTGCCAATTCTATTTCAGCCAGAACTCCCATTGGGGCATGGATGTGAACGGTTTCCTCAAATCGGACTGGAAACTGGGCGACGATGATGAGAATGTATGGGAATGGTTCTGGGGCCCGGGGCTGTTTGCCGATCTCAATATTTCAATTTTGTACAGGTTCTGATAAAGATAAGACTGTTCTGTTTGTAAGGTTGCGCAATTTTGACGAAATTTGCGTGACCTTTACGGTTAGAGAGAGTTTTAACAAACACATATATTCAAAATGAGTACAAAAAGCGCATTACAGATTGCACGCGCCGCCTATCAGCCCAAACTTCCCAAGGCTCTTCGCGGTGCATTGAAGGCTGTCGAGGGTGAGCCCACACAGTCAGTAGCGGATCAGGAGGAGGTTAAGAAACTTTTTCCCAACACTTACGGCATGCCGTACCTTAAGTTCGAACCGACTGAAGGCTCAGTTGCCAGGAAGACCCTGAACGCAGGTGTCATCCTGTCGGGCGGTCAGGCTCCCGGCGGTCACAACGTGATAGCCGGCCTGTTTGACGGACTCAAGAAACTTGATCCCGCCAACAAGCTGTATGGTTTCATCCTGGGCCCCGGCGGTCTGGTTGACCACAACTATATGGAGCTAACAGCCGATATCATCGACGAGTACCGCAATACCGGCGGTTTTGATATCATCGGCTCAGGCCGTACCAAACTGGAGAAGAAAGACCAGTTTGACAAGGGCCTTGAGATACTGAAGGCTCTTGACATCAAGGCTCTGGTAATCATAGGCGGTGATGACTCCAACACCAACGCATGCGTTCTGGCCGAGTATTACAAGGCAATAGGTGCAGGAGTACAGGTTATAGGCTGTCCCAAGACCATTGACGGTGACCTCAAGAACTCCGAGATAGAGACCTCGTTCGGTTTTGACACCGCCACCAAGGTCTATTCGGAAATTATCGGTAACATCGAGCGTGACTGCAACTCTGCCCGCAAGTACTGGCATTTCATCAAGCTGATGGGCCGTTCGGCCAGCCACGTGACTCTGGAGTGCGCCCTGCAGACCCAGCCCAACATCACCCTTATAGGTGAGGAGGTTGAGGCTAAGAACCAGACTCTGGATGACATAGTCACCTATATTGCCAAGGTTGTTGCAGACCGTGCCTCACGCGGCCTGAACTTCGGTACCGTCCTGGTGCCTGAGGGCCTGATTGAGTTTATCCCGGCCATCAAGAAGCTCATTGCCGAGCTGAACGACGTTCTTGCCGCCAACCAGGCAGAGTTCGACACAGTTCAGGCCGACAAGAAGATCCAGTACATAGTAGGCAAGCTTTCCGCTGAGAATGCCGCCATCTTCAAGAGCCTGCCCGAGAGCGTGAGCCGTCAGCTGGCCCTGGAGCGTGACCCGCACGGGAACGTTCAGGTGTCACTCATCGAGACCGAGCAGCTGATGGCCGATATGGTCGGCGTGAAACTGGCCGAGTGGAAGAAGGAGGGCAAGTATGTAGGTAAGTACTCCACACAGCATCACTTCTGCGGATATGAAGGCCGTTGCGCCGCTCCGTCCAACTTTGATGCCGACTATTGCTACAGCCTGGGTTACAATGCTTCCATGCTGATCGCCGCCGGCAAGACCGGTTACATGTCATCTATCAAGAACACAGTGGCTCCGGCTGACCAGTGGATTGCAGGCGGAATCCCCATCACCATGATGATGAACATGGAGAAACGTAACGGTGAGATGAAACCGGTTATCCGCAAGGCTCTTGTGGAACTTGAAGGCGCTCCCTTCAAGGAGTTCGTGAAACATCGTGCCGAGTGGGCCCGCGAGACAAGCTTCGTCTATCCCGGTCCTATCCAGTATTTCGGTCCCACAGAGGTTTGTGACCAGCCTACCAAGACCCTCAAGTTGGAGCACAGATAAAAACCATTCCTGATGTCGGCCCGCAAAGGCACCACAGGTAAGGGCGCCCCATCCCGCAAGGGTGTAAAGGCTGCAGGAAAACGGAAAGGGGGGACTTCCCGGAAACGCAAGAAGGGAGGTTCCTCCGTTTCCGGTTATATGCCCGGGTGGATTCACTGGTCCGGAACGGTTATCATGCTGGCATTGGTTGCGGCAGGGGCATTCTTCTTCCTGCTGAAGCCCTATTTCTACAGGTGGAAACCATGTTTTGGGGAGAAAGAGTACAGCGTGTGCCTTCCTTCCGGATACTGTTATTACGGGATAGATGTCTCCCACCATCAGGGACGGATAGACTGGCAGCGGGTGGCGGCATCATCGGCCGGTAGCGAGTATCCGCTCAGGTTCGTTATCATGAAGGGTACCGAGGGCGGGACTTTCAAGGATCCTAATCTGGATGAGAATCTTGCTGCGGCCAGGGAGGCCGGTTTCGTGTGCGGTGTCTATCATTTCTACAATCCTGCCACTTCACCATCCGTCCAGGCCGCTTTCTTCAGGGAAAACGTGCAGCTTACTGCAGGTGACCTTGTCCCGGTGGTTGATGTGGAGACCGATGTTAAGGATGTCGGGAAGCTTCAAAGGGAGTTGACCGAGTTCCTTGTGACTGTGGAGTCATTCTTTGGGGTTAAACCGGTCATCTATACCTCGGTCAAGTTCCAGCGCCGTTATCTCAACACCCCTGCATTCAGCCGGTACCGTTTCTGGGTGGCGCATTACTATGTGGATGAGCCCGCCACCGACCTGGACTGGTCCTTCTGGCAGTTTTCGGACCGGGCCCGCATTGACGGCATCGACGGCCTTACGGATATTGACGCTTTTCGTGGAACCAAGGCCGCCTTCGATTCCCTCCGCCTCAAGCAATAGGTATCCGAAGGCTTCGCTCACTGCTGCAAACCACCACCGCCTCAAAAAATAAAAGAGGTGCAATCAACGATTGCACCTCTTTTATTTTTTCAGATAAATTTACTTTGCAGCAGTGAGTGAAGCCTTGCGGAAATCCTTCATAAGCTTCTCAAGTTCCAAAGAAGCCTTGCGTGCACGGGTACCGGCAGCCTTGTTACCTTTTTCCACCTGAGCGGCGGCATCTTTAGCAAATGCGCTGTAAAGCTCAGCAGCCTTTTTCAAAATCTCTTCCATAGTTGTTTGTTATTGAAATGATTGAACAATTAATTCATGTTGACGCAAAAATAGCACTATTTCCTTATGTTGCAAAGGTCAATGCAATTTTTTTTAGGAAAAGTTGCAAAAGTTGTTTAAAATATGCTCTATAAGTGATATAAAATAGTCCGGTTTGTTCAAAACTGATGCTTCGGATTAGATATTCTCAATGTAAATGCTTATTTTTGCTGTTGTATTGCAAACAATGTGAACCTATGAGAAAACTTTTACTTTTGTTCCTGGGTTGCCTGATGACTTGCTGGGCTTTTTCAAAGGATAATCTTTCGGCTACTTCGAAATACGGTCCGGGTGCGGTTCCTGTTGAGAATGGCAAGGTTACTTTCAGGACCTCCATTCCTCTGCCGGCAGGAACTGACATGGACAAGTGTTACGAGAGAATGCTCTCTTGGGCCAAGGGGCGCTTCGCTCTGCCTTATGCCAGGAACGCCTATATTGTATCGGAGAATCCTGAAAGCCACCGTTTCGTGTTCAATGTGGAGCAGACTCTTGTTTTCAAGAGCTCGGCATTTGAGAGGGACGAGTCGAGGATCATCTATAATTTCGCCTTGAACCTGAGTGACGGCAACTGTAACGTGACGGTAACAGACATCAAGTACCGTTATGAGGAGGAGCGCTACGGAGGAGGTGTGGCTTTCACGGCCGAGGACTGGATCACGGATGAAGAGGCTTTCAACCGCAAGAAAACGAAGTTCCTGAAAAAGACAGGTAAGTTCCGTATCAAGACAATTGACATGAAGGACTTGCTGTTCCAGAGAGTACAAGAGGAGCTGGCTGGTAATTAAACCCGATTGAACCGATACGGACACATGGTCAAGGATGACAGGCTATACAGGCTCCTGGAGGTGGATGAGAGTGCATCGGACAGCGAGATAGCCGCCGCATTCGAGCGGTTGTGTGCGCAATATCCTGAAACCGATCCTCACCGTGCACAGATTGACTATGCCTATTCCGTCCTGTCCGATATCTCTAAAAGGGCAGAGTATGACATTACCGGAAAAACCGGAAAAAAAATTAAGCGTTCCCGAGCCGGTTCCAACCGGAATATTGACAAGGCACGCAGCATACTGAATACAGTCTTCCTGCTTGGTGCAGCGGTGACAGCTGTCCTTTTCCTGCTTCAGTTCTCCGGCTACAGCACCACTCCTTTCTATTGGGCTTGCGGTATCTCGCTTGTCATTAAGTTAACAGAATATATTCTCAGGCTTATTCCATAGATGGCGGGCTGCCTAAACATATTCCATCGTTTTCGCGGGACACTGGTACGGGTGCTTGCCGTTGTCCTGCTTTTGCCGGTTTCCGTAGTCTGCCTCTCCCAGAGCACCCTTTCACAGAATCAGGACGGATTCAACGGGGAGATGATGGACGGGTTCATGAATATGGAACCTACCAAGGATTCGACTGTTGTGGAGCGGGTGGTTTCCCATGAGTACAGTCAGTGGGTCATTGACCCTGATACAGGACTTCCTGAGGATGTTGAACCTGATTCCCTTCATCATCTGTTCCAATATGTCCATCTGACCGACGGCCTTGAGGGCAGCTACAGTCATCTGGGCAATATGGGTTCACCGCGTCTTTCACGCCTCTATTTCGAGCGTGAGGAGATTCCGCCGTTCATGTTCGACTCTCCGTTTGATTTCTGGATAAGGCAGCCGTCGGACTTCAGGTTCACCGACACCAAGACCCCGATGCTTAAGCTTGATTATTATAAAGGTGGTGACAAGCGGACGGGAGAGGAACGTATCAAAGGTTTCTTTGCAGCCAATTTCGGAAGGAAGACCGGTATTGGCTTTGACATGGACTATCTGTTGGGGCGTGGCCGTTACGAGAACCAATCGACATCGTTCTTTGACAGCCGGCTGTATGCCTACCACAGGGACGAGGCTTACAGCATCTATGTCTCTGTGAACAGGGACAAGATGAAACTCGCCGAGAACGGAGGTATTCTTGACTACCGTTACATAACCAGTCCCGAGGCCATGGCGGAAGGACGTAAGCAGTACAGTGCCGAAGATATCCCGTTCAGGCTTTACAGCAACTGGAACAATCTGGAGAGGAAGCAGGCATTGCTTAACCAGAGCGTATTGCTGAGCAAGCAGATAAGTTATCTGGACAGTATAGGGGACACCGTCTTTGCAAGAAGGAGAACCATAGAATACGGAAAGGTTGCCCATACCCTTGAAATAGGCAAGCTATCCCGCAAGTACCAGTCCTGGTCGCAGCCCGATTTCTATTATGAGCGAACCTTCCTGAACAATGACTCCGTTGACAGGATGTCCGATTTCTATGTGACCAACACGTTGTCCTTTTCGCTGCTGGAAGGCTTCAGCAAGTGGGCGGTGGCCGGTCTGTCAGCATACATCGGGTTTGAGCACAAGAACTATTCCATGCCAGACACGTTAGGCGGTGACTGGAGCAGTGAGTATATGCGCCGTTGGGGTGAGAACAATCTCTTTGTGGGCGGCAGGTTAGAGAGGAAAACCGGCGACAACCTTTCGTTCAGCGCCGATGCCAGGACTGTCATTCTCGGCGACGAGTTGGGAGACATAGAGATAAATGGCGAGATTGAACTGAACCACAAGCTTCTCGGGGAGGATGCCAGACTTGGTGCCGATGTCACGGTCAGTGCCTTGACACCATCATTTTTCCTGGAGAATTACCATTCCACGTTCAGTTGGTGGGACATCAGTCTTGACAAGGAACTGCGCACCAGGATTGGAGGCTGGCTTGAAATAGAGAAGACAGGCACCCGCTTAGATGTGAACGTGGAGAGCGTATCCAACTATACCTATCTCAAAAATACCGGAATAGGTTATGACAATGGCAGTGGCATAGAGATTCCCACATATAACATAACTGCTGCGCAGGACAAAGGGTCGATACAGGTGCTGAGTGCCCAGCTCCGGCAGAACCTCAAGGCCGGCCCGCTGCATTGGGACAATGTCGTGACATGGCAGCTCTCAGGCGATGAGGATATCATTCCGCTGCCCACATTCAACATTTTCTCAGATCTCTATTTCAAGTTCACCTATTACAGGAGGCTTCAGATGGAGATAGGGGCCAATGCCGTCTGGTTCACCCGCTACAAAGCCCCGTCCTACTGTCCTGCAGTGGGAATGTATCATCTTCAGAGCAGCCAGTGCATACAGGAGGTGGGCGGATATCCTCTGCTTACAGGGTATATGAACTTCTCTATCCGGGGCGTGCGGTTCTACGTTATGTACTATCATGCCAATGACGGCCTGTTGAACAATACTGACTCATTCATTGTGCCGGGGTATCCGGCCAACCCGGGTATGGTGAAGTTCGGACTGAGCTGGCCGTTGTTTGATTGATTTTTCCGTATGATACGCTGGGGATTCATAGGTTGCGGTCAGGTGACCGAGAAAAAGAGCGGTCCGGCATTCGCCAAGGCCGAGGGTTCGTCAATATATGCGGTCATGAGCCGTGATGCAGCCAAGGCCCGTTCGTATGCCGAACGTCACTCCATAGGCAAGTGGTTCACCGATGCCATGGAGATAATCGACAACCCCAATGTGGATGCCGTCTATATAGCCACCCCACCATCTTCACATGCTACATACGCCATCATGTCCATGAAGGCCGGCAAGCCTGTCTATATCGAGAAACCAATGGCTCAGAGCTACGAGGAGTGCATGAGGATAAACCGGGTGTCACGTGAGACTGGCGTCCCCTGTTTCGTGGCATACTATCGCCGTTACCTTCCCTATTTTGACAAGGTTCGCGAACTGACAGGGAAGATAGGCAAACTCATCAACGTGCAGGTCAGGTTCGCCCAGCCGCCCAAGGAACTGGACTATAACAGCACGAACCTTCCCTGGAGAGTCATACCTGACATTTCCGGAGGTGGTTATTTCTATGACCTTGCTCCGCATCAGATTGACATGATACAGGAACTGTGCGGCTGCATAATCGATGCCTATGGGGTCTGCAGCAACCGTGCCGGACTCTATCAGGCTGAGGATACGGTAAGCGCTTGTTTCAAGTTCGAGACAGGGCTCGTCGGTTCCGGCTCATGGTGTTTCGTGGCCGACGAGTCCGCCAAGGAGGACCGCATAGAGATTGTGGGTGACAAGGGAATGCTCTGTTTCTCCGTTTTCACGTTCCAGCCCATAGCGCTTCATGATTCCGATGGGCGGCATGAATTCGATATACCCAATCCCGAGCATGTGCAGTTCCCTCTGGTCCAGGCCGTGGTGGACCATCTGAACGGAAAGTCCGTATGTACCTGTGACGGCATAAGCGCTACGCCCACCAACTGGGTGATGGACCGTATTCTGGGTAAATTCTGATAAGGTTGAATGTGAAAAAAGCCCGGGCGGCTTTTGAAACCGTCCGGGCTTGACTAACAACTACGGATTAATATTTGGTCAGAAACACCAGCCCATGGTCACCATGAACTTGTCTTTCTTAGTGATATAATCAATGTTGATGTCCTCGTCATACTGGTTCAGGTTGAACCCGTTCTCTCTGTTGGTGTGGATGTAGGCCATATCAATGTAGAACTGTGAGTTGGATTCATTGACGGCAGAGCAGTAGCCGAGCCCGAGAGTGAAGTTTCTGACCCTTCCCAATCTCTCGGTCTGGAAATCCAGACGACCCAGATCTCCGTTCTCACCTGCATTGAATTCCGAATCTCCCAAATAAACCAATGCATCCTCCCTGATCATGGGGCTTGTGGTGTTGTAACCTGCCCTAAGGCTCAGCTTTCCTATATTCTGCTCAATACCGCATGCAATTTTAGAATAGTCCTTGTAGTCAATGGCTCCCTGTCCCGACATCCTCTTGTTGCCGACCGACAGCGATGCGCGTTCCACAAAGTAGTTCTCATACTCGAAACCCAGTGCGGTTTTCCCGATGGTGAAACCGGCGCTCAGGTTGAGCGACATGGGCGATGATATGGTGTAGTCTGTATAGCTTTCGAACTTGTCCGGGTTGCTGTATTCGATCAGGTTATGTGCGTACATGACATCGGAATATCCAAGCTCCTGTTTGAACCACGTGGGACTCTTCACGGCGATTCCGAGCCTGAGGGGTTGGATGGGACGGACAATCATACCTGCCGCTAAATTCCATCCGTTTCCTGTGGCGGTGTTCATCTTCGCTGCGTTGAGTTTGTATTTCTGGTTGATTCCTTCCAGGGCATGGGCATAGTAGTCCATGATATAACCTTCTGACCATGTGTCGGTTGACAGAAGACCAAGAGTGATTCCGAAATGGAACAGGTCATTGGCGTTGTACGATATGTTGAAATCGAATGATTTGACCTTGTTGTTCTGATGGTCCTCAAAGTCGCACCAGATTTCATCGCCATTGGCATCATTGAATGACTCATAGAATGTGAGAGTCTTGTCAAGGTTGAGCAGACGGCGGTATGAGAATCCGAAATTCACATAGCCGTGTTCACCTTCATTACCGCAGACAACGAACGAGAAATTGTCAAGGTCCATCCTTATATCCGATTTGTCATTGCCGGAGTAGTATGTGGTGACACCGTCATATCCGAGGAGCTGGCGGTTTTCGCTCGAGAAGGGCGATGTCTCTACCGATGTGCCGAACCCTGAGAGAGTAGTATTGACCTCACTCTGATGATAGGCTGCAATGCCGGCCGGATTGTGGCTTATCACTGACATGTCATTGCCGAGTGCGCTCATGGCACCTCCCATTCCCACATACCTTGCGGTTCCGTTGAGCTCCTCCTCGAACAGCTTGGCTGCATCGAACGAGGTCTGTGCACCGGCGGTCATGACTGTTCCGACTGCTGCAATCATTATAAATAATCTTCTCTTATTCATAGTTGTATCTTTTTGTCGTTATTGTACATATCCTTATTCACTCTGTCGGCCGGGAATCTCAACGGCGGCCACCGGAGCTGCTGCGTCCGCCACCGCCGGAGCTGCCGGAAGAACTGCGGCTTGAGGAACCGCTGTAGCTGCTTGAGCCACCGCTGTAGCCCGACGATGATGACACACTGCGGCTACTGCTGCTGTAACTGCTTGAACTACCGCTGTAGCTGCTTGAGCTGCTGCTGTAGCTGCTTGAGCTGCGCGATGAGGATGAACTTACACTACGGCTGCTTGAACTGCTCGGAGTAGTGGTTATTGACCGGCTTGTGCTGCTCGAGCTGCGGGTCGGGTTCGTCACGGGAGTACGTGTCCCTACAGTGCCGGCAGAACCTGCGCTTACGCTGCGTGAGACATTGGTGATGGACGATGATGATGTGGTCCCTGTGCTGCGTGAGGTGCTGCTCTCGCCTGTCACGGTGCGGTTGGCACTGGTGCTGCTCGGACGGTTATAGGTCGAAGCCGCCGATGACTGCGTGGAACGGGTAGCCTGTGTGGCCTGTGTTGATGTGGTGGAGCGGCTGCTTGTGCCGGTCCCGGAGACCGAACGGCCGGATGAACTTGCCGATGTCGAGGTGGATGCCGAGCGGCTTGAAGTGGCTGGAGCCACGCTCCTTACCTGCTGTGAACCGGAGGATGTCACAGAGCGGCTGCCTGTGGATTGTGACACGCTCCTTGACGAGGCCGTTGAGGATGCGGTTCTGGAAGATGTGGCAGAGGATGCACTTCTGGAAGCGGTGCTGCTCACGCTCCTTGTGGATGCAGCCGATGCGCTCGAACTTGAGGCAAGGCTCCTGGAACCATTCAGGGATGAACCGCGTGATGCCACTGACCTGCCGGAGAGACCGCTGTCCCATCCGCGACCCTGAGGCTTTGATGGATTGAAGTTCTCTATACGGGACACGATTCTCCTGTCACGTCCGGCACCGGGGCCGACATAGGCGTGTGTGTAGTACGGATTGTAGTAATAAGGATCGTAATACCATGAGGAATAGTACCAGGGGTCATAGTACCAGGGATCATAGTACCATGAGTAGTAGGAACCACCGTAGAACCAGGGATCATAATAATATGGAGTGTAGAGATACCTGTTGAAATAGTGGGTACGGTACCATGCGGGATCCCAGAGTATGAAGTCCCAGTACGCCATATCCCAGATGAGGTCGGCATAGAGACCCCAGTAGGTGCGTCCGTTCCTGTGGAAGCGGTACAGGCGCAGTGTGTTCTCGTAATCATCAATTGCGTCCTTGTAGCCATCGGAGTATGAGCCGCCGCCGTTGGCGAGCACATAAACGGTGTCGTGTACATAGACTGTGGGTACATCATAGTAAGCACCGTCATCGAACACGACATCGCTGGTGGAGGATGCGGAAGAATAACGGCGGTTGTACTCATCGGGATCACGATTCTCTATTATCTGCCGTGTAGCGGCCGGAGCTGAAGATACAGCCGGAGTGGTTGCGACCGAAGTGGCCGGAGCTGATACTGAGGCTGACTTGCCTGAAGAGCCAGTTGAATACAAGTCATTCCTCTGTGCAAAGGTTGTCACTGACGCTGTCAGCAGAACCATCATTAAAACTGACTTTTTCATAACCGTATTCTTTAAAATGTTAGACATATCGTTTTCGTTTTTGTTTCCAATGCAAAAATAATCCGGGAATATTACTCTGAACAGGGAAAAACCCTATTCTTACGGGGGAAATCTCCTAAAGTTGCAGGAGTGACAAATTACATGTAATCCGGATTATTCCAGATACTGCATGATGCGGCCGCTGATCTGCATAAGGGAGATCTCGCATACCTTGGTGTCATACTGTGCCTGGAGCAGGCTCTCTTCGGCATCCAGAAGGGATTTCTGCGCCTCACGCATCTCTATTCCGGACAGGTTTCCGAGCATGTAACGTTCCTGGGCTATCTCCATTGTCTCCTGCGCGGTCTTGAGGTTCTGCTCCTGGAGTTCCAGAAGGAGCAGGTTGTTGCAGTATGCCTGCCAGAAATCATCCAGGTTGGCACGGAGCTGCAGTTCAAGCTGGTCAATGGTGATATCGGCGTTCAGCTCGTCCAGAATGGCGTTGCGCTCCTGTGTGCGTTGCTTGCCGTTGACAAGGTTCATGCCCACGGTAGCTCCGAAATTCGGTCCCCAGTTGGTGCGGTTGGTGTATGTGTTGGTTTCGTAGATGTTGTGAGTGAGGCCGTATGAGGCGTTAAGGCGCAGATACGGATAGTTGCGGGACTGTACGGTCCTGCGGTCCATGCGTGCCAGGGCGCGGTTGCTCTCGGCCCGGAGCAGGGATGCGTTGGTCCTCATCATGTCATCATAGAGCGACTGGTAGTCCAGACCTGTGAGAAGGGTGATGGCGGTATCGGCTGCCACATGGACGGCACGCAGGTCCTGATTGGACATGAGGCGGTTGATGCGGATGTTGGCCGATGCCACGGCCTCGTGCTGCTTGAGGCTCCTGGCGCTGTCGGAATTGAAATATACCTGCGCCTGCTGATAGTCCAGACGTGAGTCTCCTCCCATATCGTAACGTTCGCTGGTTATGCGCAGACGCTCACGTGAAAGAGCTGTCGCATAATCCAGGTTTTGCAGATGAATGGTCTGCCGGACCAGATTGTAGTACTCTGTTGTCAGGCTGGCTATGTAATCTTCGATAGCGATGCGTGTCTGGATGGTCCCTTGGTTATGCAGTTCCTCCATGCGGTCACGTGTGGCCTGTATGCTGAATCCCTCGAATACGGTCATGTCCGCACGGACCTGCGCGTTGAGGGTATGGTCCAGAACGTTGCGGCTGGATACGGTGGAGCCGTCGGATCGGAGCGTAGCGTCGTTACTGGCCATCGAGCCGGAATAACCGCCAGATACGCTTACCGTTGGCAGACCGCCGGCGTAAGCCCATGAATCATTGTTGGCCGCTTTCTCCTCGGAAATGTTGACCAGTCTTATCTGATAGCTCTCGCGGATACCCTCCTCAAGGCACTCCCTGAGTGTCATAATCTGGGCCGATGAACCCGTGCAAAGGGTCATGGCTGTTAAAGCCAATGTTATTCTGTATGGTTTCATTCCTTTTTCTTGCGGGTTTTACGGTCAGTTGATATGTAGCTGTATATGGACGGTACAATATACATGGTGAAGAATGTGGAAATGAGCATTCCGCCTACCACGGCAGTACCCATAGCCACTCGTCCGGCACTGCCCTCGCCGTGTGCGAACATCAGCGGCAGCAGACCAAGCATTGTGGAAGTGCTGGTCATGAGGATAGGACGGAGACGCTGAATGGAGGCGTCGCGGATGGCTATGAACTTGTCCTGTCCGGCCTCCTGTTTCTGATTGGCGAACTCCACGATCAGGATACCGTTCTTGGCAACAAGCCCAATAAGCATTATTATACCTATCTCACTGAAAATGTTCATGGTCTGTCCGCCTCCGCGCAGGAATACCAGAGCTCCGAACACGGCTAAAGGCACGGTAATCATAACAATGAGCGGGTCCTTGAAACTCTCGAACTGTGCAGCCAGAATCAGATATATAAGCAGCAGTGCCAGTCCGAATGCGAAGAGCAGGCTGTTGGAGCTCTCACGGAAATCCTTGGACTCGCCGGTAAGTGCGGTGCGGAAAGTGTCATCCAGAGTCTCCTTGGCTATCTTGTCCATCTCGTCAAGTGCCTGGCCTAAGGTATAGCCCTTGCCGAGTCCGGCCGATACTGTGGCCGATACAAAGCGGTTGTAGCGGTACAGGCGGGGTGGGGCGATATCCTCCTTGAGATCTACAAGGTTCTCCATCTGTATCATGTCACCGCTTCCGCTACGCATGTAGATGGATTTGAGCGCCTGTGTGGTGTTGCGCTGCTGGCGGTTTATCTCACCTATTATGTCATACTGCTTTCCGTTCATGTAGAGATAGCCCATGCGCTGGCCGCTCAGTCCCCATTGAAGTGTCTGGGCTATGTCGCGGGTGCTCACACCCAACAGGTTGGCTTTCTCGCGGTTGATGGATATGCGGACCTCCGGTTTGGAGAACTTGAGGTCGGCATCGGCCATCTGGAAGGCGGGATTCTCATTGACCTTGGCAAGGAAGGTGGGCAGTACATCCTGCAGTTTCTCGATGTTGGTGGCCTGCAGAACGTAGCGTACCGGCATACCGCCGCGGCCTCCTGCAAATGACGACTGCTGCTGCACGAAAGCGCGGGCATCGTTCTCGCGGCGAACTGCGGCGCTCAGTTTCTCAAACACCTCCATCTGGGAGTAGCTGCGCTCTTTTATGTCCTTCAGGGTAATCTGTATGTTGCCGCCACCCGATGATACGCGGGCTGTCACGAACTTGGCATCGGGCATGAGTGAATCCACCACGTCGTTTATGCGCTCGGTGTAGTCACGCATGTACTCGTAGGTTACGCCCTCGGGGCCCTGGGTGCGCACAGTCACCTGTGAGCGGTCCTCCATAGGAGCCATCTCGGACGGGGTCTTTGTCCACATCCAGACGGCAGCTCCCAGTGCCAGAACCATTGTGGCAAGGGTTATCCAGCGGTTGCGCAGAACGAACTCGAGACTCTTGCTGTAGTAGCGGTTCAGACCGTCAAAGAAAGGCTCTGACCAGGCGTAGAAACGGTTTTTCCTTTCACGGCGTACAAGAATCTTGGTGGAGAGCATGGGGGTGAAGGTGAGTGCGGCAAAGGTGGAAATCACTACGGCACCGGCTATAACGAAAGCGAACTCGCGGAACAGGCGGCCTGTCTGGCCCTGCATGAACACGATGGGTACGAACACGCAGAGCAGTGTTATTGAGGTTGAAATGATGGCGAACAGGATCTCACGCGAGCCGTCAATACCGGCCTGGAGCGGAGTCATGCCCTTTTCTATCCGGTTGTATATGTTCTCGGTCATGACTATGGCGTCATCTACCACAAGTCCCACCGAAAGCACCACGGCAAGCATGGAGAGCACGTTGATGCTGAATCCCAGAAGGTACATTACAAAGAATGAGCCGATGATTGATACCGGGATTACCAGCACCGGGATAAGCGTCACGCGCCAGTCACGCAGGAACAGGAATATTATGAATATAACCAGTATGAACGCCTCGTACAGCGTGGTCTTGACCTCATTGATGCTGGCGCGGATGAATCGTGTGTTGTCAAATCCGTACTCGTAACCCACATCTTCGGGCAGGTCCTTCTCCATCAGTTTCATGCGGTCATAGACGGCGTTGGCTATGTTGATGTGGTTTGCACCGGGCTGGGGTGTTACCGCCACACCCACCATGGGGATGCCGTTCATCTTCATGTAGCTCTTTATGTCACGCGGACTGAGTTCGGCCTGACCCACATCGCTGAATCTGATTACCTTGGTGCCGTCATGTTTTATGACCAGATTGTTGAACTCCTCGGTGGTGTGCATCTGGCCCAGGGTACGTATCTCAAGTTCTGTCGTGTTGCCCTCAATTGTTCCGGAGGGGAGCTCCACGTTTTCCTTGTCTAAGGCGTTCTTTACATCCATAGGGGTAATACCGTACCCTGACATCTTCACGGGATCCAGCCATAGGCGCATGCAGTAGCGTTTCTCACCCCATATCATGACGGAACTTACGTCCTGGATGGTCTGGAGCTGTTCCTTTACCACAAGGTCAGCAAGTTCGCTCAGCTCCAACAGGGAACGTTTGTCACTGTGCAGGGCCACCATCAGGATTGGCATAGCATCGGCATCGGCCTTGGATACTGTGGGCGGGTCGCAGTCTCGGGGCAGCATTCGCTGGGCACGCGACACCTTGTCACGCACGTCATTGGCTGCGGTCTCAAGATCCACCGACAGTTCAAACTCAACCGTGATGCGGCTGTTGCCGTACTGGCTTACCGATGAGAGCGAGCGGATGCCGGGGATACCGTTGATCTGCTGCTCTAACGGCTCTGTTATCTGATTCTCGATTACTTCGGCGTTGGCTCCGGGGTAGGAGGCCGATACGGATATGATGGGGTTATCGACGGACGGGTATTCGCGTACACCAAGACTGGTGTAACCCACAATACCGAACAGTATTATTATGAGCACCAGCACTGTGGCAAGTACCGGACGCTTTATGCTGAGTTCTGAAATGTTCATCCTGCGGTGATTTTATTTCAGTTCAACCCTCATTCCGGTACGCAGCTGCATGGTGCCGCTGGTAATAACTGTATCGCCTACATTCAGGCCGCTCAGCACCTGGACCATCGCGTCGGTGCGCAGGCCCTTGGTTATCTCCTGAGGAATGGCCTTGCCGGCCTTGTAGAGGAACACCTTGTCAATACCCATCTCGGAAATGATGGCCTCGCTGGGTACTGCAAGCGCGTTCTCGAATGTGCGGGTGTTCAGGGTCACGCTCACGTAGCGGCCGGGAACGAGCTTGCCGCCTACATTATTATATATGGCGCGAACCAGATAGGTCCTTGTCCCCTGGTCAACCTTGGAGTTCGTGGCATAGACCTGTGCGGGATAGACCTCGTCGCTTCCCTCTACCGTGAATGTGAGCTTGGCTCCGTTCTGTAACACTCCGGCATAACGCTCGGGTACTGCGAACTCCACTTTCAGTTTCTCGGTGTTGGTCAGTGTGGCCACATTTATACTGGGCGAGGCGTATGCGCCCACGCTGACCTGGCGCAGGCCGATGATTCCGTCAAACGGGGCCTTGAGCTCGGTCTGGTCCAGTTTGGCCTTGCACTCCTCAATATCGGCCTGGAGCTTGTTGAAATCGGCCTCGGCGGTCTGGAAGGCCTCCTTACTCACGGCTTCCTTCTCATACAGTGCTCTCTGGCGGGCCAGGCGGTCCTCGGTCGATTGGTACTGGGCCTGCAGTTTCTTGAGCTGTGCCTGCAGCGGAGCATCGTTTATCTTGGCCAGCACCTGACCCTTGCGGACCTTGCTGCCCTCCTCGAAGTATATCCCGGTAATCTTGCCCGATGTCTCGAAGGAGAGGTTCACCTCCTCGTTTGGGATAAGGCTTCCGCTGATGTTGATACCGTCAACAAGTTCTGTGGGCTGCATGATTGCATAGCGGACCAGTAAGGTCTGGCCGCCGCGGCCCAATGCTGCCGCCGGGCCGCTCATGGCCCCGGGTACGGGTCCAGCCGGTATGTCACTGTTTTTCTTGGGTTTGAAACTGATAATGCCCCATACTGCCAGGCCTATCACGATAACGGCAATAAGCACACGTTTGGTTGTCTTGCTCATAAGTGAAGGTGTAGTGTTGTTTAACTTGCAAATTTACTCATTTGACACCTTTTATATTTGCGCGTGCATGTTCGTTAACGTTTTTTAAGTGCATTGATGGCTTCAATTGTGTAAACCAGTAATTATCGGGAGTCCCCTCTGTCCGTTTGGCTTACCGGAACCGGAGGAAAAAATCAAGAGTGGCTTTCACGGAAATAATCAAAACAGATTCTTATTTTTGCAACATAAACATTATCCAAAGCAAAGGTAGGCAATATGAAACGGTTTCTGATTATATGTGTTGCAGCGGCCTTGTTATGCCAGGGTGTACGGGCGCAACATATCAGTGAGCGGCAGGCTATGGACCGCGCCCTGGAGTTCATTGGCGGCGGTAATATGGACGGTTCAGGCGGCATGCGTGCACAGTCCAGGAACGATGCGCTGCTTAAACCGGCTCTGGTCGATGCTCAAGGCTTTTACGCTTTCAACATTGAGGGCGGTGGCTTTGTGATTGCATCGGCCGATGAACGTGCCGTCCCGATATTGGGCTACAGTACCGGCGGCAGCCTGGAGTGGGAGCAGTTGCCCCCAAATATGCTGGCATGGCTCAAGGGGTGTGACGATGCCATTGCTTCGCTCGCCGGCAGCAGGACTCTGGACGGGTTTGAATACAGCCAAAAGGATGCCATTGAGCCGCTAATCAAGACAAAATGGGGGCAGGCTGAACCTTTCTATAATGATATAGTCCATTATAACGGCGCTGGCAGCGAGTGGTTGGGACAGGTTTGTTATACCGGTTGCGGGGCAACGGCTATGGCTCAGATCATGAATTATTTTAAGTGGCCCCAACAATCCTCTGCCTCCATACCGGCGTATGATTTTGTTTCAACATATCTGGATGAAGAGAAAGTATGGCATATTGATTCCCTGCCACCTGTAAGATTTGATTGGAATAATATGCTTGATGAATATATCAGGGATGCAAATTCTGATAATATACAGGTTTTGGGGGATTCAACCCAACAAAAGGCTGTGTCAACACTCATGCAATATTGCTCACAGGCAATAAAATCCGAATATTTCACCGACGGGACCGGTTCATGGGAAAGCAATTACCCCCAGGCTTTGGTTAAGTGTTTCGGTTACTCCGAATCCATAAGGCTGATATCCCGTTCTGCCTTTGGTGTCCATGAGTGGGAAGAAGTGATTTACCGGGAGCTTGCCGCCGCACGTCCTGTCTTGTATGTGGGGCAGGGCGATGCAGGAGGACACGCCTTTATTTGTGACGGTTATGACGGGAACGGATTGTTTCATATCAATTGGGGATGGCTTGGCGATTTTAACGGTTTCTATTCCCTGTCCGTGATTAAACCGGATGTACAGGACAGAACCAACATAAAAAGAACAGGCTTTGGCGTTGAACAGGTGGCACTCATCGGCATACAACCTCCCGGTGAAAATGAACTGGTCTGGCAGGAGTCCGACAGCATGCTACTTGGCACCGTGTGGAAGGTAACGGATAATTGCATTCGTTTTCGATGCACTTACAGTGATGGCATTACTTATATTCCTGTTCCTGCTGATTTTGCTCTTGGCACTGTGTCGGATGACGGATTGCTTACACCCTGTTTCCCCAGTGATGAGGAGGATAGCGTCCTGTATGAACGTAATTTCGTGTATGTCGAAGTTGACTCTTTGGCCACATCCCCCGGTCAGTCACTCAAATTGTATCCCATGTGCAGGATTCACAATACCGATGACTGTCAGTGGCGGTTGTTGGGTGGTGGCCGGTGTTATGTCAGTGCGGGCTGGAATCAGGACGGTCATTTCTATTTTGATATCTGTGCTATAGATGAACTGAACCTTAGGATAGTGGATATGGGTTGTGTGCCCGATCCCGCAACATTAACGGTTGATTTATATAATGATTTTGTAGTTACCGTGCGTAATGAAAGCGGGCAGGAATATAATTCCACATTCTATGTGGCCCTTTATTATTTTGGTGATGTGGATATATTTGATATAGACTATGATACGCCATGTGAATATGGCGGATATTTTGTGAGCGGGGCTTATATCCCTTCGGGACAGGAAACGCAGTTGACGTTCAGTCTCAAACCTGACAGATTGGGTGTGGCTGCAGTCTATGTCTATGCATCACAGAATTATTCTGACGGTTTAATATATCTTGACGGTGGTTTTCTGACAATAGAACCCCAAACCACGGGCGTAAATACTATGGAGGGCGCCAATGATACGCATCATTACATTGATTTGCAGGGCCGCGGTCTGGAGTTCAACCCCAACGGACGGACTATAATCATTGAAGGTGGCCGCAAGTTTATCCAACGGTGAGCTTCGAGCTGAACCCGTTGAGCTCTACCAGGTAGGGGGCGTTGGTGTCAAGTTCCATCAACTGGGCGGTTATCTGACGGACGGTCATTCTGCCGGTCTTGTTGGTTGCTATCAAGGGTGATCATAGGCAGTACAAGCATCCCACAAAAAAGGGGAAGGTAACTATCAGAGGTCACAAAAATGAGGTTTTGAATCAATTTCTTCTAAATAGCATTTGGAAACAGGCTGGTTGGAAGTAACAAATAAAAGGGCAGAGATATGGAAACAATAATTGTAAATGTATGCTGGTGTGATCATAATTTCGGTGCTTCTCTTGGGGAGAATGTTCCGGGTTCCGTAGTAGTTGCAGCTAAAACATACGATGAGCTTGTCAAGGAAGTTAAGGAGTCTCTTAAATTCCATATAGAAGGAATGTTGGCCGATGGTGATGATGTGCCCCAGTGGCTTCGTGATGGTGATTACGAATTTGAGTATCATCTTGATGCAGCAGCTATTCTTCAGATATGCGCTCCATACGCTTCAATTGCAGCAATCAGCAGAGTATCGGGTATTAATAAACATCAACTGAGCCATTATGCCAATGGCCTTAAGAAACCCCGTCCTGAACAGCGAAAACGAATCATTGACAGTATTCACAAAATAGGACAGGAACTGATTTCAGTAAAATGATACTAAGTAGTCTGTGATGCTATATCCGGTGGGAGGAGATTGATGAGGATATCCATATAAGCAGTTTCTACAATACTCACATTGTTTTATATTTTTAAAAAAGAGGATGACACATTTGACATGCCCCCTCTTTTTCTTATCTTTGAGGCAGATTATAAATAACCGGTTATGAGAAGAGTTCTTTTGCTTGCGGCGTTTGCCGTTTCATTCCTTTGTCAGATATGTGCGCAGTCACAGGTTTATGAGATCAAGTCTCCCGATAAGAAGATAAGTTTCAGTCTCAAGGTCGATGACAGTCGGCAGCTGGTCTATAAAGTTTCCGTAAAAGGCAATGATGTTATTGACTGGTCTGATTTTGGTTTCGTTTTTGGTGAGCAGGAGAGCACTTTCCGGATTAAAACCCCTCTGAACAAGTTTAAACCCGGACTTACAAATAAGACATGGAAGCCTTTGTGGGGCAAAAGGTCTAAAGTTGAAGATTTGTATTGCAGTGGCGTTATTCCAATCGCAGTTGAATGTGAAACACTCATCGAGATGGCGATAGAGGCCAGAGTATATAACAACGGTGTCGCTTTCAGATTTGATGCAGGTCTTTACCCTACGGACATTTATTTGGATTTTGATTTCCCTGTCCTGACAGAACGTACTGATTTCAATTTCGCAGGAGATTACACCGCCTGGTATTATAACGGTGAGCGTCATAACATTGGCCCCGAGAAACTCTCTGATGCAAATGGCGAGCGCTTGCCTATAATGATTATCAAAGCGGCCGATGATCTTTATCTTGGATTACATGAGGCCGATATCCCCGAAGACGGATGGCCCATGAGATTGCGTTCTGAGGCAGGTTCCACCAAGTTTTCTGTGATTCCTGAAAAGATTGCAGCGGACGAGAACTGGTATATCGGTGCCTGGCGTGTGCTGATGGTAGGCAAGACTCCCGGTGATCTGGTGGATTCCCATCTGCTGGAGTTGCTCAATCCCGAGCCCGAGGGTGATTTCAGCTGGGTGCGGCCCGGCGTATATCTTTGGGACTGGCGCATAGACGGCGCAGTCTGGGATGGCTACCACTACGGCATGAACTATGACTCCTGGACCCGAATGATTGACTTTGCCTCAGAGCAGGGTTTCCAGGGACTGGTGCTGGATGCCAACTGGTACGGCCCGGAGTTTGAGAAGGATTCCGACCCAACTAAGGGTGACAAGGCGCGCGATGTCCAGCGTATAATCAAGTACGGTAAGGACAAGGGCGTGGGCGTGTGGCTCTACCTGAATGATGTGGCCGGCACCAACTATCCCATTGAGGAGACTCTGGCGCAGTATGAGGAGTGGGGTGCAAGCGGCGTGAAATACGGTTTCATGAACGGTAATCCGCAGCAGAAGAACCGCAAGACCCAGGAGATTACGGCCCTGTGCGCCAAGCATCATCTGATGGTTGATTATCACGACTATCCCGTGCATCCGTTCGGACAGATGCGTACCTGGCCCAATGCCGTTACGCGCGAGTACTGCAAGGCGCAGTTAGACGGACGCCAGATATTCCAGCCCAAGACTTTCGTGACATCGGCCTTTGTCAATATGGTGGCCGGGCCGATTGACCAGAACAACGGATTCCTGGAGCTGCATCAGGGCCGCACCACCCGTAAGGACAACAATCAGGAGGTTCCCACAACGGTAACAGGTGAGATTGCACGCACCCTTATTACCTGGTCCGGTGCAACGGTAATTCCAGATATACCTGAGTATTATCAGAAATACCCCACGCTGCTGGAGTTCCTCAGTGCCGAGAAACAGCCCTGGCAGGAGAGCGTCACCCTGGCCGGTGAGATAGGCGAGTACATCGTGATGGCCCGCCAGAACAAGGACGGCGACTGGCTGATAGGTGCCGCAACCAATGAGGACGCCCGCACCATAAGCGTTCCGCTCAGTTTCCTCGGCAAGGGCAAGTACATCGCAACAGTCACTACCGATGCCGGTGACACCCACTACCGCACCAACCGCGAGACCTTATCGGCAAACGAGCCCCGGAATGTAAACCGCAAATCGGTCCTGGAACTTAACCTTGCTCCCGGCGGAGGTGCCTGCGTGCTGATAAAACGCTGAGTACGCTTTTCGCCGGCAAATCCATAATCTCACAGAGCGTTCTTCAGGCCACTCCGCCTCAATTTAGCTTGTGACCGGATAGGGAGTTCAATAAAAAAAGAGGATGACTGTGATTGTTCAGTCACCCTCTTTCTTTTTGTGCAGTCGTGAACTTCCTATTCAAGTTTGCCTCCCATGGAGAGTACAATCTGCTGCATGGCGGCCTTTACGGTAATCTTGTCCTGGCCTTTGTACTCGGCTGTGTTGTCCTGGGTTACGGTCTTGTCCTTGACAGACCACAGCTTGGCTTCATCTTTCTCAAGGTCGGCTGTCTGCTCGCGGTAATACTGGGTTGCCAGCTCAGGAGTCTGGAATGTGTACATCAACTTGGATTCGCTGCAGTTGTCACCCCTGAATTTGGCGAGCCATTCCAGCTTGAAACCTACGTAATCCCATGAGAGCAGCACTTCGTTGCCCTTATCCTCGTATGTGGGTGTGCCTGCGCCCATAAGGGTCATGTATGAACCCACGAGGCCTCCAAGTCCGGCCTGGGCTTGCATGCCGTTGGCTTTGAGAATGGAATCATTTACGCGGTTGGCTTCCTGTATGGAGGCGTTAAGCTCGTTTGTTGACTGGTTGAGGGCACTTACACCCTTGTTGACTTGGGCATCCACTGCTTTCTCTGCGGCACCCAATGCCTTTTCAGCAGCTTTTTCGGTAGTCTTTTCGACAGATTTGGTTACAGCTTTCTCCACACCCTTCTCGGCAGCCTTGACAGCTTTCTCGGTAAGGCGGTTAAGGAGCTGTGCTTGCGAAGGGACTGCAAGCAGAGTTGCTGCAAACAGTAAAATGACAGTTCTTTTCATCTTGATTGGTTTGTTAGGTTAAACGTGTCTAAATCACAAAAATATGCTATTTGTTTTATCCGACCAAAAAATCCCCGTACTTTTGTAATATATATCTTTCGTATTGATGTTAAAGAGAGTAACCTTGTTTTTCTGTCTGCTCATGTCTTTCGGCTTTTCATATCCGCAAGGATATATCTGTGACAGGGAAGGAGCCAGACTGGAGTATATAAGGAAAGCGACCAGGGATGGCAGTTTCCGCTGGCGGCATGTGCTGACTGTCACATGTTCGGAGGAATCGGGGGCACTAAGGAAGGTGACCACTTCATCGGCTTTCCTGAAAAGCAACGGCAAGCCGCTTTACAAATCGGATGTGACAGAACGGTTTACCATAAAGGCGGATGACGTTTCGGCCGATATTGGCGAAGCGATGGCATCCTATGTTAAGGCGCGTGTGGGGCTGAACGCTACAGGTAGCGGTACCTTGTCCGTCCTGCCGGCCGACATGCAGCCAGGCGACACGCTGCCTCCGGTCGTGGCTCAGACCAAGGTGGGACTATTGACGTATAACGTGAAAGTTACCGAGCGCAAGGTGCTGCGTGAGGAGACTATCTCAGTTCCCGCAGGCACGTTCAGGTGCATGGTCGTGGAGGAGCATAAGGTCGAGTCCGGTCCGGGACATCACCGTGACGTGACAAACCTGACATGGTATTCGAAAGGGATCGGTTATGTCCGTCACGACACATATATAAAAGGAGTACCTGATACTTCCGAAGTGCTCCAATCTCTCAAGTAAGTAAGTGGGATCTGTCAACCGTCAGATTCTAATAGTAACGGTAGAACAGGGCGATGCTCTCCATGCCCCCGAAGAACTGCCTCAGGAGGTAGCTTTCATTGGGGCTGTGGATTGTGTCACGCTCCAGACCGAAACCCATGAGCAACGGGTCAAGTCCAAGCACCTTCTGGAACTCGGCCAGGATGGGTATGCTGCCGCCGCCACGGCTCGGGACCGGTTCTATCCCGTACACCTCGGCAATGGCACGTGAAGCGGCCTTGTATGCAGCCGATGAAATAGGGATCAGGAAGCCGTCGCCACTCTCGAACGGCGTGACCTCCACCTTGACGTATGGAGGGGCGATGTTAAGGAAATGTTCCATGAACAGCCTTGAAATCTCCGCACTGGTCTGGTTGGGGACAAGTCGCATGGATATCTTGGCGTGAGCCTCACTGGGAAGCACCGTCTTGGCTCCCTGTCCGGTGTATCCGCCCCATATACCGCATACATCGAGCGACGGACGGATTCCGGTACGCTCCAATGTGGTGTATCCCTTCTCACCCTTGACCTCCCTGATATCAAGGAAAGCCTTGTATTCGTCCATATCGAACGGGGCACGCGCCAGCATGGCACGCTCCTCACTGTTAAGCTCCACCACCTTGTCATAGAATCCGGGAACGGTTATGCGTCCGTCTTTGTCAATGAGTGATGATATCATGTCGCACAGCACATTGATGGGATTGGCTACTGCGCCACCGTAATGGCCTGAGTGCAAGTCCTTGTTTGGGCCTGTTACCTTAACTTCAAGATATGCCAGCCCGCGCATTCCGCAGTTAATAGACGGTACCTTGTCCGATATCATCGTGGTGTCCGACACTAAGCAGACATCGGCCGCAAGCAACTCTCTGTTCGCCCTGATGAATTCAGGAAGCGAAGGGCTGCCAATCTCCTCCTCGCCCTCGAATATGAACTTGACGTTATGCCTGAGCTGTCCTGTCCGGACCAGATACTCGAACGCCTTTATATGCATGAAGAGCTGCCCCTTGTCATCGTTGGCACCGCGGCACCAGATGGCATCGTCATGGATTACAGGCTCAAAAGGGTCGGTTCTCCATTTATCCAACGGTTCGGGAGGCTGTACGTCATAGTGGCCATACACCAGCACCGTCTTGAACGACGGGTCCACAGTCTTGCGTCCGAACACGACCGGATTTCCGCTTGTAGGCATCACATCGGCCATATCTGCCCCGGCTTCAAGCAACAGTTCCCTGAGCCGTTCAGCGCAACGCACCATATCGGGCTTGTTCTCCTGTTTGGCACTTATCGATGGGATTCTCAATATGGAGAACAGTTCTTCGAAGAACCTCTCCCTGTTCTGTTCAATATACTGTTTCATTTTCTTAGGGTTAGAATCTGTTTAAAATTGTTTCCATAAAAATCTTACAGCCTCTATTTCCCTTTGTCTATATCGTTTCTCAGTCAAAATGGACCTCCATTATTCCCTCAAAACGATAAAAACAGAGGAAAAAATAGTTCATATTCTTTTCATGGAACAAATTTAAAACAGATTCTTGGTTTGTGGTAAAGATAGTGAAAAAAACAGACGGTACAACCTTCTCAGATGGCACCGTCCGTGGAAAACTAAAAACTATTGTCAAATGCTGTGGTGTTTCAAAGCCTAAAGGAACTGTTACGGTAGAACTCTAAAAGGGCGGTGTTGAAGAGATACTCGTAACGGTACTTGAGTACATCGGCCTGGGCTGTGACAAGGCGGTTCTTGGACTCGTTGAACTCCGTTATGCCGGCCTTTCCTCCCTCGTATTTTGCCTGTACCAGCTCAAATGACTCCCGGGCGCCGGTCTCTACTGACAGGCTGCTCTCATACCGGCTCCTGGATGCCACGGCATTGTAGTAGGCCTGCTGTATCTCCTTGTAGAGCTGTTTCCTGACGTTGTCCAACTGCATCTGCTGGTTCATCTGGTTCAGTCTGGCCGACCGCAGGTTGTTGCGGTTGGAATTGCGCGAGAACACGGGGATGCTCAGGTTCAACCCTATATACTGGCTGAAGTTGTTCTTTATCTGGTCACCGAACGCATCGGACTTGAACTTGGAGGTTGTGTAGTAGTTGGTTCCTGCGCCTGCGCTCAGGGAGAGAGTGGGGAGGAAACCGCCTTTGGCAATCTCTATGTTCGTTCCTGTCTGTTCCAGACGCAGTTCCTCACTCTTGATAGAGGGTCTGACTCCAAGAGCCTGCGCGTAAATGACCTCGGGATTGTCGGGGATGGCGAATCCAGGTTCCCTCATGTCCGGTTCGCTGATGGCGAACCCTTCGGGCGACGGCAGTTCAAGCAACTGTGTAAGCGTGAGTACGGCCAGCTTGAGGTTGTTGTCGGCCTGTGTGACCGAGAGGCGGCTCTGTGCGAGTGTGGCGTTCTGTGATGCGACCTCGACGTTGCTTGCCTTGCCTATGGCTGCGAGGGCAGTCAGCCGCTCCACCTGCATGGAGTCTATTGTCACCTGACCCCGTGCCACATCCAATATGCTGCGGTCATACACAATCTGGATGAAGGCCTGTGCCACCGATACCCGGATATCGTCCTTGATGCGTTCCATGTCGGATTTAGCTGCCTCAAGGCTCAGTTCGGCCAGCTTGACATTGCCTGCCATGTGTCGGCCGGCGAAGAGTGTCACGTCCGTTCCTATGTTGAACGATGTGCTGGTGGTGTTGGTATTGTCGTAGGTGTTGTTGGCGGTCAGGCCCCGGCCGAAGGACCAGTTTTGGGATGCTCCGGCCGATATGCCCGGCAGACGGTTGTTGCGGGCGGTGTTGAAGTCTATCTCACGCTGTCCGGCAGCGATGTCGCCCTGTCGGATCTGAATGTTGTTCTCAAGCGCGTAGTCAATGCAGCGTTGAAGTGTCCAGCTCTCGCCGGCATGTGCTGTTCCGGCACTCAGGAGGGCAGAAAGTACTATCGTTATTCCTGTTGTTCTCATAATTAAGGTCTTTTTGTGTCGTTCGGCTTATTATTTGTTTTCAGTCTCCTTTACCGTTTCATCGGCAGCAGGGGCCTCAGTCTCACCGTCCTCGATGATGCGCGGGCCACGTACCACATCGCCCTCGCTGATACCGCTCTTAATCTGGATGTTGACACCGTCGCTTATGCCTGTCGTGACCTTGACGGGTTTATACACACCCTCCATAACCTTTGTATGGACGTATGCCTCCTCCTTTACGAACTCCAGTGCACTTTCCGGAATGCTCAGGACTCCCTCCATCTTTTCAAGTTCAATCTGTGCATTGGCACTGTAACCGGAACGGATGGTGTGCCCGGAATCCACCTTGACGGCGGCCTTGACCTTGAACTGGTTGGCTCCGTTGTTCTCGACAGCCTTGGGTGAGATATACTCCAGGTCGGCATCGAAGGTATAGTCGCTCAGGGCGCCGATGGTGATGGTCAGAGGCATTCCCTCATAGAGAGAGCCAACTTCGGTTTCGTCAATCTGGCCCTCGAAAATAAGGTCGCTCATGTTTGCCACAGTGGCCACCGTGGTGCCGTCGTTCATCGTGTTGGCCTGGATGACGGAGTTTCCTGTCTTGACGGGGATGTCCAGGATGAGACCGGTTATTGTGGATCGGATCAGGGTGGAACTGGATGTGGCGTTCTTTGACGAAACTCCGTCACGTATCACCTCAAGCGACTCCTGCGATGCGGTGTACTCCTCCTTGGCCTGGTTCAGTTGCTGCTCCACCTTCTCATATTCCTCGGCACTGATAAGGTTCTTCTCGAAAAGTGCCTTCTCGCGCTCGAAGTTGGTATTGGCCTGTTTCAGGTTAATCTCTGACAGACGCACGCGGCTCTGGGCTGCGGAGAGTGAGTTCATGTCAGGGATGACGGTCAGGCGTGCTATGACTTCGCCCTTCTGGACCGTTTGGCCCGCCTCTTTGAAGATCTCTGCTATGATACCGTTTATCTGGGGCTTGATATTGACCTCGTTGCGCGGCACAATCTTGCCGGTGATCACGGTTGTGCGTGCAATGTCCTGCCTTGATGCAGTAAATTCCTGATAGTGTATCTCCTCGGGTTTGGATTTCCTGTAGAGGAAAACGAATGTTCCCACGAGCACTGCTACTATGAGTGCTACAACAATGTACCTGATTGCTTTTTTCATATCTGTATGTTTTTATTCTTGTTTCCTTAATGTCTTATTCGTCACGCATCGCATCGACCGGTTTTACCGCCATGGCTCTCAATGCGGGGGCCAGACCGGCTAAAGCTCCCAATACCGCAAGCAGCAATGCCGCCAGAATGGCTGTACTGAAGGATATCTGGAACACGGTCCCGTCGCCTACGGCTTTCTCGAATATGTTGAGCAAAAAGACCGTGAACACTATTCCTGCACTTCCGGCGGCGAGAGTCAACGCTATGCTCTCCGTTATAATCTGGGAAAGTATCTCACCAGGGAGTGCACCTATGGCACGTCGTATGCCAATCTCTGTAGTGCGTTCCTTTACTGTCACCATCATGATGTTGCTAACTCCTATGCAGCCTGCCAGCAGAGTGCCTAAGCCTACCAGCCAAATCAGGAAGTTGAGGCCGCGGAACAGGTTGTCGATAATCATGAAGAGCTGTTCGGTGTTGAGTATCATCATGGCCTCGTTGTCTTCGGGGTCAAGTGTATGCTGGCGGGCTATTATGGAGCGGATGCGCGGCTCCAGGGCACTGGTGTGGATACCGCCCTTGGCGGTCAGGCATATGATATCCACATTATTGCCGCGGTTGCCTATCCGGGCGGCAAGAGTCTCCGGGATGATAAGCGCCTCGCTGGAGGAGCCGTTTATGTTTATGTTGCTGGTGCAGAAATCCACTCCGATTATCTTCAGATACAGGTTTCCTGCCTTTATGTACTTGCCGCTGGGATCACCGCCATCGGGAAACAGGCTCTGATATACTCTTTTGCCTATTACACATACTTTGCGTTCCATCTTTATGTCAGTCTCGTTGAGATAGCGGCCGTAACGGAGAACAGGCTGCTCTATCTTGCAGTAGTCGGCGTTAACACCTTTTATGTTGACAGAACAGGTGTTGTCGCCATACTCTGCCTCGTTGCCCCAAACGCTAATCATGGGTGATATCACATCCAGCTCAGGGACCATCTGCCGGAGACGGTCTATATCGGTCCTGTCCAGTTCCCAGTAACGACCCTCAGGAAGGCCCTTGTATGGTTTGGAGGTGTTGGAAGAGATCAGGATGACGGTGTTTGAAGCAAACCCTCCGAAATTTTTCTCTAACAGCCCCTTGATTCCATTTCCGCCGCCTATCATGAAGAGCAGCATGAAGAGTCCCCAGAACACTCCGAATCCGGTAAGTATGGTACGGCGTTTGTTCCTGACCAGGGAATCAGCCGTCTCCCGTAATGAATCAATATCTAATCTCATAATTCTCAGAATCTGTTTAATCCTCAATCTGCCCTGAGGGCTTCAATAGGCCGGACCCGAGCCGCCTTCAAGGCTGGGAAGAGTCCTGCAACCGTACCTGCGACAACAAGCAGGACTGTTGATTTTATGGCTTCGCTAAATCCGACCGTCGGATTGACCAGCAGGCGGATGCTCTGTCCGAAGACATCCATCGACTCCTGTCCGATGGTCTGGTCCATCACGATGCAGGCAATCATCCCCAGCACCATTCCTAAATATCCGAACAGGCCTGTTATGCCTATGCTCTCGGCTATTATCAGTTTGGTGATGCTCCAGGGCTTGGCACCTATGGCCTTGCGGATACCGAACTCATGGGTACGTTCCTTGACCGTGATAAGCATGATGTTGCTTACGCCAACCACTCCTCCTAACAGTGTAAAGAGTCCCACAATCCATAGACCGGTGTTGAGAATATTGTGCCCCTTCTCCATCTGGAGGTTCTGGGTGAACTGGTTCCAGATGAAAAATGAACTTTCGTCATCGGGAGCGGCATTGTGACGGCTGTTAAGAATCTGCTTGATGCGTTTCTCGAACTCCTCGTTCTCCTCCTCTGATTCCAGACCGTGAAAAGTGAATGAAATCTCGTCCAAGTCATTGCCCATACCGAATATTGTCTTGGCTGTGGTGAACGGAATAAACAGTTCACGGTCATTGCGGTTCTCCTCAGAGTGGCGTACACCGATTATCGTGAACACCAGATTGCCCACCTTCACCCTCTTGCCCAACAGGGAACTGTAGTCTGTGCCACCCTCAAGCAGATTCTTGGCTGTGAGATGTGTAAGGACTATGACCTTGCGTTTCCCTGCTATGTCCAGGTTATTGATGAACCGTCCTGCAAGCATCCGTATATGGTTCATTGTGGCATGTCCGGGGAATGTCCCGTCCAGATTCATCCCGGTGATGTTTTTCTTTTTATAGCTTATGGTGAATCCTCCGCGTGAAACCGATGTGGTCACTTGGTCAATTATATCCGGGAAATGACGTGAAAGGAACTCCAGGTCCTGCCCGTTGAGCTTCATGTAGCGTCCTTTCCTGAGACCCTGGTAGGGTTTTGAGGTGACGCTTGGGTATATGGTCATGGTGTTCGAGGCGAAACCTTCGCTGTCTTGGTTGAAGGAGTTCATTAACCCGTTGCCGGCACCTAAGAGCACAATGATCATGAAAATACCCCATGCCACGGAGAATCCGGTCAGTGTAGTGCGAAGCTTGTTGCGCCTCACGCTCTCCCATATTTCAGTGAATAAATCGTGCATATCTCTGATTCTTATATATATGACGTATTCCGTCAGCTCCTTTATTTCATTATCGTGGTGGTGCCGAATACCGATGAGTCGTGCCGTAGGTTATCCTCAATATGTCCGATGATACCGTCCTTGATGTGGATGATGCGGTTGGTGCAGTTGGCCACGCCGCTCTCGTGGGTCACCACCACGATGGTCATGTTCTCCTCGCGGTTGAGCCTGCTGAGCAGCTCCATAACCTCGACCGATGTCTTGGAGTCGAGGGCCCCTGTAGGCTCGTCGGCCAGAATAATCTGAGGGCGTGTAATCAGGGCACGGGCTATTGCCACGCGCTGCTTCTGTCCGCCGGACATCTCGTTGGGGTAGTGGCCGGCCCACTCCCTGAGACCGAGACGGTCCAGGTACTCCAAGGCCATCCGTTGACGCTGGCGGCGGCCCACACCCTGATAGAACAGGGGCAGCTCCACGTTCTCCACGGCAGTCTTGAACGATATAAGATTAAAGGACTGGAATATGAATCCTATCATGCGGTTGCGGTACCCGGCAGCCTGGCGTTCGGTCAAGTCCTTTATGAGTCTGCCGTCCAGATGATACTCTCCGGTGTCATAGTTGTCAAGGATGCCCAGTATATTGAGCAAGGTGGATTTTCCTGACCCCGATGCCCCCATTATGGAGACGAATTCACCCTTTCCGATGCTCAGGTCTATTCCCTTGAGCACATGCAACGGCTGTCCGTTGTTGTAGGTTTTGTTTATGTCTTTTAGTTCAATCAACATAAAATCAGATGGTTGAAAGTAGTTGTTTGGTGTCTTAGTTTATTAGTACACTACAAAGATGATGCTTTTTGTCGGATCTGCAATGAAAAAATAATGACATTAACATTATTTTAGGATTCGTTTGAATATGTTTCCATATTCTTCTTCATGTCCATGGAATAGGAAAAGATTCCTTTCTTTGTCCTGTCTGCAGGTGTCTGGAGTCAGATTCGCCGCAAATATCCGCAAATCCTCTGACATGACGCAGGCCGTTAGTTTTTGTTACATCTTCCAAATACTATTTTTTGTATTTTAAACAGATTATCCTATATTTGCGGATAAATGTAAATGTATATGTTGACTCGTGGAGCATAATCTATGAATCTTAAATAACCTCTTATGAAAAGAACCTTAATCGTATTGGCCGCGATGTCACTTGCTTTGGCATCCTGCGGCGGTGGAAAGTATGAGTATCCTTTCCAGAACCCTAACCTAAAGGTTGACAAACGTGTCGATAACCTGATGTCGCTGCTCACCCCGGAGGAGAAAGTGGGACTCATCATGAACAAGTCCGTTTCAGTGGACCGTCTTGGAATCCCATCCTACAACTGGTGGTCAGAGGCCTGCCACGGCGTGCGTCAGGGTGGCTACACTGTGTTCCCGCAGCCCATCGGCATGGGTGCCTCCTTCAACGAGCAGCTGGTCTATGATGTCTTCACGGCTGTGTCCGATGAGGCCCGCGCCAACTGGAACCGTTCAAATCATGACATCTTCAACGTTCAGATGGGTGCCAACTACACACCCGGCAACCCTGAGCTTACGTTCTGGTGCCCGAACGTGAACCTTTTCCGTGACCCGCGCTGGGGTCGTGGTCAGGAGGCCTACGGTGAGGATCCCTACCACATGAGTGTCCTTGGTGTGGCTAACGTCAAGGGTATGCAGGGCAATGACAAGAAGTATTACAAGACCCACGCCTGCGCCAAGCACTATGCCGTGCACAGCGGCCCTGAGTCACAGCGTCACCGCTATGACGCAGTGGTGTCAATGCGTGACCTGTGGGAAACCTATCTGCCCGCTTTCAAGGCTCTCGTGCAAGAGGGTAACGTACAGGAGGTCATGTGCGCCTACAACCGCTATGAGGGTGAGCCCTGCTGCGCAAGTGACCGTCTGCTCACGAATATCCTTCGTGAAAAATGGGGATATAAGGCAATCGTTCTGACAGACTGCGATGCCATAAACAACTTCTTCAACAGGAACCAGCACGGAACCCATCCGGATGCCGAGAGCGCATCGGTCGATGCAGTCCTGTCCGGTACGGACCTGGAGTGCGGCCGTGCATTCATGTCGCTGGTCGGCGGTCTGGAGGATGGCAAGATCAACGAGGCCGATATTGATGTTGCTCTCCGCCGCGTTCTGAAAGGCCGTTTCGAACTGGGTATGTTCGATCCCGCCGAGATGCTGCCCTGGGCAAATTTCGGACCTGAGGTCATCAGCAGCGAGAAGAATGACGAGCTGGCTGTAGAGGCTGCCCGTCAGGCTATGGTGCTGCTCAAGAACAACGGCGTTCTCCCGCTCAGCAAGAGCATAAAGAAACTGGCTGTGGTAGGTCCCAACGCTGCCGATGCAGGCATGATGAACGGTGAGTACGGCGGCAGCCCCACACGTGAGCATACCCGTACGCTGCTTGACGGTATCAGGAAGTATTTCCCCAATACCGAGATTGTATATGACCGTGCGTGCGAGGTACGCAACGAGTACTATACCACATATTACACCCAGGATATCAACGGCGGCCAGGGTCTCAAGGGCGAGTTCTGGAAGAATGCCGAGTTCAAGGGCGCTCCCGCAGTGACCGGCAACTACAAGGAGGTTAACTTCTCCAACTTCGGTGCCTACAACTTTGTGCAGGGTCTGGACCAGAGCGATAACATATCGGCACGTCTTACCGGTAAGCTCGTGGCTCCGTTCACAGGTGACATGAACTACAGCATCAACTCAGACAACGGCTTCAAGCTCTATGTGAACGGCCGTCTGGTAGAGGAGCAGCAGGCCGGTCAGGGCGGCGGTGGCCGTGGCGGCTTCGGCGGCGGCTTTGGCGGTTTCGGACGTGGCGGCGCAATGCAGCAGATGAAGTCCTTCAAGGTTGTCAAGGGTCAGTCATACGATATCAAGGTTGAATATACCCACGCTACAGGTAACTTCGCCCGCTTGAACGCCCAGTTCTGCGTGCAGAAGATTGCCGAGTTCGGTGACCTTGCCAAGAGCCTTGTTGACCAGAACGTGGAGGCTATAATCATTATAGGTGGTATCACTCCTTCCATGGAGGGTGAAGGCGGTGACAAGCCTGACATTGAGATTCCTGCAGTTCAGCAGCGCCTTATCCGTGCTATGCACGCTACCGGCAAGCCCGTCATATTCGTTGACTGCGCAGGCTCATGCATGGGATTCGGAAGCCTTGAGGACCAGTTCGACGCCCTCATCCAGGCCTGGTATCCCGGTCAGGGCGGTTCACAGGCTCTCGCCGAGATCCTGAACGGTGACTGCAACCCCAGCGCCAAGCTGCCTGTTACATTCTACAAGAGCACAGACCAGCTGCCCGAGTTCACAGACTACTCGATGGAAGGCCGCACATACCGCTACTTCAAGGGCGAACCTCTCTATCCGTTCGGTTACGGTCTGAGCTACACCACTTACAAGTACGGTCAGGCTACCCTGTCCAAGAACTCCATGAAGAAGAACGGCAGCGTGACCATCACCATTCCGGTTACAAACACCGGCAAGCGTGAGGGTACAGAGATTGTCCAGGTCTATGTCAAGAGCCTTGACAATCCGGCAGCTCCCATCAAGGGTCTGCAGGGCTTCCAGCGCGTGACTCTCAAGGCAGGTGAGACCGGCAATGCCGTCATCACACTGACCGGTAAGTCGTTCCAGTACTACGACGAGAAGATTGACGAGCTGTCAACCTTCAGCGGCCGTTACAAGCTCCTCTACGGCTCTTCATCAGCCGACAAGGACCTTCAGTCACTCGACTTCGAGGTGCTCTGATTCCTACCATCAGGCATCTTGCCAAAGTATGACATAACAACCCCTTCCACAGGCTTTGTGGAGGGGGTTGCTGTGTAGTGCCCCTTCAAAATGACCCTTTGTTCCACACAAATCTGTGATAGAGTGTACTCAATAAAAACGTGGCAAAAATTTAAGTTATAATTTTTATTATTATATTTGCCACAGATTTTGCATTTGTACTGAAAGAAGAGAGAATTATGAGCAACGTGATTGGAAGAAACCTGAAAGTGCTGCGTGAGGCCAATGATTTGACGCAAGAGCAGATGTCAAGCTACCTTGGCATCGGGCGTAGTGCGTATGCTAATTATGAGGCTGGCGAGCGCGAGGCTCCGCTGGAGGTATTGGAACGCTCAGCATCTTTGCTGGGTTGTGAGTTGGAATTACTGTTCGAACTGGATATGGAGACAGTGAAAGACCAGATGATGGTTTGCGCCTTCCGCACAGACGGGCTGACAGAGGCCGATATGAAGCAGGTGGCACGTTTCAAGCAAGTGGTGCTGGAGTATATGAAAATGCAGAGAATGCTCGGAGAATGAAGAGGTTAACCAAAGAAGCCATCGAGCAGCTGGCGCTTAAAATGCGATTACAGGCAGGCTTGAACCCGTCAGAGCCTATCCACACGAAGACGCTGCTCAGAAAACTGGGGATTATGGTCATCTATCGTCCCCTCTCAGAGAAGGCTTGCGGTCTTTCGATGCGCTCAGCCGACGGACGTGGAAAGTTCATGCTCATCAACTCGAACAATTCGCGCGGACGCCAGCACTTCACCATTTGCCACGAGCTGTTCCATCTGTATTACGACGAGGAACCGAAACCGCACATATGCGGCACCCCCGGTTTGGAGAAAAATCCCGCCGAGATCAATGCCAACGCCTTTGCCTCAGCCCTACTTTTGCCACAGGCAGGTGTATTGGAGTTGATACATTCGGAAGAGATTGTGAACCGTCACATCTCCACCGCCACGATGCTGCGTGTGGAGCAGTTGTTTGGTGTCAGCCACCAGTCACTGTGCTATTGTCTCCGCCACCTGCGCCTGCTTACCGAAGAGGAATTGCAGGATCATTTAGCCGAGAGCATGGAGATTCAGCAGATTGCCACAGAATACGGTTATGACCTTTCGCTTTATCAGCCAGGCAACGAAGGCGTGGTGATAGGCGATTTCGGTGAGAAAGCACGCCTGTTGTTCGAGCAGGAACGCATTTCCGAGGGCCACTATGTTGAACTGTTAAACCTACTGAAATAAGGATGGCCAAAGGAGCAAAGATAAAGATACAGATTGTCTTGGATGCAGATGTTGTGATACACTTCGCCAAAGGGGGACGGCTCAGTCAGTTGCCCAGCATTTTCCCTGACTATGAATACGTGTTGCTGGAAGCTGTGCACGAGGAATTGCAGTCGGACATTAGGACGCAAGTTGACAATCAGATCATGCTGTTGAAGACCATTACGCTCCACTCCTTTGCGCCTCATGGCGAGATGCTTCGCGAATATGCCATGCTAAGAAGCCGATTCGGTAAGGGCGAGAGTGCCTGCATGGCCTATTGTCTGTTTACCCACAATGTGATAGGTAGCAGTAATCTGTGCGACATCCGTGCTTATTGCCAAGAGAAGCAGATAACGTATCTCACTACGATAGACTTTCTCTGGTACGCATGGCGTAAGCATCTGATGACTACTGATGAGATAAAGACGTTCATCTGCGAAGTAAGGTCAAAAGGAAGTATTTTGCCTGAAGTGGATATAGAGAAGTATGTATGTGATACAGTTTTGTAAGCAGAATTCTCTCATATGAGAACTCGGATTCCTTTGTTAAAAATAGAAGTAAAACTAAATACCGTTAACAACTAATTATTTAGGTTAAAGTCACGCATATTTTGAATATTTGTGCGTGATTTGCTTGCTTTCAGATTGTTCATGAACTTTCTTTGCTGTGTCAACTAAAAACTTAGTTAGAAATATGAAGGCATTGACAGAGAAAGAGCAGATGGTAATGAGTGTGCTTTGGGAGCATCGTCATTGCGGCGTTGAGGATGTGATAAGTCACCTTGGCGAGCCCAAGCCCGCGTACAATACCATCCTTACGTTCCTCCGCATCCTTGAGCAGAAAGGTTTCATATACTATGAGGTAAAAGGAAAGAAACATATCTATTATCCTGTAATAGAAAAAGGAGAGTACACCCGATGGACACTTACCGATATGAAGGATAAACTCTTTAACGGTTCGGCCCGTTCCATGGTGAACACATTTATCCTGGAGTCGGGCCTGTCGGAATCCGATGTACGTGAACTCATCGGGATGTTGAACGAACTTGAAACTTCAAAGCTATGATTTACCTTGTTGTCTCGGCAATTTCGCTCGCCTTGATGGTGATTGTCTATCGCCTGGCCTTGAGCCGCACCACTTTCCATGGTTTCAACCGTTATGTGCTGTTGTCGTCATTGGCTCTCGCTGCGGTTCTGCCGCTTATACATCTGCAGGGCCTGGGTGTCAAGGCTGCCGGTCCGGTGGCCTACATGCTGAACGAGATAACGGTTTTTGCCGACGGCTCCACCCGTATAGCTCCGGCGGCTGCACAGACCGCAAACGGTGTCGGCATAGTGTCAATCCTTACCTTGGTCTGGCTGGCAGGGGTGGCTGTATGCCTGATGAGGGTGGCTATAGGTATAGTCAGTTCCGAGATAATATGCCATCACCGTTCCAGAAGGCTTTCCGACGGTTCCCGCCTTGTCATAACCGGACGTGACTACGCGCCTTTCAGCTGGCGTAACTTCATAGTCATCTCAAGGAAGGATTATGAGAGCAACGGTGACATTATAATAGCCCACGAGCAGGCGCACATAAGGCTTCACCATTCGGTTGACCTCATTCTGGCCCAGTTGTTCTGCGCCGTCCAATGGTTCAACCCCGCTGCATGGATGCTCAAGCGCAGTCTGCTTGAGGTCCATGAATACGAGGCCGACGCCTCCGTGCTGGAGCGCGGCTTTGACGAGTGCCGTTATCAGATATGTCTGGTCCGTGCCGCCCTGCAAGGCAGGTTCGCGGTCACCACAAATAACTTTGCCAATTGTTCAACCAAAAAAAGAATAGTTATGATGAAAAGAATTTCAACCAATCCTTGGGCGCGTATGAGAGTGCTGCTCATGTTGCCGGCAGCGGCGTTTGCAATCGTAATGGCATCGGCATGCAAATCCGATGAAAGTGAATCCCCGGTAAAAAGCCAGGACGGCTTGTCCGGGCAAGAGTCAGTTGAGGTTTTACCAAATGGCCAGAACACCCAGGACCTGATCCTTAACCTTCCCGGAGTGGAAATGGATGCCGACGGGAACATAACCGTGAACGGGAAGAAGGTGTCACGCATACTGATAAACGGCCAGGAGCTGGATGAGAAGAATCTGCCTGCTGCCGGGTCCGATGAGAGGAGGGCTCTGGAAAGGGCTGCCGAAGTGTTAGGGTCTGTAGATGGTGAAAAGAATGCGTCAGATGCTGATGATGATGTGTTTATGGTAGTTGAGGAGATGCCCGAATTCCCCGGAGGTACCGATGCCCTTCTGGAGTATTTGAGAACGAATCTGAAGTATCCGGACGAGTGTAAGGAGAATAACATTCAGGGCCGCGTGTTAGTATCCTTTGTAGTGAACAAGACGGGAGAGATCATAAATGCGGAAGTGGTTAAGTCGGTTAACGAACTGCTTGATGCCGAGGCACTGCGTGTAGTCAACTCTATGCCTGTCTGGAAACCCGGTAAACAGCGTGGTGAGGTAGTTCGCGTAAAATACGTCGTTCCGGTTACTTTCAGAATGAACTGATTATGACAATCATTCCTCCTGTTTGAAGTAATACTGACCTTTGCCCTGGGTGGCGCTGCCAAAATTGATGGCGTTCCTGGGGCAGCGGTGATAGCAGCTCATGCAGTTGGTGCAATGACCGTTCCATTTGGGGCGGTCATTCTCTATTGTTATGTTCCGGAGCGGGCAGTTCTTGGCGCAGATGCCGCAGCCGATGCAGTCATCAGATACACGGAACTTGCGGTCGGTTATGAGCAGGCCGTAGAACAGGGGCTTGAGGATATTGGATTTCAGGAACGATGACCCGCCCTTGAGTTTGTTGAAACCGCCTTTGGCACGCTCCTTTATGAGCACTACGGCATCCTTAAGGCTGGCTTTAGTGCTCTCTGTCTTACGACGGGCATTCTCCGGTGTGTCCAGCTTGAAACCCGGCAGGTTGATGTACGTTTCGGGCATCTGGAAAGAGAAGAAGGCATCAAGCTCCAGACCTTGCTTAGAGAGGTCTTTCTTAAGATGTTTCTCCGTAAGTCCGGTCTCGTCGCCGCAGGTACAGGCTGCGAATATGTAGGCCGGCTTGCCCTTGAAGCCTGCCGTGCGCAGGAACTCTGATACCAGCTTGGGTACTGACCATGAATAGACGGGAAAGACTATTCCCAGAGACTCGTCGGGTCCGAATTCCAATGCCATTCCCTGGCGGGCGGCATCTGGGATGAATATCATATTGCTGTCTGCGAGTTCCTTGGACAGAGTATCGGCCACAAAACGGCTGTTGCCGCATCCGGAGTACCATAGTATCATATCACCAGATCCATTATGATGTCATTGTCATCGGTGGGGACGGAGGGGAGCCTCTGGCAGTCAAAGCATACCCCGGCCTTTACGGCGTGGGGCAGGAGAGGCAGCAGGCGGTCATAGAACCCGCGTCCGCGGCCTAAGCGATGTCCTGTACTGTCGAAAGCACGGCCTGGAACTAGAACAAGGGTTATGGGGGTGAGGTCAGCCAGCTGTTCACCCTCAGGCTCCGGTATGCCGAACTGCTCTCCCGGCTTTAGCGAGCCGCTTCCAGTGTAGCGTTTCACAACCAGTTCATCATCTTGGATTGACGGGAGGTAGAAACGTTTTCCTAAGGCGGCCCATTTTCCGATGAACTGAGGAGTCTGCACCTCATCGTCCATTGACCAGTATATGAGAATGTCTGTGGCGTTACGGAATGTACCGGTCTGCTCCAGGCGTTCCCAGACCGCGGCGGATTGTGCGGCTTTCCGCTCCGGGGTCATCATGCCTACAAGGCGTTTTATGTGCTGGCGGGACTGTTTCTTGTCATCACACATGGCATTCATGCTGAACTCGCAGCCGCAGTAGCGCTGGTTGTAGAACCCCTGCTCGCGGATTATCTGTGAGCGGCGTTCCTGCAGTCCTCCCTGACGCCAGTTGCGCTCCCAGAATGTAAGCCCCGGGAACTGTGCCGCAGCCCACCGGCCTGCCTCCAAAATCTGGTCATGACGTTTCCACCGGCTGGAGTCAAGGGTGGATGTGAACACCGTGAACCCGTGTTCCGATGCATAGCGTGCGGCATTCAGAAGGCGCGTCCTGAAACATTCCAGGCAGCGTGCCCCGCGTTCCGGCTCACCCTCCAGTCCTTTTACACAGCACTTCCAGGCGTCATGGTCATAATCGGCATCGATTATCTCAAGGCCCAGGCTGCTGGCGTATCGGCTGCACTCCTCCTTTCGGACCAGATACTCCTCTATCGGGTATATATTGGGATTGCAGTAGTAGATTACAGGCGTGATACCGTTCCCCATCATCCACTCTATGATGGCACCGCTGCAAGGTGCGCAGCATGTGTGGAGCAGAACCTTAGCGGCTCCGCCCGGCACATCATCCTGTGTATGGTCCCTGCTGCCCATTATGCGTAATGTACGTGCCGGAATGGCTGCTGACCTTTTTTGATGGCGCATTCCGGGCAGATGCCCTTGGCCATATAGTTAACGCTCTCCACGAGGAAACCGTCAGGGAGTTTCACCTGCGGGACCGGAATCTCCCCAAGGCAGAAAGTGCGGTGGCACACCTCGCAGTGGAAATGCACGTGACGGTCATCATCGGTCTCCCCCTTGGCGTGACAGAGCTCATAGCGGACGCCATCGCAACCGTCATCGATCCGGTGGAGCAGATGGTTCTCATTGAAAAGAGTCAGAGTACGGAAAATTCCGGACTTGTCAATCGTGTCAAGACGCTCCTCCAGCTCCGCCATGGTGACTGGGCGCTCACTCCCGGCAAGTGCCTTGAGCACCAGCAGCCTGTTGGCCGTAGGCTTGATCCCGTGCTCCTCCAGTATCTTTTCTAATTCATCCATCGTATCATAATTAAAAGCCAACACCAAAGTTACTCAACTAGGCATGCATCCAGCTCCTTCTTTATATAGCCCTTGTCTATATTCCGGCCTATGAAGACCAGTTTCTGCATACGGTCACCGTATGTCCCGTCCCAGTCGGCCGCCAGAGTGGGGTCGGTCCGGAGCAGATTGGCCAGCTGGTCCTCGGGCATGGTGGCGTACCACTGTCCGGCGTTCTTGAGGGTCATCTGCTTGCCGGCCTGCTCAAAGAGGTAGCAGATGTCAAACTCGTCGGTGAAATAACACATACCTTTGGTACGGATGATACCCTTCGGCCAGCGCTTGGAGACAAACCAGTCAAAACGGTTCAGGTCCATCGGGCGGCGGGCATAATAGACGTATGTGCCTATCCCGTATTCCTCCACCTCACCGCCTTCATGGTCGTGGTGATGGTGGTGATGCCCGTGATCATGGTGATGGCGCTCGTCTCCTTCATGCTCCTCATGTCCATCATCATGGTGGTGATGATGTTCATGTTCATCATCGTCATCATCATCGTGGTGATGTTCATGTTCATCGTCATCATCATCATCCTGATCCTCCAGTTCAGAGCCTCGTTTCTCTATCTCATGGATCCAGGTTGCGCTTGTGGCCACCTTCTCGAAGTCAAACATTCCGGTATTCAGGATGTTCTCCAGCTCTATGTCACCGTAGTCACACTCCATGATACGCGCACTCGGCTGCAGGGCGCGAACTATCTTGCGTATGCGCAACAGCTCGTCGGCACTCACCTCCGATGCCTTGTTCAGCAGGACGATATTGCAGAACTCTATCTGCTGTATGACCAGGTTCTCCAAATCCTCCTCGCCTATGTTCTTCTTCATCAGGTCATCGCCGCAGCCGAACTCGTCACGTATGCGCAATGCATCGACCACAGTCACAATGCAGTCCAGTTCCGGAATCCCGTCCTTGGTATATTTATCCTCCATGCGGGGTATAGAGCAGATGGTCTGGGCAATGGGGCCGGGCTCGCATATTCCGCTGGCCTCAATCACTATGTAGTCAAAACGGTGCAGGGCAATAATCTGGTGCAGCTGCTCCACAAGGTCCATCTTCAGGGTACAGCATATACAGCCGTTCTGCAGAGCCACCAGGCTGTCATCATTCATGCCTACCACACCACCCTGCTGGATGAGGGAGGCGTCAATGTTGACCTCACCTATATCATTTACTATAACCGCGAACCTGATACCCTTGCCGTTGCTGAGAATCCTGTTCAGCAGGGTTGTCTTTCCGCTGCCTAAATAACCGGTGAGCAGCAGGACCGGAGTCTTTTCTATCATTTTTACAAGTTCTGAATCGTTTAGTTATTCTGTCGGTGCGTTGTTTATGCGGTCAGTATAGAAACGTCGGAAATCTGACCACTTATAGTAGGGAGCATTGTCTGTGGGTACCGGAAGTGTAGCCTCCGCACCGTTCAGCATACATTTTACAAGAATGTCATCCGGTTTCTTGCTGTTACGGTAGAAAATGAGCTGTATGTTTGATGCCTTGCATGTCTCCCAGCTCTGGTAACAGTTCTTCACCTCATACGGGTCCTCCGGATCGAGATCCGCACCGTTCATTCCCATCAGCACGGTCAGAGGCCCTAAACAGCTGTCGTGTCCGAACCGAAGGTCAGCCACATGGTCACTGCTTCCGCTGATTACGGCATCGGCTTTCCTGAGTATGTCCTGAAGGATGGGAATCATGGTATATTGACCGGAGAACACCCAGGAGTATGAACCAAGGTTGGAGCTTTCCCATTGGTCAGCTATCTCCTGGTCAGTTATTATGTCACCCATCATCCCTTCGTGATAGATGTTGGGAAGTGAAGTATAGAGATTTATGAGGTCACCTGAAATACGGCTTGCATTGCCCGGCAGTCCGTCGGTGCTGACGAATACACGGGATATGATATCCCTACGCAGGGAGTTGTCGCTCCTGAACGTGTTCCTGTTCTGTTCGTAGCGCGGCTTGGCCTTGGGATAATTGTGCTTTACCGGATTCTGGCTGTCATCGGGCACCACTCCGTCCAGAGTGAAACGTGATGACTGCTCGCGTATCTCCAACTTGGGATTGCACTGTACCAGCTCCTGGCAGAATGCGGACATGCTCAGTACGCATCGGCCTGACAGTGATGATATGGCCAGTATGTTGCCTCCTTTCCTGAACACTTCCGGAAAGCGGTTGTACATGGTCCTTGCTATACCCTGATGCTGTTCCCATCCTAATTGCGTCAGTTCGCTCACTCCGGTCTTGAGCTCATCCTTGGCTGCCATGAACTTACTGTAGAATGACTCACCCTGGGCTGTGAGCAGGTGCTTGTTGTGGGCTGTGGTCATGAGGCTGTCCAGATCATTGTAGAGCTGGTCATTCCAGTAGTATCTTGAACCATGACGGCCGTAATGGCTTATATAGAACGGTTTGTATCCCCGTGGGGCCTTGGTGAGAACGGTCTCCTGTGACTGGTACGGGTAGTCAGTGCCGTACGCTTTACGCGGATCGGCCTTCAGCTGCTCAAGCGGACTCACCTGTGCATACAGCGCTGTCACAAGCGGCAGCAGGAGCAGAGTAGAAATAATTTTCCTTAGTGACATATCATTCTTCTTTGTGTTTACAAGTGCAAAATCTATGCCAAACTTATATGTTTTTTTTGGTTTCAGGTGATTCATTCATCAAAAAAGAGCGCAGAACCGTCAAAAACGGGAAAACATGATACAGTTTGTCCCGTTTTGATTAAGTTTGCTGAAAAATGCACCTCTATGAATCTGTTGCAGCTTTTCCGGAACATACGTCCGTTTGTCAGGCCATACCGCCTTCTGGTGATTGTTACCCTCGTTCTTACTCTTGTTGGCTCTTTCATGCAGCAGGTCAACGCCATCGTGCTTGACCGTACTGTCGATGCCATCAACGCCCTAATCGGAACTGATTTCACATGGAATCAGGCTGCCCGTATCCTTATCATAATATCGGTGGTACTGTTAGGCAAGGAGATACTTTCAGCCGGCATCACTTTTGCGCAGAACTATTACGGTGAGAGGATGCGCATATTTGTCTCCAAGGACCTCTCCCAGAGCGTCATAGAGAAAGTGCTTACATTCCGCATGGCCTTCTTCTCTTCCTCGGACAACGCCACAGGAAAGATACAGGCCCGTATAGACCAGGGAGTCAGCAGCCTGTCCCGCACGGTGCAGAATTTCTTCATTGACCTGCTGCCCATGTTCACGAGCGCCCTGCTGGCCCTTATACTCATGTTCGCGGCCAATGTCTATGTGGGCCTTGTGGCCATGTGCATAGTTCCGGTCTATTTCTGGATAACCTACAGGCAGGCCCGCAGGCTCAAGGGCTGGCGTCGTGAGATGCGCGGATACCTGGAATCCAAGAGCCAGGGAATCAAGAACATCATCGATTCCATAAATGTCATCAAATCATTCAACCGTGAGTCCATAGAGGGAAAAAAGCAGCTGGACCTCCAGAATCAGGTCACCTCAAATCAGCTCAAGACCCGTCAGGTAAGTTTCTATTACAGCAGCGTCAAGAGTTTCGTCAAGCAGGTTGGAACGGTTCTGGTCATAATCCTGACCGCCTATCTGGTACTGATTGAGTATCCCGGGATGTCCATAGGTAAGATTATGTATCATGTCATGCTCTTCAGCAACGTGATTGCCCCCATCACCCAGCTCCAGCGTATATTCGATGATGTGAATGACGCGCTCATCTATGCCGAAGGATTCTTCGACATCCTTAACTCGGACAGCGAGGTGGAGCCGTCGGGCACATACCGGCCGGAAAAGATACGCGGTGAGTTCAGGCTTTCAGGCGTTGATTTCACCTATCCCAACGGCAACCAGGCTCTCTTCGGGGTGGATATGACCATAGAACCCGGACGGATAACCGCCCTTGTGGGACTCTCCGGCGCAGGCAAGAGCACCATAGTGAACCTGCTGGACAAGTTCTATGAACCGCAGCGCGGCAGCATTACTCTGGACGGTGTGGACCTGAGGGAATATGACACCAAGTACCTGCGTGACCATATAGGGCTTGTGCTCCAGAAGAATCACATTTTTGACGGCACCATAGAGGAGAACATACTCTACGGCAAGCCCGATGCCACCCATGAGGAAGTGGAGGAGGCTGCCCGTAAAGCCTGCATCTATGACCAGATAATGGCGCTTCCCCTTCAGTTCCGGAACAAGGCTACTGACCTTTCCGGCGGCCAGCAGCAGCGTATAGCCATAGCCCGCCTGTTCCTCAAGAATCCGCCGGTTATCTTCCTTGATGAGCCCACAGCCAGTCTGGATGCAATAGCCACAGAGCAGATAAAGAACAGCATTGACGCAATCAAGAAGGACCGTACGGTAATCATAATATCGCACAGCATATCCCAGATCATTGACAGCGATATGGTCTATGCCCTGCAGAAAGGCCGTGTGGAGCAGTCCGGGCATCCTGATGACGTATATAAGAAAGGTGGGGTATATAAGGATATCATCGATGCATCGGCCCGCAGCCTGAACATAGGTAAAATTGCCAGGACTATTGGCGGCGAATAGAAAAAACAGTAAGTTTGTAATCCGAATACATTGTTGAACAATTAAATTGAAGAGTAGAATCATGTTCTGTTACAATTGCGGCAAGGAGTTGCCGGAGAATGCGGTGTTCTGTCCTTTCTGCGGCACGCAGGTAGGTGTGCCAGTCAACACCGTTATAAGTGAGAGCCAGGAAAACCTGCCCGAGGAGGAGAACGGGCTGAGTAAGGAAGCGGTTGCCGATGAGGTTACTGATGTCATGGAACCGGATCCCGCCGATGAAGCACCTGTTCAGGAAGCACCTGTTCCGGAGCCAGAATCTGAAATAGAGGAACAGCCAGCCGGGGAAGATTTAGAGCCGGAGCGGGAGATAGCACCTCATACCATAAGCAGTTTCGTGTGGTCACTCGTGGCCAATGAGCTCTCCATCATTCCCGTACTGGGACTGGTGTTCTCCCTGATAGCCTTTGTCAAGAGCCTCAAGGGCCGCAGGATAGTTCAGGCCGATCCGGAACGCTATAAGCTCAAGGGCTTCCTGACGGCAGCTCTTATCATCAGCATAATAGCACTGGTGGGAAGCATTGTAGGCCCCATACTTTTTGCCTCATACTTCTCCGTGCTCAAGGATATATTCAACGGCTCAGGACCGTTCTCGTCCACATTCGTCTGATTTATCAGTTGGCTTTTCCTGTCGTGGGAATTATGAAGCGGACAGCCAGGCTTGCGTGTATTCTGATTGCTGTTGTAACTGTGTCATGCAGTGACAATAGCGGCCTTGATTATATGGAGCAGCTGATTGAGACCAATCCCGCCAAGGCCGACACTCTGTTCCGGACTTTCCCGGTTCCTGAAAACAGGAGCCAGAGGGCATGTCCTGTAGAATACTCTTTGCCTAATTCTTTGTTGTTAAGATTGAATCGTTAAATATATGAGAAAGACAGTTTGTGTTATTATGTGTCTCTTTTTTTCAAATGAGATTTATTGTCAGACGATTAATGAAAGACAGTTTGAGATAACATTGAACACTCGCAATAGTCCTGATATTGTTGAGATGTGTTATATTTCTTTCTTTTGTGATAGTTTATATAAAATTGAATTATCAAATGATTGGAAAGACATGATAGTTGTATTTGAGTTGTCAAAAGGCAACTATTATGTAAAAAATGATACAATTCTTTTAGTTGATTCATTTTTCAATTTTAAACAGTTATTAATAAATGGAACAAACGGACTTCTTGTCGCAAGTTCTTTTCCTTTTTTGTCAAATAAAGAATTTGTTCCTGCAACAAACTATTATTATAGTCGTCCGGATTCTTATGAATCTGGGGTCAGTACATTAATGCTAAAACAAGAGCGTGAAGAATATAATACAAAGAATTGTCGTTTAATTGAATTTAAAACAGGAAGATATAAGTGTGACCGTTTGCACATGATTCTAAATATCAGTGATAATTATGAGTACACGCTTACATATTATGATATTATTGTATCCAAAGGAACATTGTCAAGATCTTTAAATGAGATTGCTTTTAATGACAGATGTTTGAATTATTCTTTTTATTGTTTAGTTGCCGAAAATGAATTAATTAGCAGATTGGTTATAGGTGATGTCAGAGGTTGTTCTTTTTTTTATGAAGAAAACAATAGTGTAAAAGAAAAAGCATCACTAAAGAATCTTTTATTACGTTTATACAAAATAATAAGAATAAATCATTGAATAATACCTGCTTATAATAGAGGTTGTTTATCTTTTTCTTATCCTGAAACCTTCCCAACGTTCAGTGTCCGGCCTTTTGGATCCCGAAGGGCCGGACAACTCTTTCCAGCCTTAGGGAGGGACTGTACATTAAGAAGGGTGACCCCGCTACAAACGGAGCCTCCCTTTCTGTTTCCTGCGGACATTACGACACGGAATCCGCGTGTGAACGTATTCCCGCATCCGTAGTGTCCAGGAAAATGGTCATTCCGCTAGTTTCCGCGGACATTACGACACGAAATCGTGCCTACAGCGTATTCTAGCGGACGTAGTGTCTTGAACAAAGGCTCGCCTTACTGGCTCTTTTCCCCTCCCTCCGGAGGCCCCGGCGTCAAGAATGTAAAGCGTCAAGCGGAACCTCCCCGGAACATCCAGTTTATCAAGTATATGTTTGCATACACAGATTTTTTTCATTTCATTTGTAAATGCAAAACAGACAACCCATAAAGCCAACTTACAAGAACAACACGCTCCAGTATGAGAAGTTCTACTGGGACGGTTACGAGGAGAAGACCGTGGGCGGTGTTACCACCAAATATTATTACATGGAGGGAGGTGACGGTCTGGCAGGCCTCTACACCACCACTACCGGTAGCGGTGGTGGCAGTCACGCCATGGCGGCGGTGACGGACCATTTGGGCAGCATCCTCGGCCTGTTTGACTGCTGGGACTATGTTGATGTTTACATGTACGATGCGTGGGGAGCCCGCACCTGCCTTACAGGTGACGCGGATTTTGACCGCGGCTTCACCGGTCATGAGCATCTGGACGAGGTGGGCCTCATTGACATGAACGGCCGTATGTACGACCCGCTGATAGCCCGCTTCCTTAGCCCCGACCCGTTCGTTCAGACGCCCTCGGACCCCCAGAACTTCAACCGCTACTCGTACTGCCTCAACAATCCGCTGAAATACACAGATCCGAGTGGAGAGTTGGCATGGGAAGCTGTGGTTATAGGATCCATTTTCGCGGCAAATCTTAATGTGGCATATCAATGCGTAAATGGGAATATTAATACCTGTGGCGATGTATTTAAATATGCAGCTATAGGAGCTGCATCAGGTGCCTCAGGTGCAATAGTAGGGCAAGTTGTGGCGGCAGGTATTTCGGTAGGTGGTTTTTTGGGTGGAGCTGCAATATGTGGATCCAGCGGATTTACTTCAGGGTTTATTTCTGGTGCAGGCAACGCATGGGCAAGAGGCTCCAATTCTGGTGATATTATTAGTGCTGGACTTATAGAAGGAGGAATAGGAGGTCTAACAGCCGGACTGACAGGTGGTATAATCGCTGGGATAGGAACCAGACTAGGTGGACGTAGATTTTGGGATGGTGCAACAGTTGAAAAAAATTTGATATATAATAAGAACATACCTAAAGTAGGAGGAGATGGAAAATATGGATGCCTTGATGCGTGTGTAGAAAGTATTGACAAATCAAGATGTGGAAATATCACAAAAAACAAAGTTCGAAGCTGGTTCCCCAATAATATTGATCCTAACAAAAATGCTTTAGTGGATAAAGAAGTATGGAGTATTTATGCTAATGAAACAAATATGAAGATGTTTGGATATAGTAAAAATTTTATTGACAAAAATACTTTTAGTTCTTTTTTTATGGAAGGAATAAAAAGGGGAGATTATTGTTCTTTAACAATGAATACAGGTTTTTCCATTGATCACAGTACTGTTGTTAACCAAGTTACAGAAAGAATTATAACAAAGATGAATGGAGAGATTCTTACGAAATATACAGTTAAATTAATGAATCCAGCATTAGGTGGTCATTATATAAATTACTATAACATTCAGCATTTACTTAATAGTAGCAACAACATCATACGATTATGGTGAAATATAATAATATCTTTTTACTTTTATGCATGTTTATGTTAATAGACATATCTGCATCAAGTCAATCATTGATGGAGAGTCTTATTGATCAACATGAAATTGGTGAGGTAAATGATTTATATTATAGATTATATCGTAAAAGTTTCAAAAAAAATGGACAAAAGGCTATACCAAGAGAAGAGCTTGAATTTGTCAACGTATTTCTTCTTAATTATACTGGTGATTGTTCATTAGACAGTATTTATACTACTTTTACCTCTCATCTTGTACCTATTCATAATAAAAGAAGTCACTCATTTAGTCTGATTCCTTTATGGAAATTGAAATATTCTACAACAATTGCTCTTCCAAGACTTGGAATACAAAGGGATTACCTGATAACAGAAAGGACTTGTATTGTGGATAAAGAATCCTGTGTTATAGGTGTTGGATGTAATTTGAAAAAAATATATGCCAATAGTAATCTCGACCAATTATTAGTAGATTATATTAAAAACAACAATGTAGATGTTTTTTCAGTTTGTTGGAATGGCATAGAAGACTGTTCTAAATATTTTGTAGTTGATAATGATAATAAAATTAGTGTTATATCAATATCTGATGAAGGAAAAGACAACGGACAAATTCGTCATTGGACATTTGAAGAGTTTGTGTATTCTGATTATTTTTCTGAATGGCTGAATCATGCTTTTTAAAAGATTACTAAATTGAATCTCCATTGCTGAATTCTATTTTTTAGAGCATCACTTAGGATGTTGACGATAGTCGTTCAGTGTCCGGCCTTTTGGATCCCGAAGGGCCGGACAACTCTTTCCAGCCTTAGGGAGGGGCTGTACATTTGCAGTGTGATTCAGAATCCTATTGGCCAAGAGAGATTCAGGAACCTGATTATTAACAATTAAATCTATTTGCTATGTCAATTAAAGTGAAAGCAGTGGAGCGCAAGCTCAAGTTTGAGGCTGGTGAGAATGGTGCCTTCCAGTACCGTTACGTACTTCAGCCGGAGTTGTATAACAAGCTCAGCCAGTCCAAGGTCATCCAGGAGGCCAGCCTCAGGAGCGGCATCAGCAGGGGAGCCATCAATGCGGCCTGGGATGCGATAGGCCAGGTGATCAGGGCATGGGCAACCGAAGGCCATTCGGTGGTCATCCCCGGTGTCGGCACCATGAGGTTCGGACTGCGTTCAGCCTCGGTGGAGGATGTGAACGATGTGGCCAGCAGCCTCATCATCAGCCGCAGGGTAATCTTCACTCCCAGCGTGGAGATTAAGGACGAGCTCAAGAAAACCAGTGTCAGCATCACCTGCTATGACCGTAACGGCAATGTTGTGAAGCGCGTGACCAGCACTGACGATACCGAGGTGGAGGACCCGGATGCCGATGCGGAGGACGGAATCCATGGCGATACTACCCAGGAGGGCGGTTCCTCGGATTCGGGTAACGGCGGTGAAGGAACCCAGGGCGAGAACTGACCAACCATTAACCATTAATCGTTAACTATTAGTTTATGGACAAGAAGAGGATAGTGGAACTGGTGGCCAAGATGATTGTGGCCGCACTCACGGCCTTCATCACGGCTCTGACCACCACCAGCTGCATGGGCTTCGGCCCCATCGCGCTCTGAGTGCCCCGGACCGCAAGGCCCGTCCTGAAGAAGGGAGACCCCGCCACAAACGGAGCCTCCCTTTCTGTTTCCTGCGGGACGGGAATATGGCTCGCACCGCTGTCAAGTGTCAAGAGTCAACTGAATGCGAAAAATGGTCAGCAGATGGAGTCCAGGGAGGGAGTGTAGTGCTGCTGGATCATTGCGGCAAACTTGAGCGAGACCTCTTTCTCGGAGAAGCCTATGCCGCTTCCGAAGGCGAAGATTAGGTTCACCTCATCGCTGGTGATCTCCTGGTCGGAGAGGACAAGTCCGATCATGTACTCAAGCAGTGTTTCACGTAACCCCGGATTCACGGCAAGGAGGTTCTTGACGGACTGGTCAAACAGCTGTGAGATATCGGCCTTGAGCATGACATCCAGGAACTGCTTGGGGAAGATCTGCAGGTTGGCCAGATTCTGTATTATGTGCTCCACCTCTTTGTCGGTAATCTTTCCGTCGGCATCGGCCACGATGAGTCCGGCGGTTGCTATGAACACGGAAAGGTCCTCATCCATGGGGCTGTTGCCCACCTTGAGCAGGATGCTTATGAGCTCATCCATTCCCTCCTCCAGCTCCTTTTTCTTCCTGGCTGTGGCGAACAGGTTGATGGCCTGGACGCGGATGGGGTTGACGGGATGTCCGTACAGGCTCAGCCCCTTGTCGTTGAGGAAATAGTCCAGACGCTTGCGGTTGTCCGCCAGCAGGGCGTCAATGCTCACGTTCATCTTGCCCAGGTCCAGTCCGGAAGCCATCTTGAAGAATGCGGTCACGCAGGCGTTCAGGTTCCTGTTGGCAATATAGCCGTATCGGTCCGCCACCAGCTCCGCCAGCTGGTCATGCAGGCGAATCTTGTACTGGAGCGTGATGGGCGGGTTCACGGCATCCGGCGGGAAGACGAAGTAGATGAGCCGCTTGAGCGCCGAGTCCTTGTTGATGATATGCCCCAGCTCGTGACTGATGACAAACCGCAGCTCGTCCTGGCTCATGAGGTCGAACATGGCGGAGTTCACGTTAACGATGTGAGGCTGCCCCTCAGCTTCGGCTGCGACGGAGAATGCGTTCAGGGAGCTGTCGCCTGTCACGTAGAAATCCACCTCCTCCTTGAATTCCAGTTTGTCCTTGACCTCCTGGCACAGGGCATGAAACTCCGGCAGGATGTCCTTATCCACCTTCATGCAATGTCCCTCCATGTGGCTGCGCCAGTAGTCATCGCTCGTCCCGTCCTGCGCGGTCTTGAGAATGGTTTCCACCACTGAGCCCTGAAGAGCCTGATAAATCTGTTTGCCTAGCTCCCGCTCCAGAGGGATGGCGGGGTTGAATTTTGCCATAATCCTTATTGCTAAAAGAATATGAAACTATATTCATTGTGTTTTGCCTTTTGAAAAGGATATAGTACACTGTCTGCAAAATTCGCAAAAAAACACGATTATGCAAAAGGGAGGGGAATGTGAAATGTGGAAAAGGGGACAGGCCCCAATTGCACAGGCCCCAATTGCACTGTTTTTGTATTCTTGTAAGGATTTTTTTTCTGTCCGGAGCATTCGGCCGACGCCTTATGTCCTCAACTCCCCGGCTGTCTCTCCAGTAGGGGAAAATTTACGCCCCAGTTGGGAAGAATTTTTTCCCTAACTGGAGCGTAAGTTTTTCCGTTCATAATGACAATACGAGTAGTACAGAAGGGTCAGGTTCCCTTTCTTGCTACTTTGTAAATGTTCTTTATTTCCTGAATATTCCGGCACTGTCAACCTTTTCAGGAAAATGTCAACCTTTTCAGAAAAAAAAGGCCTAATTTGTTACAGTTGTTACAGTGTTACAGTTAAAATCATGGTTATCCCATATAAATATTCGTGTGTACGCTATAAAATAACTGTAACAACTGTAATAACTGTAACGCTTGAACCGCTCGATATGTAGATTGGATAAGCAATACTATATTTCTCTGTCTTGTCTTATAGGTTAGCCATAGTCCAGGCTGCTTTGTGCCATACTAAATGGGTATGGCAACCCTATGGCTACCCTATGGCAACCCTATGGGTAGAGCGAGAGTAAAACGAAGTTGATGACGATAGATTCTTGGTGTTGAAATGCTGGTTTTTGTGAGGATATTACAAAAAGGTTTGCTTATATTTGTATTCAAGTTATTTTAGAGACATGGATAGAGTTAATAGAGTTATGAAAAAGAGTCTGATTGTTGCTTTGATGCTACTTATGGTTTTTGACATTGCGGCTCAGAATGAGGTCTTTACCGGTGTTGTAATCAATCCGGACAACAGCGTGACTTTCCGTTACAGAAATCCCAAGGCGGTGAAGGTGGAGGTCTCCGGGGAATTCATGGATGGATCAGCAGAATTGACAGAGAGGGACGGAGTATGGACTTACACAACTGCTCCGCTGGCATCGGAGCTGTATTTCTACAGTCTTACAGTGGACGGACAACCTATATTGGATCTTAACTATTCAGTGGTGAAGGATATTCCACGCTGGATGAACTATTTTATAATAGGCGGTGAGAAAGGGGATCTCTACAGTGTCCAGGATGTTCCTCACGGAAGCGTAACGTCACGCTGGTATGAGAGTTCTACGCTCCAGATGCGCCGAAGGATGAATATATACACTCCACCTGGCTATGAGAACGGGAAACGCAAATACCCGGTACTGTACCTGCTTCACGGTAATGCCTGCGATGAGAATTCATGGCTTGATCTGGGACGTGCAGCTCAGATCCTGGACAATCTGATAGCTGCGGGGAAGGCTGAGCCTATGATTGTGGTGATGACAAACGGCAATCCTGCCCAGCAGGCGGCTCCGGCCTATTTCGGGGATACCTACACCAATGCCAATACGCGTCCGGGAATAGCATCGTTCACTGATTCGTTCAAGGAGGTGATTTCATTCATTGACGGCAATTACCGCACCATAACCAGGAAAGATGGACGCGCCATAGCGGGTTTCTCCATGGGAGGCGGTCATGCTTTCACCATTTCCAAGGATTATCCGGGTACATTTGACTATGTGGGACTGTTCTCGGCCGCAGGCAGCAATATCAGTGATCCGGCCCAGAAACAGAAGCTCTTAGACATGAAGAAGAACGGCTACAAGCTCTATTACATAGGGTGCGGCACTGATGATTTCCTGTACAGGAGTGTCCTGAATTACAACAGGCAGCTGGATGACATAGATTTCAGATACTATTACCGCGAGACACCGGGAGGACATACCTGGGGCCCATGGCGTATCTATTTGAGCGAGATGGTGCAGATGCTTTTCCGGAAATAGAATTATATCATTGGCCAGATTCAAAAGATTATTAACTAATAACTTACCTTATATTATGAAAAGAAGTTTCCTGCTTTTGGGCATTTTGTCAACTGTGATGTTGTTTACAGGCTGCAAAGATGAACAGTATGAGTATCCGTTCCAGAACCCCAAGCTGTCATTCGACAAGAGGGCTGACAATCTGCTTTCACTGCTTACTCCTGAGGAGAAGATAGGACTCATGATGAACGGTTCTATTTCTGTTGACCGTCTGGACATTCCCGCCTACAACTGGTGGAATGAGGCCTGTCACGGTATTTGCTATGATGATGTTACGGTTTTTCCGCAGGTGATTGCCCTGGGTGCCACTTTCGATGCTCCCCAGCAGCTGGAGATCTACACCGCTGTGTCCGATGAGGCCCGTGCCGTATGGAACACCACTGACCATCATCAGTTGGGCGTGAGACAGCCTAACGGAAGTATCTGGCATCAGGGATTGTCATTCTGGTGCCCCAATGTGAACATTTTCCGTGATCCGCGCTGGGGACGCGGCCAGGAGACTCCGGGTGAGGATCCCTATCTGAACGCCGTCATGGGTACCCAGACCGTAAAGGGTATGCAGGGCACTGACAAGAAATATCTCAAGCTGCACTCATGCGCCAAGCATTATGCCGTGCACAGCGGACCTGAGCCTCTGCGTCATCAGTTCAATGTGAGCGTTTCCGGCCGTGACCTTTGGGAGACTTACCTTCCTGCTTTCAAGAGTCTTGTCCAGGACGGTAATGTCCAGGAGGTGATGTGCGCATACCACCGTTATGAGGATGAGCCTTGCTGCGCGAGTGACCGTCTGCTGGTGGATATCCTGCGTAACAAGTGGCAGTACAAGGGGCTTGTGGTGACTGACTGCGGTGCCATAGGTGATTTCTTCAACGCCCGTCAGCACGGTACTCACAAGGATGCGGCCAGCGCTTCGGCCGATGCCGTACTGTCCGGTGCCGACATTGAGTGCGGAACAAGCTATCGCTCATTGACACAGGCCATTGAACAGGGCCTTATCACTGAGGCTGATATTGACGTGAACGTGAAGCGTATCCTCAAGGCGCGTTTTGAACTGGGTATGTTTGATCCTGCCGAGAATCTGCCTTGGGCAAACCTGGGGCTTGATGACCTGAGCAGTCCCGCTCATACAGCTCTTGCCAGCAAGGCCGCTCATGAGGCTATCGTGCTGCTCAAGAACAGCAATAACGTTCTTCCGCTCCGCAAGAACATGAAGATTGCGGTTGTAGGCCCTAATGCCGATGATGCCCGCGTAATCTTAGGTAACTACAACGGTTATCCTTCGGCTGCCAACACCAAGACCATCCTGGACGGTATCCGTGAGGCGGCTCCAAGCGCAGAGATTATTTATGAGAAGGGTTGTGACCTTAACGCCGCTTCCATAACCACACACTATGTGGGTCAGATTAACGGAGGCAAGGGCCTGCACGCAGAGTATTACAACACTCTTGACTGGACCGGTGGTGTGGCTGCCCGTGTTGATTATGACGAGCCTCTGAACCTGAACACCACATCGCCCGCTCTGGCTCATGAGGACTGCCCTTGGGCTGATGGCGTGAACATGACAGGTTTTTCAGCCAGATATACTGGCAGCTTCACTGCCGATTATACCGGCGATATGGTTTATAACGTACGCGGAAGTTCACGTTACACCTTCAAGGTGAACGGTGAGACCATAGCTGAGAATGCCGGTCAAGGCGGCGGTCGTGGCGGATTCGGTGGATTCGGCGGATTCGGCCGTGGCGGTGCTCCTGCCACCACATTCAAGGTTGAGAAGGGCAAGACATACGAGATTTCAATTGACCTGGTACAGCCTGAAGCCCGTTCGGCATCGTTCTCATTCGATATCTACAGCCGCGGTCCGGTTGATTTCGCACGCGTAATCGAAAAGATTTCCGGGGCCGATGTCATCGTGATGGTTAGCGGTATCTCATCGGACATCGAGGGTGAGGGACATGACCGCTCATCGATTGAACTGCCTGAGGTTCAGCAGCAGCTGCTTGCAGAGCTTGATGCCACAGGCAAGCCCGTAGTACTGGTCAATGTGTCAGGCAGTGCCATAGGATTCGGCAATGTGGAGAGCAGGTATGACGCTCTTATCCAGGCTTGGTACGGAGGTCAGGCATGCGGTCAGGCTGTGGCCGATGTGCTGTTCGGTGATTATAACCCTGCAGGACGTCTGCCGGTAACTTTCTATGCATCGACTGACCAGCTGCCCGATTTCCAGGACTACTCCATGAATAACCGCACCTACCGTTATTTCAAGGGCCAGCCTCTGTATGCTTTCGGGTATGGACTGAGCTACACCACATTCAGCTATGGCGATGCAAAGACTGCCGGAAAGGCACAGAACATGACTCTGACAGTTCCTGTTACCAACACGGGAAAACTTGATGGTGATGAGGTTATACAGGTCTATGTGAAGTCACTTGATGATGCTGACGCTCCCATCAAGTCACTTGCAGGATTCGCCCGTGAGAACATAGCGGCCGGCCAGACCAAGACCGTGAAGGTGGAGCTGGGCAAGGATGCTTTCAGTTTCTATGACGAGAAGACTGACGGACTTAAGTTCAAGCCCGGACGCTACGCTATCCTTTACGGCGGTTCATCGCTTGACAAGGACCTCAAGAGTATTGAGGTGAAGCTGTAAGTGTTGTAATATCATGCAGAAATCACGGAAACATTGAATGTCGCCTTGGCTGCTCTTTCTGTGATTTCTGTATGAAAAAAAATAATAAACTTTTATGAATTACTAATCAGATATTGCTGTGAAACGTACTTTATTTACTTTAGTAGTTGTCTTTGTCACAATGGGGCTTCAGGCCCAGATGGTGGATTTCCGTGGTGTGAACCATTGCGGAATATATCCGAATGAGAAAAATCTTCTTAAGGAGTGGCCTGAGGGTGGCCCTGAGAAACTATGGGTGGTGAATGATGCCGGAAAGGGTAACTCCAGCGCTTTGGTGAGTGACGGATTCATCTATACGGCCGGACTTACCGATGACGAGCAGGAGGAGCGCCTGACCTGCTACAAGCTGGACGGCACAAAGGTGTGGCAGGTCAAATACGGACATGCCTGGACCAAGTCCTATCAGGAGACACGCTCTACTCCGGTCGTTGACGGTGACCGTCTCTATATGGTCAGCAACATGGGCGAGCTGGTATGCCTGAACAGGGCCGACGGCAAGATTCTCTGGACCATAGACTATTGGAACAAGTATGGCCTTACTCCCAATGACCAGGGAATCTGCGAGCATCCGCTCATTGACGGCAATAAGGTGATTGTTACCACTTGCGGCAAGGAGATATGCATGGCGGCTTTCAACAAACTTACAGGCGATGTGATTTGGGAGACTAAAGGGTTTGGCGATAACGCTACATATTTTACATCCCGTATCATAGAGTGGAACGGGCATAGGCAGATTATAAGCGGTACCGAGATGCACATATTCGGCGTGGATCCCGAGACCGGAAAAATGATCTGGAACGACAGCCAGTGGACATCGGATCCGGCCACCAAGAGATGGCTCTACTCCATGATAAACACCCCGGTTTTCTACAAGGGCAAGCTGTTTGTAAGTCTTGGTGACGGTCACGGATGCACCATGTATCAGATGGCCGATGACCTGTCAGGGGTAAAGCTGCTCTGGAAGAACAAGGAGGTGGATTTCTACATGGGCGGAATGGTTGAGATTGACGGCGTGATCTATGGCAGCACGGGCGATAAGCACAAGTGGGCGGCTGTGGATATTGAGACAGGCAAGGTGCTCTATCACGAGCAGTGGGCCGGAGGTAAAGGACGCGGCGCACTCATCATGGCCGACGGTATGTTCTATATGTTCGATGAGCGTCGCGGCACCATGGGTCTGGCCCGCATCAATCCCGAGAAGCTGGATGTGGTAAGTGAGTTCCGCATAACAGACGGCTCCGGAGCCTGTTTCTCACACCCAACTATCTTTGACGGAAAACTCTATGTACGTCGCGGCACAGCCCTGATGGCTTATAACATCAGGAAATAGGAATCGTTATACGATACCTGATTCTTTTGCGGTCCCCAGCTCTATCCTAATCGATGGAGAAGACGGCACGGATGGGGGTGCCCCAGTAATACTCTTCCTCCTCGCGGTCGTTCACATTTCGATGCGTGAATATGAAGGTATAGCCCGATTCGTGCTCACCCGAGGTGGCGCTCCAATAGGTGCCGCTGCTCCCCATATAGGTGAGTTCATGGTCGTTGCCGTGGCACAGGGAACCGGCAGTCGGGAGGAACAGCTCCGCTCCGTTGAGCTTGCTGATAAAGGGCATTCCGCCCTCGTCCGTCCCGAGATCGAGGTCTCTTTCTCCGTCATCGCCGAATCCCTCGGTGTTCTCCAGAAGAGATGTGAATTCATCGATTACAGGCATGCGCCAAAGGCCCTTGAGGTTCACGTGGGCGGCGTCGTATTCGGGTTTCCTTTCTTTCTTCATTATCGAATCCGAAGAAACGTTTGCAGTCTTACATCGGCACCTACCTGAAGGAAGAGATTCAGGCTTATCTGGACTACCATGATTATGAGGTACAAAGGCCTGTCCTCAATTGTATCATTTACTCGGAAAAGACTTTTGTTCCCCCGATGATGTTCACGCCACGTTGCGGGGTTCCGATACGTTGGCCTTTCAGGTTGTAGATGGGTGCAAACGATGATGCGGGCTGGTTGTCGGTGGCCGGTAGGTGCCTGATGGCATTTGGGGTGTCCATAGCCTTAGCAATATAAGGGATAATGCTGACACATAGTAGTCCGTTATAGTAAGTTTCCGGGGCAGGCTGGTCCATTACACCCTCTCCCATACCATAAACCACGCCTCTATCCAGATATCCGCTATGCTCATAATATGTTCTTCCGTACATCGTGGTATTAAGCCGTATGGTTAGCGTATTCAGACCTACGGTTAACAGGGTGCCTGCATCAACGCGATCACTGGCATTATTGGCAGGCAATTCTGTGCCGTTTACAATCAGGGTGCCCACTTGGTCCCTGCCGTAGCTATATGCTATAAACGCACCGTCATTGTCATCAAAGTCATCGGGCAGAGTGAAAGTTATGGTGTATTCGCCCGTACCTGAAACATATTTCATGTCGCTCACGCCAAGCATGTCAAGCTGCTCGCTCGTAACCTGCATGTCACACCATTTACCCAGTGGCTGCATCCCAAAATCAACGTCGGTAACTTTGCTGTCGCCGGGATCCCTGGAGTCCGGGTCGGGACCATAGCTATGAATGATGAGCTGCCACTTATCGGTGCTCATGTCAATAGGTTTTTTCTCCTCCACATTGAAAATCTTATTCCCTGCCACCTTATTGAAAGTACCCTCATCCGGGGTAACGGCATAAATCATGGCACTGCCGCCCGACATTCTGTCGATGGTAAAGGTCACCCCTGCTGCGCCGGCTTTATAATCCGCAATCTGCGCTATTTTGCCGGTGTACGGATCGAGTCGGTAAGGCACGCCGTCACCCTGAAGCGTTACTGTCATGTTGCGCAGCACCTTGTCCTCGCCTTTGTAACGGTCGCCCTGATGATTGCCCATCATGGCGGAATTGTCAGGGAAGGCGTTGTTATACAGATAATAGTAGTTGGTGCCATCCGTGACATCTTTATACAGGGTTGCCTCAAGCTGCGGAATATGATACTTTGCATGGCTGCTTATCCCCAGTTCTGTCAAGACATCCGGAATGTCTTCTTCTGTAGCCACTACTCTCGCGTTGTTAAGATGCATCTTTGCAACTTCGATATCTGCATCCCTGTCGCTGCCATATACACGTTTTATGTCGCTTTCAAACAAGATGATGGGCAACCCGGCATCGGCATACTCCACAAGACGCTGCATTGCGGTTATGGAGATTACGTTTACATGGTCAACGATGAGTGCCTTGTAAGCCGGCCCCTCGGGAGCGAGCACACCGTTTGACACCACTGCATTGGGATGGCTCAGCACAGACTCACTGACTAAATTGTAGGAATATCCGCTGTCGAGCAGTTTCTGGAACCGGTTTTTGCTCTCAAAGTCAAAACTGCTCTCCTTGTCAATCAACACAGCCAGGTCAATCTTTGCTACACCTTTCTGTAAAACAGCCTGGACGCGGCTCATAAAGCCTGTTTCTGTTCCGAAATCCGGCCAATAGGCCTCCCTGTAGGTAAATGAGGAGCCATAGCTTCCCGCAGCAAAAGGCAGCCATCCCGGCCATTCAGAGCAATAACCATTGAAAGTCTTTGTATAGGGGGTTCCGTGCAGGACAGCGCGGGTGATACCGTCCGAATAGTTCTGCCCCAGCTCGGTCAGCAGATCGCCCATATTGGCATATCCTATTGCCGGACCGGTCATAGCTTCCATCGACAGAAATTCTCTATCTGCAATATTTACGGTTCCTGCCTGATAACGGATGCCGTCACCCTTGGCATTGTTGTCGCATTCAGGGACGTCAGCCAACATGGCAGCCCTGCCTATCTCGAGACCGGGCAGATGGAAGGTCTGGCTTCTGAAGCCCCATCCCACGGTCTTTCTTGCCCAATCGGCCACACCGGTAACGCGATGCTTCACATAAAGTTCCGCCAGCCGGTCACTATAATCTTCATAGATGCGGTCGGCCAGGCCGTCGTCGCCGGTAAAGGAGAAGTAGTCGGTAACTGTCACACCCATAAAGCCGCTGCTGATATACTTGCTTGCCGCCACTGTAGGCAGTATATCCATGTAGGGATACCCGTCAGGCATATTATCAAGGAATGATGAAGCCCAGTAAGAGGAAACACTGGTTAATTCGATGGAATCCTCAAAATAATTGCCTGGATTGGCCATCATCAGCATCAGCAGTTCAGGATCCCTCGCGAACATCTGCTCCCAGTAGTCCGTAAGGGCTTTTGTTCCTTCGGCATTGAAGTAGTTTAAGGCGAAAATGCCATTACGCATGGTTGAAGCACCGACTAAACTTTGACCTGTACCGCGGCAAAAGGTGGAAAGTACCACCCAGTCGCCGACCTGCGGATTACCAGCTCCTTCACTCACGTTTACATCTATGCCGTGGAGTGATACTTGGTATTCTTCCTGCCAGTCGGCCATGCGTTTACGGTTCATGTCTTCATCCTGCTTTCCGTTACACCGCGTCCACGGTCCATCGGATTCCGGACCGAAGAAACTGCAGATTCTGTCATAGTCCCATTCGTGTGCCGTTGCTGCCGCACGGTCTGGAACTCCTGCCGCATATCCCGCTCCTGGGATGACCGCTACACGGTCTGTGATTGGAGTCAGGCTTTTGAAATCAAAGACGTAACGGGTACGATTCTGTGCAGCGTTCTCACCGGGTTGCACCTGGATGTCGGCAATCCTGACGAGTACGGCGGAAACAAAGCGGTCGGTAAACAGGAAATGATCGTATGCGGTGGGACCGAATGTAGAGGGAGGTGCAGTTGTCTTTTGCAAAGGCAGTTCCAACTTGATGGTGCCGTTGGCAATATCGTCTGCAGTTATGGGCGTTACACTGAAAGACAGTTCCTTGCTTGCTGCATCATCATTAGGATCAATGGTGTTGAGCAGCGGAGGCCAGTGCGATGTAATCGTGAAATCGACCTGAAAGCCGCCGGGAACGTTGGCTGCTGCTTTAAGCACCTTTTTCATCAGCTTAATCCAGTTGTCGGTCCCCCATCCGTAGTCAGGCGTATAATCGTTTTCATATCGCACGCCGTGGGTCATAATCATCGCCACTTCCACGCCGCCAAATCCCTTTTCCGCAAGTTCGGAAATCTGTTTCTCTATATAATCGTTATCATCCTCACCAGCCGATGCATCCGGAAACCACATACGTGCCATTGGCTTTGCATGTGCATCGGGGGTAAGGAAACTCTCGATGACACTCTTACTCTCATTAACAATCCGGCTGAACCCCGGAGACGGGGCAAGCAATGCCACGACCATTAAAACTCCCGGCAGATGCTTGCCAATGGCTTGTGGTAAGAAACGTTTCTTGTCGTAATTCATCCTAAGTTTCCGTTTTTGACTCTTATAATACTTAATTCTTCTTTGTTCTAACACGCTTTACCTGCTTGCCTTATGTGTTACTGTTGCAAAGGTTTGAATAATAATTGCAAATACAAAGATATAAGTCAAAAAGTTCATAGCACAAAAGGATCAGTTTCTATTGTGCCTATCACTTTCCCACGCAGAATCTACTTTCCGATGCAGAAGTTACTATCTGCAAATATAAGTGTCTGATAATCAGTGCAAACACCTTTGTTTTGAGGTGTCTAAAGTGACTCCGAGGGACGGTGGGGGGACGCAAAATAGGCAAAAATCTGCAAATATGACTGCCTTCAAAAAAAGAAAATGCAAACATCTGCAAAAACGATTTTCCAGTTCTTTGCACGTTTACACTTTTTAACGCAGATTTTTGCACATTCTTGCAATCGCTGAGAAGCGAGCAGCGAATGAATTTGTTGTACCCTTTAGTGATGCTCATTGTCATTTCTACCCCTTTCTAGAAACGCATTTGATGACAAGGTTTCATTGCCGGAAGATAAAAGGTTTAGTTTAGGTTATGTATATTTAATATGGGAATAAACTAAACCAAATTGTGTATTATCAAGCCGAGCTGTCTGCTTCTTTTTTCTTTTGGACAGCAAACCTACTTCCATTTATCTTTCTTTTTGAGTAAGCACCCGGTGAACCACGTATTTTAAGCGTGTCCTTTGTGCCGTATCTTTGCTGCGACAAATTTTCGTGATTATGCTCAGCAAAGAAGAAGTATCGGATGTGATATTGTATTGTAAGGAACACGGGTGCACTTACAAGGATCGTCTGGGAGAACTTGGTATTCCCGAGTGGAAGTTCTATGACTCAAAGTACAAGTATGCCTTACGGGAGCGCGGTGACAGGGCAAGAGGACAGTTCCTTCAGCTGAAGTCCGGCGCAGACGGGAGCCTGACTCCGTTCCCGTCATTTGACAGCCCCAAGACCGGCCGCAGGGCCGACAAGTCAAACCGGTGTCCATTACCGCACGGTATGCTGAGCATAGAACTTCAGACAGCCACGGGCACCATGATGCGCATTCAGGGTGACATGACCCCGGAGCATCTGGCAGCCATAATACAGTCATCGTCTCGTCATGTTTAGCCTTACCGACAGCCTCAGGTACTGGTACTACAACCGCCCTACAGACATGCGCAAGAGTTTCCACACACTTGGCGGCATAGTGACCGACGTGATGAAGCGTGACCCTTACAGCGGTGAGGTGTTCATCTTCATGAACAAAAGACGTACACGCATCAAGCTCCTGCACTGGGAGCCGGGAGGTATGGTGATATACTCCAAGATGCTGGAGACGGGCACCTTCGGCAGTCCCTCGGACATATCTGAAGACGATGCTTCGGCAAGCATAGAGTGGCGTGAGCTGGTGCTCATAGTGGAGGGTATGATGGAGAACCCCGACGGTCGCCGGCAGAGGCTGGACAGCCTGAGGAAACTGCGTTTCGGATAGCAATATTTAACAAAGAAAAACGACTCTACACTTGTGTATAACCGCGATTTTCAGTACCTTTACAATGTAAAGGAAAGACAGCGGTGACACAGTCCGAGCACATAAAACTCATAGATAAATACAATGCTCTCAAGGCAGAACTTGATGCTGCCCGTGAGGAGATGAAGGCCGCCCTTGAGAAACTCTCCGTCCAGATGGAGAAGAACTCCGCCCTTGAGGATGAGGTGGCGTCTCTCAAGGACCAGCTCTACTGGCTGCGCAAGAAGGTGTTCGGCAAGATGAGCGAAAAGAACCTGCCCGTTGACCCACGGCAGCTCAACCTCTTTGAGACGGGACCCATGAGTGAGGATGAGCAGGCCGAGCTCAGGAAAGCCGTCACACAGCAGGAACAGACAATCACAAGGACCATCACCGTAAGCAAACCCTCCCGCAAGCCTATAGACACCACCCGTCTCCCTGTGGAGGAGATCAACATATATCCCGATGGCACCACCACTCCTGAGGGCGCTCTGAAGGACGGGTACGTGGAGATAGGAACCGAAGAGACGCTGCGCATGGAGACCGTACCGGCAAGGGTGTATGTGGTCAGGACCATCCGCCACAAGGTGATGCTCAGGAGCGACGCCGGCAAGTATCCCGAAGACCGCACGATACTCACGCCCTCTCTTCCGCCTGCACCCATAAGCAAGTGCATAGCCGGCGCATCGGTGCTGACAGACATCATAGTAGGCAAGTACATGTACCACCTGCCGTTCTACCGCCAGATACAGCAGTACCGCGAGTACGGTGTGAGCCTGAACGACTCCACGGTTGGCGGCTGGTACGAGGCGGCGGTGGAGAAACTCAAGCTCCTTTATGACCTGCTGCGTCAGAAGATACTCTCCAGCGAGTACATCCAGGTTGACGAAAGCGTGATACCGGTGCTTGACGATGAGAGACACAAGGCAAGGAAAGGATACGAATGGTGTGTCAGGGACGGCCTGACAGGCGACGTCATGTTCTATTACGACCGTGGCAGCCGCTCGGGGCGTGTGGCACGTGAGCTGCTTGGCGGTTACCGCGGCTTTGCCCAGACCGACGGCTATGAGGTCTATGATCAGTTTGAATCCATGGAGGGCATCACCATGTGCGGATGCTGGGCGCATGCCAGACGCAAGTTTGCCGATGCCCTGAAAGAGAACAGGACCCTGTCATCGGAGGCTCTCTATTACATATCACGTCTGTATGCCGTGGAAAGCAAGGCTGACGATGAAGGTCTGAAACCGGAGAAACGCATGGAGCTGAGGAGGGAGAAGTCATATCCCGTGATACAGGCCTTTGAGAAATGGATGCAGACACGCTTCCCTCAAGTGTCGCCGCAGAGCCGCATGGGCAAGGCCATAGCATATACATACGCCTTGCTGCCCAGACTGTCGCGTTACGTCAACGACGGCAGGATAAACATAGACAACAACCTTATAGAGAACGCCATCAGGCCGCTGGCTCTGGGACGCAAGAACTACCTCTTCTGCGGTAACGACGCATCGGCATACCGTGCGGCCATAGTCTATTCACTTATAGGCACCTGCAAGGCAGCCGGCGTGGAACCGCGACTATGGATGGAGGATGCGCTACGTCAGATACCGTATTATGAACGTGACGGCAGGGACCTGGCTGATCTGCTGCCGCGTGAGTGGGCAAAGAGACACAAGTGAACGGATATGATCCGAATCACGCACACTGACCGGGTGGCGGTGCTCCGAAATCAAGACCTGATCAACTTGTAGCAACTTGATTCAACTTGTGGCAACTTGATGCAACTTGTACCAACTTGGTAAAGAGATTACGAGATTTGCAATACGTGGTTTATCGGGTGCTTACCTTTTTGAAAGCATTATACCACATATTATTGAACTTATTTTTTAGGTTCAAATAATACATTTTATCTGCTGCCAAAGATGCTTTATGAACAGGATGCCATGTGGGTTTCCCAAGTGAAATGATGACTTTTGGTGTCAAGACAAAAGCAATTAATTATCTTTATTTTGTAAGGAACATGTGATGTCATCTAACAATTCCTGAGCTTTAACAATATAGGTATTCATACTCTTTGCATTTAGTTTTGATAAAGAATTATAAATACTAATCGCTTCTTCACACGTTTGCTTGGCTTCATTATATTTTTTGCCTTCGTTTTGAGATATGGCTAATAATAGATAAGACATTCCAATATATTCAGTATAGACTCCTGGTTCTTTTTTGTCAAGAAACTGGTATATTTTTAAAACGGCTTTCATTTCTTTTTCCGATTCTTGGTATTGTTTCTGTTCTGAATAATACATATACAGATTTCTTAGAATACTAATCATAAATGAAGTTAAATCTTTCGGAATAAAAACAGATTTATTCCAATAGAGAATAAGAGCTTCTTCCATTTCTTCATCAGCTTCAAGTATTCTTTTTTGAAAAGTATGGATATTGGCAAGATAGCAGAGCGTGTTTATCGCATGACATGTATATGTACCCGGGTTCCTTTTGATAAGAGATCTGCAAATAATAAGAACTTCTTTGAATTCGGATTCTGCTTCATTGTGTCTATTTTGATGAAAATGCATAATAGCTGAATCATGAAGCACGTTTGTCATGTGAATGATATCGGTATCGGGAGTCGAATTAGGAAGACTCCAATATACTTCTAATAATTCCTTGATTTCTTTTTCGGCCTTATTATATTGATTGTGTATTGTATGTAAAAGTACAAGATTGCAGAGGGTACCTATAACAAAACAATTATATGCTTCTGGATTTGTTTCAGTATGTTTTCTATATATTTCCAATACATTATTATATTCCTTTTCTGCTATCTCCCAATCTTTTGTAATACTATACAGATTTGCTATGTTATTTAGAGTGTTAGCAACTTCATTCATATATACATCAGGATTTTCTTTTGCTAAATCCTGAATAATATTAAGAGCTTCTTGAAACTCTACCTCAGCTTTATCATATTTTTTAGTGGATTTATGATTAATGGCTATTCCATTAAGACATGTGGCCAAATCGTGCATGTATGCATAGGGATTGTCTTTTGATAATTGGCGATATATATTGAGCGCTTCTGCATATTTTTCTTCTGCCTCTTGATATTTTTTAAGGGTATCATATAATGCTGCTAAATTGTGAAGAGTCATAGCGACACCACTAAGAAATTGGGAATCATCCTTTGATAATTTTCGATAAATCTCCAAAGCCTTTTTATATTCTTTTTCTGCGATATCAGGTAGATTATATCTATTATGCAAATTTGCCAAGTTATTTAGAACCATTGCAACATGCTTTTCATATAAAAGAGGATTAGTGCTTGATAAATCATTATATACGTCAAGAGCCTCCTTATATGCTTTTTCCGAATCATCAAAACGATGAAGTGTTGCATAAAGATTTCCAAGGTTGTTGAGAATTGTTGCTATATTATGACTGTATGTGTTTGAATCTTCATGGTAAAGAATTCTATATTCGTTCAACGCATTTTTGTATTCTTCTTCTGCTTCGTAGAATCGATTTAGACAACTATGAATAAGACCTAGATTGTTGAAAATATCTGCTATATATAAAATATGATTAAATTTCGGAGTTTCCTTTTTTGCTTGGACATCCTTCATTGAACTTATGAAAGATTGTTCTGCTAAATGATACAGTTTTTGATTGAATAAGTAAACACCCCAATTAATCTTAAGACGAAATAAGTCGTACTTTTTTATACTTTTATCTGCTAATTCTAAAACTTTTTGTGCATAGTATACGAATTTATCTCGCCATTCAGCTGTTCCGTCTTCATTGAGATTCTCAATAGAAACAATAGCAGCTTCGATATCATACTTTGCAGATTTATCTTCAATTTTTTTAAGGTGTTGTTTTATTTCTTGAAAGCTGTTTACTAAAGACTTAATCTCTTTAGGGGCAGGATTGTCTATTTTTACCTTATTTCTTTTTTCCGCAAATAGTATTACTTCCTGTTCGAAAACTTGATGGTTGGTAGGAATAATATTTAATTCAACAACTATTGTTTTATTATTTGTTTGTAACAAATCTGTGATTTTGTCTGTAGAAAGAAGAGCATAAAAAATTCTATGCGATTCTTCTCCAATTTGACAGAGGAAGAACGCACATCCTCTATCGGCCTTGAATCCTTCAAGGTATTCTCGTTCAATTCTAAAGGAATCTTCTTCGATATTTGTTGTTCCTTTTATCTGGAGAGGAACTCTATATAAGAAATTACCAACGCAATGAGATTCATTTTTGTATATATAAATATCTCCATCCCAAATCGGAGTCTTATCATTTGAGGTAATATAAGGCTCTAATTTTGGGCATTTGTCTATGTATTCTTCAACAACTCGTACTGCTGCTCTTTCTATTTTGTTGGTATTCATTTCAATTTTGATTATGTCCTATTATTCCTTGTTTCTTTAATACGGATTCGATAGCTATAGCAATGCTATGTACAGTTTCACGTTCTGCTAATTTCGTTTCTTCTGAAAATATACCTAAAAATATATCCTTCATTATAGAATCAGTAAGTTCAATAGGAATGTTCATCTGTTCCCAAAGCATGGAAATAACTCTGACATAATGTTTTTTCTTAATATTTATTGCAAATTTGATAAAGGTACTGATTGCAGACTCCATAACGTCTCTATCAATGACTAATTTGTTCTCCGTTTCTTCGTTACAAGAATTGAATTTTGCCCTTTTTATGGTATCACTAATAACATTGAATAGATAATCTTCTGGTAGATTATCCGTTTTTTCGAAATAACCTATCAATATAAAATCTGATATAATAAAAGTGAGCACGTTATCCTTGTAATTACAGTATTGGAATCCTCTTTGAGTATCCTTGCAATAGTTTGGACAATATAGTAATTTGTACTTAAAAATATCTGGATTTGGTTTGTTTCGTTCGTTGAGCTGACCATTATTGTCAAGGTATGATAGCAGCATTTTATGTAGTGCTTTTGATGTTGATTCGTCAAGTTGGAATCCGAAATTCTTACGACAAGAATTCATTCTCCATATAACAGAAATCCAGAAATAATAAGCTATGGTACCATCAATTCCTTTGTCTTGTTTAAACGCATCAGCATATGGGGATTCTAATAGATCAGCTAAAAGCCTTTCACATGTAGGACAAAACACATAATCTCTTGCGTCTGGATTATTTTTTAATTCCTCAATACGCTTCTCGTCATTAAGGCTGTCCTCATTAAATATTTCGTCGTATTTAGTGCTTGGAATGGCTCCAACGTATGTTGATCTGCCTATACCGGTAATTGATATTTGCAAATCTCTTCCCCTCTTACCAGAATTATCATAACTATCATATATTGACACCAAGAAACTCGGCACAATGTGTGAATTGGTTTTTGACGCATCCGCTTTACCACATATCAAGCATGGACCATGTTCATAGTGAATATCAACAGATGTGTTTTCTTCATTCCTTTTCTTCTTTTTTGTCTTAGCCCTATATGTTTTAGCATGTGCTTTCTTGAGCATATGCAATCTTCGAATTGCAGGATTTATCATAACTATATGAATTTGTTTTCAATTAAACACTGAATAGAATTGCATATCAATTATAGTCTGTTAATATGTAGAATACCGTTGAAGGGTAATAGAGTCTTAATGTAAATAGGGTAATTTGCATATTCCCTAATAGAGCTCCATGCTTAATGTTAATCAGTACAATTAACTAATTTGATTTTCTAAATGTACCTCTAGCAAATCCTTCACCAATAAGTGTTTGATTGTCTTTTATTTCAAATAGCAAATCGCTTTTGTCAGTTCTTATTTTAATAATGTTCTCGTCCACCTCATAGCTTGATGCAAAGGAAAATCCAAAGATGGCATCAACAATTGTTACAGTCCTCTTTCCTCTGAATATTAATTTCCTATAGAAAGCACAGTCTCTTGAAACATATGTTCCTTGAAGGTGTGCGTAGGTTTTGTATTGCTTTCTAACAGAAACAGGTAGACCGACGTATTCTGATAGATACTTCTTGATGTTGGTTGCTATTTCTCTTTCGTCATCAATGCCGTATTGTTCTTTAACATAAAAGGTAAAAGGAATGTATTTTTCATTCAGAGATATTGTGTAATCCACATAATTCAATATTGAATCAACCGTGATTGAAACCAATTTGTCATCAACAAATCTGTATGTTTTCTTTTGAATAATAGCTGGTGTAACTTCCAATAACGAATCAACGATAGAACGCACCCGCTCTTCTGTCTTCACAATACTGTCTAAATCTTGAACCTGCAATATTGATGATTGGCATTCAAACGCCTTTAGAGTGTCAATAGATGACAGATATTCTTCTTTGTTTAGCGTACCAGTTCCATAGAACATAAAGTTATCAGATAAAATCTGATTGACTTTTTCTTTTTCAAAGCAATTCTTAGCTTCTATTAAATCCTCGACAATCATCTGTTTGCTTTTCTGACAAGCAGAGAAAATAAATACACATATTAAAATAGGAATAAACTTCTTCATATCAATAACTTCTTTTTATCAATTTTTTGATATATGATGAAAACAAAAAGATGAAAGGCTTAACGGACTACCCACGTAGTACAATTCAGCAAACCACCTTCTATAGCTACTTCGTTATAGTTAATCGTTTCAATGACTTTATCTGGAAAAGCCTTTTGTATAATGTCAACAGCTTCTTTGTCTTCTTCCCTTCCAAAAACAGGTACAACAATAAGGTTATTCACCTTCAAGTAATTCACATATATACCAATAGCGCTATCGCGATGTTTACTATCCTTGGTGGAAAAGAATGGCACATCTATATATTTCAAGTTGTATTTCTCAATAATCTTTCGCCTGTCATCTTGAATGTATTTGTAATCATCAGATAATCTATTCCCAAGAATAGTGCTCTTATTCACGAATCTAACCATACCATCGGCATGTCCAGTAAAATCTTCGCAGGTTGAATTTAATGCCTTAATAATTATAATCTCACATTCCAACAACTTGCCTAATTCGTCAATAAGTTCGTTTCTTGTTTTATCAGGGTTTTCAGAGAATATTCTATCAGATAATATTGCTCGACCTTCGCATATAAGGACATTGCCACCATCAAGATTGATGTCTGAACTTTGTGCATGAATATTGTTCACTCTGCAAACTTCTTCGACATCCGAGCGAGATTCCTCCCAATCTTTATTTCCCTTAAGGTAACTAGGATTATATTTGAATTGTATAAATTTCCCAGATTCTGTTTGGACAGGCATATAGTCGCGGCACCAAATATCTTTAGTTCCCTTCAAGAATGCATATTTGACGCTATGCTTTTCTAAAATACCAATGAGTCTGTTGCAAGCATCAGGATACTTAGTCATTAGCAATTCGGACATATATACTGTTTGCTCTGTAAAACCCTTAAGAGTATTGTCATTAGTCTCTTTTTCAACTGATGTCACTAAGGTATCTTTATGTAATTCTTCTTTTGTGTGCTGTTTCATATTAGAAGCGGTAATTGAAGACATGTTATATCCAACTACATCCTTAACTAATGCAGGAGTAGGTTCGATGTTATTTTTATTGCATATATCAAGGAATAGTGTTTCTCTGCCCAGTTTACCCAATGTAAATCGCTCTATATATTCATCTGTTATCCTCTTATTAATTTCAGGATAATTATTGATTCTTTTAAGGATTATTCTTCGCTCTTTATCTGTTAACTTTTTGTCCAATAATTCTTCATACAACTCATTTATTGGTCGCTTCTTAAAAAGTTGTACCAAATCACATTTGAAACCAATAAAGGCAGCAATTGTAATAATACTACCGACTATACCAAGGATTGATTCTATATTCATAATAAAAATGTTTTGTGATGAATAATAATTGACGTTACTTTTATGTAAAACAGGATTTGTATTATCAATATAGCAAATCTTTTAGTCGCTCTGCTTCCACCCTCAACTTTTCTGGATTAAGGTCTGCCAGTTTTTGAAGGTTAAGAAGCTTCCATTTGACAGATGGAAAGTCCTTGAAATGTGCAAACTCATAGTTGTCCCATTCGGGCTCACCATATTCAAAACTAACGAGAAATCGACGGTCAGCATCGGTTAAGAGATTATTAACGTCAGATATTAGTTTTGTACGAGTTTCTTCAAATTCTTCGTATGAAAAT
>JAGCDE010000052.1 GCA_017651315.1 Bacteroidaceae bacterium
GTATTCCTGTTCTCCCAGGTCACAGTTGGCCCACTTCACGCTGAGTCCCATGTCCACGGCCATCTCGTCCAGACTCTTTGAGCTGAAGCTCTTAACCGGTCCGTAATAGGTGAGATTCATCTCCTCAGACTTGATGAAAGTACGGTAATAGTACTTACGGCCAGCCTCCAGTCCATCAGCCGGCAGGCTGAATCTGGGACTGTATTCATCCAGTTTGAATGTCTTGATAACCGCCTCGTCGTTGAAAGAGTCGTCAGGAGCCAACATTACCCCTTGGGTGAACAGGGCGGCATCCGCCTGGTCCAGATTCTCGAACGAACCTTCAAGCTGGGCATCCCAATACCTTATACTGCTCGCCTCGCCAGTGTTGAGGACGGGCTTGAAGCTCTTGGTGGTGAATGTCCCGCTGCCGCCCAGATAGCGTTTCTTGCCTGTCTTGGACTTGAAGAACAGAGCGTAGCTGTAGGTGGTTTCCGGGGAAAGGTTCTGAATCACGGCATCAACGGTGCCGTTTGACTTCACGGTGCAGCGGTTGGATATCCTGCAACCGGGGTTGTCGTTGCCGTCAAGCCAGGCGTTGAACGCATCCTTCGCCCCGTCAGTGCCCTCCATGAACAGGACACCCTTGATCCCTGAAAGAAGGTCCTGGGAAGTAACGTCATCGCCGAAACCGCCTGACACGGTGGCTGTGAAGGAGGTTACGGTACTTGACGACGGCAGCAGGCTCTGGTCTGTGGCATCGTCATCGCTCTTCTCGCATGAAACCATGAAGAGTATCAAAGAAATGATATACAAATATTTCTTCATCGCTAAAGGTACATAAAAACTCTAAACAGATTGTTATTCACAAAGAGATTATTCTATCATTACTCTGGTCATTTCTCTGTGAGGCGATACTTTTATATCTTGAAAAGCGTAGTTACCTTCTATGGTCCTTTCAGCTACTTCAGTTTCATCAGCTAATGCCAAGTTGAATGGCACATATAAATTAAATCCATTTATTGGTCCAGCCCATAAAGCATACTTTATTTCATACCTTGGTTGAAGTAGTACACTATAATTGGCATTATAATTTTTATAATCATACCCACTTGCGGCATAATTCTCTTCCCCAGTTACAACATTATCCAAAACAAATGTATAATGTGTATACAAATACTTATGGCCGTCTTCTTCAACAATTACTTGATATGTATTCCAATGGCCATATATAACATAATAAAAACCTGCAAATGCCACGAGAGATCTACCATCATTGTAATAAGTGGCTTCGTCATATTCTGACACTAAATACTGTAATTCGGATTCTCTCAAAAATCTTGAGAAAAGACTTTTGTCGTACTTTGATATTGTTGTCATATTAAACAACATGTTGTCATATTCCAACTCTCCGGTCCTTTTATTGAACAATGCAAGAGTATTGAATCTGTCTTCACCATATTGCCAAGTAAGCTGAACACAATAATAATCGCTTTGATTTGAAATCAAATCATTTATTTTGTTTCTGATATTAAGGAAACGTTCATCATTTGCGTCTTTACTCTTTTCTATTTCATTATAGGACATAACTTTCAAAGTCGAATCTGTTTTCGAATAAACCGGGAAATATCCGTTTATCTCATCAAAGAATAAAGTACTGTCCAGAACCATATCTTCGAGAATTTCCATGTCCACGATTTTAAATCCGCGGGCATCAAATAACTTTTCATTGTCTGAAATGATATCATTCAAAGTCGTTTCCCAATTGCAGTTATCGTCGAATGCGGGGAAAAGGTCTCTCTCATTGTAACATGAGGCTGCTATTGTTAACAGGCCTGTTAAATAAAAATATTTTTTTGTTTTCATTATTATATATGTTGAAATTCAAATTGATGGGTCCCAAACCGGTCTTACATGATATCTGCCAATACGTGTTCCCCTGGTTGTTAAACTAGGTGGTAAAACCAGGTTATTATCCATTAAAATAAGTGGTAGTAGATTATTATTTGATAGACTATTATCAGTGAAGGCCAAAGTCCCTGTCAAATAACCTGTGTTACCTTTAAACTCTATTGAGTTGCCATTTTTTCCACTAACTGTAAAACTTAGCAACAGATTTTCATTCTCCTTGTCAAAATGTTTGGACATAGAGCATTCCAACAGCTCTTCGACATCGGCTTTTGTCGGCATCCGCCACTTGCCTCCATACTGCACATGAACGGGATCATACTGTGTGCCACTGATTTCTTGACCGATATCAATGTATGACTCGCTCTCAGAATCCCAAAATTTATACTCCTGAAGAGTAATACCTTTTGGGGAAGGGCTTGTATATCCCCATATATATAAGTCTCCACCATCCAGAGAGAATTCCTGTTCTCCAAGGTCACAGTTGGCCCATTTCACACTCAACCCCAGATCAACAGCCATCTCTTCCAGACTCTTTGTTGTTATAGCATTTATATCTCCATAATAAGCCTTTCCTATATGTCTCGGGTAAACAAAAATTCGACAAAAATATTTGGTGTCTGGATGAAGATCCTTAAACATCAAATCAAATGAGGAACCTTCATCTGCGTCTTTTTTGTTAACTTTATTATCCAAGATCAGATTGTCTTGATTGTCCGCCAAAATAATGCCTACATCACAAAGAGCCAGGTCATCAGTAGCACCCTTTATTACTCCTGCCAGAGTAGCATCAAAATAACGGATATTCTTAACTTCACACAAGGAAATATCAGGGTCAAATTTTGTTGTTTTAAAAGAACCGGAACCACCTAATTTACGTGTTTTACCGTTTTTTGACTTGAAGAACAGGCAATAGCTGTAGGACGTTTCCGGACTTAGTTCCAGAGCTGTGACTGTAACAGTCCCGTCAGATTGTTTTTTTGACTTATTAATAATAATGCAGGATGATGGATTGTCGTTTCCAGACAACCATGAATCAAATATTGTTTCTGCATCATTATTATTATCTGTCAACAACAATCCACAAGTACCGCTCAATAAATCGTTAACGGATAAATCTGTGAAACATCCACTGGTGACAGTTGCTGAAAAAGCCGTAGTATTAACATTCGAAAGAACTATTTGTTCTTCGTAAGAATCACCTCTGTCATTATCACAGGATGAAAATAGCATAAAGCTAAAGGCACTAAATAAAACAATAACTTTGTTATTCATAACACCATATTAGGAATTAATCGGCAAAACCAATGATTTCATCCGGTCTTGTGTGTACACGTTGAGTAAATGAACTTGCTATCAATAATAATAGCGTTAGAATTTGCTTTTTCATGCCTTATTCTTTTTAGGGGTTAAACTATCGGCAAAAATAGAATATAGCAATAATACCCCTTTCAAAAAAAGGACTACAAAAAGGACTACATTTATCTTAAATACTGTGTTTTACTAATGGAAAAGATTTATGAAATCAGATTTACTTCGTTTTGCCAGTCGGTAATAACGTTGCTTTACAGCCTTTTCGGTTATATTGAAGATATCTGCAATTTTACTGTTCTTTAGTTTTAGGTGTTTTAGAACAATAGTCATCATTTCCTCCGAATTGGAATCAGGGACTTCGGACAGGATATCAGCGAATACTTGATTATATGATTCTTTCAAGTCATCAAGCATAACATTCTTTTCATTTTTTCTAAATTGGAATTCTGAATTTTCCATCATGAAATCAATCAGGATATTGGCTCCGGCGGTTTGCATAAACTTATTCTTGCAGAGGTTCAACCTTTTCCTGTATAGTTCCAGAATAACATCACGTGCTTCGCTGTTATCATCGGACAGTTCTTTTACCCTGAGCAGAAGCAATTCAATGCTGCTGTTGTTTATTTCCTTCTCTAATCTGATCAGTTCGGACTGTTTCTTTATAATCTTCTTTTCTTCAAAGCGTTTGTAAATAGTGAATGCAATTAACAGGATAGCCGTAAAGAGTAAAACAAGGAAAGTGCTTGTCAATAAATAAATGGTTTTCTTGTTTTTTAGGACCTGTCCGGCAAGTTCTTCCTTGTGAGCGGTCTGTATTTCCTCAATATCCCTGGTCCTTTCGATATTGTTTATGGAGTCACGATAGTCTATGTATAAGCCGTACCATTCCAAAGCCTTGTCATTATACCCTGATCTGAGGGCAAGAGTTGTCAGTTTGTCCGCATTGTTACACCTTGTATAAATCTCTATATCCTGAGTATTGTTTGATTCTGAATAGTAATAATAAGCGGAATCATATTCCTGAATAGCGTAAAAAGCATCTGCCTTCAAGCTCAGCGCAGCCCCTGATGTGTTAATGTCGCCTCTTGCCTTTATATATGAATCAATTAAGAGCAGAGCTTCAGAGTAATCCTTATCATTGAATACCCTGATCTTGGCCATTTGGAGTAAAGCACCGGTTCTATAATTCGATGCGTAGGAAGAGTCACTTTTAATATCCGAGAATATTTTCTCGGCTTGCTCGAAATCCCTGTTATACAATGCGCATAAACCCAAGCGATAAGTAACATAATGTGACATCTTTGTATTATTGAGCCGTTCTGCATTCAACCTTGCAGCTTTCAGATTTGATTCGGCCGGGACGAGCATCTGTCGCCTCAGGTATATCTCCCCTAAATTCTGTTCCGTCCTGGCAAAATATGATATCAAGGTGTCCGGGTATAGTTCTTTTGCCTTTAAATATGCATCTATAGCAGCAAAATCATTCTTCAACTCAGAATACACACATCCCTGCGAGTACCAGGCCATAGCTGCACGATACTTGCGATGTCTGGAGATGCTTTTGTACGGTGTCCCGTAGAAATAAGTCGCTGTCAGGATAAGGCTGTCGCTTACTATAGGCTTGTAGTTCTTGTAGTCAAGCTGGGTTTTGAGGACGGCATACCACGCTTTCCGGCTTGGTTTTTGTGGTTCACCGATGGAAGCGAGAAGGGTGTCGGCCTCTGCGGGACTGGTTTCCATAAGCTGCTCTATCCTGGCCAGCTCACGGCAGGTGGTGTCCCGGCAGGATGTGAGGAAGGCTATAGCCAGGACTGACAGATACAGGACTCTGCGGACTGTCTTGTGGTTGTGTATGAACATGTCTCTTAATCAGGAAGGTTCTATGTAAAAATGGTATTTACAAACATACATAAAATATGCCGGTTTTACGCACACTGATTCTTAAATCTAATGCTGTTGATGCTTACTGTTTCTGAAAAATGGTGTATATTTGCACCGTATTTGTTCGCGGTAGTAGCTCAGTTGGTAGAGCGTTGGCTTCCCAAGCCGAAGGTCGCGGGATCGTGCCCCGTCTACCGCTCTGATTAAAGGTTCTCTGACTGGGAACCTTTTTTCGTCTATTTCGGCTTGGGAAGCCTGTCCGTATTTTAGTTCGCTATAGCGAACGGGAGCCGAAGGTCGCGGGATCGTGCCCCGTCTACCGCTCTGATTAAAGGTTCTCTGACTGGGAACCTTTTTTCGTCTGTTTCGGCTTGGGAAGCCTGTCCGTGTTTTAGTTCGCTATAGCGAACGGGAGCCGAAGGTCGCGGGATCGTGCCCCGTCTACCGCTCTGATTACAAAAGGCTTCCGGTTGAGGAAGCCTTTTTTCGTTTATTATACTGAGTTATGCAGGCTGGTGTTGGGGACGGAGAAGGTCATTCACCGTCTTGACGGGATTGAAGGTTGTGAGGGGAACCTCCACGAAAAGGGTGTTCCAGTCACTCATGGCACCGTTCCACAGTCCGGGAAGCTCAAGAGCCTTGAGCTCACGCCCGTTCTTGGACTTGCTTGAGATAAAGCCCGTGTTCCTGTCCACAAAGTCCGGGAGGTTGAATTTCTTACCCTTGTAACCTTTCAGGCCGCACACCAGATCCACAGGATTGAAGTGGGTTCCCTGGGTGAACATCTCTTTCTTGACGGGATCCGAAAGGTCTATCTGGGAGCTTTCCAGTATCTGAAGCGATACGGTCCCGTCACTGTTGTAGGCCAGGAACGGTCCGCCTCCGGGCTCACCCACATTGCGTACCATGCCGCACACCCTTAACGGACGGTCCAGCTTGGAACGGAGCCATGCGGAAAGCTCTTCGGCCGGCATCTGCTCCACCCCTTTCTTCCGGCAGCACAGGGTGTCCCGTACGAAATCCGCTATGGTCTTGAGTTTCTCAGCTGTATAGTTACCGCTGTCAAGCAGTCTCAGATACTCGAAAATCCTGTTCTGGACGGACACGAGTATTCCGGCCAGCAGTTTCTTGTACGTAACGGTGTCGGCCTTGAGGTGGTCCGGTACCACATTGTCTATGTTCTTGACGAACACCACATCGGCATCCAGTTCATTGAGGTTCTCAATGAGTGCGCCGTGACCTCCCGGGCGGAAGAGTATGGAGCCGTCATCATTGCGGAACGGGTTACCCTCCAGGTCCGATGCCACAGTGTCGGTACTCTTCTTCTGCTCGGAGAAAGTGATATCATACTTAATCCCGAAACGCTTAGAAAGACCCTTGCTGTTGCTGTCGGCAAGAGCACGGAACAGCTCCTTGTGTTCCGGGGAGACAGTGAAATGCAGATGCACTGTCCCGTCCGAGCCAGATGCATACATGGCGCCCTCCACAAGGTGTTCCTCAAGAGGAGTGCGGGAGCTGCCATTATAACGGTGGAACTTGAGCAGCCCTTTGGGTAATGCCCCATAGTTAAGTCCTTTCATGCCCAGCAGATTTGCCACCACCTTTTTATATTCACCTTCAGCTACAAGCTCACTTATGGACTGCCTGTCATTGGTCATGCACACAGCATCCAGTTCATCATAGAAGGCGAATCTCTCCAGCCCCTCAAAAAACTTTATCTCAAAAGGAGTTGAAGGAGTATCGTATGGTGCATCAAGAAAAGCGAAGAGGTCCTTGAACATACGGCTGGCGGCACCAGAGGCGGGCACGAACTTGAGGACACGATGTCCGCTGCCGCAATAGGTGTCCCATGTCTTTATGTACTCTCTGCATCTGTCATCATCGACAGCGATTATCCCGTTACCTACCGATGCCGCAGCATCCAATTCAAGATAGGGGAAACCCTTCTTAAGCAAATCCAGCTGATTCTCTACCTGTGAAGCAGTGATACCCTTGGCCTCAAACTGCGCCAAATCTTTCTCATTAAACATAAATCGGTTAATTTAATCCTCAAATATACTCCCCTTTTTCCGAATTTCAAAATGTTGGAAAAGAAACTGTCGTAACAACAAAAAACATATTCAGACACTTTTTAAACATTATCACGAATCAAGTTCACTGTTTTTTTATAACTTAGCCGCCGAAAACGACAAAACAGACTCATCATGAGATTTTACGCCAAATATGCAACAGCAATGCTTTGCCTGACAATGCCTTGTTTCCTGACTGTTAACGCTCAGGACAACAAGAATTCCGATGAAAGCTATCCAGAAATGACTTTCGTTGAAAAGACCCACAATTTCGGTATTTTCGATATTGAGCATGGTGACAAGGAGTGCTGGTTCGTCTTTACGAACACCGGAAAGAAAGACCTGATGATTCTTTCCGCACAGGCCTCCTGCGGATGTACCGAACCCATATTCCCCAAGACACCCATACCTCCCGGAGCTTCAGATTCCATAAAGGTCACCTACAAAGGTTCAACAAGGCGGCCGGGAGTCTTCAAGAAAACCATTTCGCTTAAAACCAACTGCAAGATTGATTCCGATTACATCTACATCATGGGCGAGATGGTTGAAAAAGTAGTTCAGGAGAGGCTTGAGAAATAAAAAAATCCTGCGGTGAGTTTCCGCAGGATTTTTTTATAACCCGGTTCTGTTATTCTATCTCAAGAGTGACAATACTGGCGGCAGGTATCTCAAGAGTTACCGCCCCACTCTTCCTGTCAATCTTGGCTCCTGAGAAATCGGCAAGCTTAATCTTGTCGGGATTCTCGAATGTGTTGTAATCGGTAGCCTTGGCGCTTGTCAGGATCTTGGCGGTCACCTTCTTTGCACTGAAGCCGTCTATGTTCACAATCACGCTCTGAGGCTCGTCCAGCTTGACATTCGACATGGAGACATGCAGCTTACCGCTCTTGTCCTTCGATGCTGTGGAGCTGAACAGCGGCAGAGGACGTGTGGCACCCTCATCCGGATTGGCGGCATAACGCTCATTGGGAGTAAGCTTGACACCAACACCGTCCAGATCGGTGGGTATATATGTGGCATCCATGTGCGGCTTGTACATGTAGAACAGCCAGTATGTGGGAGTGAGCACCATCTTGTCATCCTTGGTCAGAATCATGGACTGGAGCACATTGGCCACCTGGGCTATATTGGTCATCTGGATGCGGTCACAGTACTTGTGGAACACATCGAGGGAGAGCGATGCCACCATTGCGTCGCGCATGGTGTTCTGCTGATAGAGCTGTGTGCCGGGCTCCGGCTCCCACCATGTCCCCCACTCATCCACCAGCAACGGGGTGTTGTGCTGCGGATCGTACTTGCTCATGATGGCCAGATGTTTCTGAATCACAGGCTCAATGCCGAGGCACTTGCCTAAGCACCAGTAGTAATCCTCATCGGAGAACCCTGTGGCAGGCTTCTTGGCCCCCACCCACCCGGATACGGTATAGTAGTGCAGGGATACGGCATTCATCATGGAGCCGATCTTCTTCATGAGCACATCGGTCCACTCATAGTCATAGTCTGTGGCACCGCTGGCAATCTTGAACAGACGGGTTCCGTTGAAATCACGGCAGTAGGTCTGGTAACGGCGGAAAATATCGGAATAGTACTCCGGCAGCATATTGCCTCCGCAGCCCCAAGCCTCGTTGCCTATACCTATATATTTAACGTGCCAGGGTTCCTCACGGCCGTTCTGCTTGCGGAGCTTGGCCATAGGTCCGTCGGCGGCGTTCATATACTCAATCCACTTGGCAGCCTCCTCGACAGAGCCGCTACCCACATTAAGGGATATGTAAGGCTCGCATCCGATAAGCTCGCACAGGTTCAGGAACTCATGTGTGCCGAAGCTGTTGTCCTCCACTATACCGCCCCAGTTGTTGTTGACCATGACCGGACGGTTCTCCTTGGGACCTATTCCGTCCATCCAGTGGTACTCATCGGCATAACAACCGCCTGGCCAGCGCATCACAGGCACCTGAAGATCCTTGAGGGCGTTAAGAACATCGTTACGGTAGCCTTTGGTATTTGGAACCGATGACTCCGGGCCTACCCACAGGCCACCGTAAATACAGGTTCCGAGATGCTCCGAAAACTGCCCGTATATATTCCTGTTTATGGTTGCACCGGGCTTGTCGGCATGGACGGTTACAGTAACGTCATTCCTGGCACCCACTGGCAATACTGCGGCCAGCGACAAAAACAGCAATATTCTCTTCATATATCAGCGTATCAATAGATGTTTTCACCTTCGTCACTACCCCAGACTGTCTTGGGAACAAGCTCAAGATAATCATAGACCATCTCAGCCATGTTGTTGTCCATAAGCTGACGGACACGCAGATAGTAGTCCGCCTCGGCCGACATATACTGTGTGGTTATGATTTTTCTCAAAGTACCCCTGTTGGCCCTGAAGTTTGTGCCGCTGAATGTATAGGCACCCGGACCTTTCATGTAGCCACGGTTGCGCATACCCTTCTCCAAAAGGCGTATCTCATCCTCAGTATAATCGCCGTCCGAGAACCAGCCTATCTCAGGATTATCTCCACCTACGCGAAGGTCAGTCGGTATGTCGGTGGGATCCATCTGGTCCGGGGAAGCGCCGAAATAAGCCTGGATAATACCGCGGGAAGTCATGGGAGGATAACCGACACGGACCTCGTATGTTCCGTCAAACGGTACGGGCGGAAGCTTCACTGTAGCGTCATATATACCCTGAAGGATAACCTCATCACCCTGATAGCTGGCGAAATACTGGTGACGGCTGCGGATTGAGAGCAGAGTCTCCGGCGAGAAACTCCACCACTTGGTGAACCCGTTAATCATACCGGTGCACTGGTTCTCGTTCGGTCCGCCGTAACGGTTACGTCCACCGCTGTTCACGAAGTCAGGTGACATGGTGGTGCAGTCATAACGGATACGTGTATTGAGCACCACATTACGTACATCGTGACTATATACGAGTATCTCATCCACATAGTGGTAAATACCGTTCAGGGCATCCTGCTGAATACCGGGCATCTCCGAGGGGGAGTAAATCCTGACACCTCTGGTGAGGTCATCAGTCGGCGGATTCTTGGGATCACCCTTACGGTTGATGTATATACCGTTGGGATTGGCCCTCTGAGGTGTGCAGAAGCGCATGAATGAATGCGGAAGTATGGTCTCGAAGAAATCCTCTATATCCCAGACCCCACGCTCAAAGTTACCTATTATATTACGGTTGGTCACATTCCATGCATCATACTGTCCGTAGAACTCCAGCAGGTGATAGGAAACGAACCTGTTCAGAGGATTCCTGCGGTCAGTATAGTCATCATCGTACTGTGTTCCGTCAGCAGGATATGACTCGTGATAAACGTCCTTGGCATACTGGATCAAATCATCGAGAGTGTAGATGCCATGCTTGTGGTAAACACTGTCAGGCTCCACGAAAGCGGTATATTTGAAATAACGTTTCTCCGGGAATATGGCATACTCCCACTCATTTCCTGTGTGGTAATATACGCCAATGGTGCAGGAGTCACCTCCGGGGGCACGGTAATTCAAATCCATATACTTTTCAAGGGAGTCATTCATGTGGGTAAGTATCAAGGCCTTGTAGAAAAGCGATATGGCGGAGTCAGTAGCCAGAAGCTCGGGAAGCATGAGGGTGCTGGGCTCAATAACGCGGTCAACCACATGAACCACACCGTTCTGCACGGTATCGTTCATTCTCATGAGCCATGAATCCTTGTTCACATAGTACCTGGCGCTGCTGTCGGGACCGTAGTCACAAGAGAACGAGAGGTAGCGGTCAAGCCTGTTGGGAGCAGGGAATGCGCCCTCCACAAGGTCTGTCGTGAAATAGGGATTGTCAAGCAGATGGGTCTGGCCTATGGTATCGCAGACAATCACCGGTATGTCGGCCACGCTTGAATAGCCTTTTTCTCTCATATACTGCTCAATAGCCTCATTCGTAGGTGCGAAACAGGTATATTCGCCGTAAGTGGCCATCTCACCCCAAAGGTGGGCTTTCTTTAGAATCTCAATAAAAAGGCTGAAATCATACACGCCATTCTCCTCAAGGAAACTGGAAATGGTATGATCCTCAAAAGTGTAATATGAACCGGGGTGCATTTCATCAAGACATCCGTTCAAGGCAAACACCAAAGCCACTCCTGACAGAGCCTTGGCTACAACAGATCTGATTTTGTCCATAAGAAGGTTAAAACTAGGTTATTTGTGTGCAAATATAAACTAACTTTGCAAACAGACAAAAAAAAAATGAATAAAACGACAAAAATATTTATTGCAACCCTGCTCACACTCATTGTAGCGTCAGGTGCCGTATTGTACACATTCTATAAAATGCTTGAATCCCCGGTAACCACGAAGGAGTCTTTCAGATTATACATCACTCCAGGTTACACTCAGGATAAGGTTATGGAGAGCATTCTGCTCAACGATCCCGATGCCAGCGTCAAAGGACTCCGGCTATGGCTCAACCACCGGCACTACGCCGACAAAGTCCTGACCGGATGCTACACAGTCAACGCCGGCGCATCGGCAAGGGAGGTGGCCGATATGCTGTCAGGCGGAATCCAGACTCCCGTCAGGCTCAGGATAAGCAGTGTAAGGACAGTGGACAGGATGGCATCGGCCATCTCCTCCCAGCTCATGATGGATTCAGCACAGGTCAGTTCCCTGCTTTCGGACAGGCAGTTCCTGGATTCCATAGGATACGCTCCCGAGACGGTGTTCTGCATGATTATCCCCAACACATACGAGGTATGGTGGAATATCACACCGGAAGCCCTTGTCAAGCGGTTGCTCCAGGAAAAGGAGAGATTCTGGAACGATGACCGCAGGCAGAAAGCCGCCCGTCTCGGGATGGACAGCAACCAGGTCATGACTCTTGCCTCCATTGTCGAGGAGGAGACCGCCATGGCCGATGAGCTGCCGGTCGTGGCTGGCCTATACATAAACCGCCTGAAGCGGGGAATGCCGCTCCAGGCTGACCCTACCGTGATTTTCGCTCTTGGCGGCGAGAGGCCGAAAAGAGTCCTCAACGCCCACCTTGAGATTGATTCCCCATACAACACCTATAAGATACAGGGACTCCCGCCCGCCCCCATCAGGTTCGTGAACATAAGCTCCATCGATGCCGTGCTGAATCCCGCAAGCCATAACTATCTGTACATGTGCGCCAAGGAGGATTTCTCAGGATACCACAACTTTGCCTCCACCCTATCGCAGCACAACGCCAACGCCGCACGATACCGCCAGGCCCTGGACAAGGCCGGGATCCGATGATGGAACATGGAAAAAAGGGCAACCGTTACGGCTGCCCCTTCATGACCAATTCTCCCTTCATCCTTATTTCACATACAGTTTCCTGCCGCCCACTATGTAGAGGCCTTCAGGGAGGTTGTCTATGAAATCAATGGTGACACCGGAAGCGATTTTCTGCCCGGTGATGTTATAGACATCCACAGCGGACTCACCCCAAGGGCTCTCATCAGAATAGACCTGACCCACTCCAGCTTTCTCGGCATACTCCTTGAACTTGTTCACAACAGCCAGATAAGCAGGCTTGGCCTCCATGTCGGCAGTGAAGAGAAGCGGCTTGGTGGTGGCGGCATTGCTGAGCCATGAGTTACCGTCGGATATACCCCAAACGACCATAGTCGGGGATATCTCGTAGCTGCACACGAAATCAACGATGCCGGCATACTTCTCGCCTTGGGTGGTCTTGAGCTGAGTGGTTGAGATGGGGTTGCTGCCCTCGATATCAATCTCAGTGAAGATACAGTTGAGTCCGGCAGCCTTGAATTTCTCGAGGGATTCCTTCACACCTGACAGATTGTAGTTATTGATCTGTGTGTGAGTCTGCATACCCACACCGTCAATGGGCACACCGGAATTCTTCAGCCTGACAGCCAGATTGTACAAAGCCTTGGTCTTGCCGCCGCTCCATGCGTCCACACTGTAATCATTCAGATAAAGTTTGACATCATAGTCACCGGCCTCATCGGCGGCACGTCGGGCCCACACGAACGCGGAGTCAATGAACTCCTCGCCTATCACGCTCCGCCAGATTGAATTGCTGCGCAGCACATATCCGTTACCGCTCTGGCCGTCAGCAAGACATTCGTTCACCACGTCCCACTCCACAATCTTACCTGCATAATGCTTCACCACGCCGTAGATATGGTTTTTCAATATGTCAAGCAACTGCTTCTTGGTCCACCCTTTAGGGTTGTCGGCGGAGTTGCTGTTTCCTATCCATGAAGGAATCTGGCTGTGCCAGCAGAGAGTATGGCCACGCACCTTCATGTCATGCTTTTCGGCGAAACTCAATATTGCATCACCCTGACTGAAATTGAATCCGTTCTGGTTCGGTTCGGTGGCATCCATCTTCATGGCGTTCTCACCCACCATCATGTTGAAGTTCCTCCAGATGGTCTGTCCCATTCGGGAATTGTCGTTGAGCTGGCCCGGACTCACGCAAACGCCGAAATTCAGCCCCAGCTGGTCGGCATAGTAACGGGCCGTCTGGGTGGGATCGTTGTAATCATAGCCGAAATCGGTGGTCAAATAGCGTATCAGCTTGACATAATACTCGCCCTCCTTCACGTTCAGGCCTATCCTGACGGTTTTCCTTATGGACGATGCCTTACCCAAAGTCTGGGTCGTGGGAATCCATTTTCCCGCCTCATTCACGCCTGAAGCCGCATTGACAGTCTGTGAGTTCGCGCCCAGGATCACCACCACATTCCTGTTCAGGGCGGCAGTGTTGCTCTCCGGGACATAGAACTGCATGTAAATCCTCTCGTATGTCTTGAGAACCGTGGAACCCGAAATGTTCCCGGGATTCTGGAACTCCACGAATGCAGCCTTGGAGCCGGTCTTGACATGCAGGCACAGCGATGACGGCGATGCGGGATCGGCCTCCACCACAGCGGAAGCGTCGGTCAACTCGTCTCCTTCAATATCAAAAACCTTGAACACATCGCCGACCGACGAGTTGTCGAACTTCTCGATATATACTATCTTGTCCTTGGCGATTGCTGCCAGAGTGAACAGGATGACAAATGATAGAAGTAGAAGTTTTCTCATAAGCCTATTTTTTATTTACCACTGTCATGCACCGGTTTGCGAATGACCAACCGGTTTATCCTGCGAATATAACGAATAATTCAAACCAAGCACAGTTTTTGGCCCGATTTTTTGACATCATCATTATGAAACCATATAGAATAATATCGTTAGTGATCCATAAAATATTTCTTCCCGTCGCGGATAAGGATGCCTTTATGCATCCTGCCTGATGGAAGTCCCTGGATGTCATAATAAAAGGCTTTGGGGGCGGAGTCTTTCCGAATCATGTCCACATTAGTCAGATCATCTGTTATTATTCCGAAATCCTTCCATCCATCTGCAGCCTTGTACAGTTCCACACTGCCTGGCGGGACAACAAGAACATCATTAATCAAATTATATCGTGCACAAAACGGGGAAAAGAAAGATCCTTGCGTAAACGAAACAGGCTGTGTAAATGTTTGAGGTTGCCTGGACATGTTAATCACTACAACTTGACCAATACCAGTACGTCCATCCATATAAACATCAAAGCCAAAAGCACAATTCCCTATTTCGGTCAATGAACCTGATATTGTCACATCAGAAACATTTCTGCAACCGGAAAAGGCATACCCACCAACTTTCTGCACTCCTTCCGATATAACTATTGTTTTCAAAGAATCACACTCCGAGAAAGCATTATGTCCGATTGTTTTAACATTTGAAGGTATTACAACTGAAGTCAATCTATCACAATTTGCAAAAGCACTACTCCCGATGTGACTGACATGTTCAGGTATATCTATTGATGTAAAAATACAACCATAAAACATACCGTCACTAATGGACTCAATTCCAGGAGGTAATACAAAAGGAGTTAAACCACTGTAGGCAAAAACATAACTGCCTATAAAAGATACCGACTCCGGAATTGTAACCGAAGACAGATTATAGCAACCTGAGAAAGCGGCATCTTCAATACGTTCCAGGGATTCAGGGAGTCTGATTTCCTGCAGATCACCACATCCATAAAAACAGCGATTCGGAATGGTCCTCCAGCTGTCAGGAATAGATAGCTCTTTGATGCGGCTATAAGCGAGCACTTCTCTCCCCATATCGGAATCCGACAGATTCTGAGGTATTGTAAATGAATCCAGACCACGGCAATAATAGAAGGCGTAGTCTCCTATTCTCTCTATAGAATCCACCCAGAGTATCCCGTTCACTTTTTCACAATAGGCAAATGCATAGTCCCCGATAGATTTAAGCCCCATGGGAAAAGAGACAGATTCCAGATTCTTGCATCCATTAAAGGCATTTGCTCCTACCCCCGTAATACCTTCGTTGATTACTATAGAAAAAATATCATTGCCATAATGCACCATCCAAGGAGCCTCACCAGCCTTGTAATCTTTAATGGTACCGTCACCACTAAGTGTAAGTGCATTAGTTATGGTATCAAACCTCCACGTGATACTGCCATCAACACCTTCAAGGGGAACTTCCGGCTTAGCCATTTCAATAATGTTGAATTTACTCCAGACAACGTTGTTTTTGTAGCTATCAGCACAACCATAAGGAACCATAAGTGTGCAATAGCTGGAAAATGCATCCTCGGAAACAGTTAATGGTATTTCTGAATAGTTTATGACTAACGACAGGTTATTACAGTCCCTGAAAGCTTCTTCGAGAATAATTCCATTTCCCTCAAAAACCACAGTTTTAAGGCTGTCGCAGCCTGCGAATCCCCACTGAGGAGCACATAATCCATCTGGGATATGTATTTCCGTGAGACCACTCATCATAAAACATTCTAATGCCAGACCTGCTCCTCCGTTCGAGCCAGACGGTTTCATGGTATTTGGTAAATTTATCTTTTTCAATGATTTACAATAACCAAAAGCCGTACTGCCTATTTGTTCAAGCCCATCCGGTAAGTTAATATTGGACAAGGAAGTACAACCATAGAAAGCATACATATCAATTCTCTTTATGTCATCGCCAAGAATGATGGATTCTATTTCATCACATTCACTAAAAGCAAATGAGCCTATAGTTGTTATGCCATTGCCCACAACAACAGAACGGACAGGTTTCTTTACCAAAGCTACTTCATTTCTATAATTCCAAGGGGCTGGACTGGAATGACCAGACCAAATATGAGGTCCCCCCATTGGCCCTTCCCCTTCAATCACAAGATTTCCACTTTCCGTATCAAAAGACCATGACACATTGTAGTATGTACCGGTAACAACTTCACAGCGCACATACTGGCAGCATAATAGCGCCAGGACTTGCGCCACTATGAAAAAAAGACATCTTTCATTTGTTCTCATAAAGCAATAAAAAATAATATGGTTAATTCATTATGTATAAAACAGTTGTTATACGCATTCCTGTTTTCTGGCCATCGTCTTCTACAGTTTAATCAAAACGATAGTATTATCCGCACATATAACTCCTCAAAGCATTAAGACCGACCTGCGGTTTGGCAAATATAAGCAAATCCTTGTTACTTTCTTCAACGAGACGATAAAAAACATTCTCTCTATCTGTAAAATAATTAACCATTATATCAGAGTCCGCTGAATCAAAATCGGCATCTGACAAAACTTGCGAAACTTAAATACTTTATTAACTACATTTTTCGGAAGGCTTCCACATGACGCTTTGACTTTGACGATTGTGCCTTCGGCGGGAAGGATAAACTGTCCTAACAGAATGAGAATGACAGGAATGTGAAATCGGTTTTTTTCATCTTGTAATACAATTAAAGGTCAAAACTGAAAACAGGAAGAACAATGTGTGATACTAATGCATACACTACAACACATAATCACCGTAATAGGAACTGCCATCCGACAGTATGAATGTCAGTCTATAAATGCCGGCATCGGAAGGAACTGCAATCTGGAGCATGTTACTGTTGCTGCTGTTACTCCACTGCATGTTGTCACTCTGACGAGTAACAGTTCCATTAATGGAAGTAATGTCGTTACCACCTACTATATTTACATATCCATTTTGATAGTAACAATGCAATTGATCAACGGAACGTGGACGATGAGGATCATTTATGTCAGAAATATGTATGTCAGTCTCGTCATCATCAGGCACAAATGCCGATAGATTAATACTGAAGATACTTGAAAGTATCAGAAGTGTCACAAATCTCAAATTGTTGTTTTTGTTTGATTCCATAAGTCAAAATTAATTGGTCATTGCAAATGTATATGAATTATGGAGGCCAAAAACTGAATTATGAGAGAAACAGTCTGACAAATTCAACCCGAATCATATTGACAATCAGTCTGTTGCAAAATCACGCAAAATTCAAATCTGACACATCAAATGTATCGCACAGAAAATCAATATTTTATAAAGGCTTCTCGAAAATGTGATTCCGATAGTCAATAACCGCTACAGGAGGGCTGTAAGTTCAGTGTGCAGGAGGGGATTCGTTTTTTCGAGGCGGGAAAGGATGCGTGTCTTTTTCTGATAAACATTATCTATTGTCTCACCTGTGAGGACATTGATGGATTTAGCGGAAAAACCGGCTAAATACAATCTGATAAGCATGATATCCCGTTTTTCAAGCCAGTCCACCCCATTTGTAAGCTTTTCCAGTATATGGTCAAATGATGAGTTTATCATACTGTCCATATCAGAGATGCTCTTGGGGGACATCATATCCTTAATGGACTCCTCTGCCTTCAGGTACATTTCATCCTTTTTCCTTCTGGTCACCTTCTTGTCATAGAATCCGGTACACAGGTTGTTCAAGTCAGCAAATTGATGACGGAACAGTTTTCTCAACTGACGATGCATCTCGGCCGATTTGGCCGAAGAGTGTTCCAGCAGTTCACGCTGCCCCTCAATTGTATGGACGAGTTCCCGCTGTCTCTGTTCACTCTTGCGCCTCTCATTCATATATATCATGAGCAGGATTATGACCACGAACAGGAAAACAATCAGAACAAGTATCAACTCTGTGTTTTTCAGTCTGGTTTTCAGTATGGCATTCTCTGACAATGCCTTGTGGAATTCATTAGGGCCTTCCAGAATAGGTTGTTTAAGTAGTTTCAACGTAATCCTGTTCTGATACTTCACAGTCTGCCTGTAATAGAACAGAGCACTGTCAGGGTTCCCCGTTTTCTCATAGATAAATGAGAGGTTGGTCATGATATTAATGGAATCATTCAGTGAAGGTTTCAATTCCAATGCCTTTTTAATGCACTCTTTAGCTCGCGGTATATCATCAACAGAGAGATAGTATTTTGCCAGATGTGACATAAAAAGAGCGTTATCAGGCATTGATCCGGATTTTTCACGATAGACATCCAAACAGTGGCTTAAGCCAACAGAGTCTGTATTTTGCATAGAAATATTTGCAAGATACAAAAGACAATTATTGTAAAGGCTCTTCTCATCATGGGATTCCGCCCATTCAAGGATATTCTTGAACATTTCGGAACTGTCATCATATTCACGTTTTTCCATCAGGCACTGAGCGATGTCACGCTCTGCAAACTTGACATACCGTTCCAGACCGGCCGACCTGTAGTTATCACATGCCATTCCGAAATATTCCTGAGCCTTGTCAAAATAGAATGATTTGTAGAACACATCGCCTAACTGTGTGTAGAGCAGGCCTCTCTCATAACCGCTCACTTTCCGCCCGGAAAGGACCTCAGCCTTCGACAGGGAGAGCGCAGCATTCTGATACAGTCCGGAATTGTTATAGATACAGCCCTGATAATAATATGACAGAAAACTGTGATAATCGTCATTCGTGTTCGAATAGTAATTCACGGCAATGTTGATCAGCGAATCACTGGTGTCATCGATGAAAAGCTTGTATCTGGCCTGGGAATAAAGGAGTGCATAGAATGCGGAATCCTTACGGGAAGTGAGTGAGGCAGGGTCTATCTCACTGAGAATAGAATATGCCTGTTTCGTACTGTCATTCATCAGGTGTTCCACCCTGTCGAAGCATCTTTGCACCTTACGGCCATCTGGAGCCGAACAACCTGCAAACAGAAGCTGGGCGCACACTGCCGATGCGCAAACAAACATCATCATCGGCCTGACTTCCCTGAAAAAACTGATTCTACCGCTCATAATTCTATGATCATTTATGGAATCCTAAGAAGCTGTCTATCATTCAACGAAGATAAGAAAATCGCTTTATACACGCAACTGTTTTGTGGCAAATTAAAAGTGTGAGGATACTTACGGAAGAGGAACAAAAAAAACCGCACCGGTGATGTGATGAGAACTCCGAGATATATGATTTGAGCGCCCGGTACCCTTTGTAATCCACCGACCGAAGGTTACCCCTATATGGGGCGTGGCCCGCCATTGGATACCAGAGCTGTCCCGGTTTTCTGTTTTTTATTGATGAGTCTCCCGATCTAACCCGGTGCGGTTGCACAAAAATAATAAAAAAAGTAGCAGGAACAGAATTCCTGCCACTTTTTTAACATTGACGTTAGCTTTAGCGTCGGCTGTCCTTATTTCACCTTGGCCACGATAGCCTTGAAAGCCTCGGGATTGTTCATGGCCAGGTCGGCCAGCACCTTGCGGTTGATCTCGATCCCTGCCTTGTGTATGGCACCCATGAGCTGTGAATAGTTCATACCCTCTATACGGGCTGCAGCGTTGATACGCTGGATCCACAGGCCACGGAACTCTCTCTTCTTGTTCTTGCGGTCACGGTAAGCGTAGGTAAGACCTTTCTCCCAGGTGTTCTTGGCAACGGTCCAGACATTCTTCCTTGCACCAAAGTAACCTCTGGTCAGACCTAAAATTTTCTTTCTCTTTGCTCTTGAAGCAACGTGATTTACTGATCTCGGCATAGTTTCTTGTTTTTTGAATGCCAGCGCCCTTACAGGTCTTTAATGCTGACAAGTCGGTTAATTTTCTTTTTGACTGATCACTTTTCGGGTTATCTCATGCAAAGCAAATCCTTGACCTGCTTGGTGTTGGCAGGGTCGAGAAGGGTGAAATGATCCAGATTTCTCTTGCGTTTCTTGCTCTTCTTGGTCAGGATGTGACTGTGATAAGCATGTTTCCTCTTGATTTTGCCCGATCCGGTAAGAGCGAATCTTTTTTTGGAACCGGAATTAGTCTTTGTCTTCAACATTGTTTTAAAAGTTTTTGTTTGTTATTGCTACCTCACGCACCATGCCGGGCGTTACGGTCATTTCTCCTCACTGTTACTGTTCTCCTGTTTCGGCGCTTCAGCCTTCTTCTGAACACCCTTCTTGGGGGAGATGAAGATTGTCATCCTCTTTCCCTCGAGTACAGGAGCCTGCTCCTGCTTGCCGTAATCCTCAAGATCCTTCACGAAACGGGCCAGAATCTTTTCCCCCTGGTCCTTGAAGAGAATGGAGCGGCCACGGAAGAATACGTACGCCTTGACCTTGTCACCATCCTGAAGGAATCCCTTGGCATGCTTGAGCTTGAAATTGTAGTCATGGTCATCAGTCTGGGGTCCGAACCTGATCTCCTTGACATCAATCTTGACCTGCTTGGCCTTGGCTTCCTTCTGTTTTTTCTTGAGTTGATACAGGAACTTGGAATAATCAACTATTCTGCAGACCGGAGGAACGGCATTCGGTGAAATCATCACCAGATCCAGTTCCATATCGTCCGCTATACGCAATGCCTCACGCAGAGACACCACCTTAGGTTCAAAACCTTCACCGACTATACGGACTTCTCTGGCACGAATCTGATCGTTCACCTGATACTGTCCACTCAAATTGTCTTTCTTCATTCAGAATCTATTATGTTGTTTATCCTATTTCCTATACCTTAGTTTAACAATATATCGTCAATCTGCCGGAGGGCTGCGATAAGCAGAAGTTTTTCCGAGCGCGCAAAATTACCATTTATTTATCATAGAATTAACTTCTTCGGCTATTTTTTTACCGAAATCGTCAATTTTCATGTTTCCAAGGTTCTCCGCGCCCTGTTTACGGACGTTGACCTCGCCGTTTTCGGCCTCTTTCTCGCCGACAACCAGCATGTAAGGTATGTGCCTGACCTCGTTGTCACGGATCTTGCGGCCTATCTTCTCGTTGCGGTCATCAACAAATCCGCGGATCTCATACCTGTTCTCAAGCTCCTCCTGTACCTTGTGGGCGTAATCATTGGCCTTCTCTGAGATAGGCAGGATGGCCACCTGGTCCGGTGTGAGCCAGAGCGGGAACTTGCCGGCAGTATGCTCTATGAGCACAGCCACGAAACGCTCCATGGAGCCGAACGGTGCACGGTGTATCATGACCGGACGCTCTCTCCGGTTATCGGAAGCTATATACTCGAGCTCGAATCTCTGCGGCAGGTTGTAATCCACCTGGATGGTACCGAGCTGCCAGCGGCGGCCCAGGGCATCCTTGACCATGAAGTCCAGCTTTGGACCGTAGAACGCGGCCTCACCGTACTCGACGGTGGCCTTGAGACCCTTCTCCTCACAAGCCTCCACGATGGCGCGCTCCGCTTTCTCCCATACATCATCGCTACCCACATACTTCTCGTGATCGTTGGGGTCACGGAGTGATATCTGTGCCTCGAAGTTATTGAAGTCAAGTGCCTTGAAGATTATCTCTATTATCTCCATCACGCGGATGAACTCACCCTTGACCTGGTCGGGACGGCAGAAGATATGGGCATCGTCCTGGGTGAAGCTGCGTACGCGGGTAAGTCCGTGCAGCTCGCCGCTCTGTTCATAACGATATACGGTACCGAACTCTGCTATGCGCAGGGGAAGGTCACGGTATGAGCGGGGCTGTGACTTGAATATGCAGCAATGGTGAGGGCAGTTCATGGGTTTGAGCAGGTAGCACTCGCCCTCCTCCGGGGTGGTGATGGGCTGGAAGCTGTCCTTGCCGTAGTGATCCCAGTGGCCTGAAGTTACATATAACTGCTTTGAACCGATATGCGGTGTGATTACCTGCTGGTAACCGTAACGCTTCTGTATGCGTGACAGGAAATCCTGCAGTCTCAGGCGCAGGGCAGTGCCTTTGGGGAGCCAGATGGGCAGGCCCTTGCCTACCATGTCGCTAAACATGAACAGCTCCATCTCCTTGCCTATCTTGCGGTGGTCACGTTTCTTAGCCTCCTCGAGCAGTGTCAGATACTCATCCAGCATCTTCTGCTTGGGGAATGTGATACCGTATATGCGGGTCATCTGGGGGCGTTTCTCGTCACCGCGCCAGTATGCGGCCGATGTAGCCAGCAGCTTGATGGCCTTGATGGCACCGGTGTCAACCAGGTGCGGTCCGCGGCAGAGGTCGGTGTAGTTACCCTGTGTGTATGTGCTGATGGTTCCGTCCTCAAGGTCGGCAATAAGTTCGTTCTTGTAGGTCTGGCCGCGGTCACCGAAGAACTTAAGGGCATCAGTCTTGCTTATCTCCTTACGGACCAGTTTCTCCTTCTTCTGGACCAGTTCCTTCATCTTGGCCTCGATGGCAGGGAAGTCACTTTCCTTGATTACCACACCTTCGGGCGGCATTATGTCATAATAGAAACCTTTCTCGATTGCCGGACCAATACCGAACTGGGTACCGGGATAAAGTTCCTGCAGAGCCTCGGCCATAAGGTGGGCGCTGGTGTGCCAGTATGCGTGCTTGGCCTCGTCATCCTCCCACTTGTGGAGCTTTATCCCGGCATCGGCTGTTATTGGGCGGTTGAGCTCTGTTATCTCACCGTTCACACTGCAGGCCAGGACCTCCTGAGCCAGGCGCTGGCTGATGCTCTCAGCAATCTCATAACCGGTAACGCCGCTCTCATACTCGCGCACGGAACCGTCCGGAAATGTAATCTTTATCATGTCGTTATGTAGAATTTTCCTTTAAGCGTGCAAAATTATCAATTTATTCGGACTTTGAGAAGCGTTTGATAATATTATAAGCAGTATAGATACCAAGTTCGCCGGCCTTGCCCAGATCCCGGAAAGCCTCGTCCATCCGGTTCAGGAACACCTGAACTATTCCGCGGTTATACCACGCCTCGGCCAGCGACCCGTCAATCTCTATGGCCTTGTCCAGATCGACCAGGGCGGCATGAAGGTCATTGGTCATGGCATAGTAAGTTCCCCGGTTATAGAGTGCGTACTGGAAATCCGGGACTATCTCGAGGACCTTGGTAAGGTCATCAATGACGGCATGGTAGCCGGGGTCGATCCTGATTCCCTTCTCTTCCGCATTCCCGCTCTGGAGGTTCATATCCCGGTCAGCCTTACGCATCTCTATCTCGCGCGCCCTTACCTGTGCGCGGCAGAACCATACGGCCCACATCCCGCTTCCGGATTCAGCGGCCTGGTCCAGGTCATCCAGAGCGGACTGGTAATCCTGAAGCAGGCAGAAATCCAATGCCCTCGCAAGCAGGACCTTCGGGTCGGTAGGATTGTCGGCCAGGAGGGCGGTCAGCCTGTCAATATCCTCAAAGAGTCTGTTGATGCTCTTCTGGTCAAGGGTCTGGTCCTTGCAGTCCAGATAGACCTGGCTCATGAACACTCCGCCCGACACAAGCCCGTCAAGCAACGGGCTCCATGCTATCCTGCGGTCCAACTGTTCCTGAGTCCTGAAATACGATAGCCTGTATGATGAGAGGTATTGTACATCCACATTCCTGTTCTGCACCTTGCCCCTGTACTCGCTCGAGAAACCGGTAGAGTTCTCCAGGTCATCGGCCACAACTATCTTGCGGTAGTTATATACGTTCCTGTCGGAGCTGTTGCGGGTCTTGCCCTCACCGGAATCGCCATCGGACGAGGCTGTGGTGTCATGGTCGGGGTTGTTGATGTCATTGAAACGGCGGCTCTGCTCCCTGAGTACCACAAGCGCATCCTGCTCGGCACCCCGGCGGTCACCGAGGGCGGTGCGCACCTCAGAGCGTAGCTGGTAACCTGTTATGAACTGCGGAAACTCCTCAAGTACCCTGGTCAGGTCCCTCTCCGCGCCCCGGTTGTCACCTGTGCCGTGACGGAGCAGACCTCTGTAGAAAATGGCCATCATGTTGTCGGGTTCAGCCTCTATCACCATGTCGAAGTCCTCGATGGCACGGTTGTCATCGCCTATCTGTGCCCGGAGATTGCCCCGGTTGTAATGGGCTATCACGTTACCGGGGTCTATCCTGACTGCCATGTCATAGTCCGAAAGAGCACCGTTCAGGTTATCCAGGAAATACCTGACCATGGCGCGATTTATGTATATCCCTGAGTTGGCAGGATCTAAATAGACGGCCTTGTCCAGATCCGGCTCAGCCTCGGAATAGCGTCCCATCCTGGCAAGCAGAAGGCCTCTGTCCTGTAGCAGACCGGCATCATAACGGTCTATGCCAACGGCCTTGTCAATCCATTCCAGAGCTCCGGTCGTGTCATTCCTCTCCCACAGCAGATTGGACTTCATGGCCATTGCGGGAGTATATTTGGGAGATATGGAAAGCAGCGTATCGGCAGTCAGCAGAGCCTCATCGTATTCATCCTGACGTGCAAGGCATAGTATGAGATTATGGCGGAGGGCATGGTTCTCAGGGTCAAGCGAGAGTCCCTTGCGGAAATCCTTCTCCGCATCTTCAAACCGGTTCTGATAGATACGGGCCAGTCCCCTGACCTGGTAGCTGTTCACCACGAAGGGGTTCCTGCTGATGGAGCTGCTGCAGTCCTGCTCGGCTCCACGGTAATCCTCAAGCGAGAGCTTGGCCACAGCCCTGTAGAAATATGGCTCGTACAGATAGGGCTTGACATTGATAACCTGGTTGAAATACTGGATGGAAAGAACGTAGTCGTCATAGAAGAGTGCAGTGCGGCCCACCGACATCATACGGTCGGTGTTGATCTGGGCGGACAACACGGCCGGCAGCGACAGTGACAACGCCGCCAACCGAAGCCTCCTGCACCCTGCCCTCATCTCACTTCCTGTTTAACTTGACCTTGTAGTCACAGTTGAACTTGCCCGCAGCGATATTGTTCAGAGTCTTCTTGTTCATTTGACGGCGCAACGGTGACATCCTGTCTATGAAACACTTGCCGTCAAGATGGTCTATCTCGTGCTGCATAACCCTGGCGGGAAAGCCTTCGAACCATTCGTCGTGCTCATTGAACTCCTCGTCGAGCCAGCTCACCCTGACCTTCGACGGGCGATTCACCTTCTCGTGGATTCCGGGGAAGCTCAGGCATCCCTCCTCATACGGAACCATCTCGCCGCCGGTCTCCTCGATGTAAGGATTGATATATGACCTGAGGTATCCCTTGAACTCGGGCATGTCATCGGACACGGCATCCAGGTCAACCACCATGAGACGTATGGGCAGACCCACCTGAGGTGCTGCCAGGCCCACGCCCTCAGCCTTCTTCAAGGTCTCGAACATGTCCGATATGAGCTCCTTCAGATTCTCATAGCTCTCGTCAATCTCATCGGCCTCCTTGCGGAGCACTCCCTGTCCGTAAGTATAAATAGGTAATATCATAAACTCTCTTTTTTTGAATCCATGTATGACTCGAGAATGATGCAGGCACTGACCTCATCCACAAGAGCCTTGTTCCTGCGGGCCATTTTCCTGATTCCGGCCTCAAGGATGGCACGCTGCGCCAGGACTGACGTGAAACGTTCATCGAACATCTCTATCCTCTTGTCAGGAAAGGCTTTCTTCAGTTTCCCTACGAACGGGCGAATCTGCCTCATGCTGGCCGACTCGCTGCCGTCCATGTTAAGCGCATGTCCCACGACAATGACATCGACCTCCTCCCTGCCGAAATAGCCGGTCAGAAAATCCAGCAATGTATGCGTGGGAACGGTGGTAAGGCCGCCGGGGACAATCCGGAGAGGGTCCGTAACGGCGATGCCGGTCCTTTTGGTGCCGTAGTCAACGGCTAATATCCTCCCCAAGGCTATCTGTTGTACAGAATCCAGGAATTCTGGAAATCACTGTTGTCGGGATATCTGGCCTTGAACGAGTTACGGGCGCTCACTGCCTCCTCCTTAGTGTCATGGCTGGAGCATATCACCCTGTAGGTCTTTCCGGCCTCGTTGACTACCACTAAGGCGGAATAGCCGTCACCGGCCAGTCTGTCACGAAGGGCGTCGGCATTGGTCTTGAGGGAGAAACTGCCGCATACCACACTGTAAGCCTTGAGCGAGTTGCCGCCCGACACGACGGACACCCTCTCCTCACGTACGGTTACGGCTGCATCGGCCTCCTTGCTCTCCTCCTTGACCTGGGCGGTGGAGACTGGCTGCGACACGACTGTCTCAGTCTTGGGTTCATCATTCTGTATGGCCTTCTCATACGCCTGCCTGTAGGCATTCTCACTTGACTTGCAGGATGCGAGAGACAGCAAGCTCCCAGCTACCAGCATATAAACCAAACCTTTTTTCATATTCATGTATTTTTATCTGATTATCTCTCTCGATCAGTCGATTCGGCAAAGTTAGTCCAAAAATACTCCGCACACTCTTTTTAGCGCAAAATAATGTTAAGCGTATCGGAAGAGAGCATATCCCGGACGGTTTTCTCCGGAATCAGGCTCCAGTTTCCATAATCAGGCACGGTCACAGCTCTCCCGGATTCCCTCTTAATGTAGAAATCGGAGATGATGAAATAGCGCATGTCCGCGCCCGACGCCACCACGGTCCTGCGGCGGATATAGTCCCTCGTGATTCCCGGCACATCAAACAGAGGAGACTCCGCTCCATAGGCGAGGAAGGTGTTCAGGGTGGTCCTGTAATAGCGGTCCTTATCGAATGGCCTGCCGTCCGACATGGATACGACCCTGACCCTGTCACCCTCCTTCCGGGTCACATCGATGGTGTAATCTATACCGCACGCGGAGATGAAACGGTTGAGTCCTGAGCCTGCCTTCGGGTTTAGGGCTGCGTTCACGTCACCGGTTTTCAGCAGTGTGCCGGCCCCATCGCCTACAGTATTGTAAAAACATGATGCGGAATATTCCAGGATATCCTTCACCTCCGACCCCTTGATCATGACCGACACGAGCTTGTTCTCAAACGGATAGATACGGAAGGCGTCACGGATGGTGAACGGGCCGGTTCCGGCCATCGCTCCTGCAGTCACAGGAGAGGCAAGCGATATCTCGGCAGTCTGGAAACGCATCTGGTGATAATGGATCAGATCCATTCCTGTGGTGGTTCTCCACAGCGCCCCGCGGCTGTCTATGACCTGGCCCAAGTCTCCGATGACCGAATCGGCATAGTGGCACACCTTGTCGTATCTCGGCTTAAGTTCGCGGTCGAACTCCTCATCCGGCTCCTCTCCGGTGATATCGGCCAGGAAACCTTCGACTGTGCAGCCGGTCAGGGTTCCCCGCCTGAAGGAAACGGCCATACGGGCCACTGCGGCATTCTCAGCGAAGGCTCCGGGATTAAGAAGCAGCACCGGAGTGCCGTCGGGACTGTCCACCGTACCTTTATACGGTTTATGGTCGTGTCCGAACACGATGAGGTCAAAACCCGGCACTTCAGTTGCCAGACGCCTTGCGGCATTCTCCTCAACGCCCTGCGCCGCGAAACGGTTGCCGTCAAACCCGCTGTGAAGGAGACCGATGACTATGTCAGGTTTCTCCCTGTTTCTGATGACCGGCATCCAGTAACGTGCCGACCCGACTATGTCGGATGCCACGACTGTTCCCAGGATATCCGCAGGTACTGTATAATTAACCGACGGGGTGGTGAAACCTACCACCGCAACCCTTACGCCATGCCTCTCGATGATGCGGTACGGAGGCAGGAAATCCCCCGGTGAATCAATCATCAGATTCGCGCCGAGCACCGGGAAAGGGCATCGGTCAAGAAAGCGCATATACACCTCACCCCCGAGGCCGAGCTCATGGTTGCCAAGCACAGCCGCATCGCACCCCAACCTGTCGTATATGGTCGCGGCTAAGCTGGGTTCATAGAACTCGGCGGTCATGTCATGGTATGCCTCCACGGAACCGGCAAGCATGTCGCCGGCATCAATATAAATCAGGTTACGGTTCTCCCCCCTCTGCCGTTTCAGGAAGGTGGAGAACCTGGAGAGCGAGCCTCTCCTGACCGTCCCGTCCAGGGCATCGGTCGAGTAGTAGCGTCCATGTATATCGGAAGTGGCCACCAGGCAGATTTCCACTGTACCCCTCCTGCCGGAACAGCCGGACAGGAGCAGCAGCGCTGCCAGTCCGGTCAAAACGTAAAAAAAACGTTTCATCACTATTCAGGTCCGTTATTTCGAATCAGAAGAACGACCACCAGTCCAGACTGCACGCATCCGTGAAATGGAAGTACAGCTGCAGTGTCCCTACGGGCACTTTGATGAGCGGCACCGTCACTTCAGTATAGTCATCGGACTCAGGTATCTCCACGTATGCCAGCACTGTGCTGCTGACCGAGGAATGGGTCTTCCTCGTCGTAATCCTCATAACTCCCTTACCCTTCACCCTTGCGGTGAATCCGTTGGCTCCGTTCCTGAAATCCACGTCGGAAAGGACTATGCAGCCTCCGGGCCTCTCTATCTCGGCTGCCACGGTAACCTTCCTGATGTATTTGCCTACAGAGTATGATGTATGGACATCACGACACCAGGCCATGGTCTCACCCTCGACCTTGACGTAAGGGTCGAAATCCTGCAGCTGCCCGACTCCTGCCTCGGTCGTGGCCGAAGCCCTGAGGTAGTTGAACTTCCCGTTCTTCTCGTCCACGGACAGTTCGCTCATGCAGGTGCTGCGCAGTTCGGCGTCATTGGTTATTATGTTCCTCCACTCATCGCTCCTCTTCATGGCCGCCTTCAGGGTACGGGTATGGTAGAGGATGTAATACTTACCCTTGAACTTTATCACGGCATGATGGTTGTTGCCGCCGCCACCGGCCCAGGAAACGTCGCCGGGATTGTCAAAGAACGCCCCCACGTACTCGAAGGGTCCCAGCGGCTTGTCGGACGTCATGTAGGCTATCTTGGCCACGCCGGGGTTACTGTTGCCGGTCCAGTTGGAGCAGTAGCTGTAGAGATACTTACCGCCCACCTTGTTGATACCGGAGTCCTCGAACAGGTACGGAGGCCTTATCTCCACCGGCTCGCCCACTATCGAGACCATGTCATCGCCAAGCTGCACGCAACGCGCGGAGCCCGGGTCCGATGCGCTCAAGCCGTCAGTGCCGCCTCCGAAATAGAGATACGCGATGCCGTCATCGTCAATGAGCACGGCCGGGTCAAACAGCCACGGGACCTTGGAGCCGGAGCAGTTGGGTGTGCTGCGGGAAATCAAGGCATGGCCCAACGGGTCCTTCCAGGGACCGTAGGGCGTGTCCGAGGTCACCACACCTACCCCGCCGCCGTTGTCGGCAAAATAGAGGAAGAACTTCTCCTTTCCGTCAATGGTCTTGTGGGCGGCACAGGGAGCCCAGCTGTTGCTTGCCCATTTGGCTGCACCGCCGCTTCCCGCTATCGGCTGCGCCCCATGGTCTGTCCAGTTGACCAAGTCCGCCGAGGAGATGATGCTGATATTCCTTATGTCACTGTATCCGCCGTCGATGAATCTGCCGTTCGAGTCGAACATGTGGTCATCGGTCATATATACGTATAAACGGCCATCATACTCCATCCCGAACGGGTCGGCACCGAACTTGTGTCCCATCAGCGGATTATGGTTGCCAGTCTTCTTGAAGACCGGGTTGTTCACCTTGACCTGGCTGAAAATGGCCTTGAGTTCGCTGTCGCTCATGGTATTGGTACCCTCAAACACCGGGGTGACTATGCTCATGCTGTCAATGGCCGATGATTCGATAGTGTCGTTCCCCTGAGCCGCATCCCAAACCATGAGCTTACCTTCCGCCTTGAGGTAGGTTATGCTGTCTATGGAATTGATGGCGTGTCTGCTCTGTTCGCTGCCGTCCTGCCATACGCTGAGCGAGATAGAGTTGTTCTGGGCCATCCCCGCACACACGGTGAGGATAGCCGCAGACAGTGACAAGAGTGCCTTTCCCATACCGGTTTCCTGTTTATGGATTCAGATTCCGAGATCTTTCTTGAAGGCCTCGATCTTGGTCAGCGCATCAGCCTTCACCTTGAGGTAATCCTTCTTGTCGGCCATGGGCAGCTTGGCCTCCATGTAGAACTTGATCTTGGGCTCGGTACCGGACGGACGGACCGATATCTTGTCACCGGCCGCCGTGAAGTACTGCAGCACGTTCGACGGCTCCGGCATGACAAGGTCAGTCACATTGCCGGCATCGTCGGTCTGCTTGAGCAGCTTGAAGTCCTTGATGATGACAACCTTCTCCCCTGCCAATGACCTGGGCGGGTTGGCGCGGAACTGCTCCATCATGGCCTTAATCTCATCAGCGCCGCTCTTGCCGGGCTTGACAACGCTTACGGCAGCCTCCTGTGAGAATCCGTACTCCTGATATGCATCTAAGAGCAGGTCCCAGAGAGTCTTGCCGTTCTCCTTGGCCCATGCGGCGATCTCGGCCATCAGCGAGCAGGCTGACACGGCATCCTTGTCACGCACGAAATCCTCGGCCAGGAAGCCGAAGCTCTCCTCACCGCCTCCGATATACTTCTTGCCTTTGGCGTTCTCCTCGGCAATGACCTTGGCTATCCACTTGAAGCCGGTGTAGCAGTCAAACATCTCAAGGTTGTTCTTCTCAGCTATGCGGCTGATAACCTCGGTCGTCACGATGGTCTTTACGATGTACTCCTTACCGGTCATCTTGCCCAGCTTGGTGTACTGCGTAATGATGTAATACAGGAAAATCATGGCGGTCTGGTTGCCGTTGAGCAGGGTCAGCTGTCCCTTGTCGTCACGGCAGGCCACTCCCAAGCGGTCGGCGTCGGGGTCCGATGCCATCACCACGTCGGCGTTCAGCTTGCGGGCCAGGTCCAGGGCCATGGTAAGAGCCTCGGGATACTCGGGATTGGGTGATACCACGGTCGGGAAGTTGCCGTCCGGAACCATCTGCTCGGGAACGCAGTTGACGTTGGTGAATCCCCACTGCCTGAGAGAACGCGGAATCATGACGCGGCCGCATCCGTGCAGCGGAGTATATACTATGCAGAGGTCATGGTTGCGCTTGACCAGATCCGGATCTATGCAGATACCCTCGATGGCATCCAGATAGGGTTTGTCAACCTCTTCGCCTATTATCTGAATCAGGTCGGGGTTACCCTTGAACCTGATGTCGGCCACCTTAACCTTGGCAACCTCGTCGATTATGCCGGTATCGTGCGGAGCCAGCACTTGTGCGCCGTCCTCCCAGTATGCCTTGTAGCCGTTGTACTCACGGGGGTTATGGCTGGCGGTCACGTTCACGCCGCTTTGGCAGCCTAAGTAACGGATGGCGAACGAAACCTCCGGCGTGGGACGCAGGTCATCGAACAGATACACCTTGATGCCGTTTGCGCTGAATATGTTCGCCACGGTCTCGGCAAACAGGCGGCCGTTGTTGCGGCAGTCATGTCCCACCACGACTGATATCTCCTTGCGCTCCTTGAAGTTCCTGTTCAGATAGTTGGCCAGACCCTGGGTAGCCATACCCACGGTGTAGATGTTCATGCGGTTGGTTCCTGCGCCCATGATTCCGCGCAGACCACCTGTCCCGAACTCCAGATCCTTGTAGAATGCGTCTATAAGATCCGACTTGTCCTCTTTGGCCAAGAGAGCCTTTACCTCCTCACGTGTCTTCTCGTCGAATGAACCGCCTAACCATTCCTGGGCCTTAGCGGTTACCTGTTCCAGCAAATTGTCCATACAAGTATATTTATTTATTGATTATTCACAATTAGCAAAGATAAGACTTATTTTCCTAACATTCCTCTCAAAGCAGAGTAGATTTTCATTTGAAGGAGATATGTCCTGAAAGAGAGGCAGGGCCAGTACCCGAACTTGAGCTTCAGCCCTGCCGGAAGCAGGCTCCTGTCAACATCCCGCCATACTGCCCTGAACCTTTCCGATGCACTTTCCCTATCCATGACCTCCCTGTGCCTGAGCCAGAACATGCATATCCCGGTAAGGTTGATCCACCGCTCCCTCTCGAAGGCAGCCAGGACTTCACGGCCCTGCCCCGTCTCCCTGAGCTGGCGGGCCATTGAGGTGTTGGCTTCGAGAAGGTCGAGCCTGAGCGGGGAGATCCTGTTGGTGAGGCTCTCTCCATGCTGTCTGTAATAATAGGTCCCGTCACACATCCTCACCGTCCCCGAATGAAGATAGTGCATCCTTGTGGTATTGTCATCACTGTACAGGCGGCATGTCGTGTCATAAGGCCATTTCCGGAAAAGCTCTGTCCTGGAGACATACAGGCCGTGTATTGACCAGTCAAGCGTGAGCTCGAATGCCTCCTGCCCGCTCCACATCGCCTTGTCGGAACGCATGGGATACGGAGTCTGCCCTTTCTCACCGAACCATACGAGACGGAACAGTACGGAGCCGGTCCCGGGATGGGCGTCAAGCACTGACACAGCCGATTCAAGGGCATCCGGAGAGAGGATGTCATCGGCATCGACCATGGTGATGTAATCACTGTCTGCCACCTCTATCCCCATATTCCTCGCTACAGCCTGTCCCCTGTTCTCTATGCATTCCAGGATTGTCACGCGGTTGTCCGCGGCGGCATATCTCCGGAGGATGGAAGGGGTGGAATCGGTCGATGCGTCATCGATGCAGATTATCCTGATATCCTTCAGAGTCTGCCCTGTCAGGGAATCGAGACACTCTCCGATATACTTTCCGGCATTGTAGGCCGCCACCAGAACCGTCACCCTGCTCATAAGCCAAGTTTCCTGCCTATCTTTTCACTGATGAACCTGATGAATGAAGTATGTTTCTTCAGGTAACGGAACGAATAGGCCGATGAGACACACAGGAGGATTATCCCGGTTATCCATCGCCAGAGGCCGTCCAGATAACAGGAGGCCGCCCAGGAAACCAGGATGACGGGCAGCTGCACGAGAAACACCGTCAAGGCCCGGCGGGAGAAAGTCACGCCGTACCGTGTACGGGTGATGACATACACCATGACCAGATCGAACACCGCCGCAAGCGTCAGGGCGGCACCCGTCATGGCTATGCCTCCGAGATGGAAGAAGAGTACGACCGTCACAACGAACACTATGTCATACAACACCTCCTGAAGCATGAAGGTACGGGAATCGCCCTTAGCAAGGGAGACGTATGACAGAGGCTGAGTCATGGCCTTGAAAGCCAGGCCGATGGCAGCAGCCCTTGCCATAGGGACGGCATCGGAAAACCGCGAGGTAAGGAGCAGGCTCACTATTACGGCAAGGAATACTATGAAGCCCACTATCATGGGTGCCATAAGCAGTATGGCAACCTCAGCCTGGGAATTCACGAGGAGGTTTATCTTCTCCCTGTCATGGTTGACCGCCGAGAGTCGCGGGAAATAGTCCGACTCCATGGCCGAGAAGACAAAGAGTCCGAGATATGATATCAGGAGATAACCTGCACTGTAAACGCCTGTTATCTCGGCGTTACCGTACTTCATCAGGTAATTGGCGATGATGGAGAATGCTCCGGCACCGAAGAATGAGGTGGCGGTGAAGAACACCCCGAGCCGTATCATTCCGAAGCCCTTTGAGAGGATGGCTGCCGAGAACGGCCTCACCCTGTACGGGAAGGCCCGGAAAGAGTAGCAGCAGGTCACGACCATCGACGCGAACGACACAAGGACCAGGGAGGGTACTATTCCCATAAGCCTGAACTTCCAAAGCAGAGGAACTGAGATGCAGAGCGTCACCACCACCGTTATCAACTGGCTCTTGGCCAGCTGGAGCAGCATTCCCGTCCCCTTCATTATGGCAGTCTCGCCGCCGTTGATGGCACTGAACGCCACTAAGGGCGATAGCAGCAGGAACGAGAGGGTGTATCCCCTGTCACCCTCGAAAGCCCAGTAGCTGAACAGTTGGGAGAGGATCATGCAGACGAGCATGCCGGCTGCGGCGGTAACCAGGGACCATGTACGGGCCACCATGATACTCTCCCTTAGAAGAACGGGGTCACCGTTTCCCTTGCATTCGGACACGTTCTTGACGGCGCTGAAAGGCACCCCGAGGTCGGTCATGCTCTTGACCAGGTTGAGTGTCCTGTTGAACGACTCGTTGATTCCGAAACCGGTAGGCCCGAGGAACAGGGAGACGAGCTTGGTCTTGACGACGGTAATCAGCGCCACGATGCCCTGCACACCGCCGAAAAGGCCTGTGTATTTTATGATGCGGTCGTAAGTGTCCGACTGTCCGGAGCCGTCCCGGACCTGCTGTCCCTGTTTTTCCTCTGCCACGTTCAAATAACGTCAATACAGGTACAAAATTATACATAAACTGTAATAATAAGGCCTGTTTCACGTTTTTGAGACAGTGTATGGAGAGATTATCGGTAATAATTCCTGTCTATGACAGCGCACTCACCCTGGAGAGATGCGTCAGAAGCGTCCTGTCACAGGGACTCGCCGGAATGGAAATCATCCTGGTTGATGACGGCTCCACCGACGGCAGCCCGGCACTGTGCGACTCCATAGCCGCCGATAACGGATGCGTCCGTGTGATACACATGAGAAACGGAGGACTCAGTGCGGCGAGGAATACCGGAATCGAAGCCTCGGACAGTGAATGGCTCGCGTTCGTGGACAGCGATGACGAGCTTGCCCCGGGAACATTGGCGGAGAACATGGAATGGGCCGAATCACACCCCGGCACCGATCTCGTGGAGTTTCCCGTAACCGTCCATGCCGGCTCTCCCGATGCATTCGATATCGTTTTAGAGCCGATGACCACCGTCGCACCCGATGCCTTCCGGCACTGGATAGAGAGCGGGGGATACCGTCACTGCTATGCCTGCAACAAGCTCTTCCGCCGCAGGCTGTTCGACCGGATAAGGTTTCCCGAGGGCGAGAGCTTTGAGGATGCGGCCATCTGTCCCGATATAATCCGGAGCTGCCGCGGAATACGCTACTCCGACAAAGGCAGGTATATCTACTACAAATCCCCCGGAAGCATAACGCGCCGATACAGTTTCCGCAACCAGGAACCGCTGTTCAGGCACAATTTCAGGCTGCTCGGCGAGATAAACAGCCAGGGGTACAGCCCTTCTGCCCGGGTCCGGCTCTGGAATGTCTGCCTCAACCTGCTTATAGATCTGTGCAGGTGCGGCGATGCCGATGCCTCATACATCAGAAAACATGCCGCGGCAATGGACTCCTGCCGCCCCGGAATAAGGAGGGCTTTCGGCAGCGGCCTCCCCGCCGGTTCAGCAATCAAGACAACAGCAGCCTCCGTTATCGGAGTAAGAGGGGTCTGTTCCATACTCGGCCTGAAAAAATACCCGTCATGATTTCAGTCATCATACCATACTACAACCCCGACGGCGATCTCTCTGCCGATGCTCTGCTCCTCCGCGCCGTCAGTTCGGCAGTGTCGAACCTCGAGGGGCTCTTTCCATACGAGATCCTCGTCATCAACGACGGTTCTCCGTCGGACCCGTCACCGGAGGTTCTTGAAACGGCCGGGCTCAGGTATTTCAGGTGTCCTCACGGCAGGTTAGGAGCCGCCAGGAACTATGGTATCGACAATGCTTCGGGCGACATAGTCACCTTCCTCGATGCCGATGACTACTATTTCCAGGGTTCACTGGCGCCATGTATCAGGGCTATGTCCGATACCGGGGCGGACCTGCTCGGGTTCGGGATGAGAAAGACGGAAAACATGAACGGAACGGACAATCCCGTCCGGAGGGAGCCGGTTTTTGAAGGGCCGGTGACCGGCAACGCTTACATGAGCCGTCACAATCTGTCCGGGAGTGCCTGCCGCTATCTGATTTCGGCTTCACTGATAAGAGAGAACGGGCTGCGCTTCATGGAGAATGTCTTCATCGAGGATGAGGAGTTCACGCCACGGATGGTCTGGCTGAGCCGCAGGTTCGTCAACACAAGTTTCCCGGTCTATGCCTATTGCATCCATCCGGGCACGATAACCACTTCATCTTCAAGGGAGCGGAATGATGAGAAAGCCACTCACACCATCATTGCGCTCAGACACCTCATCAACTTCAGGGACAGGCATATTGACGAGCCGCATGAAGGATTAGACAGGAAAATAAACTATCTGAGCCTGGACCATCTGCGCCGGACATTAAGGAGAAAGGAGTGGAAGGAGGTAATCCGGCATCAGAAGGAGGAACTCTCGCGCATGGGACTGTTCCCCCTTCAGGACAAAGGCTATCCCCCCGGATTCCGGCTCTACTCACTACTCTCAAGAAGCCGTACCGGCCTTCATTTACTCCACCTCGCTGAAAAGTTCTGCAAATGAAAATACTGCTACTCGGAGAATACAGCAATGTGCACAGCACCCTTGCCTTAGGGCTAAGGGCATTGGGCGAGCAGGTGTGCGTGGCAAGTGACGGTGACGGCTGGAAGAACTACCCGCGCGACATTGACCTGTCCCGCGAAGGAAAAGGACGGGGCAGATTCATCATGAGCCTCCTGAAGGCTCTTCCGTCCATGAGGGGGTATGACGTGGTGCAGCTCATTAACCCGATGTTCCTGGAGCTCAAGGCGGAACACATAGAGCCCGTTTACAGGTATCTCAGGCGGCACAACGGCAAGATTGTCATGGGTGCGTTCGGTATGGACCACTACTGGGTGAGCGTGAACAGCGACATCCGTCCGCTCCGGTACAGCGACTTCAATTTCGGCGACAGTCCACGGACTGACCCCGAGGCGGAGATTTACAGGAAAGAGTGGACAGGCACCACCAAGGAACGGCTCAACAGACTGGTCGCCTCCGATTGTGACGGAATCGTGGCCGGGCTGTACGAATACTGGGCCACATACCGCGAAGTCACCGGACCAGGCAACGACGGCCGCCCCATCCGGGACAAGATGACCTTCATACCCTTCCCTATCGTCATGCCTGAAAACCCTGTCACTACCATGTGCAGTGACAGGTTCAGGCTGTTTGCGGGAATAAGCCGGGGACGCTCGGCCTACAAGGGGACCGATATCATGCTTGAGGCCGCCCGCGAGGTGATAGAGGCATACCCGGACAGGATGGAGCTCAGGATTGCCGAAGGGGTCCCGTTCAGCGAATACACCCGGATGATGGAGGGCAGTGACGCCATACTGGACCAGCTGTACAGCTACACCCCATCCATGAACTCCCTTCTGGCCATGTCAAAAGGTATCATCGACATAGGTGGAGGCGAACCTGAAAATTACAGCATACTCGGTGAGGAGGAGCTTAGACCCATCGTGAACGTCCTGCCCTGCAAGGAGAGCGTCCGTTCGGAAATAGAACGGATAGTGCTCAACCCGGACATCATCCCGGAACTGAAACGCCAGTCGGTGGAATATGTACGCCGGCATCACGACTACATGAAGGTGGCACGGCAGTATCTGGATTTCTACCGTTCCCTGTAACCTAAGTGACAAAAGTTATAGCACTCCTGAATGGTCCGGTGCCTTGCGTCTGCGGAACTTCCAGCGAAGGTCAGAGAGCAAACGTCTGACGAAGGAGCCGTATGCGTATATGTAGCGCAGCGAAGGCAGAGAGAGTAGCAGAGCTGCCAATGCCCACTTCCAGGGAAGGAAGATAAAATAGAGCAGACACCATACGATGAATGATATGATGGAGAGGCCTAACCTCGTCCCGAATCTGGCCGTGTTGTAGAATGCGTCATCCTGTACCCTCCCCAGAATAATTACGGTAGGAATCCATATCAACGAACTGACCAGTCCGCAGAACAGATAATACGGCAAGCCGGCAAGCGCCATCAGGAACTTGATGAAAATCTTGCCCCATCCCTTTTCGTCGGCTATGGAAAAGACCGAAATGCCGTTCTGTATGCGCCAAAGCCTCAGACCTTCAGTCTTTCTGAACAGTTCCGCCGATGCCTCAGGATTGCTCTCACGCATGGCAAGTATCTCCTTTATCAGATACTGATCTACAGCCTGGTTGCGCATCAGGCCCTTCAGCTTGACTCCGGACTCCTTCTCCACCCTTGAGAGAGTGTCGGCAAATACCTTCCTGTCGGCGGCCTTGAGCTTGACATACTCCCACATGGCATCATAATCCTCATCGTCAGGAAGATAAGCTATCAGACCTGCAAGCCTGTCCCTGAGCACCTCGCGGAGTTTCAGCATCTGCACAGGCCAGGGATCAGCGGCATTCTCCCTTATGAATCCGCTCATGTCCAAGGGTTCACCCACCCTCACCAGAACGGTTGAGCGGAAACGGAAATAATCGCCATATTCTATGCCTATGGGCAGGATATATACCTTTTCCTCCTTTCCTGAATGTTCATAAACGGAAGCGGCGATATGGAAAATGCCCTTGCTGAGCTTGAGCAGGGAATGCTTGGGCCTGTGGGTGGCTTCGGGGAAAAGCACCAGCGGCACCTTGTCCATGAGTATATCCGTTGCCTGCGCTATAACCTCATCATTCCTTTTTACCGCATCAATGCCGTCCCTGATGCGGTAGATGGGCATCACCTTGAGAAACCTGAGCCAGTTAGCCGCAGTCTTTTTCCGGAAGATGTCGGCACGTGCCATGAAAACCTTCTGGTTCCGTGTCGAGGAGAGCAGCACCAGCGCATCCATAAGGGCATTGGTATGGTTGGAAGCCCAGATGGTACATCCTTCCGAAGGGATATTCTCAAGTCCTTCCACCTGATACTTGCAGTAGGAGCTCTTAACAGCCCAATCCACGAACACTTTCAGGAAAAAATATCTGAAGTTTCCGTCCTGAATCTTTTCTTTCATTGCCTGACATTTCGTTTTGACAGACCTACCGAATCAAAGCCTGTATATCTGAACAGTGCAGATACGGCAAGACCGGATATGATATGCCATATTCCCCACCATGCCGTGACGAACACCATACCGCCCATTGCTATCTCAGGCGGGAATATATTCGTATTGAACAACAGCATGAGTCCAAGTCCGGAGTTCTGTATGCCCACCTCAAGGGTCACGGAACGGCGGTCCTTCACAGGCACACGGCCGATTGTGGATGCGGTATAACCTATACCAAGACCGATAAGGTTATGGACCAGGACGATTATGAAGATTATTCCTATATATTTTCTGAATGAGCTGTAATTCTGGGAAAGCATCATGACCACAATACCGAGGAAAACGGCAATTGAGACATAACGCATGACCTCCTTGAGGCGGTCGGCCACCTTGGGAGCGAACCGGACTGTCAGGAAGCCCAGCAATACAGGGATACCTACTATTATTATAACCGTCAGGGAGACGTGCAGGGGTGAAATCTGAAGCGGCTGAAGCATGTTGCGGGCCGCCAGGTCGAAATATTTCACATAAAGTCCGCCCCAGATGGCATAATTGATGGGAGTGAAGATAGGTGCACCGAGCGTGGTGATGGTGCTCATAAGCACGGACAGTTCACTGTTACCCTTGGAATAGGACGACATGAAATTCGACACCGCCCCTCCCGGACAGGAGGCCACCAGTATCAGTCCCATGGCAACCGTTGGTGAAAGAAGGTTGTGCAGTGAGGCACAGAGGATGAAAGTGAACAGAGGCAGCACAATCCACTGGCACACGAGTCCGATGAACATGGAGCGGGGCCTGTTGAACACCCCCCTGAAGAAATGCGGCTTGAGACCCAATGCCACGCCGTACATGACTACGGCCATGAAAACCCCAAGCAGGCGCGTTCCCGTCTGACTGAAACTTATGGTTTCGGCATCCAGCTGTTGAAGCAGGTCTCCGTACATTGATTATCGCCTCTATTTTCGAAAATATCCGCAAATTTAAGGAATAATGTCCAATTGTCCAAAAACCGCACCTCTCCAATAGAATAACTGTTGTATCTTAGCACCTGATAAAAAGACTCCTGACATGAAGATTCTCCTGATAGTTATAGGGAAACCCGACAGGAAATGGCTTGAGGAGGGCATAGGACTCTATGCTGAAAGGATAAGCCATTTCGCGCAGTTCGATATTCTGGTCATTCCCGACCAGAGGAACACCCGTAACATGGATACCGCCATACAGAAGGAACGAGAGGGCGAATCCGTGCTGAGACTGCTTCAGCCGGGCGACGATGTCTGTCTTCTCGATGACAAGGGGGCTGAGATGACCTCCGTGCAGATGGCATCATGGTTAGAGAAGCGTATGAGCCGTTCGTCCAAGAGGCTTGTATTCATCATAGGCGGACCTTACGGTTTCTCTTCACAGCTATACGGTCGTGTTCCGGAGCGCATATCGCTCTCCAGAATGACTTTCTCGCACCAGATGGTCAGGCTGATATTCGTGGAGCAGCTGTATCGGGCTTTCGCGATTATCAACAAGCTCCCGTACCACCATGAATAGTGCTTATCTGAAGGTATTCACAGCATCAATCACTTCAAGGACCTCCTCATCGGTTATAACCGGACTCATTGGCAGGCTCAGTTCCCTGTCATGTATCCTCTCCGTAACAGGAAGGCTCAGGCCGTTCCAACCGCTGTAACATCTCTGCCTGTGCGGAGGTACGGGATAATGGATAACAGTACGTACCCCTCTCTTCCACAGATACTCCTGCAGTTCATCCCGCCTTTCCGTGAAAACGGGGAAAATATGCCACACATTGGATTGCGCAGGCAGCATGACGGGCATAGAGACCAACGGGTTGCAAATCCCTTCAGTATATAAGGCCGCCACATGGCGGCGTGCGTCATTGTCCTCATCAAGGTGTCTCAGCTTGACCCGCAGCACGGCTGCCTGAATCTCATCCATACGGCTGTTCCGGCCCTGATAATCAAATATGTATTTGCGTGGGGAACCGTAATTGGCCAGTGTGCGCACCGTTTCCGCCAGGATGCCGTCATTGGTTGTAACGGCACCGGCATCGCCCAGTGAGCCCAGATTCTTTCCGGGATAGAAGCTGTGGCCGGCAGCATCGCCCAAAGAACCGGTCCTGCGCCCGTTCAACGTCATGCACCCCTGTGCCTGGGCATTGTCCTCTATCAGTTTCAGTCCGTGACGGCGGCAGATGCCGGCCATTTCGCCGGACCACGAGAGACGTCCGTACAGATGTACTGTCATCAGTGCCTTCGTCCTGGAAGTTATATGTGTCTCTATCAGGCTCTCGTCTATCTCAAGGGTATCCCAACGCGGTTCCACAAGCACAGGTTTCAACCCGTTTCCTGTTATGGCCAGTATCGAGGCGATAAAGGTATTGGCCGGAACCAGGATCTCATCGCCAGGACTCATGACGCCCATTTCAATATAGGCCCTTAAAATCAGCCAAAGCGCATCCAGTCCATTGGCACAGGTCACACAGTTATGTACACCTATATATTCGGCATACGCGGTCTCAAACGCACTGACCTCGCCTCCACCGAGATACCGTCCGCTATCGACAACCCGCAGGACAGCCTCGTGAATCTCATCGGAATACTTTCCGGTAACTTTGCCAAGCGGAAGGAACTCTATCATAACTCAAAACAGCATTTCGTACGTGTCATAAACCACGGAACGGGCTCCGAACCCCTCCTTCTGGAATATAAGTCCCTCATTCAGATATCCGCCTCCGTTCTCGGTGGAGACCCCGAAATCAAAATAGGAACGGTCTGCATATACAACAGTTATGAGATTGTGGAGCAGCAAGTCCAGGGCACCGTCTCTCTTTCCTTCGGCCGATGAGGCAAGATACTGCGTATGAACCACATGGCCCATATCATATATCAAGGCACCGGCAACGACATTACCGCCTTCACGCGCCACATACAGCTTTATCTGCTCAGGGAAACGGCTGTGAAGCAACTGCAGTTCCTTCACCGTATGCACAGGTTTCTTGTGGTGCTTTTCCATCAGGATTCCAGCCAGGATATTCCAGAAGGCCTCCAGATCGTCAGTCATGTTACCTGCATCGACCGTAACCCCCGCCTTGAGAGCCTTGACGCATCCCGACTTGCGCGACTGCCGCATAGGCAATCTCCTTGTGCAGTCTATAACCGATGACACGCCTCTTTCCTTCAGTGTTCCGCCACTGCGGAAGAGCGCATACAGATCCTCCTCGGCCGGAAGCGTGCTGTATATATATGGTATTGGCTTGTAGAGCCACCTGTGTGCGCCAAGTTCGCGTTTCATCCAGTCAATGGCGCAACTGAACACCTCCAGGGCATCAACGGCAATCATGTCGGCAGGAACTATCAGGCCGCCGTAGGTAAGGCCGCCGTGCGACTGCACCGTACCCTCTTCACTCAGCCAGTTGGCAGGAAGCATGGCAAGCAGTTTACCATGCTTGTAGAACATCAGGGAGCAATCCTTGAAGCGGTCACTATGGTAATCCATATATCCGCGGTCAAACAGGAATGTCCCGTTTTTGGATACCTTGACGAACGCGTTCCACTCCTCCATACGGCTCTCGTCATACCTCACTACCGACAGTTGTTCAGTCAGATACTCGCTATAGTCATTAATATAACCTGAAGCATTATAAGGATGCGATGCAAACACCACGCATACCGTACCCAGGGCAAAGTCACGCAAATCGCACCACACTCCAGGAGGTATCAGGATACCCTTCCTCGGGGAATCCATACGCACCTCAATACTGCGGGTCCCGTCATCAACCATCATTGTAAAGCCGCCGCTTACAGGAACAACCACTTCGGCCGACTCGCTGTGCGAGTGTCCGCCTCGTGTCTTTCCGTCCGGCACGCCGTATATCCAGAACACGCGCTCTATCTGGAACGGTATCTGATGCGCCCCTTCGGCAAAAGCCAGGGTCCCTCGGTCATCCACAGCCTCGGGGAATTCGATTATCCTGCATCCCCTGGGCATAGGGGTATTCTCAATCTTAAATGACATATACTGTTCTTCCTGTTTTGGGACCGTATATATTCGATTCCTTTTCAAAAATAACGATTAATACCGTTCATTGTTGTTTTTTTAAAAATAATCATCCCAAAACTTGCAAGACTCAAAACCACGCATTACCTTTGTGCCCGCTAAAGGATTCCGAACCTACGGTTCCCAAGGAAGTTTGGGTGAGTGGCTGAAACCAGCAGTTTGCTAAACTGCCGTACGGGTAACCGTACCGGGGGTTCGAATCCCCCAGCTTCCGCCTCCTTTTGGCAGACAAGACATAACCGACGGCGCTTTCATCTAACGGTTAGGATACAAGATTCTCAATCTTGGCATACGGGTTCGATTCCCGTAGGCGCTACAAAAAAGACCCGTATCCGGGTCTTTTTTTCATTTCACCATTCATGGCGGGGTGGACCTCAACTCTTTTTTTTGGCGGGTTGGACATTTTTTTTTATCACCGCCAGTCCTCCGTTTTGGAGAGACAACATCGGCCTGGCTACTACGAGCCTTTCCGGCACCTGAACGGCGAACTCGGCATTTTCCAGTTGAAATCCAACTATTTTGGAGTTTTTTTTCAAATTAATTTTTTGCTTATGTGCCACATTACAAAAGGATTAAGAAATTAACTCATTAGTAATGAGCGCATAAGCATTTGTCGGCCCTCAAAAAAGGGTCGAAA
>JAGCDE010000053.1 GCA_017651315.1 Bacteroidaceae bacterium
CCATTTCCCCGGACGCTTGGACAGCCAGAATACGCTGTAGGCCTGATTTCGTGTCGTAACGTCCGCAAAAACCGATGGAATGGCCATTTCCCCGGACGCTTGGACAGCCAGAACAGCTGTAGGGCCGATTCTGTGTCGTAGTGTCCGCAAAAACAGTAGTGCTGGCCATTTTCGTGGACGCTTGGACAGCCAGAATACGCTGTAGGCCTGATTTCATGTCGTAGCGTCTGCAAAAACCAGCGGAAGGGCCATTTCCCCGGACGCTTCGACAACCAGAATACGCTGTAGGGCCGATTTCGTGTCGTAACGTCCGCAAAAACCAGCGGAAGGGCCATTTCTCCGGACGCTTGGACAGCCAGAATACGCTGTAGGCCTGATTTCGTGTCGTAGCGTCCGAAAATGAACGAAAGTCCGGATTTTTTAATTAAAACAATCTAACTTATCACGATAATTACGATATTTGTGATAAACAAAACCTGAAGTATTATGAGAAAACTGTTTTCCGCAGCGGCTCTATTCGTGCTGATTATGCCTTCAGCCTATGCCCAGACAAGCTATGAGGACTCCATCAAGAACGAGATGAACAAGATTGAACTCCTGAACGGCTCCATGAAGCAGACAATAGACAAGTACAAGAAAGCCGTGATTAAGGGCGATGCCGAATCTATGGCCCTCCTCGGTGTGGAGTGCATGAACGGCAAGAACGTGAAATCAAACATCACAATAGGACTGAACCTGCTTGAGACAGCAGCCCTTCAGGATAATGTGGAGGGACAGTACAATCTTGGCTACTATTTCTTTGTCTTCTGGGCGCAGAAACCTGACAATGCCTCATACTTCAGGACCGGTACACGCTGGCTCAAGAAGGCTGCCGGAGCAGGTGACCAGCGGGCACTAGTATGTCTCGCCCGTTTCTACATGGAGTACGGAAGATACAACAAGGAGAATTCCTACGTAGATGGCTCCATAAAGCTCCTTGAGGATATGGAATCAATAGATAAGGTCGATGACAAGAATACCACTATCCTGGATGCCCAAGCCATGCTCGGCACAGCCAATCTTTACAAATGGCACACCGACAATGACACCACCGCACTCCGTGATGCCAAGAAATGGTACCGCACCCTGCTCACTTCCAAGCTGGAATACCCCAATTACAACACTTACATTGACTCATTGAAATATGTTATGAGCCAAGGCGTACCCTTGAGGATAGACGCGATGCCCGATGCCGAAACCATTGAAAAATCCCGCTCCGGAGGCGGAGGATTCGGCGGATTCGGCGGAGGGGGATTCCCAGGCGGCGGCGGAGGATTCCCAGGTGGAGGATTCCCAGGTGGAGGATTCCCAGGCGGAGGCGGTAACCCTCAGGGAGGTACTCCCGGTCCGCAGACCATCCAGGCAGTATTCCCCGGTGGAATGATGTCAATGCAATCATTCATCCGCAACAACACCAACTATCCTAAGGATTTGGAAGACAACCGCGTCCGCGGTAATGCCACGGTATCCTTCACAATAGCCCCGGACGGCTCAATTATGAATCCCACAGTGACGCGCGAGAGCGATGTTCACCTCATCAACCAGGAGGCTCTCCGCACCATCATGGTCATGCCGGACTGGATTCCAGCCGAGCGTGAGGGACAAGCAGTCGAGGGCCGTAGCCAGGCATCCGTCAACTTCGGAGGAGGCGGAGGCGGTGGAATGGGCGGCTTCGGATTCTGAATCCTTCCCCTACCCAAGCATCCCAAAGAATGGCTCTTCCCCTGGTTCTCGCGGACGTTACGACACGAAATCGGGCCTACAGCATATTCTCGCGGACCAAGCGTCCGGGTAAATGGCCAGAACCGCAGTTTTCACGGACACTACGACACGAAATCAGGCCAACAGCGTGTTCTCGCGAACCAAGCGTCCTAAAAACGGATTCTGATTCTATGTGAGCAAAAACCTGAAGGGTGTAGTTCAAAAACCATCGACGCCCGTGTCGTTGTGAACGGGAGGGACCCGCGCCGAAGGCATGGGAGGGATAGGGCCTTCAGGCCCGTAGTTTTGGAACTATACCCTTCAGGTTTTTCTTGAAATCGACACCAAAGCTTACTCTCCCGGACCAAGCGTACAGAAAAAATGGCCAGAACCGCCGTTTTTCCGGACGCTACGACACAGAATCGGCCCCACAGCGTGTTCTGACAGCCCAAGCGTCCACGGAAATGGCCATTCCACTGGTTATTGCGGACGTTACGACACGAAATCGGGCCTACAGCATATTCTCGCTGTCTAAGCGTCCTAAAAACGCATTCTGATTCTATGTGAGCATAAACCTGAAGGGTATAGTTCAAAAACCATCGACGCCCGTGTCGTTGTGAACGGGAGGGGCCCGCGCCAAAGGCGTGGGAGGGATAGGGCCTTCAGGCCCGTAGTTTTGGAACTATACCCTTCAGGTTTTCTTGAAATCGACACCAAAGCTTACTCTCCCGGACCAAGCGTCCGGAGAAATGGCCGCAACTGTATAATAAAAAATCCGGAACAACAATTCCGGATTTTTTGCAGAGAGACGTAAGCGTCCTAAGCGCTATTTCACTTCCCAGATGTCATTGGTTTCCAGAAGTTCAGCGAATGTGTGGTACTTCTTGGCGGCTTTGACCTCCTCAATCTGTGCTGTTACGGCATCGTCGTAGGTGGGAGCATCCACATCGCGGATTACACCCAGTGCTACAGGGAATCCGTCGCCGTCACCCATCAAGGCCAGCTTGAGCTGCAGGGTGTTGTCCTGGCAGTGGGCATCGTGTACAAGGATATCCTTCAGGGTGATGCCGTTCTCGCCTATCTTGACGACCTTCAGGCCGAAGCCTTCCTGAACGAGCCCGAACTCATTGTTCTCACCGAACACCAGAGGCTCACCGTGCTTGACGTATATGGCGTTCTTGGCACGTCCCTCCTTATTATATACCGCCTCATGGGTGCCGTTGTTGAAGATTACGCAGTTCTGCAGAATCTCGCAGACCGATGCACCCTTGTGGTTGTAGGCAGCCTTAAGGATATCCACCGTACCCGGAGCATCGGTGGCAACGGCGCGGGCAAAGAAATGACCGCGTGCGCCGAAACAGAGCTCTGCCGGACGGAAAGGATCCTCGACTGTGCCGTATGGGCTTGACTTGCTCACGAATCCACGGGGTGACGTGGGGGAGTACTGACCCTTGGTCAAACCATAAATACGGTTATTGAGCAGAATCATATTCAGATTGATGTTACGGCGGTTAGCATGTATGAAATGGTTACCTCCGATAGCCAGACCGTCACCATCGCCGGATATCTGCCATACGGTCAGGTCAGGGTTGGCCACCTTGCAACCGGTAGCGATAGCGGCTGCCCGGCCATGGATGGTGTTCATGCCGTATGTTGCCATATAGTGAGGCAGACGGCTTGAACAGCCGATACCTGATATTACAGCTGTGTTATATGGAGCGACTCCAATTTCAGCCATAGCCTTGTGCAGCGATGCCAGGAAGAAGTGGTCACCGCATCCCGGGCACCAACGGGGCTGCCCTTTCTTGAAATCTTGTGCTGTATATTCCATAATTCTATTTTTTTGGCTGTCAGCTATTGGCTGTCGGCTGTTAGCTGTTGGCCATTGTTTATTTATTTCAATTAAAAAATCCGTTGTTGACTTTTGTCGCGCGTCGGTCATCAAGACAGCAAGCTCTCATGGCTCTCTGAATGATATCCGTCAGGCAAGACCGTTTCTCTCCGCGACGCTCCAAAAGTTCCCGATTCTCATTTTTGTCTTACGCATACCTGAAAACAGCTCGATTCTCATTTATCGAGTATATCATTGAAAGCCTTAACCAGTTCGTTCACCACGAACGGCTGACCCTTGACCTGGTTGAACTGATAGGGAACAAATCCGTCAACCTTCATACGCAGGAATGCTGCAAGCTGACCCATGTTCTGCTCGGCAACAACCACTTTCCTGTACTTGGTGAGAACCTGGGCCGCGTTCTTAGGCAGCGGGTTGATGAACTTGAAGTGGGCGTGAGCCACCTTCCTGCCCTGGGCACGGAGCTCCTCCATGGCGGCACGCAGGTGTCCGTATGTTCCGCCGAATCCTACAATGAGCAGCTCGGCGTCATCGACATCGCCTATAACCTCCAGGTCAGGAACCCGGATGTTGTCTATCTTCTGCTTACGCAGACGTGTCATCAGGTCATGATTCTCGGGATTGGTGCTGATGGCACCGGTCTTGTTATCCTTTTCCAGACCGCCTAATATATGTGTGAATCCCTCACGGCCCGGAACAGCCCAGTAACGTGTGCCGTTTTCGGCACGCATGTACGGTGTCCATGTGCCCTTGAGCTCCTCAGGAACGTATGGCGGGTTGATGGCGGGGTAATCGGCCAGATTGGGCAGCTTGAATGCAGCCGAACCGTTGGCAACAAATGCATCGGTCAGCAGTACAACGGGAGTCATGTGCTCCAGAGCCATCTTACTGGCCTGGTATGCGGCATCGAAACAGTCAACAGGCGATGTGGCTGCTATCACCGGCATCGGGCTCTCACCATTACGGCCGAAGAGAACCTGCAGCAGGTCAGTCTGCTCTGACTTGGTGGGCAGACCAGTGGCCGGACCGCCGCGCTGAACATCCAGAACCACTAAAGGCAGCTCCATGATGACAGCCAGATTCATGGCTTCGGACTTGAGGCAAATACCGGGACCCGAGGTCGATGTCACGGCCAATGCACCTGCAAACGAAGCACCTACAGCCGATGAACAGCCTGCAATCTCGTCCTCACACTGAACGGTGGTAACACCTAATGACTTATGCTTGGAGAGTTCGTGCAGAACATCGGTGGCAGGGGTGATAGGATATGATCCTAAGTAGAGCTTGAGGCCGGCCTTCTCGGCAGCGGCAATGAACCCGTATGCAGTGGCCTTGTTGCCGGTAATGTCCATGTAACGTCCGGGCTCCTTCTGCTTAGACTCGATGCGATAGACATTCATGGCACTGCTGTGAGTGTTGTGACCGTAGTCATAACCGGCCTGGATAACCTTGATGTTGGCCTCGGCCAGCTCCGGTTTCTTGGCGAACTTGTCACGCAGGTAGTTGAATGCAATCTCTATGTCACGGCTGAAAAGCCAGCACACCAGGCCCAAAGCAAACATATTGCGGCACTTAAGGACAGCCTTGGCATCCATGCCGGTATCTGCGAGTGCGTCCTTTACCATCTGCGTAAGCGGGCAGGCAATAACACGGTCCGGATCGACACCGAGTTCTGTAAGGGGGTCATCGGTCTGGAAAGCGGCCTTCTCAAGGTCTGATTTCCTGAAAGCGTCCGTATCAATTATTATAGTGGCGTTGGGTTTGGCAAACTTGAGCTGTGTCTTGAGAGCGGCGGCGTTCATAGCCACCAGCACATCACACTGGTCACCGGGAGTATAGACCTTACCAGCTCCAATATGAACCTGAAATCCCGATACGCCTGTGAGAGACCCCTGTGGGGCGCGGATATCGGCCGGATAATCCGGGAAAGTACTGATACTGTTTCCGACCGTAGCCGAAACAGTGGAGAAGATGTTGCCGGCAAGCTGCATTCCGTCACCGGAATCTCCCGAAAAGCGGACAACTACCTGATCCAATTCTTTAACTGTCATAACTTTTTGTATAGCGTTTGTTGATTATGCATATCAAAACGGTGCAAAATTACAAGATTATTCCGTCCGTTATACCATTTTTTATATATTTTAGCCTCAAAACGAGCAAAATAAATACAAATACAGTATATATGCAGCAAAATATGCAAACAGCATACAAAAAAAACAATACTTTGGACGCTTGGGCTGCCAGAATACGCTGTAGGGCTGATTTCGTGTCGTAGCGTCCGGGAAAAACGAAGTTCTGGCCATTTTACCGGACGCTTGGGCTGCCAGAACATGCTGTGGGGCCGATTTCGTGTCGTAGCGTCCGGGAAAAACGAAGTTCTGGCCTTTTTACCGGACGCCTGGGCAGCCAGATCATGCTGTGGGGCCGATTTCGTGTCGTAGCGTCCGGGAATAACGAAGGAAGGACCATTTCAAAAAAAATTGAAGAGTATAGTTCCAAAACTACGGGCCTGAAGGCCCTATCCCTCCCACGCCTTCGGCGCGGGCCCCTCCCGTTCACAACGACACGGGCGTCGATGGTTTTGGAACTATACCCTTCAAGTTTTTGCTCACTTAGAATCAGTATCTGTTCTGTGGACGCTTGGGCTGCCAGAATACACTGTAGGACAGATTCCGTATCGTAACGTTCGGGAAAACCGCGGAACGGCCCATTTTACCGGACGCTTGGTTTGTCAGAATACGCTGTTGGACAGATCATCATGTCCGATGATGACGTAAAGGGATAAAAAGAGGAAACAGGAAAAGGAGACCGGGAATTGAAAACAGCAATCCGGCAATGACACCGACGGCAAAAGTCAGCCAGAACAGATCCCCCTTGCCGTCCCAGATAAATGGCAACAGCCCAAGTACTGTCGATAGGATGGTAAGCAGAGTAGGGATTATCTTTCTGTGGAAAGCCTTCAGATAGAGGCTTGACACGGAACGGTAACGGAAAGACTTGAGACTGTTCATCTCACACATTATATAGATTGAAGAGTTCACTACCAGTCCTGACATCATAACCATAGCTGCTATACAACCTTTTCCCATATAGAGTCCGCACAGCGGGAACAGGCAGAAAATGCCGATGAAACCTACAGGTATCAGCATAATGACACACAACGGCAAAAGCAACGACTCAAATACTCCGGCGCATATCATATAAATCACAAAGCTGACCGCTATCAGGATGAAAAGTGAACTCTTTCCCGCCTCACCTTTGGCCCCGCCTCCGAAAGCCTCAATCCTGAAACCGAAAGGCATGGAGCGGGAAATGCTCTCCTCAATGTCACTGAGCAGCATCAGTCTCTGAAGGTCATTGCCCACAAAATCGTAACCAATCCTGAGGACATACTCCTGGTTCTGTCTTTCAATCACCCCTCCTGTCTTGCGTCTAATCAGCCGGCCAGCATTCCGAAGCGAAAATTCCGAACCGTTCCTGCCCACAACATCGTTCCGGATATGCCACAAGTCATAGTATCTTCGTCCCTTTGACCTGAGCCAGACCTGTGTGCCCCCCTCTTCACTGCCTATACGACCTATGTTCCTGTCAACCGTCTGCCCGGCCAGAAACATGTAATGTCCGGGATAGTCCAGGCCCGTCATAGCTGCCAGTTCCAGGTCATATTCTATATGGTACTCGCTTTCCGCATTGTTCTGCCACTCCGATGAGAGAATGGCCGCATCGGATATTCTGGGATGAGACAACATGTTTTCAAGTGCACTCCGGGCATATTTCTGAAGCTGTGCATAGTCATAACCGTATAGTCTTATATAATTCTTCCATTCACTCCGCTCCAGCAGGTTACTGTATGGCTCATCATCCCTGTTGTACGGCATGACCGTCCATGAAGCGCTTCCTATGGAGAGAACCCTGTTCCATAGCTCATCCCTGAAATCCGAAGCGAGCCTTGTGTCCCGCCACTTCTCCCTGAGAAGTATGGAGAAACGGGCCGCTCTCCCGGACACCCTCGTCTCGAAGCGCTCCACCATTCCGCAACCTGACAACCAATCCTCGAGAATCATGGAGCTCCTGTTCATCTGTTCCGCAGAGCTGCCCTCCGGCATCAGGGCCGCCACCTCAATAGAACCCAGACTCCTGTCATCGGCCTGATTGAAACCCCGCGAATAATTGTGACGCACAAAACCAAGGAGAGAAACAGCAAACAGGATTACCGATGAAACGGCAATTATCCATCTGCGCCTCCGGCATCTTTCCAACATTACGTAATAGAACCTGCCCATTCTCACTGTCAGCCGCCTGGTTCCGTAACGGACGGAATCCTGACTCTGGTAATAGCAGGTGCTGTCAACCAGTGCGGGGACAAGCAGCATGGCCACTCCCAATGATACAGCAAGGTTGATTGACACAACCTGGACAAAACTCTTCATCCCCGCCTGGAAGTCCTGCGGCAGGAAAAAGATAACCATCAGCGCGGAAAGCGTGGTAAGCAGGGCTGCCGCTATGGGCAGCAGGACATTCCTGTCACGGCAACGCGAGTAGTGGTCAATCATCACGATGACTGTATCTATGACTATCCCCAATGACACTGTGATTCCTATCAGGGAGAACTGCCCTATCTCCACTCCCGCCAGCCTGTAGAAAAAGAGTGACACCAGCATGTTCACCACGATAGATATGGCCGTTATGCAGAGATACCTGATGTCCCTGCTTATAAGGAAAACGGACAGAAGCAGGATGAGAAGGGAGGCTATTGCCCTGGAGACAATGGAACGGATGTTACGTTTCAGGCCGATGGAGGCATCGTATGAGAGTTCCACAGTGAATGAACCTGGAATCTGTCTTACAAGCTCTCCCATTCTATTCCTGACGGATTTGCAGCTCCGGACCATATTGCATCCCTCAGCACCATATACATACAGGCTCACGCAATCCTGACCGTTAATCCGGGTATAGGATAGCTCCTTAGCCTCCCTCACCCGGATTTCGGCAAAATCGGAGAGGTGCAGCACCCTGCCGTCAACACTCCTGAGCGGCAGACCGGTAAGATTCGACCCGTCTATCCCTCCGACAAGACGGACATGCATCATGTTTCTTCCTTCCTGTATCGTCCCTGCCACACGACTTCCTGTGAACGAACTGAAAGCATCCGCTATGTTGGCGGGAGACAAACCCGCAGAACGCAAGGCATCGGGGTCATACTCTATCTGCAACTCCCTTTGGGAAGAACCGCCCACTGTCGCCATATCCACGCATCCAAGCTTCCCAAGTGGCTTTGCCAGACTCTTTTCCACGATATCCACAGTCCTGTTCCTATGTTCCTGAGACCATACGGTATAGCTCACCAGAAGCTGACGACCATGTCCTGACACCATGTCCTGGATCTCGTAATACGAGTCCGGCGGCAACACGGAACGGATCTGTCTGAGCCTTGAACCAGTCTCGAATCTCGCGGCCTCCATATCCGTTCCCCTTTTGAAGATGGCTGTTACCATTCCGATGTCATTCTCCGATGTAGAATTAATTTCCTCAACTCCTTCGACGGAATTGAGAATACCCTCGATGACCGATGTCATTTCACTCTCTATGGCAACGGCCCCGGCCCCTTGCCACATGAATACGACCGTGATTTCACGGTCTGTACTTCCGGCCGATGAGGTTACGGTCAGTCCCGGAATCATGAGTATGCCGAAAACAGAAAGCGTCACAGAGACCAGTATCACCGTGAAAGATGATACCGTCCGCCTTGAGCCCCTGTCCTTAGGTGTCATCATCGGGTCTGACTGTATTTCCTTTCAAGCTTGGCGAAATACCGGTTAGTCAGGTCCGGCAGCAATTCCACCGGAACAAAAACATCGTTTACCTTCATCTGCGAATCGAGTACAAAGTAATAGGGCATGCCCACCTCCTCTATCGGCAGGTCGGCTCGTCCCATCATGTAATAGTCTATTTGGTCCGCTCCGCTATGCCGGCTGCGGAAAAGCCCGACCTCCCTGGGATTACGGTAATCTGCCAACACTATCAGCTTCATCCCCCACTTGCGTGTTTTCTGTACTATCTTTTCCAATGCATAGTCAGTACATGACTCGCAGTCGTACTGGCTGATACGGCATACAATACACCTGTCATCCTTACCGGTGAAGAAATTTGCAGGTGAAAAAGGGGACCCCGGTTCCAATCCGGCAACCGCCGACGAATCAATCGGCAGCCCTCCGTTCAACAGCAGAAAGTCCATGGCATTGTATGTAGCCATGTATTTTTCCTGTATGAAACCTTCCGACTCCTCCCCCTCCGATATGAATCTCTGCCACATGAGAGCCGCTATCAGGTATATGTTGCTGAGGACCAGAACCGCTACGGCCAGAATCTTGAAAAACTTTGTCATAACACTGCCTACAACACTTTAAGTTTATAGAAGAAAAGTATGGGGTTGTCATCGATGGAGATTGCATCGGTCAACTCGATGAATCTCTCCGGAAGCGGAGCGACCTGCTCACGGACAGACTTGTATCCGATAATGGCATAAGGTTCTGCCACTGAGACCAGACAGTCCCCACCACAGGTTGTGAACGGCCACCAGAAGAACGCCAGCATGGGATCATTGAATGTAGTGGATAATCCTGCCACTCTTCTGGTCTTGTGATTGTAGAGATAAGGCTGTTTCTTTCCCTGCAGAAGAGTGAAATAGGAGTGATTGTCCATTTCAATGAATAGCTGGTCAAGTACCACATGGTTGTTTATATCCTCAAAATAGGAATCAACATCCTCATAACTGTATTGGGAGTAGTCATCCGGAAGCAGCCTGAAATGGTAGGGAATATGCACCCCGTCCTCCCTGAACTCATATATATTGCCATCAAGCACCCTTCGGCCCAGGATTCTGTCACCACAACGGTAAAGGTTATATTCCAATGTAGTATTGAACTTCATGGAGAATATCTGTTCCCCGAAAGAATATCTGATATTCAAAGCCGAATCGGTCACTACAAACGAAGAATTGTCATTGGGAATCACTATTCCTCCAATACCCTCAGCGTCATGTACCAGGCAGTTGGATGACACATACTCCACATTGCCGCCATTCTTGGCAAGACCGGTAGTCCTTACATAGTTACCATCCATGTCAAACCACAGGAAACGCCGCTTCATCCTGTCCTGAATCACCACATGTTTCTTATCAGCGGTCATTGCCACATAATTCAGGTTCAGGTATTCGTGCGGGCCGTTACCCGGTTTGGAAACCTGTTTGATGAAATGACCCTCATAATCGAACAGATAGATGGCACTTGCAATCCGAAAATCGACGATCACTATGGTGGAGTCGGCAAAGAAAACCCTGTCAACCCTTCCTATCGGACAGCCGGGATCCGTCTCCAGTCTGATGTAGGACACGCTTTCAACCACGTCATCAAGCATGAGCATCCCCTCCTCCCGGAAATCAACCACCACTGTGTCGGTTTCAGAGATGTCAGGCCTGAACCTTCCGTAATCCAGATTTCCAACGCCATGGCTGCACGAAGCTGCCATGGCTGTTGAAATCAGGATAGCGGATAACCGTATCATCACTCCGCTCTTCATTTGTACATTTTCTTTAGTATTTTCATGATTCTTTCAAGGCGAGCGCTGCAATCCTCAGTATCGTTTACAGGTTTGCAATGCCCTTGATTCCTCGCTAAGCAGACCCTGAAACGGTGCTCACCGAGATCAAAGTCCGAAGTGCTGATACTGGAACTTGCATTGTTGTCGTAGTTACTGTTGGAGCTTCCTGAACCGTTCACGTTACCTCCGGAAGTTGAGTCCTCATTCTTATAGTATGCATCAAATGCCCCAGCCAGCTGTTTCGTCGTATAGCCTTTCTGCTGTACCTGTGCCCTGAATTCAAAAGTATTGCACTTTTCCGTCTGCTGATTGGAGTCAAGCGGGCCGTTGTTGTTCTTGAACAGGGAAATCACCCATTCCACGATTGTCTTCGTTCCAGAAATCGGGTCAATCAGATAATCAAGGTCACCAGCCTGGCCAGCTACATCGGACGCTAAAATCTCCTTGCGCTTGCCGGACTCAATCGTGGTTATCACTGCCGCGTTGACAGCCGCTGCCGAAAAGAGGGCTATCAACATTGTCTTCTTTAGAAATGGTTTCATAGTTCTTGTGTTTTTGATTGTTAGACAAATTTGTGTTTTGATTGCTATGTACGTACATAAACAGAGGTGCCAAGGCAAACGCACCTGACCCCTCTGTCCGCTTGGCAAATTTAGTGTTCCGATAATCCTAAAAGGATTGGTTTTCTGTCAGTTTTCCTATAAAAATGTTCAAAAACCGAGTTTACGGACCTCTTCTCTTACAGCTTCTGTCCTGACTGACTCAATCTTGGGAACAAAACTTTCGATTGTATCCCTGATCTGCCGCAACCGTACAGTATCTCCCGCCTCAAAATAGGTCATTGCAATGGATCCCAGCGGTCCTATCCTGTTGGGTACAATGCTGAATGCTTTTCTGCTCCATCGGACGGCACTAATATAATCGGCCCGCCGGCGGCTGTTCTCAGCCATGATATTGAACGGAAGCGGATCCGAACAGACTCTCTGCAGGTCACACATCACAGAATCACTCTCGTCATATAGTCCCGAACGGGTAAGGGATGTTCCATACTCTGTCAGGAAATCAGCATTATGCTTCATCAGGGGATAAAGACCCGACCAATTGTCCAGGATAGTAAGGTACATTCCGTTTTCATACCAGCTTCTTGTAGCACGCCATTCACCTGCCGCCTTGCAATGTCGCAGCATATCCGGAATCATAACTGCTTGGCAGACAAGGAGCGACAGGCAGACAGCAGTTATAGGAAAAGACACCCTTAAACCTCCTGTACCTCCGCTTCCACCCTTCACGGATGCCCTTGACACGGCAATGGCATACAGCACCCTGAAACGGACGAAAACCAGCGGGTAGGAAAACATGGAAAAAACAGAAAGGGCCAACAGGCAATACCCCCATGGGGAATCCTCTCTCAAGAGCCGGTAAGTGGAGAACGTCACCAATATTATAAACAGGGCCATAGGCAGAAAACCTGCCTCCACACCGAGTTCAAGGAACTCATTGAATCCCTTCTGTGGGCAGTCGGCTCCAAGACGCTCCTTCTCCGTATAACCACCCTCTTCTGAAAAATATCCGGACTGCGCCGATGCGTAGGCACGCGGATAGCTTCCGAGTCCGCTGCCCCTGAATCCATTCTCTTTCATGGCCAGGACACTCATGCGGTTCATAAATGCTCTTCCGTCGGCCGATGCCCTTTTCATCCTGTACATCCCAACAGCTGCCGTAATCAGGAGAATGGACAGAGAAAGCGACATGATTGAAGCAAAAAATGGTTTCCTTTTAAGAAAGGCGTAAATAAAGCCACGGAACCTGCGGTTCAAAGCAAGCCATAATAAAAGACAGGCAACAACCGAAAGCATGGCACTCCTGCTCCTGGTGACCGGAAGTAGAGAAATCCCTGCAATCAGACAGACAGATAAGACTATCCTGCCTGTTTTTCTCCTTTTCAACGGGAGAAACGCAGCGACTGTGACACATACTGCAGCTATATATCCCCCCAAAGGACCGGGATTAGGGAAGAATCCTCTGCAGATGTATTCCCATTCAGCGAGCGGTGAGCGTGAAAAGACCTGGACCGTAGCATAGACCGATTCCACAATCACCGTCATAGCCAGCACTACAGGAAGAACTCTGTCTCCCTGTTTTCCACAACAAGTCCATACTCCCCTGAAACCGATGTACATTACCGCCATCAGAATGATATGCAGGAACCTCAAGTCCGATTCCGGCCCTCCTGTCCTGAAATGAACAATGCACAGTGAAAGGACGAGCAAAAAAGAAATAATACTGACAAAAGCAAATCCGTCACCACGCGGACTTCTGAACGAAAGACACACTGCGGCCAATCCGCCGGACAGAGCCGTCACGACAACCGCTGCAAGCGGATACGAATAGTCTCCGGGGATACAGAATATGGAGATAACGACAATGAAGCACATCAGACCCAAAAGAACTGAAGCCGTCTTATCTTTATTCATGGTAATAAGAGCCTTATTCATTACATACAGGTTTTTAAATTTAAAAAAAGAGAGTCGTCAGAATGACTGACAGACTCCCTCTGTAAATATAATGCAATTAAATGACAGGCAGGAAAGAACTCTCCTCCTACCTGAAACCACAACCTTCAATCACTTCTCCCCGAAGCAAAGGTCACCGGCATCACCAAGGCCGGGAACTATGTAGGCGTGGCGGTTCAGTTCGGGGTCTATGGCGGCACACCACAGGGTTGTGGTGTCCTGGGGGAACATCTTGGTCACATAGTCAACACCCTGCTGGGCGGCTATGACCGCGGCCAGGTGGACACGGGCAGGGGTTCCCTTGAGCAGGAGAGCCCGGTAGGCCAGGTACATGCTGCTTCCTGTGGCAAGCATGGGGTCCACCAGAATGAGTGTCTTGCCGTCCAGCTTGGGTGAGGCGAGATACTCTATATGGATATCGAAATTCACCTCGTCAAGATACTTGCGGTAAGCCGACACGAAAGCATTCTGGCAATGGTCGAAATAGTTGTGGAAACCCTGATGGAAGGGCAGTCCGGCACGGAATACTGTGGCCAGCACAATGTCCTCCTCGGGAACATTGATGGTGGAGATCCCGAGCGGGGTCTGTATCTCCTTGGTCACGTAATTAAGTTTCTTGCTCACCTCAAGGGCCATAATCTCACCCACTCTCTCCAGATTCCGGCGGAACCTCATCTGGTCATTCTGCACGTTCACGTCACGCAATTCGGCTATGAACTGGTTGAGAATACTGTTACTTTTGTTAAAATCAATAACTTCCATATATGTTTTGTAATAATGACGTTCCACTCACCATGAAGGTTTCACGGGTGCCCCGTAATCATACCTCTCAAAGGTACGCTTTTTATTTAATACACGTTCCAACATCCGGTACGGAAATATTCAGAATCTGTTCTGTTTTGTTTCGCGGAACAAATCAGGACAGATTCTCCGGTTTATTTCAAAAATGCATGAGAAGCGTTTATTTATCACTGTTTTGTTAATAATTCTTTACCGAATCCACTATTAGGCGGCAAAAACCGCGTTTCAATTATTTAAATAGGTAAATTCGTCCCGTGAGAATCCAAAACCTATTATTGACATATCTGCAATGAACCTGTTTTTCAGAAAAAGTGGAGCATTGATGCTTATGGCTTCAATCAGTGTCAGCGCACTGTTCGCCCAGCCGGGCGGAATGCAGCAGGCACCTGCAACGGTCGTCAACCCCGACGGCACAGTGACTTTCAACTATCAGAACCGCAATGCTAAGGAGGTTAAGCTCTGGACCCAGTTCAGCGGTACCCAGACAATGACCAAGGGGGCCAACGGGACATGGACCATAAAGGTGGGACCTGCTGTCCCTGATATATACCCCTACCACTATGAAGTGGATGGAATCAGCGTTATGGACCCGCAGTGCGCCGAATGGTTCCCCAACGAGACTTTCAAGAACAGCCTGCTTGACATGCGCGGTGACGGCAGTCTGGTACAGGCTCTCAAGGATGTCCCGCACGGCAGCGTGGATTACCTGAACTACTGGTCACCCGGCCTGAACATGTTCATTCCGGTGATAGTATATACCCCGCCCTTCTACGACAAGGCCGAGAACAGGAACAGGAAATATCCGGTCATGTACCTCATAAGCGGCACCACCGATACTGAGGAGGTCTATTTCAAGGTGGGAAAGATGAACCTCATCCTGGACAACCTGATTGCCGAGGGCAAGGCCAAGGAGATGATTCTGGTGCTCCCCTACGGAAACCCGACACTGCTCAAGACCGAGCGTGAGCCCCAGCGCCAGGGTGGCGGAATGGGAGGATTCGGCGGTGGCATGGGCGGATTCGGCATGGGCGGAGGCTATAACTTCAACCAGGATTTCACAGAAGTTCTCATGCCCTTCATTGAGAAGAACTACCGCACCATAAACGATGCCGACCATCGCGGGATAGGCGGTTTCTCTCGCGGCGGCAACCAGGGCCTCTCCATAGGACTCAACAATCTGGACAAGTTCTCGTACCTCTGCTCATACAGCTCCTTCACCCAGGTGAATGACAGGATGTTCGAGGATGCCGACGCATTCAACAGGAAGGTACACCTGTTCTGGTCGGGAATAGGTACCGATGACTTCCTGTACGGTAATTCCAAGGACCTGATGCAGATGCTGGACAAGCACGGAATAAAGAACGTGAAGGTGTTCACTCATGACAAGTTCGGACACACCTGGATGAACGCCCGCTACTGGCTGGACAAGTCATTCCGCCTGCTCTTCCAGGACCAGAAGGTGATTGATGCGGCCGTGAAGGAGAGCATGAGCTTGGAGGAGGCCGAGAAGGTCCGCCTTGAGAAGCTCGGCGGCGCGGAACCGTCACGTCTGACAGGTTCACTCATGTCGAGCCTCTTCCCGCAGGGTGTGAAGTCACCCGAGTACAATGCCGACGGCACCGTGACATTCCGCTGCCAGGCCCCGAACGCAGAGAAGGTGCTGCTCGAGTGCCAGATGTTCAGCGGCACAAAGGAGATGGTGAAGGACGAGCGCGGAGTATGGTCGATAACAGTAAAGCCCGATGTCCCGGACATCTACCCGTACTGCTTCCAGATAGACGGCACGCAGGTGGCCGACCCCAACAACATGCATATATTCCCCAACGAGGGGTTCAAGAACAGCCTTGTGGATGTACGCGGCGAGGCTCCTTCGGTCCAGGATATCCAGGATGTCCCGCACGGCAAGGTGTCATACCGCTACTACTATTCCAAGGCCTGCGGCATAGAGCGTCCCATGTGCGTCTATACCCCCGCAGGATATGATCCCGCAGGCAGCGAGAAACTGCCGGTCCTGTACCTCATACACGGTATGACCGACACCTACGAGACCTGGTTCAAGGTGGGGCAGATGAATAACATTCTGGACAACATGATTGCCAAGGGTGAGGCCAAACGGATGATTGTGGTAATGCCATACGCCAACCCCTATCCCGAAATGATACTTCAGGGCAAGGCTCAGGCCTACAACTCAATGGATGTGCAGCTCACCACAAAGGAGTTCGTGGAGGAGGTGATGCCGTTCATAGAGAAGAACTACAATGTAATTGCCGATGCCGACCATCGCGCCATAGCCGGTTTCTCACTTGGAGGCCGTCAGACACTGGCAGCAGGATTCGGCAATCCTGACAAGTTCCACTACGTGGCAGCTTACGCTCCCGCCATCTTCGGCAACGAGTATGAGACAAACTTCCAGAACGGCACATACAAGCCATTGGCCGAACTACAGACAAAAATCAAGTTTTTCTTCCTGGGCACAGGCAAGGATGACTTCCTTATTCAGGCATCACAGGGTCTGAACAAGTATGTGATTGACAATAGTCCTAAGATGGAAAAGTTCAGTCCTATAGCTGAATTCATGGACAGCTTCACTTTCAACTCCACCGCCGGAAAGAATGTCTTCAAGTATTCATTCTACAATCCGCACGGCGGCCATACCTGGATGAACTGCCGTGACTATCTGGAACTCACCGTCAAGGAACTCTTTAAATAACTGTTTTGAAGAATATGAAACGCTCACTTTTCTTTGCTGCCCTCATGTCGGCAGCCCTGCCACTCATGGCGCAGCAGTCCAGAGTGAACATACAGTATGATCCCCAGCGCACCGAACCTGAGCACATACTTCCCTATAACGCGCGGGTACTGTCACCCGAGGTGCATGATGACCACACGGTGACTTTCCGTGTAGTGGCCCCAAATGCACAGACGGTACAGCTGACCGGCTCCATGTTCGTAGGCCAGAACCGCCAGCGTCCCAATTTCACCAAGGGAGAGAACGGCGTGTGGGAACTGACCATCGGCCCGTTGGATCCGGAGATATACCTATATTATATCGTCATCGACGGAGTACAGAACATAGATCCAAGCAACCAGTTCACCGGCCATGCCGCCATGCCCTCCTTCAGTATGCTGTTCGTGCACGGCGACGAACCCGCCTGGTACGATCCGAAGCCGGACGTGCCGCATGGCTCATGGACCACACATTACTACTATTCTAATGTGACAAACGGACTGAGGGACATGATAGTATATACCCCGGCGAACTATGACCCCAAGAAGAAATACCCCGTACTCTACCTGATGGGAGGTTCGGGTGACCTGACCGAGACCTGGATTATGCACGGACGCGCCAACTGGATACTGGACAACGTCATAGCCGAGGGCAAGGCCAGGGAGATGATAGTATGCTTCCCCAATGACCAGATGGTGACACGCAGCCATCCGCAGCACACGGAGCTGGCTTTCCCCATGATTGAGAAGGATCTGATAGAGAACATCATCCCGTTCGTGGAGTCACACTACAGCTGCATTAAGGATAAGCACGCACGCGCTCTGAGCGGTCTCTCCATGGGCGGACGCATGACACAGTACGTGATGCTGAGGAACCTGGACGTGTTCGGTTCAGCAGGACTGCTCAGCTCCGCCATAGGACTGGAAGAGACACCTGCCATAAAAGAGCCCGGTGTCAACGACAGGATAGACTATCTGTTCGTGGGCGGCGGCAAGTATGAGACCGGCATGATGGGCCGTCACACAACTCTGCACAACCAGCTCACCGAGCTTGGCGTGAAGCATGAATACGATGATGACGCTCCCGGTGCCCATGACCTGGTTACATGGCGTCATCTGCTATACTACCATTTCCTGCCCGGACTGTGGAGGAACAACTACAAATGGAAATGACTCACAATATTATAATCCAAAACAAAACAACAAAATGAAGAAAATTGCATTACTTATTGCAGGCTTTACCATGCTTGCGTTTGCAGCCTGCGACAAAGGAGAAGAGAATGGAGGAAACGGAGGAAACGAAGGCTACGTCGATCCTGACGGCCGCAGTATCACCACTGCCAGAATCACGCCCACAGTCCTTACCGTAACGGTGGAAGGCAAAGTAGATGGAATCCAGCAGGCGGATCTTGTCCAGGGGCAGATAGGTCTGATCTACTGCCCTGAGAACAAGGATGCAGCCGACCTTTTCGAGGAGTGGCGAAGCACGGGGGCGCTGAAGGACAATTCCGTCAAGATGGGCGGAAAGACCAAGAAGAGCAATGACGGAACCATATCGACAGTCCTGGAAGGGCTGGACCAGAACACCTCCTACAGCGCATGTGTATATTTCAAGCCTGCAACAGGCAAGAAACGCCTGATAAGTCCCGTATTCACCTTTAAAACCACCTCTTTCAATGTCGAGGCTAAGACGGAGGAGGTTTCGGGAACAGGCTTTTACAGCGTGACGCTGAACGGTGTCATAAAGGGTCTGGATCCCGCCGATGCCAAGTCATGCCGCCTGGGATTCGTGGTGTCCGAGGAGGAGAATCCCACCGTGGAGAACAGCAAACTGATAGAGATAGAGAAATCCGGCGACAACCGTATATCCTACGAACTCAAGTCGTTACTTCCTTCCAGACAATATCACTACAGGATATTCATCCAGCCGCTCGGGCATGAAGATGTCGTGTATGGAAACGACATGGCATTCCGCTGTAAGAGCACTGACGAGATGGCCATCGACCTGGGACTGAGTGTGGAATGGTCCACAATGTTCCTCGGTGCCGAGCAGCCCGGCACCCGCGGCAACATCTATTTCTGGGGCGATGTCAACCCCGCCACAAGCAGCAGTCCTGTCATTAAGACCGATAACGGATTACAGAACACCGTCTATTATGATAATGTCGTAGTTGCCGGAAACAACCAGTTCAGCATAAGCGGAACCCAATATGACGCGGCCACATACCTGCTCGGCGAAGGCTGGCGCATACCCACAAGGGCTGAAATTGAGGAACTCCTCGCCAACTGCTCCATCGGAGTGGAGATTGACCCCAATGCGGAGACAATATCAGGAACCATCATCATGGACGGAAGGGAGTATAATCTCAACAATATCCATATCAGTGAGAACAACATGATGACAATCCAGCGAAACGGCAAGGTTATCAAGCTGCCCACATGCGAATACGGCTATTTTCAAACGAAAACCGACGGAAGCGGCTATAGCTTAACCAGAAGCAGCAGCTTCACGTACGTGGACATGTGGAGTGGCGACATTTTATGTAACCCTGAAACCGGAACTCCCATAGGGCCGTTGTATTATGAGACCAACGGTGCATGGGTTTACGAACCTGAACTCTATGACATAATCAACGGAGGTAAAAGGGAACTGGCCCCCTACGGTTACGGCATAAACTACGCATATCCCATCCTGCCGGTACGTGACAAGAAGTGAGAACGGTGACCGTCAGGGAGCTTGTGTTATTAAATATTAAAAAATCGGACAGATAACACGAAATAACGTTTCAGGAAAAAAACGCAAGCCTAAAAAGAGTATCTTTGCAGGCGGTTAACAAGGCGGATACCAAAATCCGCCCTGTTACATTACGAAACGAAAGAAAGTGTTTAATCAAACTGATAAAAAAACAATGGCAAAAATCGATTTAAGCGTGTACGGAATCAACGGTTCAACCGTGATTGCACACAATCCTTCCTATGAGGAGCTGTTCAAAGAGGAGACAAAAGCCGGACTCGAGGGTTTCGACAAGGGCGTAAACACCGAGCTCAATGCAGTTAACGTAATGACCGGTATCTACACTGGCCGTTCACCTAAGGACAAGTACATAGTAAAGGATGCTCAGAGCGAGAACAAGGTATGGTGGACAACCGATGAGTACAAGAACGACAACCACCCCATGTCAGAGGATGTATGGGCAAAGGTTAAGGAGATTGCCATCAAGGAGCTCTCAAACAAGAACCTTTATGTAGTTGACGCTTTCTGCGGCGCCAATGAGGCTACCCGCCTGGCTGTCCGCTTCATCGTTGAGGTTGCATGGCAGGCACACTTCGTAAAGAACATGTTCATCCAGCCCACAGCCGAGGAACTTGAGAAATTTGAGCCTAACTTTGTTATCTATAACGCCAGCAAGGCTAAGGTTGAGAACTACAAGGAGCTGGGTCTGAACTCAGAGACCTGCGTTGCCTTCAACACCACAAGCCGCGAGCAGGTTATCATCAACACATGGTACGGCGGTGAGATGAAGAAGGGTATGTTCTCAATGCAGAACTACTACCTGCCTCTGCAGGGTATCGCTTCAATGCACTGCTCTGCCAACACCGACATGGAGGGTAAGAACACCGCCATATTCTTCGGTCTGTCAGGTACAGGCAAGACCACCCTTTCCACCGACCCCAAGCGCCTGCTCATAGGTGATGACGAGCACGGATGGGACGACGAGGGCGTGTTCAACCTGGAGGGCGGCTGCTACGCCAAGGTTATCAACCTGGACAAGGATTCAGAGCCCGATATCTACAACGCTATCCGCCGCAACGCCCTGCTTGAGAACGTAACCGTTGACAAGGACGGCAAGATTGACTTTGCCGACAAGAGCGTTACCGAGAACACCCGCGTATCATATCCTATCGACCACATCGAGAAGATTGCCCAGAAGGTGAACGGCAAGAGCGCCGGTCCCGATGCCAAGAACGTTATCTTCCTGTCAGCCGATGCATTCGGCGTACTGCCTCCCGTATCAATCCTGACTCCCGAGCAGACCAAGTACTACTTCCTGTCAGGTTTCACAGCCAAGCTGGCCGGTACAGAGCGCGGTATCACCGAACCTACTC
>JAGCDE010000002.1 GCA_017651315.1 Bacteroidaceae bacterium
CTCAATAAAGTCCAGCAGTCTGTGTGTGCCGAAATAGATGTTGTCCAAACTGACATACAGCACATCTGTAGTGTTTGTGGGCCCAAACACCTGTAGGATACGTTGCGTCATTAGTGTGGTCTTGCCAACACCTTTTTGTCCTTTAATCATCAGCAGCCGTTCTTCCCAGTCTATTTCATTCATCAGATTTCTGACGAAATCCAGGTTTACAGTCTGCATTCTGTTAAGGTGCCTTTTAATGAGTGATTCCATTTTTTTCATTTCAATTACATTTCAGGATGCGAATATAAACAGAAGTGTTTAATGTACAAAACATATTATGCAAATATTTGTTCTGTACACAATACATTTCTGTGAAAAATGGTGTGATCTTACCTTATAGTGTTTTGTGGATTAAACATTATATATGTAAATCTGTTGTTTCTATTAAACATTTTATCTGGAGGTTGTGGCGTTCCGGTCTGTCAGGTTCTACCTTCACAATAATAGCAAACCGTATAATTATCCGGTATAACATTATTTAATAGAGCGATTGTTGAAAACTTATTCATACTGATGTGCATGTTTAAGGGAAAAGCCGTAATTTTGCGGCATGTTAAGAAAAAAAGGAAATATAGGTTGTCCACTAAAGCATAAGCAGACCGGTGGAAATAATGTTTCCAAGAGGAATATTTTTTAGAAGGAGGAATTGTTGTTTACAGTTTCTCCTTTTTTTTACTCTGTGATTGAATAGTTTAACACAATAAATAAAGAGAATGACAGTATCACTGATTTTGGCCGACGGCACCTGCTTTAAGGGTGAGTCATTCGGATACGGGCAGCCAGTAAGCGGCGAGCTTGTATTCAATACTGCAATGGCCGGTTATCCTGAGATCCTGACAGAGCCTGCATCACGCGGACAGCTCATTGTAATGACCTATCCGGTCATAGGTAACTACGGCATCCAGCCCATGACTCCTGATGAGTACGGGCTGCCTACCAACGCCGAGAGCGAGCACGCACAGGCACGCGCCCTGATAGTAAGTGACAAGAGTGATTTCTACAGCCATTGGAACGCTGCCGAATCACTTGAGGAGTGGATGAAGCGTGAAAAGGTGGTAGGCATAGAGGGAGTTGATACCCGTGAGCTTACCAAGCATATCCGCAATCACGGCAGCATGACCGCCAAGATACTGTTTGACGGAAAGCAGAAACCAGCTGAGTATGCATACACCAATATGCTGCCCGAGGTATCGGTCAAGGAGCCTGTTACATACAATGAGGGTGGTTCCAAGACCGTGGTTCTGGTAGATTGCGGCGTCAAGGCCGGTGTGGTGCGCTGCCTTATCAATGAGGACCTCAAGGTAGTCCGTGTGCCCTGGAACTATAACTACTCAAAGATCAGGATGGACGGTCTGGTGATATCCGACGGTCCCGGTAACCCCAGTTACTGCAGTGAGGTGGTTACAGCCCTGCAGAAGTTCATGGCTAAGAATGACACCCCGATACTGGGTATAGGTATGGGTTGCCTGCTGTTAGGCTTGGCCGGCGGTATGGATACTTATAAGCTCAAGTTCGGTCATCACACCCAGAACCAGCCGGTACAGTTGGTGGGTACGGACCGCTGCTACATAACCACTCAGAACCATAACTACGCCATCCGTGAGGATTCGGTTGTAGGCCAGTGGAAGGTTTATCTAAAGAACCTGAACGACGGATCGGTAGAGGGAATCTACAATACCCGCAAGCCTTGGGTGGGCGTGATGTTCCACTCGGAGTCAGATCAGGTACGCACTGATGCTGAGTTTATTTATGATGATTTTGTTTCAAAACTCTAACACCCTAAGGATATGGCATTGAAGAAGTATAAGAAAGTGCTGCTGCTTGGATCTGGCGCACTCAAGATAGGTGAGGCAGGCGAGTTTGATTACTCCGGTTCACAGGCTCTTAAGGCCCTGAAGGAGGAGGGCATAGAGACCATCCTGATAAATCCCAACATCGCTACCGTACAGACCAGCGAGGGTGTTGCAGACAGAGTCTATTTCTATCCCGTAACCCCGTTCTTTGTAGAGAAGGTGATTGCCAAGGAGCGTCCCGATGCGATCCTGCTGGCTTTTGGCGGTCAGACCGCTCTGAACTGCGGTGTGGCTTTGGAGCAGAACGGTGTTCTGGCCAAGTATAAGGTTAAGGTGCTGGGTACCCAGGTCAAGGCCATCATGGACACCGAGGACCGTGACCTCTTCATTAAGCGCCTGGATGAGATAGGCGTGCAGACCATCAAGAGTCACGCTGTAGAGACTATGGACGATGCACGCGCAGCTGCACGTGAGCTGGGTTATCCGGTTATCATCCGTTCCGCATATGCCCTGGGCGGTCTGGGCTCGGGTTTCTGCGACAATGAGGAGGAACTCAACCGTTTGGCCGAGAAGTCATTCTCATTCTCACCCCAGATTCTGGTTGAGAAGAGCCTCAAGGGCTGGAAGGAGATTGAGTTCGAGTGCGTGAACGATAAGAGCGGCAACTCAATCATAGTCTGCTCGATGGAGAACTTTGACCCATTAGGCATACATACCGGCGAGAGTATCGTGGTTGCTCCTACACAGACCCTTACCCATCACGAGGTGCAGAAACTGGAGGAGCTGACCATCCGCATTGCCCGCCACGTGGGTATAGTAGGTGAGTGCAACATCCAGTTTGCATTCGATCCCCAGAGCGAGGATTACCGCGTTATTGAGGTTAACGCCCGCCTGAGCCGCTCATCGGCCTTAGCATCGAAGGCTACCGGTTATCCTCTGGCATTCGTAGCCTGCAAGCTGGGCCTGGGCTATAACCTGTATGAGCTTAAGAACTCCATCACCAAGGATACTACCGATTTCTTCGAGCCGTCAGTTGACTATGTTGTATGCAAGATTCCGCGCTGGGATTTGAGCAAGTTCCATGGCGTGGATCGTGAGATCGGCTCATCAATGAAGTCCGTAGGTGAGGTTATGTCTATCGGCCGCAGCTTTGAGGAGGTTATCCAGAAGGGTATCCGTATGATTGGTCAGGGCATGCACGGATTCGTGGAGAACAAGAGCATCAAGTTTGCCGATCTGGACAAGGCGCTCAAGGAGCCTACCGACAAGCGTCTGTTCGCTATCAGCCAGGCATTCAGCGAGGGTTACACCATAGACCGCATCTATGAGCTGACCAAGATTGACAAGTGGTTCCTGAACCGTCTGAAGGGTATTGTTGACCTGTCCAGGCAGTTGCATAAGGTTAAGGGCATAGAGGCTCTGGGCGAGGATATGTTACGCAAGGCCAAGAAGATGGGATTCAGCGATTTCCAGATTGCCCGTGCCACAGGTGAGGAAAAGAAGCTGGGTTCACAGGCCAGCCTGCTGGCAGTACGTAACAAGCGTAAGAGCCTTGGCATCGTACCCTACGTTAAGCAGATAGATACCCTGGGCGGTGAGTATCAGGCCAAGGAGAACTACCTGTACATGACTTATAACGGTTGCGCTCACGATATACCGTTCTTTGATGACAAGAAGTCCATCATCGTTATCGGCTCCGGTGCATACCGCATAGGTTCATCGGTTGAGTTTGACTGGTGCGGCGTTCAGGCCCTGAACACCGTCCGCAAGGAGGGTTACCGCAACATAGTTATCAACTGCAATCCTGAGACCGTAAGTACCGACTATGACGTTACAGACCGTCTGTTCTTTGATGAGCTCACTTTTGAGCGGGTTATGGATATCATAGAGCTGGAGGATCCCTACGGTGTGATTGTATCAACCGGCGGACAGATTCCCAACAACCTGGCCATGAAGTTGGACGCCATGAACGTGCCTATCTTAGGTACAAGCGCCAAGGACATTGATAACGCCGAGGACCGCGAGAAATTCTCGGCCATGCTTGACCGCATCGGTGTGGACCAGCCTGAGTGGAGCGAGCTTACCTCTATGAAGGAGATAGGCAAGTTCATTGATAAGGTGGGATTCCCCGTACTGGTACGTCCCTCATACGTGCTCTCAGGTGCTGCCATGAACGTGTGCAGCAACCAGGAGGAACTGGAGCGTTTCCTGCAGCTGGCTGCCGAGGTATCAAAGGAGCATCCTGTTGTAGTTAGCCGCTTTATTGAGAACGCCAAGGAGGTTGAGATGGATGCCGTTGCCAAGGACGGTGAGATAATTGCCTACGCCATCAGTGAGCACATTGAGTTTGCCGGCGTACACTCAGGTGATGCTACCATCCAGTTCCCGCCACAGAAGCTTTACGTTGAGACAGTCAAGCGTATCAAGCGCATCAGCCGTCAGATTGCCAAGGAACTGCATATAAGCGGTCCTTTCAACATCCAGTATCTGGCCCGTGAGAACGATATCAAGGTTATTGAGTGTAACCTGCGTGCTTCCCGTTCATTCCCGTTCGTGAGCAAGGTGCTCAAGATCAACCTTATCGAGATAGCAACCAAGATCATGCTGGGCATACCTGTAGAGGCACCCGAGAAGAGCCTGTTCGATATTGACTACGTCGGTATCAAGGCATCACAGTTCTCGTTCAACCGTCTGCAGAAGGCTGATCCGGTGCTTGGCGTTGATATGGCTTCTACGGGTGAGGTGGGCTGCTTAGGTGATGACCAGCGTTTTGCCATCCTGGAGTCAATGCTGTCAGTGGGTTACCGCATCCCCAAGAAGAACATACTGCTCTCTACCGGTACAGCCAAGCAGAAAGCAAGTATGCTTGATGCAGCCAGGATGTTGAGCAGCAACGGATACAACATCTATGCCACAGGCGGCACATCAAAGTACCTGGAGGAGAACGGTGTACCCAATACCCGCGTATATTGGCCCAGCGAGGAAGGACAGCAGCCGCAGGCTCTTGACATGCTGCACAACAAGGAGATAGATATGGTAGTGAACATACCTAAGGACCTCACTCAGCATGAGCTCACCAACGGTTACAAGATCCGCCGTGCCGCCATTGACCTGAATATTCCGCTGATTACCAACGCCCGTCTGGCCAGCTCGTTCATCAATGCCTTCTGCACGGTTGACATTAATGACATACCCATCAAGAGTTGGGACAGTTTCAAGTAAGCTATCCCGGCTCTTGATGGGTATGTACCTTGTCTGTCCCCCTAAATCCCATAGGGGGACCTGGTCACTTAGCTCGCGGTTTATTGTTTTACTGTCACCTCTGTTATGCCGTAGCCGAACCAGTAGCCTATGGCACCTTCCAGATTCCCTTTCAGTTTGTTGGAATAGGGCAGAATGACTACCGGGCTGAAGAGCTGTGCCTCACTGTATTTGCTCCAGTACTCGTATGAGTCATATCCTATTGAGGCCATCTTGATGCGGACAGTGTTGCCTGTGTGATAATAGGGGGTCTGGTCAACCAGCGGATTGCTTATTCCGCGGTTTATGACGATCATCTCATCCTGGCGGACAAGCTCACTGTCATAGAGGTTGCCCGATGAAGCAATGTATGTGGAGTCAATGCCTGTTTCCTTGCTGAAAAACTTGTAGTATGTATGCTTGCCCGGGGTGGGGACTACATGGACTTTAATGGAGCAGAGTGTGTCGGATCCGGCTTTTCGGTCAACGACGATTGAGTCCATCATGCCTGGTTCCGGTATGGTGGTTGTGCCGGTGGCATGCATGTCATGCCATCGGATATCGAGTTGGTATGTGCCGCCTGTCTCGCCTTTTAGATTGGGATTGGTATAATACATACCCAGAAAATACTTGTTGGTGAAATGTGGTTGAAGCTTGTATTCAGTTCCCTGATATGTTACGGTGACTTTGGAGTTGAGAGCTATATGGCTGATGAAATCCTGAAGGGTCTGCTCTGAGAATGTGTCGGTGACGGATGATGTCACGAATACTACGGGAGCTTCACCGTTCTCAATCCAGCCTTCCACGACAAGCTGATCCTGACTTGGCTCATGCTTTGTGCATCCTGTCAGAATGAGGAGAAGGGATAATATGTATAATCGGTGTATCATATCAGAATCGGCAGAAATAGCTTATCGAAGGAATTACCGGTACTATAAACTGAGCGTAATCGTATTTGACAGTCTGCTTGTCAGTGTCAAGGTTCAGGTACCCCATGAGTTTGTTGGGGAACCCGCAGGCGTTATACAGGGATAGGTTTATACCGTGACTGTATTTTCCGTGACTCCTGAGATTGTAGGTGGCTGACAGGTCAAGCCGTGTCATGGGCGGCAGATATGAAGAGTTGTACTCGTCGTAATAGATTATTACTGTGTTGGATACTATGTAAAGATTTTTGGCTGGCGTGTAAGGGATTCCTGAAGCGAGCAGGAACATCCCGCCCAAGTCAAACCGTCCGGCCTTGTAAGAGACGACGGCGTTGAACTCATGCCTGCGCTCAAATGATGAATGAAACAGTTTGGGGTAGTTGATACCATCGCCCTCACGTAGGGATTGGTTGTAGGAGTAGCCCAACCATCCTGTAAAACCGCCGGCTTGCTTGGTGAGCATCAGACTTACTCCGTAGTTATAGCCGGAACAAATCAGGATGTTGTCCTCAAGACGGTAGGGGTGGGACATGATATCATAGAAAAAACCAGTGTATTCAATCTGGTTCTCAAGGCGTTTGCCATAAGTCTGGAACGTTAAGGCATATTTGCCGTTAAGGAACTCCAGGTCATAGGATAGTGTGGCAAAGAGTGATTTCTGGGGCTTGAAGTAGTGTCCTGATGCCACATAGAACTCTATCGGGAGTCCTATGTTGGTCATGCCGGTCTGTGTCAGATACTGGTGCTTGACTCCTGATTCGAATGTTATGTTGCCGCGGCGGAACATGTCGTATTCGAGAGTGAGGGCGGGATCTGCATTGATGTCCTTGTAATGGCCATATTCACGATAGCCGGTAATGAGCAGAGTGGGGGTGATGCTGAGGCCGCCTGAGCGGAAAGTGCGGTTGATGACGGCATTGGCCTGGAACACCTGCTGAGTCTCCTGGACGGCTGTTTCGGGCTTGTTCAGACTCATTTCAGGACGTTGTGGAAGGATGGAGTAGTATGAGGCATCGGCCAGAATGCGGAATCTCAGCGGGAGCTGGACATCGGTCTTGATACTGTATTGGGTCAGGTATGATCTCAGTTTGCTGGTTATGTTATCCTGTAAGATTGTGGATTCAAGCGTGCGTCCGGTTACAAATGCCGATGTTGAGGCACGGAGATGAGGTGAATTGTGCCGCCACCTCAATGAAGCGAAACCATTGTCCCATGATCCTGATACGCTCATCTTGTTTTTCCCGTATTTGGTGCTGCCTTCGTCAAAGCTGTAGAATATGTTAATATCCAGCTTGTTATGTTGGTCAAGCTGATGAAGCAGGGTTAAGTTGAGGTCAGTAAACCCGAAGGTGACGGGGTTGTCGTCATACATAAGCACGTTACCATATACTGCGTTCATGAATGTACGTCGGGCCGACACGGTGAGCGCAGTCTTGCCGCCAAAAGGTACGTTAAGGCTGCCCTGGGCCGAAATGATGCCGAGCATGCCTACACCGGACATGTGGTCAGGGATGGTGTCGGCATGGTCAAGAGATAGCTGAGCGGCCAGGAAAGGGGCGTAAGTGGAGGTGCTGAACCTGACTTGCGGCACATGGTCCTGGTTGAAGATGGAGAAGAGTCCTAACAGATGCGTTACACTATAGACCGGGACATCGGATAACGTAATGAGGTTTTGTGAGGTTTCACCACCCTGGACGTGCATCCCGCTTTCACATCCGTTGATTGTGGTTACGCCGGGAAGGGACTGGATATACTGCATGGGGTCAGTGTAGCCGAACAGTTTGGGGTAAGTCTCCATCTTCTTGGAATCTATCCTGATGCCCTGTACCATCGTGCCGGATATGGCAGATACGTTGCGGTGTTCAGTAAGTGTTATCTCGTCAAGGGTGTAGTTTAAATAAACCGTATCCTTCTGGGCAAAACCCCAAATAGATTGAAACGTCAGGCTTATTAAAAAGAGTATCTTTATTTTACAGGTCATACTTCAAGCGTTGAACGTCATTAAGAAACAATCGGGCCGGCCCAAATTGCTTTTGACCCGATAAAGTTACACATTTCAATGTAGAATCTGACTGTCACGGCCGGATTTTGCATTTTGAAGCATCATTGCCAAGGCTGCCTTTTTTGAATCTGTTCTGATTTGTCCCGTGAAATCTCTTACACCCTCTGTTCGTCTGGCTTGTCGAAAACGTTTTTCAGTCAAAATGAACATCCATTATTCCTTCAAAACTATGAAAATAGAGGGAAAAAGAGCCAATAATCAACTTTGTGGAACATATTTAAACAGATTCTAAGTGTATTGCTATATTTTTGCGTAAATTGTCTGGTTATGAAAAGGTATTTGTTATTGATTGCATGTCTGTCAGCATTATTTATCCAATTGATGCAGGCCCGGGAGTTTGAAAAAGCATCGGATGCAGTTGTCAACATGCGTGTCGGTTGGAATCTGGGTAATACTTTGGATGCCAATTCAAATGATACTGCGAATATGTGGATTGAAAGATGGCGTAACCGGACCCCGTCCGATTATGAGACAGCATGGGGGCAGCCTGTCACAAAACCTGAACTTTTCGCAATGATGAAGGAGGCAGGTTTCAATGCAATCCGTGTTCCTGTCACGTGGTATCCTCACATGGGACTCAAGACAAATCCCAATTCCCTGATATGGAACAAGACAAAGAACCCGATAGGTGACAAGGTGGATGCAGCATGGATGAAGCGTGTACACGAAGTGGTGGATTATGTCGTCAGCCAAGGAATGTACTGTATTGTGAATGTGCATCATGATACCGGCAGTCATTCTACGGCTTGGGTCGTTGCCGACAAGAGAGACTATGAAGCCACAAAAGCACGGTATGAGTCCCTTTGGACACAGATAGCCGAGGAGTTCCGTGACTATGACAGTCTGCTCCTGTTCGAGTCCTACAACGAGATACTTGACAGATACGGCTCATGGAACTATCCTTCTTCTAAACTTGATGGAGGATACGACGCGAAAGTGGCGGAATCCGCTTATGACGCAGTGAACGGATACGCCCAGTCATTTGTGAATGCCGTACGCGCGACCGGTGGAAACAACAGGAGCCGTAATCTGATTATAAACGATTATGCAGCAAGCAGTTGTTCCGGAGGTGGCGAACATTCGACGGAACCGTTCACCCGCTTCAAGTTACCTGATGACCCCGATGACCCGGATCACAATCATCTGATATTGGAGTTGCACTATTATATTTATCTGGATAATTTGGGCTCGGCCAAGACTAAAGCCAATGATATGCTGAATGAATACCGTGAGAGATTCATATGGGGCATGGGTATCCCTGTGATAATAGGTGAATGGGGTACGCTCGACAGTGATGAGATGGATGTGCAGACTGATCCCAGATATGAGCAGTTCATGGATTACTGTAAATATTTCGTAGCGCAGGCCAAGAAGAAAAAGATAGCGACGTTCTATTGGATGGGGCTCTCCGACAAGGAGTCCCGCAGCGTGCCTGAGTGGAGTCAGCCGGGACTGAAAGATGCCATCATAACCGGCTACTACGGCAAGAACGGCTATGTGGCAGGTGTGGAATCCATAAGGGAAACTGACAGCAGACCTTCATACGCCGATTACTGGCTGCCCGGCGGAATCGTAATACGCAACGGAAGGAAATACCTTGTCAGATAGTCCACTTGAAGATCACGCCCGACAGAGCCGGGATATTGAATCTTATGGGAAGGTCGGCGTCAAGGTCGGCCTTCATCTTCTGTCCGGTAAGGAGTTCCGTGAAAAGACATCCCCGTTTCTCCCTGAGTACCATGTAATCGAATGCATGCTTAGGGATAACGACGGCCGAACGGAGCGGTTTGTCGCCGAAGTTCACGACAACGAGCAGGGAACACTTGCCGTCACTGCGCAGAAAGGCGTATTCCTGATGCGGGTTGAAGTCTTCTGAATAAGGGTTTACGTACATCAGGTCAAAGAATCTGCCATCGGATATGGATTTTTCGGATGTGCATATTTTCAAAAGAGAAGTGTAGAAACGTCTTAGTTCAATCTCATCTTTCGTCAGCAACTGGTCATTCCATTGGCCGTCATTGTAGAGACGCCGAAGCTTGTCCGGTGCCCAATAATCGAATATGGTGGTTCTTCCGTCCAGTCCGCTGAACCCCTCGCTGTCCATTCCAGGCTCTCCTATTTCCTGACCGGCATATACCATCACGGGGCAGCTGTCCATGAGTGCAGAAACAATCATGGGAGCACGTCCCTTCAGGGCGTTTCCGGCAAAGAAGTCCGATGCGATGCGCTGTTCGTCATGGTTTTCCATGAAGTGAAGCATGTGCTTCCCGTTTTCACCGTTTTTCTGCCAGCAGCGTGTGATTTCCGTGGCCGGTTGGTAACCGGTGGTGACTGCCCTAAGCGTATCGTAAAGTCCCACCTTATCATATATATAGTCGAATCCACCGAAGTTGATGTATCGGGAGTAGGAACCGGGGTTGTAGATTTCGGCTATGAATTCGATTGCGGGGTGTCTTTCCTTGACGGAGCGGATGGCCCAATGCCAGAATTCAACAGGCACCATCTCGGCCATATCACAACGAAATGCATCTATGTCTCCGGATGCCCAGAAAAGCAGTATGTCGCGCATCTTGAGCCAGGTGTCCGGAATAGGGTCGAAGAAGGTTGTCCCACCTCCTTGGTAATCGACTCCGTAATTCAGTTTTACTGTTTCGTACCAATCTGATTTTGAAGGTGTTGATGAAAATCTGTCATTGCCTGTCGCCTTGGCTGGAAACTCGGAATAATCACCCCAGTCAATCTCTCCCGAGAGCGGTTGTCCTGTGATGTAATAGTAATTATTTCCGGGACTGAAGGCAAGGCTGGAATCATCGGTTTCCCCAAGGTCGGCAACCCCTCCCGGACGCGAAACCGAACGGTATTCACGGGCCACGTGATTGGGCACGAAATCCATTATGAATTTCATTCCGGCTTCATGGACTCTTCGGACCAGTCCCTTGAACTCCTGCATCCTGTCCGGGACTGATTCGGCCAGATCGGGATCGATGTCGTAATAGTCGCGTATGGCGTATGGTGAACCGGCCTCACCCTTAACTGTGGAGCGATGGGATTCCGGGATGCCTGATTCGCTGTAACCGGTTCGCGACGCATGGGCGATAAGCCCAGTGAACCAGATATGGGTTATACCCATCGACTTGAGCTCCTTGAGAACGGTGGGAGTATAGCTGTTCATCTTGCCGCATCCGTTTTCCGTTATGGAGCCGAAAGGCACGTTCCTGTTTGTGCTGTTACAGCATACTCTGGTGAAAATCTGATAGATAACCTTTTTGCCCATATTTGCTTCCGTAAAAAAAGGACGGCCAAATCAGGGAGATATGACCGTCACTAATGAAAAGTTTTCTTATTTCTGGATTCTTTTGATGAGGTTGGTGAGGACTGTGCCCGGGCCGCACTCCGTGAACTCTGTCGCCCCGTCGGCAATCATGTTCAGGACACTCTGTGTCCAGCGGACCGGAGAGTTGAGCTGGGTCACAAGATTCCGGCGTATCTCTTCGGGATCGGTGTGTGGCATGGCATCGACATTCTGGTAGATGGGACAGACCGGCTTGTTGAAAACGGTCTCGCTGATGGCTTTCTCCAGTTCATCCTTTGCCGGAGTCATGAGGGGTGAGTGGAAAGCACCGCCTACGGTAAGCGGGAGGGCGCGCTTGGCACCGGCTTCCTGCATGAGAGGGCATGCTGCAGAGATAGCCTCCTTGGAGCCGGAAATAACCACCTGTCCGGGACTGTTGTAGTTGGCCGGGACCACTACCAGGCCCTTTTCGTTCAACTGTGCGCATATCTCCTCAATCTTTTCATCGGCCAGTCCGATGATAGCTGCCATGGTGCCCGGAATCTTCTCGCAGGCTTTCTGCATGGCACCGGCACGTTGTGCCACAAGTCTCAGACCGCTTTCGAAAGAAAGCGCACCAGAGGCGACAAGCGCGGAAAACTCTCCGAGCGAGTGTCCGGCAACCATGTCGGGACGGAAACCGTCGAGTGACTTGGCCACAGCTACAGAGTGTATGAAAACGGCAGGCTGGGTGATGTCGGTACGGCGGAGGTCCTCTTCAGTACCGTTGAACATGATGTCGGTAATCTTGAATCCGAGGATTGAATCGGCCTCGTCAAAGAGCTTTCTTACGAGGTCATTCTGCTCGTAAAGGTCTTTTCCCATTCCGGGAAACTGGGCACCTTGGCCGGGAAATACATACGCTTTCATAATTTCATTAGGATATCTTAACGTTAATCATTACCTTTGCAGGCCGTCAGTGACGGAGTGCGTCTTTTCTGCCGCAAAATTAGTGTTTTTGGGCGACACTGACTGCATTTTTTGTTTTTTTGAGTACTGGCACAATATTTGCGCGCGCGTTGCGTTAGTATATTAAAGCGAGACAAAATGTTGAATTATAATATAAACAGATATTCCGCTCCCCTCAGAAAGCTGGAGCATTATGATGCGATGGATGGTTTTCAACTGGCAGTAAAGAGGGTTTTCGACATCATTTTCTCAATAATCGGGCTCATCCTGTTCTCGCCGCTCCTGTTGATTTTTTCCGTAATACTGGTTTTCAGCAAGGGGCCTGTGATTTTTAAGCAGGAACGTATCGGTTACAGAGGCAAGCCTTTCATGATTTACAAGTTCAGGACAATGAGGACCGATGCCGAGGATGACGGAATCCCCCGTCTTGAAGTGGAACGCAACAGGTATCTGACTCCCTTCGGCCGTTTCCTCCGTTCTCACCATCTTGATGAACTGCCGCAACTCTGGAACGTGCTCAGGGGTGACATGTCCTTCGTCGGTCCCAGACCTGAGAGACAGTATTTCATTGACCAGATCAACCGTGAGACCGATGACTACCGCTACATCTATCTGATGCGTCCCGGGGTCACATCCTACGCTACAATCTACAACGGTTATACCGACACAATGGACAAGATGCTCAAGAGGCTTGAGTACGACCTTGACTATCTGGACAACCGTTCCCTGTTACTGGATCTGAAGATCATTTTCAACACTGTGTTCTCAGTGTTCAGCGGAAAGAAATTCTAATTCCCAATCTCTTATGAGAAAATCACTCTTATTGGTTTTGCTCATGTCAGCCGTATCGGTATCCTCATGGGCACAGATGTCCGAAGACAGAATCATCCAATATGTTCTTGAGCAGCAGGAGAAAGGCATGTCCCAGGAACAGATAGTCTATAATCTGAGCCGCAGGGGAGTCTCCATTCGTCAGCTCCAGCAGATGCGTGACAAATACGAGAAACAGCAGGCTACCGGTGTGCTCGGCAACACGATACCCTCGACAAATGCAACAAACCAGAGGACCAGGACCGGCGACCAGACGCTGAACCTTGTCCAGGAGAATAACGGAATGAACAATCTGACGGAGGCGGAACGGCTCCAGCAGATGCGTGACGAGTCAATGTTCCTCTTTACCGACTCCCTGGAGCTGCTAAGGCAGCAGCTGTTCCCGTACAAGAGGGAGATTTACGGTCACAACGTGTTCAGCAACAAGAATCTCTCTTTTGAACCGAGCATGAACCTGCCCACTCCCCAGAACTACCGCCTCGGTCCGGGAGACGAGGTCATCATTGATGTATGGGGAGCCTCCCAGAACACCATACGGGAAGTCATCTCTCCCGACGGCAACATCATTGTGGAGGGCATCGGGCCGGTTTATCTGAACGGACTCACCATCCAGGCTGCCGACAGATACATAAAGAAGGAGTTGAGCCAGATCTATTCCGGACTCGACAATGCGAATTCAAACATCAAGCTCTCCCTTGGACAGGCCCGTTCAATACAGGTGAACGTTCTGGGAGAGGTGGAGAATCCCGGGACATACGTCATGTCCTCGTTCGCCACGCTTTTCAATGCCCTATATATGGCGGGCGGCGTGACAGAGATAGGTTCCCTGCGTGATGTCAGGCTCTACCGCAACAATAGGGAGATAGCCAAGGTGGACCTTTACGATTATCTCCAGAACGGAGTGCTCAAGGATGATATAAGGCTGGATGACAACGACGTGGTGATGGTATCATCGCATTCCATGCTTGTGAACATAAGCGGCCGTGTACGCCGCCCCATGTTCTACGAGATGAAGAGCGGGGAGAGTGTCTCCACTTTGATTGAATATGCTGGTGGACTGGAATCCGATGCCTACAAGAAGGATATACGTCTCATACGCATGGGCGAGTTCCAGCGTGAGATATACACTTTGAACAGGGAGCAGCAGGAGAGTTTCCTGCTTGCTGACGGTGACTCCCTTTATGTGGATTCCATTCAGGTCACATTCTCCAATATGGTGGAGGTGAGGGGGGCTGTCTTCCGTCCGGGACAGTTCCAGATAGGTTCCGGCATCTCCACGGTGCTTGACCTGATCGAGGCTGCCGGTGGTCTGCGCGAGGAGGCATTCCCCACGAGAGCCCTGCTGAGCCGCACCAATCCGGACAAGACGCTGGATAATCTTTCCATTGACCTCAAGGGGCTCACTAACGGTACGGTGGCCGATATCCCCCTCAGGAACAACGATGTCCTGTTCATCCCGAGCCTGTTTGACATAGGCGAGGTCAAGACCGTGAGCATTTACGGCGAGATTCTCTTCCCGGGCGAATATAGGTATGCCGACAACACGGCCATAGAGGACCTTATACTTCAGGCAGGCGGCCTTAAAGAGACCGCATCGGTCTCCAAGGTGGATGTCGTGCGCCGCAAGAGCGACAAGAACGCCATCGAGAAGAGCGATGAGCTGTCGGAGACATTCTCGTTCACAATCGACGAGAACCTCTCGATCGGTGACAATGACTTCAGGCTCCAGCCTTTCGATGAGGTGTATGTGCGCCGCAGTCCCGGATATGCCTTGAACAGGCGTGTCATAGTGGAGGGTGAGGTGGTCTTTCCCGGTTTCTATTCGCTCTCCGCGAACAACGAACGTCTCAGTGACATCATTGCCCGTGCGGGAATGTTCAGCAACCAGGCCTATCCCGCAGGTGCCCGCCTGGAGCGCAGGATGACCGACGAGGAGAGGGTGAGGATGCGCAAGACGGTGGAGACCCTCTCGGCCAACGACTCCGTGGCCCTTGCCAAGACACTTGAGAAACTGATGGAATCCACTACGTTCGATGTGGGCATCAATCTTCAGGCCGCCGTTGACAAACCGGGCGGAGAGGCCGATATAGTCATGCGTGACGGAGACCGCATAATCATCCCCCCGTTCACCAACACTGTCAAGATAAACGGAGAGGTGATGTTCTCCAACACCACGCCTTTTGTGAAAGGCAAGAACCTGAATTATTATATCGACAAAGCCGGTGGATTCACCCAGAAGGCCATGAAGAACAAATGCTACGTGGTCTATATGAACGGTTCCGTGTCAAGGGGCAGGAAAACGTCGTCAAGGCTTATCCAACCCGGTTGCGAGATAATCGTTCCCTCCAAGCAGAAGCGTGAAGGCATGAGCACTACCGAGATTCTCAGCCTTAGCTCTACATCGGCCTCACTGGCTACGGTAGTGTTGGCGCTCATCAACCTTCTGAAATGACCGCTATGGAAAAAGAAAAGAAACCTGTTATAAAGGAACAGGACATAATGGAGTTGTTATCAACTCTCTGGAAAAACAAAAGATTTATCATCAGGTTCACTCTTCTGTTTTTTGTTTTCGGTGTGGTGCTGGCTGTGACATCGGTAAAGAAATATACTGTTGAGGTAATGGTTGCACCTGAAGCTTCTGATGGTGCTTCCCTTGCAGGTAATCTGGGCTCTTTGGCTTCAATGGTCGGTATTGATTTGGGAGCTGCATCAGGGGATGCCATATATCCTTTGATTTATCCGGATATAGTCACTTCGTTGCCGTTCCTGACATCAATGATGGATGTCAGGGTCAAGACACAGGACGGAGTTGACACCACATACTCATATTATCAGGCAAAACTTCAAAAGAAATATTGGTTCAGTGAGGTTCTCAAGGCCCCAAAGAAGGGATTGATGAAACTGGCCTCCCTATTTAAGAAACAACAGCCGTCAGGTGGAGATCCTTATGTGTTTGATCCGTATCGTCTGTCAAAACAACAACTTGGCCAGGTTGAGACTCTAAAGAACAAAACTACCATTTTTGTTGACAAGAAGACTGAGGTGATAACTCTTTCTTTCACAGATTCTGATCCAGAGGTGGCAGCTGTCATGGCAGAGACAATGGAGAAGTTTCTGGAAGAAGCCGTTACCGAATACAGGACCAAAAAGGCCCAGAAGGATTGTCAATACATGGAGAAACTGTATCTTGAGTCAAAGGCGGAATACGAAAAGATACAGCGTGAATATGCTGAATATGTAGATCACAACAGGAATATAACGTTGGAAAGCGTGTTGATAGAAAGACAGCGTCTTGAAGAAGAAAAGGAACTGAGAAATACATTGTATTCCCAATGGGCACAGCAGTTAATGGTTTCTCAAGCGAAATTACAGCATAATACACCTGTGTTCACAACTTTAAAACCAGCTTCCGTACCGGCCCAACCGTCATCAATAAGGCGGTTGTTAGTGATTTTCTTATACGGTTTTACCGGTCTGGTCATAGCTGTGTTATTTGTTTTGTTAAGGAAACCGTTCCATCAGATATTAGATAAGATGAAAGGTTCTGAAAAGTGATTTACTTTTGCTTGTTCATAATTCTGCTCGTACCAGTCATCCGGTATGATTTGTGCGCTAAAAGGGGAGGTGAGAATATATGGTTCTATTCTTCTCTTTTTCTGCTTATTATGATTGCTGGATTACGTTATAGGGTTGGAGGGGACACACTGGTTTATATGGCGGACTTCAACAGTTGCCCAAAGCTGGATGAAATCAAGTATTTTGATTTTGAGACAGCCCGGTTCAATCCGTTGTGGTATTTGTTCAATGCTTTATGCCGTTCAATTAACGACAGTTTCACGTGTTTTCAGATTATTCATGCTGTTATTGTTAATTGTACATTTTTCCATTTCTTCCGCAAGTATTGTCCCCGCTATTATTTTTCAGCTATACTGGTCTGGTATGTAGGTTACTGGTGTTATTTCAATATGGAAATTCTGAGAGAAGTCCTATGTATCTGCATCCTATTGTGGTCAACCGAATGGCTACTGGAAAAGAAACTCCTCAGATACTATATTTTTTGCATAATAGCCTTGTTCATACACTACTCCGCTATTGTAATGACAATATTTCCCCTGTTATATCTCATATTCCGCCGTCCGAACTGGATTTTTCAGTTGGTTCTCCTGTTTGGTGTAATGTGTCTCACTGCAATGATTAATCTTCCTTCCTTGATCGTAAGTGTCTTTTCGCTCGATGACCAGTTATTGACCATTATCGAAAACTATCTGCAGGTAGATTCCAGGAACCTGACAGGAATGCTTTTCGAAATATTCAAGTATCTTCCAGTCCTTGGGATTATATGGCTGAGAGAGCGCAACGGAATGGAGGACGAATTTGATTTTGTACCCATAGTTTCATGTATGGTGGTATTTACAGGCATGGCAACATATCTTGGGGTGGCTGGAAGATTCCTGAATTATTGTGCACCGTTCTTTATTATTACTTTTGTCAATACATTATATGATTTTCTTACTGAACAGGAGTGGAAGTCCAGGAATATATCGGCATTAGTGACTTTTTCCGTATTGATAGTACTGACTTTCAATTACAGTGATTATTATCTGAAAGACAGGTCGGATGTATATCCTGACACCCGTTCCTATTCCATTTTCTTGCCATACCATTCGGTGATAAATCCTGTTGTTGAAAATAAGAGGGAGGGATATGTCGAGAATCTGCATGACCTTTCAATTTTCTTCTAGCGAATGACTGCAATTATTCTTATCAACTGGAACGGTGCCGATGACACCATAGAGTGCCTCAGATCATTGGACAAGGCACAGGGAGAATTCATGGTTATTGTGGCCGACAACGGTTCTTCCGATGACAGTCTTGAAAGGATAGAGCATGTCATTCATGGACTCTCCTGTAAGGTTGAACTGTTACCTCTCGGTCATAACTGGGGATTCGCGGCAGGAAACAACAAGGCAATGGAATACGCCCGCAGGTACAATCCTGACTCATACATGTTGCTGAACAATGATACGGAAGTTGAACCGGACTTCCTGCTAAAGCTCCGGGAATACAGGAAACTGCATCCTGATGTCAGGATTATTGGACCTATGGTCTGTTACTGGTCTGACAGGGACCGGATCTGGTCCTGCGGCGGCAGGCTTTCGTTCGGTTCGCGTATAGCCCTCTTCAGGAATTGTACCGTCGATACCTTGGAGTCCAGGAATCCGTTGAAGGTTTCTTTCATCTCCGGGTGCGCACTGTTTGCCGATGCATCACTTGTGGATTCTGACGGGCATCTGCTCACTGAGCGGTTCTTTTTCGGTGAGGAGGACTTCGAGTTCGCTCACAGGATGAGACGCAGTGGTGAAAGCATGGCCATTCTTCCAGAATCAGTCATATATCACAAGGTTGGTTCATCGGCCAGAAGAATGTCCGGTAGGGCGAAACTTGGACGTGATTACATATATTATTTAGGCAGGCTCATCGTTATAAAGGACTTTTACAACCCTGTCAGTGTAGCTCTCATACGGCTGTTGAGTCGCCGTCGGTGCAAGAGTTATTTCATTCAGGACGGTTTGGACAAGGACAGTGCAAGCCGGCTTGTTTCAAGGCTCATGCGGGATGCAAGGCGAAAAGATGGCATCAGCTATGATGATTTCCGGTCGATAGTCATTGAAGGAATATTCTTTGACAGTATTTGAAAACTATGGAAAAGGGAAGGAAACAGGTCATTGTATTGTATGCGGCTACATTTCTCGGGGCTATCCTGAATTTTGTGGCTTCCAAGGTCAATACAGACTTCCTTTCCCCTTCAGACTATGGTGATGTAAAATATGTGCTCAATGCCATTCAACTTGTTTCTTGGGTGGTGCTGTTCGGATGGTTCCTGTCCGGTAGCCGTCTTCTTGCCTTATCTGATGACAGACAAAACAGCGCTAGAATAAGGGGGGCCTTGATAGTATTCCTGTTATTTTCAATGGTAATGCTAATGATAGCAACATTCATTGTGGGACTTTTCCATAATAACAGGCCGGAGGTCAGGATCCTTTTTTTCTGTTCGCTTCCAGTGTGTTTCTATCCACTATTGACAAACTATATGAATACAACAGCACAGGGCGACAATCATATAGGAAGGCTCGCACTTGCAAGGTTGTTACCTGTATTGTGTTATATACCTGTCGCTTTTTATATATATAATAGATTCAGTGCTGATTCCCGGACGGTACTTTGGTTACACTGGGGTGTCTGTTCACTGGTACTTGTCATAATTGTTTTTTCCACAAGACCTTCATTTGTTAACCTTAAACCCGTATTTGATGCTATAAGGAAGGAAAACCGTGAATATGGTATTCATCTATATTGGGGGTCATTAGCTATGGTTGCAACCAATTATTTGGCAGGTGTGACATTGGGACTGTTTAACAAGGATAATACTGATGTGGGCTTTTATACTTTAGCCTTATCTTTTGCTCAACCGCTATCATATCTTCCCGGAATAGTAGGAACTACATATTTTAAACGTTTTGTGCATGAAAAAAGCATTCCAGGTAAAGTCTTTCTCATTACTGTATTTTTGACTATAGTCTCATGTCTCGGATTTATAGTGCTGGTTCATCCCGTGATGAGACTGTATAATGAATCATACGGAATAGTAGCTGAATATGCTTCATGGCTTGCTGTAGGTTTCAGTATTCATGGTGTGGGCGATATGATTAACAGGTATCTGGGATCACATGGCCAAGGTATGAGTATTTTGAATAGCAGTATTGCCTGTGGACTTGTGAAAATCGCTGGATTTACATTGTTTGTGTGGATATGGGGTATAGACGGAGCTATTGTAACCAATATAATCGGTTCGTCAGTTTATTTCATTTGTATATATCTGTTTTATAGAAGATACATTGAATCAGGAAAGATGGTCAATGAGGGTTGAGAATACCTTTTCAGGACTGAATTCGGATGCTTTCCTCAGACAATCTTTTTTCATCGCTAAAACGACATGCGGATTACTCTGTATTTTTTCCAAAACTCTTTCCATCATATTGAAATCGTCAAATGCGAAACCTAATCCGGTCTTTCCGTCTTCAATGACATCAGAGAAACTTTCCCAACGTGACGCGAGAACGGGGAGACCAGCGGCGTATGCATCAATAATAGTACCAGGAACTCCTTCTGTATAGAATCTGGTTGGAAACAGAAGCATAAAATAGTCTTTAAGAACAGATACGCTTTTGTCAGATTCAACGAATCCTTTGTATTGTATATAATCAGGACACGATGCTATGAATGAAGTGAACCATTCCTGGTCTGAAGGCCATATTGGGCCATAAATGTCCAGTTTAAAAACGGTTTGTCCTTGCTTGTTGTTTATTCTACATATGACTTCTGCCGCCTCGGCTAATCCTTTGCCTTTCATTACACGTGAGAAAGTACAGAGTTTTATGGGGTATTGGAGGGGGGGGATGTTTGTAAAACTTACTGGATTCAGCTTTTTGCTGTTGGGCATAAGATATATATTTTTATAGTTGCACTCAAGAGCTTTCTTCATTGTGACTGTCTCTACATAGATTCCATCTAATAGGTGTAGCCATCTGGAAAGAAAATAGCGCTTTTCAATAAATGAGGGTAACCACCCTCCTATTACTGCATAGTGAAACTTAGTCATGGTGAAAGGGTGGATGACTGCAATCAGGAACATTATGTATCTTAGCCCTTTGTAAGCGGGTAATATAATAAAATTGTCACATTTCCTGATTTTGCCGAATAGATGGTATGGAATTCTGTATAGTGCATTCCAGCCTCCACTTGTGTCTATTCTCAAAATCTGGTCGGGGCCAAACTTTTCTTCAAGAAAACCGGTTAAGACCTCTGTTTTTATGGTCTGTCCGTTCAACAGAAGTTTATCTTGTCCAAAGTGACCGACAATGCATATTTTTCCTTTTGTCATCAGTTGGTGATGTTATGTGAACTGTAAATATTGTAACTGTGTCCCAAGTAAAATCCTTTTCCTATATCGCTATTATATCCAATCTCAATATAATGTTTTGAAGCGTGTTTTGTCATCAGAAATCTGATCCAGGCAAGTTCGATGGAGATTATGGTGGTATTGGCCCTACGTAATAGACGATGGAGTCTTGTTGAATATCTGACGGCTTTGCTTTTTCCTCCATATCTTGACAGGTTTGCATTAAATAATGTCTTGATTTTGTCCATTGTTTGAAAAAAACATTTATTCAATTGCAACAAACGATTATGTTGCTTAATTTTGTACAAATTAAAAAATAATAATCCAAAGCAGCAAAGAATTGGATTATTATTAGCGTGAATATGGTTGAAGGATTAGTTTCTATTATAACAACATTGTATGATTCCGGTGACTTTATTGGCAGAACGATAGAGTCCGTCTTGGCGCAGACCTACACCAATTGGGAGATGATCATAACTGACGATTGTTCCAAGGATAATGGTCCTTCAATTGTGGAGTCATACGTTGCAAAGGATACAAGGATACGTCTTATAAGACTTGAAAAGAACGGTGGTCCCGGTGTGGCCCGTAATATTTCCATCCAGAATTCTAAAGGGAGGTACATCGCGTTCCTGGATAGTGATGACTTATGGAGTCCGGATAAACTTGAGCGTCAGCTTGAGCTGATGGACAGTACAGGTTGTGGCGTTGTTTATTCCAGCTATTACACATGTGATGAGAAAGATCATATAACAGGTCTTGTAAAGTGTCGTAGCAGGATTCCATATTGGCGTATCGTTTGTGACAATGCGATAGGTTTTCTTACCATGATGTATGACACGAAGGCGACAGGAATCGAATTGCTTCCGGAGATACGCAAACGTCAGGACTGGGGACTTAACATAAAACTGTTAAGAAAATGCCGTGTGGCTTACGGAATCAAGTATCCCCTTGCATCATATCGTATCCGTCATGGCTCTGTTTCAAGTGGAAAGTTTTCACTGATAAAGTTCAATGTGGAGATATACCGTCAGGTGTTGGAATACTCCAGGAACAGGGCATTGCTTACGTTCCTGTTTGTGTTTCTTCCTTTCTATTTTGGAAAGAAACTGCTGAATTTCTTTAAAACGTTGTTTTTCAGGCAGAGGTGATTCTTAACTTTTTGAGTTATTTATGCTAATAATAATGATAAACAAAATCTACAATATAATAAATTTTTAAAAATGAAGAAAGTATTGTTTACAGCAGTTCTGGCTCTTGTAGCAGCAGGGGCCAGTGCACAAGAGCCGAATTTCCCGGCGTTTGGCGGTGGTAGGCCCATGGGCGGCGGATTTGGCGGTTTCGGCGGTCAGCAGCAGACCAACGTAAAGTTTGACGAGTATAAGGCAGCTCCCCAGGGCTTTGACCAGGAGCGGGACGGAATCAAGAAAGGCACTGTCAAGCTCATCGAGTACGAGTCAGAGTCAGTTGGCACAACCCGTAAGGCAAATGTCTATCTTCCTGCAAGCTATGACGGCAAGAAGAAGTTCGGCGTCCTCTATCTGCTTCACGGTATTGGCGGTGACGAGTGGGAATGGATGAATGACGGTGGTGTACCCAACATCATTATGGATAACCTATATGCTGACGGCAAGGTGGCCGACATGATTGTGGTTATGCCTAACGGCCGTGCCGCTAAGAACGACTCACGTGCAGGTGGTATGGGTTCTGCCGCTGCTTTCGGTGAGTTTGACAAGGATCTTCTCGGTAGCCTTATTCCTTACATCGAGAAGAACTTCAGCGTCTATACGGACAAGGATCACCGTGCTATCGCGGGTCTGTCAATGGGTGGCGGACAGTCACTGAACTTTGGTCTGGGCAATCTTGACAAGTTCGCATACGTGGGCGGTTTCTCATCGGCTCCCAACACCATGCGTGCCGCTCAGCTTATTCCTGATGTCGAAAAGGTGAAGAAGGAGAACAAGCTCCTCTGGATGGTATGCGGTGGCGCCGACGGACTGATTGGCAACAGCACACAGCTCAAGGCTTTCTGCGACGAGAACGGAATTCCCTGCACCTTGATCAACTATCCTGACGAGGGCCACAACTTCGTGGTGTGGAAGTATGGCCTTTACAACTTTGCACAGCTGATTTTCAAATGATTCAGAAAGGTTTATCTTGCTAGAAAGGCCCTCATGACGAGGGCTTTTCTTTTAATGGATTCCGGGTTATTCAGGAATAATATGTTTATTCCTAATATCGTTAATCAGATTACGGGTAAATTCATCGGCACCTTTGGCATTCAGATGTGTTCCGTTAACAAACAGCAGATTGTTGTGGTTAAATTTGGGACTGTTGGAATAATTGAATAACGTTATATTTTCTCTCAGGCTGCATAATGACTTAATGGTGTCAAGGACAGTATCATCTTGTCCATACCACATTGGTGAAACAACGAGTATAGTTTCTATGTCTCGGGTTTTGTTAAGGAACTTATTGAAATACTTCAATTTTAATGAGTCATAATCATACCCTTCCTTTGAATCGTAACAGATATAGTCTTTCTTTATTTTAATGGTGTCCATTTCCTGGTCTATTGGACGAAAACCTTTTATGCCGGAACTGAATGAAATATTAAGGAAAAATGCTACAAAGTTTTGAAGAAAGGAAGAATTGTGTCTATATAAACCGGAAAGTATTTTGTATCGTTCGGTTTTGTCATAATCTTGGAAAATACTGTCAATACCCTCCCTGTTGCAATAGTTCTTTAACAGTGTCAGACTTTTATGTGTGTCATTTCCTTTAAGATAGTCAAAATCGGGGGTTATTTCATAAATAATCAATTTGGGGGTGTGTCGCTCCAATAACAGCAGGAGTCTGCCATAATTCAGTGTTATGCCGCATCCTGATTCTCCGCAGTTGTAGCAGGACAATCCTAATGAATCTGTTATCATCTGTGCATTGTAATGGTTCTCAGCCCTTGATGAACCAAGTATGATAATGTCATCGGCCACTTTATTGCAAATATAATTGTTCCGGCCTGTTCCTCCGATGTCTATTCTGCTTTCGATATGGTCAAAAGCCAATCCCCATGCTAAATCCACAGCTGTCAGTATAGCCAGGAAGATAACGGTTTTTAATATAAATCTTTTCATGCTAATCAGAAATTTGCGTAAATGAATTGGTCGGAACTTAACACACCCATTGAGAGTATCATTATCATGAGTAGCAAGTATGTTCCCCATCTTACGATGAGGAGTGTGCTGTCCATAAGCTTGAGCCTGCCAGGAAAGAATTCATCTCTCATGTCTTTCAGCAAAAGGAACAGAATGCCAATGATTGAAAATGGTAGGTTGGGGATCAGGTCAATGTAAACCGACATGGGTTGGGCAGGGTCAATAATCCGTCCTATTACATTGCATGCATCGGTCAGTGTGGGCATACGGAAAAATAACCATGCAAAATTGACCAGCATGAAGGTCACAATGATTCTCGCTGATTTGCCAAAAAATCCTGTATTACATTTATGGAACCCGAACATCTTTTCAAGTATCTGACAGACACCGTGAATACATCCCCATACGATAAAAGTCCAGTTTGCCCCATGCCAGATACCGCTGACGGCAAAAGTCACGAAAATGTTCCAGTAGTTGCGCGCCTTTGAGCACCTGCTTCCGCCCATAGGAATATAGATGTAGTCCTTGAGCCATGTGGAGAGTGAAATATGCCATCGATGCCAGAAATCCGTGATACTTGTGGCGAAATAGGGACGGCAAAAGTTTTCTGTCAGTTCAAAACCGAGAGTCTTGCCAACACCAATGGCCATCAGTGAGTATCCGGCAAAATCCGCATAGATCTGGATTGTATAAAGTATGCTTGCTGTGAGGCAGGAAAGGCCTGTGTAGTTTTCATAGTTTGGCAACACAGTATCTACATATAGTGCAAGGCGGTCGGCAACCACAACTTTCATGAACATTCCCCATAGTATAATTTTCAAACCTTCAACAGCCTTGCTATAATCAAAGAATGTACGTAACTTTTTCAACTGGGGGATGACAAGGGATGCCTTGTTTATAGGACCGGAAAGAATGCTTGGAAAGAAAGAAATGAACAATGCGTAGATCAGGAGATCACTTTCGGCCTCTTGCCGCTTATAGTAAACATCCCATAAGTAGCCCAAGGCTTGGAATGTGTAGAATGAAATGCCAATTGGTATTGCCCAGTTCATGCCTTGCAGATGGAAATTCAAGCCGATGACAGACAATGCGTTTCTGATAATTTCATTAATGAAATTAAAGTATTTGAAGAAAAGTAGCGGAAACAATGTCAGTATGACGCCAAAAGTAAGGATTTGCTTGGGATGCTTTGATTTTGGTATAATTAATGCCGAATAGAATGTAATAAGTGTCACCCCCATCAAAATTATAGCATACACAGGTTCCCATTGTATGTATAATAGGTAGCTAACACATAGCAAATATATGTTGCGTACTTTATTATGTCGTGCAGGTATGACATAGTAAAGCAGAAATATGAGAGGAAAAAGTATGATGAAACTGATGGAGTTATAAATCATATTTTATTATTTAACTGTTTGTATGATAATATTTTATTTTTCTTACATTCTCAGCATCTTGAGGAAGTCACGTTCCGTGCGGAGCGTGGCTTCTTCTTTTCCCTTGACGGTCTTGGTCTCGGGGAACAGGAGCATGGTGGAGAAATCGGTATCCGGCATGTGTATGCGTTCGTACAGATGGCGGAACGAGCGGCCGGCATGGCTCTCGCTGTCGCGCGGGCCGACAATCATGAGCAGATGGTCATTACGAAGACCGCTTATCACCCAGTGCATGTCGGCAGTCTCACTGACTTCGTTGTATGATACCCGTCCGCTGGAGAAGTTCAAACCTGTACCCCGTACAGCCGAAACGGGCTGGTCCTTGCCGTAGAACTCTGTGGCGCAGCCTATGGCCATGCTAAGGCGGTAGATACTCCTCATGCATTTCTCGAAAGCCTCGTCCTGAAGTACCGGGCCGGGAACGAGGACAACGATGCGCCTGATAGTGTTCAATGGCGTGATGAAGCGCTGCAGCACTATCTGTCCGTGAAAACCGTCATTGAGCGGAATGATGATGTTCTCCAGGTATGGAAGGTCTATGCTGGGCCTGAGCGGCAACCCCATGAGCAGACTGTCGGTCTCGAATTCATCCGAGGCGTGAAGGATGCTGTCAATGATGTTGCTGCCCAGACGGTTGTGGGTTACAAACGGGATGTCGGCCGATGCCGCTATCTCCTGGGCCTCCTTAAGCCTTCCTTTGCCGTCCTGCATGTATTTGGGGGCATGTTCTCCGGTTACGGTCACGTAGAGTCCAACCATGTCGCGGTCATTGCGGTCATAGAGCGTAATGGCGGTGTCCATGATGGCGCGTAGGGTGTTGGATCCTGTGAGCATGACGAGCAGGCGGTTGTCATGCGGCTCGTCGTCTTGCTGGTCCTGATGCAGGGAAACCGCGCCGTTTTCAGTGATAATATTGCTCAGGATACATGAGAACAGCACAATCAGGACTGTAGTCCCGAGGGTGGAGTTGTCCATCAGACCTCCGGCGAAAGCTCCCATCGCTATGGCCAGTGCACCGGCGGCATGGGACTCGCTGAGGCCGAATATTATGAGCCGGTCATTGCGGGTGAGCCTGTTCGCCCTCTGGACGAACAGCGCGACAACCCATTTGCCGAGCGTACCTGCTGTGAAAAGGACGGCGAATACTGTTATGAAGAGCCATCCTTCGGACAGTCCCGAGAGATCGATCATCATTCCAGTCCCGAGGAGGAATAGGGGAACGAACAGTGTGTTGCCCACAAAATCCAGGCGGTTCATCAGGGGCGATGACTTGGGGATATAGCGGTTCAGCACTATTCCTGCCAGGAAAGCGCCGACTATTGAGTCCAGGCCGATAAGTTGGGCAAGACCGCAACTCAGGGCAAGCAGTATCATCACGAACAGGAAATGTGAGAAACTGTTGGTCTCCCTGTTGAAGAATGTGCGTGCCATGCGGGGGTAAAGCAGTATCACAGCCGATAAGTACACCGCAATCCTGAGTGTGAACCACAGGGGGTTGAACCGGCTGTCACCGTGGGTTGACATCATGATGGCATAGACAACCAGGGCCAGCAGTATGGCAATCAGGGCACCTGATACTGATATGGTCACGCTTTGTCTCCTTCCAAGTCCGTATCGGCTGATGATAGGATATGAGATAAGGGTGTGGGAACCCATGATGCAGGCCAGGATTGCCGATGTCTGAACCGTCAGATTTAGCATGATGATACAGGAGACATAGCACAGGAGCCAGGGTACGGCGAATGTGAGCACTCCGAATGTGATGCCCCATACCTTGTTGCGCTTCATCTCTTCCAGGTCAATCTCAAGTCCTGCAAAGAACATAATGAAAAGCAGGCCGATACGGCTGAAAAACCGGATTTCCGGCGTTATGTGCAGTATATTGAGAAATCCGGGGCCGATAATGGCTCCTGTCAGTATCAGACCGGCAATCTGGGGGAACCTGAGACGCTTGCACAGTATCGGCACGAACAGAACGAGTGTCAGGACCGCGAAACAGATCCAGATGTTGTCAGTCAATGGAAACAGCTGTTGAAAACTCATCTTGGCTTATTATGCTACGAAGATATAAATAAATCCCTGTTTTTGTAACTTCGCATCCGTAAAGAATCAGAATCTGTCTTTTTTTCATGATCATTGATTACCAGCAGGAGTTGAATCCCAGCCAGTGCGATGCCGTGCTCTATACAGAGGGCGACAGCATGGTGATTGCGGGAGCCGGTTCCGGAAAAACACGTGTGCTCACGTACAAGATAGCCCACCTGCTTGAGGAGGGGGTTGACCCTTGGGCGATACTGGCTCTCACCTTCACCAACAAGGCGGCCGGCGAGATGAAGCAGCGCATCGCTGCGAGAGTGGGGGAGAACCGCGCCAGGTATCTCTGGATGGGTACTTTCCACAGCATATTCAGCCGCATCCTCCGCAGTGAGGCGGACAGGATAGGATATACACCGGACTTTACCATCTATGACCAGACTGACAGCCAGAACCTGGTCAAGTCTATCGTGAAGGAGATGCAGCTGGACGACAAGACATACAAGCCAAACGTGGTTCTGAACCGCATCTCGAATGCCAAGAACCGGCTCATAACTGCATCGGAATATATCCGGAACGCCGATATCTACAAGCATGACCAGTTCAAGCGCATACCGATGACCGGCAAGATATTTGAGCGTTACGGGCAGCGCTGCCGCCAGTCGGATGCCATGGATTTTGATGACCTGCTGCTCAACACCTTCCTTTTGTTCAGGGACCATCCCGATGTGCTGGAGCATTATGGGACAGGATTCCGGCATATCCTGGTGGATGAGTACCAGGACACCAACTACGCGCAGCACTGCATAGTGTGGCAGCTCACGCGCCATGGTGCCAGAGTGTGTGTGGTTGGCGATGACGCGCAGAGCATCTACTCCTTCCGTGGCGCCAACATTGACAACATGCTCAAGTTCTCCAAGCTATATCCCGACTCAAGGCTGTTCAAGCTGGAGCGGAACTACCGTTCCACCCAGACCATTGTGGAGGCGGCCGGCAGCCTTATCTGCAAGAACCACGCCCAGATACCCAAGAAAGTGTTCTCGGAGAACGAGCAGGGTGACAGGATAAAGGTCCTCCGCGCCCATTCGGACTTAGAGGAGAGCGAGATGGTGGTGAACCGTCTCGTGGATATGCACACCTTCAAGGATGTGCCATGGCGCGAGATGGCCATACTCTACCGGACCAACGCCCAGTCGCGTCCGCTTGAGGAGGCTCTGCGCAAGCGCGGCTTACCATATAAGATCTATGGCGGACTGTCGTTCTACCAGCGCAAGGAGATTAAGGATGTGATAGCCTATTTCCGCATGAGCGTGAACCCCAACGATGAGGAGGCGTTCAAGCGCATCATCAACTACCCGGCACGCGGAATAGGCCAGACCACAGTAGGCAAGATAGTGTCAGCGGCAATGGAGAGCGGTGTGAGTCTGTGGACGGTGCTCTGCAGTCCGTCGGAATACGGTCTTGATGTCAATTCCGGCACTGCCTCTAAGTTGTCGGCATTCAGGGCCATGATAGAGGGTTTCATGGCCGAGGCCGCCACAGCCACGGCAAGCGACCTGGCTGCAAGCATAGTGGCCGGAACCGGCATAATGCGTGACCTCAAGGCCGATACCACGGTGGAGGGCGAGAGCCGCCGGCAGAACGTGGAGGAACTTATGGCGAACATTGCGCAGTTCTGTCATGACCGCATGGAGGAAGGAAGCGGGAATTGCCGTATGACCAACTATCTGAGTGAAGTCTCGCTTATGACCGACCAGGATAATGAGACTGATGAGGATCTGGAGAAAGTCACGCTCATGACCGTACATTCAGCCAAGGGTCTGGAATACGATGCTGTATTTATCGTAGGTCTTGAGGAGAACCTGTTCCCGAGTGACATGAGCGGTGATGACGAACGTCAGATAGAGGAGGAGCGCCGTCTGATGTATGTGGCCATGACCCGCGCCCGCAAGCATCTGACACTGCTGTACGCCACCACACGGTTCAGGTACGGCAGTGTGGATTACTGCTCTCCGAGCCGTTTCCTCAGGGATATTGACCCGCGCTATCTGAATATGTCTTCAGGAGGAGAAAAGTCATCCTGGACCAACCGCCCGGGTCCATCGGCGTTTGGGGATTCCAGACCTCTGTTCCAACGTTATCAGGACAGGAAACCGCCTGAACCGCCGAAACCGGTCTCCAAGCCGTGGCAGCAAGGCAAGTTCCAGAAAGTGACGGAGTACATGCTCAGGGACTCTGCACCGGCACAGTCAACAGCCCTGAATGTTGGCGATGTGATAGAGCACGAGCGTTTCGGCATAGGCAGCGTTGTTTCCTTGGAGGGGTACGGTGAGAACGCCAAGGCCCGCATCCGTTTCCAGAACGTGGGCGAGAAGACCCTCCTCCTCAAGTTCGCCCGTTACAAGCTCCTGTCACAGTAGGGACCTGCTGTGTACTTCCGGAGGTTTTTCTTAGTCTTCTTCGTAGCCCCGTTTGGCGATGGCCGGATTCCCGAAAAAGGAATCGCCGGACGCGCAGATGATGGTGCCGTTTTCCAGTTCGATCTTGACGGTCAGGGTCTCAGGTTTGATATATTCTGCTTTCATATTCTTGTCGTTTATTAAGGTTCGGCTGGGATAATGAGGGAATTCCACTGATCGTAGAAGTCTTTGCCGTTCCTGTGCTTCATCTTGTCCATCCGGACATTGATGACATTCGTCTTGTTGAAGCCAAAACCGTTTTTCATGTCCAGCGGGATGAAAACCTCTTCGACATTCTCATAGGTGCCATTTTCGTACGCATCGGCATTTCTCCTGTCCAGGATACTCTGCAGGATGACATTCCTGTTCCACTCTTCATCCGTCGGAACGATCATGCTGAGCATCTTGTCGCTCATCCAGTCGTCATTGTCCGTTGACAGAAGTCCCTCAAAGACATCGGAATACATCTCCTTTGCCTCTTTAATGTCTTCTTCTTCGGATTCTTCGTCCAGGCCCATGAAGTCATAGAATGTCGGCGAACTGTCGGTGTGGTATTCGAAAGCCTGGCAGGTGACGCCGATGTAGCTGTTTTTCAGCGGGTGTCCCGCGGTGCCGTCAGAATCCCACGCAACAGGTTTGTGCGGCATGATCAAGACTTCGCCGATCAGGTTCTCGTGTCAATCCATTTGTTGGAGGCTCCCTGAATGCCCACCATATTGAAGGAAGTGACTTCGGAAATCTCTGTGCCGCGGGTCTCGCCATTGTTTACAACCTGGACGATAAAAGGTTTTCCCGTGATTTGGACTTCTTCAGATTCGGAAGGGCTAACCACGCTGGATTCCTCTTCCGTACAACCCGCCATGGTCGCGGCAACCGCACAAAGAGCGGCAAATCCAATGACTGATGGCCATACTTTTCTCGTTAAACACATAGTATTTTCTTGTTAACTCCCCCCAAAATAGTGTTTTTCATTAATAAATCCGAACAGTCAAACGGATTTGCGGATGTGAAGGCCGTTTTTGTTGTTTTTAATTGCATTCGTCTGCTTTTACCAGGAATCTGCATATATTTGTGAATCAAAACCAATTCAGTTATTGTCAATATGGAACAACTTAGAAAAGATGCTGCCGGACTGGCTGTCTGGAATACCGTGACTCCTGTGGCCGCTGTTATACTGGCAGTTTTTGCACTCAATGTTTTTTGTAAATCAGGTATGAGGAATGGAATCACATGGTATGTGGTTTTCCTGCTGTTTACCGAAATACCCTTGTTCGTGTTCTATTTCTCCCGCTGGTTCAGCTTCCTGAACAGTTTAAAGACCGGCTACGAGGGTAATGACACCATGAGGAATGCCGTACGGATGGGTAATATAGCTACAGCGTTGAAGTTAGGCTGTTTCGCCTTGGGAGCGACGGCATCGCTGGTAATAGTGACGGGAAATACAGGATATAATGGAACGATAACAGCTTCGGAGACAGGAATCATGCCAACCGGCGTTATCCAGCAGATTATTGAATCTGTCATGTATGCCATAGTCATCCTGTTTTCCATCATGTTCCTTTTCTTTAGGGAATTGACTGAAAAGAAAAGTGAAATGCGGATTCTGACAGTTGTCCAGATTTTACTGATGGTCGTGTGGTGTAGATTAACCATAAACTCCCAATCGCCAGTCTGGGGAATATTCCATATATTAATATTGTTGAATGAATTCCTTTTCCTTTGGAAAATATACAAAGGGTATGAATTTGTGAACCAGAAAGAAAAAGGCTCTGAAGAGAAGCCGGAATAATGGAATGCCGTGCGATTCCCCGGACACTACGACACGGAATCGGGCCTACAGCATATTCTCGCTGACTAAGCGTCCATGAAAATGGGCATTACGGCGGTTTCCCCGGACACTACGACACGGAATCGGGCCTACAGCATATTCTCGCTGACCAGGCGTCCATGAAAATGGATATTCCGGCGGTTTCCTTGGACACTATGACACGGAATCGGGCCTACAGCGTATTCTCGCTGACCAAGCGTCCATGAAAATGGGTGTTCCGGCAAATCCTGACAGTTTTGCACGATGGTCCTATGGCACAGGCTGGCCGATTTTTATGTCAGAACGGGGCTTTTATGGTTTTGGTGTATCTCCGGGAAGAGTATGTACCCAGTATTCCCGCACCTCCCTTCACATTGCTTATCACTGTCACAGGCTCGGACATGAGCGTCATTTCGGCATCTTCAAAATCCCGGGAGCTCTTGTGGTACAAATAATAAGACGAAGAGAGTGTGTGTAGGATGATGTTGGCTGAATAGACCAGGTCACCGTATATCTGCCCTGATGTGGTCAGATAGTTGCCGTAGTAATATGGGGCGTAACCGCCGTCGCCGGAATTAATGTAGAGAGAATCGGTGGAATAGAGCACTCCGTTCACGGTATCGGGACGTTCCATCAATATCTCGAAGGTGAGGCGGCTGCCGTCCCTGATGTGCTGGTCGGGGAATATGAAGCTTTCCTGCCCGTATTTGAATTCATCGTCGCTCTCAGTCTCCTCGAGAAATGACGTGGCGGCATCGCTCTGGTCCAGCAGGATTCTGGTCCTGGCCGGAATCTGGTAGTGCAGCGGCACTGTTACAGTATCTAACGGCCCTCCCTCATAATGGTCCGTGACAAATGTTATTGTAGGCATTATAGTGAGGTAATAATAGTCCGGATGGTCTTTGAGACCGTCAATCTCAATCTCTACCACCCATGTGGAGTCAATCCTGCTGTCATCGAATGAAGGGTCATCATCATCGAACAGCTCGCCGATGGTCTTGCGGGGCGAGTACTGCTTGCGGTAGCCGGTGATGAGACATTCGCTTGGTACGGGGACGGTGTCGGTGGCACTGACGCCCGGATAGTCAGGATGGTTTGCGGTTATATGTACGATATCGCCGGCATGCACGGTACGCCCGTCGGAATAGACCTGTCCTTCCGCGTCCCATGATGCCCGGCGCGATTCACCGTTTATCTCCACATCCACTGTGGTGCGGTCATCAAGACTTTTATTTGACAGGAAGAAATCCAGGAAGAACACGCTGCGGCTCACGTGCATGACAGGAGACTCGCCGTCCCGGACAATGCAGTTCATGACGAGCATGGGCTTGCTGTCGGGGCCCTTGTACTCTATGTCCTTGGTGCATGCCGCTGCCAGCATAATGATTAATCCTAATGCGGCTGTCTTTATTGTCGGATGTTTCATAGGGTCAGAATGAGAGGGTGTAACTGAGGGCGGGAAGGATGGGGAAGAGGGTGAGCTGCCTGAGAGTGCGGTACTCGCTGTACTCACCGTTCTTAAAATCGCCTTCGGAATATACATAGACCAGGAAGGGGTTCCGGTTGTTGTAGGCGTTGTATATGCTCAGGTTGAGGGTGCGCTTCAACTTCTCTCCGAACTTGCGGTGCCAGTTGAATCCCAGGTCAAGCCGATGGGTGGGGTTGAGCCTGAAATTGTTACGGTTGTCGTAGTATCCTAATGTGCTTATGTCATATTCACTGTCTGAAATAAGCTGGGCGCCATCGTAGTATTGGGTATAGATGGTGCCGCAATTACCGGTCTCGTATATCCAGGTGGCGGACATGTCGAACCTGTCGCTGAACTTGTAGTTGCAGGTGATATCAACCTTGTGACGCCGGTCATATTTTGAATCGAATGTGCGGCCTCCGTTCAGCACCATCCCCGGACGGTCAAACCGGCGCTGCGAGTGGCTCCAGGTATATGACAGCCATCCGTTCAGCTTGCCTATGGAGCGTTGTGCCATGAACTCCACGCCGTAGCTCCAGCCCTTGCCCATGGCCACCTTGTTCTGCCAGTCGGTATCACCGGTCATGTATGTGGAGCCTTCCTTGTACTCAAGCAGGTTGTCCATGTGCTTGTAGTATCCCTCAAGCGTGAAATCGGCCTTGTTCTCCATGCTGTAGGAGAGGCCGGCTGCCCACTGGTGAGAATGCTCGGGCGTTATCTTGTCGGTCACGGGAACCCACAGGTCTGTGGGCAGGTTTATCATGTTGTTGGAGAGAAGGTGCACGTACTGTGTCATGTAGGCGTATCCTGTCTTGAATGAGAGGTCGTCGGTTATGAGGACCCTGGCGCTGAGCCTTGGCTCGATGGAGTTGTAGAACCGGCCGTTCACGCTGAATGCCGCATAGCCCGCTCCGATGTTCGTCTTGACGGCGTCAGTCAGCTCGATGTCATCCTCCACGTAGAGCTGGACCTCATGGGCGGGAATATCCTTGCTGCCGAATGTCTGGTGGACATCATAGGTGGAGTCGTTCTCCTCGGTGCCGCTCATGCTGATGCTCATGGCATCCGGCCTGAAGCGGTGGCTCGTGTAGCTGACTCCGAAGCGCAGGTCCTGGCGGAAGGAGGGGGAGTAATGGAAATCAGCCCTTCCCGACAGGTCATAGATTCCCGAGCGCATCCTGATTCCAGCCTTGTTGGAGTAGGTGTTGGTGCGGTCCTTCTCGTTTATGTCTATTCCCATCCTGTGGCGGTAGCGGGTGAAGTTGGCACTCAGGTCCATGAAGAGCTTTGGACCCAGCACATGGTTCCAGCGTAGGGCAGCCACGGCGTTTCCCCAGTGCCAGTCCAGCTTGGTGTTGTTCTTGTAGAACCCGTCGGCATCCTTGTATTTGAAGTATATGTCATCGTCACCGCTGTACCAGCTCAGATAGAGACGGTCTCTGTCACTGAACTTATGGTTCAGCTTGACATTGAAGTCATAGAAATAGTATCCCATGCTGATATCCTCGGCATCGGCGTATCTGATTGCACGGTTGAGCGCAAGTGCGGCGTTGAGCATGATGTCGGAGTAAGTGCGGCGGGCCGATATGTTGATGGAGGTCTTGTCCTTGATGATGGGACCTTCCAGATTTATCTTGGAGGAGATGAGCCCGGTGGAGACATTGCCGTGCCAGTTCTTCAGGTCACCGTCCTTCATGCGGATATCTACCACCGATGACAGACGACCGTAGTAATGGGCGGGGAAGCTGCCCTTGTAGAGTGTCACATTCTTAATGGCATCGGGGTTGAATACCGAGAACATGCCGAACATGTGGTTCACGTTATACACCGGGACACCGTCAAGCAGCAGCAGGTTCTCGTCCGGATTACCTCCGCGGACATACAGCCCGGCTGTAGCCTCGGTCCCGGCCATCACTCCGGGGAGCAATTGGAGGGCCTTCAGGACATCGGTCTCGCCGAACATGGCGGGGACAGCCTTGATCTGTTCAATGGGGATATCCACAGCACTCATCTGGGAGCCTCTCACTCCCAGTATCTCACGGTTTCCCACAATAGTGACCTCATCAAGCTGCTCAATGGTCCGGACATCTATATTTATAATGGTGTCCGATTCCAATGTGAAGGAGAGCGTGAGAGGTTTGTAGCCCACATAGCCGGTGCGCATCTCTATCCGGCCGTCCGGAAGCGTGAGCGAGTAGAATCCGTATTCGTTGGTTATGGCTCCACGGCCGCTGTTCAGGTCAAGCACTGTGGCTCCTATCAATGTCTCTTTGCTTGAAGAATCCGTGATGTAACCGCTTACGGTATGTCTGGTCTGTGCCTGCAGAGCGGCTGTCGGGATTGTCAGGAGAAGTAGGGCGACTGAAAATAGTTTCATCCTATGTTAAACAAAAAAAGCAGCTCATACTGCTGCTGTAACTGATTTCTTGAGCGGTAAACGAGACTCGAACTCGCGACCCCGACCTTGGCAAGGTCGTGCTCTACCAACTGAGCTATTACCGCGTTAAAAATTCCCTGGAATTTTTAACGCGGTAATTGTCTCTGCGCCTCGGCAAAGTGAAAGCGAGCTTTCCCTCTGCTCTCGGCTTGTGCGACAATTTCCCGCAGGCTCACTTGGAGGCTTTGGTCAAAATTCCAGAAAAATCAAAGTGCTTTTGTGAAGAGAATGAGACTCGAACTCACACGACATAACTGTCACTACCCCCTCAAAGTAGCGCGTCTACCAATTCCGCCATCTCTCCAGAGAAGTGCCCAGAACAGGACTCGAACCTGCACACCTCGCGGCACACGCACCTGA
>JAGCDE010000054.1 GCA_017651315.1 Bacteroidaceae bacterium
AGAAGCTCTCGGATAGCCTGATAGGGGTAGTTACTGACCATCTCCTCGCGAAGGATAGAAACGAATTATCCATGTCACCTGTTGACGTGCTTCGCTCCACACGATAGGTTTCCGTGCTATGCAGCAGTTCTTGTATTTCGTCTTTTGTTATCATTTGACTTCGTCTTCTTCCTTCTTGCAAGGCATAGCCAAAACAAGCTTTGGCTATGCTCTTGCTTCGTTCGTCATTTGATTATTTCTCTTGATTGAATTCTTCCTGTCTCACCAACTCCTGCACAGGCACTTCAAGCGCATTGGCTATTGCAATGAGAGCTTCAAGGCTGGGCTGGGTGGTATTAGTAACCCACTTGGACACTGTAGCAGGATCCTTACCGAGTTTATCGGAGAATTCTACAAAGGCATCGCCTTTTTTGAAACGTTGCATTGGCTTTGATGCTATTTTGTCCATATTCTCTTTTTCTTTAATGATACACTTTATACCGATGGCGTGATTATTAGTCGCCATGTTCCATCCTTCTCCACTCGTTGAATGTAGCCTTTTGTGGTCAACTGCTTTAGTTGCTTGTTTACAGCAGCCACGTTGATGCCGACCTCCTCAGACAACTTCTGTATGGTGATATCAGGAGTGGCATACATGAGGTTGAGAATCTTGCTTGTTGAGTCGCTACGGAAGTTCACTCGTTCACCGTCAAACCACCAGACATTGTCGCCACGTTCTGTGAGAAATCGAATATTGTACGTAACCTCTTCTACAAACAGTTTAATGAAATAGGTGAGGAATTGCTGTATATCCCTTTTTGAGGCATGAGCGCCAAGGGCTGGTTCAGAACCAACGGTCAGGTCGGTTTTGTGCAGAGCTTCTAAGTATTCGTCCTTCTTTCGGCTGCGCACCACTATCATCGGATAGCCTTGACGTGATAGAATGTAATTAGCCATCAGACGGGCTATACGGCCATTTCCATCCTCGAATGGATGGATGCGAATGTAACGGTAATGGAATATGGCTGCAAGTTCAATTGGAGTGTATTTGCCTGATTGCTCTGCTTCATTATACCAATCCACAAGATCAGTCATCAAGGCTGGTGTCTCTTCGGGTGAAGCATACTCAAAACAATCTCCATAACGTGTGATAACACTATTAGGACGAGTCTTGTACTGTCCGGCATGAATCACATAGCTCGTTGTTTGGCCTCCTGGCAGATTGCGATAGACAGTATAGTCTTCGCGAAGCAATGTCTTATGTAGGGTACGGATAAAGTTCTGCGTAAGTGGTACATCCTTTAGGCTTGCCTCCTCAGTCATCATCTTCAACCCCACATTACTTGCAGTCATCTCCTGCACATCTTTTGCTTCAGCCTCACCAATAATCTTCCCGAAAAGCAGCAGTATCTCTGTCTGTCCATATGTCAGTGTATTGCCCTCGATATGATTACTATTGTAGTTGAAGTCAATAGTAAAGCGACGGCTCAGCATTTCTCTGTCTCTGTCAGAGAGAGGTTGCAGAGCTGTCCAGCGTGCCATTATTTCTTGTATCTTATCCATTCTTGTCATATATTATTTGCAAGTTTTCGCTCTTAAAGGTATACACCGTCTACTTTTTAAAGCGAATTCTTGCCTTTTTCTATCCTCAATAGATCGTTTATATCGACTTCGAGGAGTTCCGCAATCTTGACGAATGTCTCCATAGGTGGCTGGCTGGAATTGGTGCACCATTTACTCACAGTAGTCGGTGCGCACTCCAGTTGCTCAGATAGCCATTTGTTTGTCCTCTTCTTGTCTGCGAGAACCACTTTGATTCTATTTTCCATTCTTCTTCAGATGAATTGTACCTTATTGTATAATATACGCGTACAAAATAAATTAATTATCCACGAAATAAAGAAAAGAAATCTATTTTTCTGCAAAATACGGCTAATTTTATATCTTTTTCTTCACTTTTATTCTCTGCAATGAGCATTATTTTGCACTTTACTTGATACTCACGACTAAAAGTTCTCAATATTGGCATATTTAAGTCATGACGTTTTTGCCATTACTGTATTCCACGTCTAGCATAAATCAAGAAAATGTGACAAGAAACATATAATTATTCAATTTAAGTGTGATTCTTGCGAGAAAACTACAAAAATCGCATTTAAAAATGGGTTTAATATCGTTTTGGGGAATATCCTCTTTGTTTATCCAAAGGATGTAAAGGGTGATTGGCTGGATTAAAAGTTACACGCCATTTGCTTTTTTGGGGGGTCATTTCATCTCTCCAAATTGCACTTTCTACTGCATATCAAAATCGCTCATAGTCTGGGTGATTACAGTATTGGCAATAGATGCTTGATTATGGCAAACAAAAGAGAACCGTCTCCATCCCTGCTGATGCGAAAGATTGCCCTTTTCATCTGTGAGGGCGAGTAGGGGAATTTGGAAATTGATATACCGTGTGCCACTGTTTACGGATAATGCAGACGGTGTGAGGCCGTGACATGTCCATACATAAAAAATCGCCATGATTCTTCGGGAACCATGGCGATTTGGTAGTTTATGAATAAATATTATTCAGCTTCGCGGATCAGGCGCACGGATAGACCAAGTCTGCGCACAGTTTTGTTATCGGCACTTGTTGAAACATTTCCTGTATTACTAAAGTCCAAAGAGCCGCCCCTCCACTCATTGCTATACTTGAGTATTGTACTTGACCAATACTCGCCTTCATTTGGATAAGTCAATTCAACGCCACTTCTGACATTCGCCGCAGGAAGGAACACGCATCCCTGTTTTTCAAACGTTGCCCATTTTTCAGCATCACAAGTTGTTCCTGCATATCCGGTAGTTTTATATTTTATTGTTTTGTCTAACGATCCATCCCAGTTATCCGGGAACAAAATTATGCCTTTCACACCCATGACGGTAGCGGAAGTGTACAAATTCTTCGTCTCCATATAGGTGGGAACATCCGTCCTTGTATATACTCTTCCCGTTCTTGCTATAGCGTATGCCCATTCTTCACTTGTGAAAAGCCGCCATGGATAATCACCGCCATTGGTAATCGTCTCGGTGGAATTACCCGTTGCACTATGATATACGCCCCAATCATAATCGGTGCCAGCTAAATCGCCGCTATAATAATCATTGGTAGTTTTGGAGGTCATCCATGGATTATAGCCGTTATAACCGCTTGTGCCCCAACAGAAAAGGTCACGGGCCACATCCTTGTCAGCAGACGTATTGTATTTTGTATAGCCATCAACCGTCACATTACCTCGGTAAGTAGCCGTTTCGGCTGGTCCGTCACCCATGAAATCATACTGATGCTCTGCGAAACGCCATGTTCCTGTGCCGTCAGCATTGCCGAGATACTGCAGGTTTCCTGGAGCAAAGAATACCTTCTTGGTTGCACTGACTGAGATAGGGGAGGGCATCGAAGCGGTGACCTTACGACCGTATGCGCGTAAAGCGGCATAGGCTTCGCCGTCCTTAAACGGACTGGTGACGGAGATGATAGCTTTGTCGCTGCTGTTGTAAGCCGTGACGGTGATGTCGGTATAGTCGCCTGTCGGCAGAGGGATGTTCAGCACCATTCCGTCAGTCCAGTCAGTGATGCCAAGATCGGTGATTGTGATAATGTCGTTGGTACCCTCAGCGGTGTTGGTAGCGATGACCGATGTGCCGGGAGTGACGGGGCTGGCAATGGAGAATGCGCCCTGCACCTTCTTACCGTTGAAATCAATCGTCAGATAGTTAGTGCTGGCGGGTATGCCGTTCACCGTGAGGCGCAGCAGGCCGCAGAGCTGCTTGAACTCCAATGTTCCGCTCGGGGCGTTCGTGGCAATCATCGGGCAGGGTGTAGTGGTGCCGCTCACCTGGGCCAGGGTATAGCTGCCGGGCAGCGTCACGTCGAGGACAGTGCCGGACTGGCCGTAGTTTGTTGCATCAGTGGCCACGATGGAGGCGGGGAATACTGCGAAGGCATTGCGAACCTCGCCCTCAGGATAAGAAACGGTGAAGGAAGCTTCGGCATTGTCGTCGGTAAGATCTTCGTCGATAAGTTCCTCGGTAGTATAGTATTTGTCGTTCACGTGGATGGCAATATGGTCGTCGGTGCTCCATGTGAAGGCGGCACTTGTGTTGTCAATTTCCGCACGCGTAGCGGAGCTGTTGTCACCGTTGGAGGCCGTGATGGTCTCGGTAATCATATTGACTTCAGGAGCCGGCTTGCTGCCGTTCTGAACAGAATCGTTATCATTGCTGCAGGCAGCTGCGAGCATGGCTATCGCAGCCATATACAGATAGTTCTTTTTCATTTTCTTCTGCTTTTTTAAATGATTAAAAACAACAAAAAAACAGTTCAATTATCCCCAAGTGAAGTTTTCGCCTCTGCCTTTTGGGTTGCTGGCAGCGAGGATGGAACACAACTGAATCATTACGACCGTAGTGGCCGGTGTCTGATACTCTTTCCTTTTCATTGTTCTTTTCATTGTTTTGTTGTTGATTAAAAATTGATTATAAAGTTGTTCTTTTTATTTTTTTCCTGAAAGCCACAACCGTCCCGGAAGGAGGTGGCGGCAGAGGATTAATTGACATCGTGGATGAGGCGGACACGCATTCTTGCTTGATTTGCAAACCAAGCAACTTTGGGTGTTCCTGTAGATGTCCATGTAAAATAGAAGCGGTTGCTTGTATTGTTTTGACGCACCAGCCAATACCATCCTTCTTGACTACTGCCCCAAGATAAACCGCTTGTTGCCGTAGCTTTACCAGTATTCATCAGAAGCACAAATCCTTTTCCGAGATATTTGACGTAGTCTGTAATAGTGGAACCGGATGTCAAACCTTCCACGTCACTTGCTACCGCTTCATCCGGCGGCAAAAGTAAGCAATTTGTCGAACCTATTTTAACGTGATAATAAGATGCAACATTTCCACCGTCAATGGTGCGGCCAATGAGATAATTCCATTCATACTTATTTTCGGTGGACAAACTATTATTATTATACCAAGTTTCTATTCTCCAATTTACACCATAAATTGGAAGACCGTTATCTATGTCTGTGTAATTAACCTCAGGGTAATTGAACCACACTCGTTTCGTAGTGCTATTGTTGCCCTCCCAACCCCACGTGGTAAACGGCTCCGTAAACGAATAGACGCCATTGTCAACGCCTAAGTCACCTGGCGAGAAGCAAACCTTCTTGTTTGTGCTGACAGTAAATTTGTAGAGATTGACAGGCACTGAAACTATATTCTTATAGTAATAGCCATTCTTGAACCTAACCGGAGCAGTGGTGATGCCGGAGTAAACCTTTCCGTCGGCGTCTATTACCTGGACAACGATGGGAGACTGTGCTGTTTCATTGAAACGCATACCTAAGTAAACAGTCTGGGGCAGATTGTCGTCATCGTCATTATTACGTGCTTCAGTAATGGGACCATTTGTTGACTCATTAGTTCCTTCCTTATATGTTGCCTGCAACAAGTTGTCTTCGGAGAAGATTCTTACAAACCGGAGATTGTCGAGGGTGGTTTCGCCAACTTTGAACTCGAATCCGATGATGCTCTCAAGCTCTACTGCGTTTGAGGAACTCGGAGTGATGACAGTGCCTTGCTTAAAAGTAATAGTCGTGGAGGGAATGTCTATGCTGCTCTTTTTTCCTTTGGCGCGATTTGCCTCGTAGCTGAAGCTCAGTCCGCCCACCTTTACATTGCTGCTGGTCACAGCCGAAACGGTGAGGCTGCTGTATTGTCCTGCAGGGAGAGGGATGTTGATGACAGCCGAAGTGGCACCTCCCAGGTCTGTGATTTTAATCTTGTCGCCGGCGTTGCTTGCAGATGTGCCGGTAATGGCTGAAGTTGTAATGGTTGAAGTGCCGGGAGCGGGCGAGGCGATGGAGAAATCGCCGCAAACCTGTTTTCCGTCAAAGTCCAACTGCAGATACACTGCATCTGAGGGTATGCAGTTCACCGTGAGACGCAGCAGGCCGCAGAGCTGCATGAAATCCCATCCGCTGCCTGCTTCGTTCGTGGCAATCATCGGGCAGGGTGTAATGGTGCCGCTCACCTGGGCCAGGGTATAGCTGGCGGGCAGGGTAACGTCGAGGGCAGTGCCGGATTGGCCGTAGTTCGCTGCATCAGCGGCCACGATGGAGGCGGGGAATACGGCGAAACCGTCGCGAGACGAGCCCTCGGGATAAGAGACGGTGAATTCGGCTTCGTCGGTGTCGCCCGCGGCAAGAGGATCGGTGGTATAGTAATTTCCATCGCTCACGTGGACGGCAATCTTGTCGCCGGTGCTCCAAGTGAAGGCGGCACTTGTATCATCAATTTTCGCACGCGTAGCGGAGCTGTTGTCACCGTTGGAGGCCGTGATGGTCTCGGTAATCATATTGACTTCAGGAGCCGGCTTGCCGCCGTTCTGAATAGGATCGTTCTCATTGTTGCAGGCAGCGGTGAGCATGGCTACCGCTACCAGATACAGATAGTTCTTTTTCATTTTCTTCTGCTTTTCTAAATGGTTAAACACAACAAAAAAACAGCTTAGTTATCCCCAAGTGAAGTTCTCGCCTCTGCCTTTTGGATTGCTGGCAGCGAGGATGGAACACAACTGAATCATTACGACCTTAGTGGCCGGTGTCTGATACTCTTTTCTTTTCATTGTCCTATTGTAAGTTAAGTGTTAATGTAAAATTAATTTATCCTAATATAATAATTATATTTTTCAAAAATAAATTACAAAAGTATATATTTTCTACAACACATTCGCAAGGAGCCTGCAAAAATATTATTTTTGTACCATGATTTTTGTCACGACTCGGGATGGTTCAAGACAGATCCTGAATTTTAAACACTTTTAGACCAAAACTATGCAAAGGAGAGTAATCATGTCAGTAATCCTGACCTTATGTGTGACAGCTATCCATGCTGTGGACCTGACTAAGGCTACAATTGTCTATAACCCCAAGGACCCGGCACTGGCAGGACAGATGGCAGGGGTGCTGGCCGATGATATAGAGCGTGTGTCGGGCGTAAGACCTGAAGTAGCTACACTGAAATCAAAAGGTCAGAATGTGATTCTGGCTACTGCAAAGAATACCGGCCGCCATAAGGAACTGCGCGGCAAGTGGGAGTGTTATGCCATTGATACGGATGTCGATAACATCTATATTACCGGGTCCGACGCCAGAGGCCTTGCATACGGTGTATTCCACATAAGCGAGCAGATAGGCGTGAATCCCTGGTACTGGTTTGCCGATGTGCCTGTAAATAAAAAATCAGCCAAGAAGGTGGAGGACTTTAATGAGAACTATGTAAGTAATTCTCCTACAATAAAATATCGCGGGGTGTTCCTGAATGATGAGGACTGGGGCCTCAAGACATGGGCCGAGCATACGTATGAGAAGGAACTCGGTGACATCGGCCCCAGGACATACGACAGGATATGTGAGCTGATCCTCCGCCTCAAGGGCAATATGCTCGCGCCGGCCATGCACTCCTGCACAGGCGCGTTTTACAGTCATCCCGAGAGTCAGGTGGTGGCCGACAAATGGGGGATTATGATTACCACCAGCCATTGTGAGCCGTTGCTGTTCAATAATGCCGCCCTGTCGGAGTGGGACAAGGAGCGTGACGGCGAGTGGAACTATGAGACCAACAGCGCGACCATCATCAGGAAACTGGATGACCGCATCCGCGAGACAGCACAGTATGACAACATCTACACTATGGGCATGCGCGGACTTCATGATGAGGCCATGCACGGGAGCAGTGACCCAAGAGACCGTGCCCGTACCCTTGAGAAAGTGTTCAGCGAGCAGCGCTCCATCCTTGAGAAATACAAGAAGAAGCCGTCCCGACAGCTACCTCAGATATTTGTACCCTACAAGGAGACCCTTGACATTTACGATGCCGGACTGCGCGTGCCCGATGACATTACGCTTGTGTGGCCCGATGACAACTACGGCTATATGAAACGCGTAAGCAATGCTGAGGAGCAGAAACGCAGCGGTGGAAGCGGTGTATATTACCATATCAGTTATTGCGGCGTGCCTCATGATAACCTTTGGATATCGACCACAGCCCCGATGCTTATGTATGAGGAGCTGCTCAAGGCCTATACCGCCGGTGCCGACCGCTACTGGCTGCTCAACGTGGGGGACATCAAGCCCATGGAGATAGAGATGACTATGTTCATGGAGATGGCGTATAACTTCGATGCGTTCACGTATGATAATGTCAACAAGTGGCAGGCCAGGTGGCTGACGGGGATTTTCGGCGATGATGACGATGAAATGGAACCCGTGTTCCAGAATATCCTTGACCATTATTACCGTCTGGCCTGGGACCGCAAGCCTGAGTTCATGGGCTATGAGATGGAGTGGGATTCCCCCAATTACAGCCGTCTGTATGACACCGACTTCTCATTTGAGACCGGCAGCGCCCAGAAACGCCTTGTGGAGTATCAGGACATCTGTTTTGATTATGATGTGCTTGAAGGGTCGGTCTATCCTGAATATGTACCGGCCCTGTTCCAGATGCTTGGCTACAGTCTGCATTCGGCCTATCAGATGAACCGCAAGTTCCTCTACACTCAGGCCAACCATGAAACCGGCAATGTGCTGTATGCCTATCAGGCAAATCACGCCATGAATGAACTGGACAATCTGCTGGAGCGCTACAACACCCAGTTAGACGGCAAGTGGAACCAGATGATATCGGAGATTACTCCAGGATATACAGCGCTTTACCAGAACCGTCCCGAATACGTTGAGGAGCCGACAACCCGTTTCCGTCTGCCCGACAACCAGCGTCATCCGGAGTTCAGCAACAAGATAGACCTGACAGGGCTGACGCTAACCCCGCCGTTCCGTATGCTTGAGGGCATCGGCACAGACTGGAAGGCGCTCCAGATGGGACAGCCGCTTGATTTTGAGACCCTTGGTTCCATCAGCATTCCCATCCCGGCAGAGTATATCGGAAGCAATGCGGACTCTGTAACCATCTGCATATCGGTGGTTCCGCTATGGCCTGTGGCGTATGACAGGAGCAACCGCTTCGGCGTAAGTGTGGATGGCTGTGCTCCGGTGTTATGCGAGAACAGGTTCCAGGAGTGGGGGCGCGAGTGGAAGATCCAGGTGCTTGAGAACCGCAAGGAGTTCGTGATGACTCTGCCTTTGGACAGGAAACAGAAAGGTCACGCCATCACGCTCTCCATAATCGATCCCGGACAGATTATCCAGAAGATTACTGTCCGATAGCCTTGCCGTGGTATGATGTGGGAGTCGAGCCGAAATTGAGTGAGAAAGTAAGCTCGTCACCTGCTATTTCACCTACAAAACCGGTGACTGTATAATTGGGATATTCACCGCCCATTGCCAACGGCACCACTCTTGGACAGGATAGCGCAGCGCCTTTTTCTGTCTTCTTCACGATGATGCCGGGCACGGTTACATCAATGGTCAAGGGCATACGGGGTGAGAACTTGACCTGATAAAGGGTGATGGATGCGGAATCGGCTTTCTCTGTCGAGGAATAGCTGACCTTAATGTTTTCATTATCGAATTTTCCGCTTGAAGCATCCACTGTCAGTGTGCCTGAATAATCGGTACTCGCAATGATGGTCTTGACATCATCGTCCTCTTTCTCATTTTTGTCGCAACCCACAATAATTGCCGCTAAGGCAAGCATAAGGAAAAAAGTCTTCTTCATTGTTTATAGTTTGATTGTTATACCAGTCATTATTATTCTCGGTTTGACCGATGCAAAGAACTCATTGCCCATCGATTTGAAATAGAAGCTGCGCCCGGACTTGTCCGTCAGGTTCTCCCCGCGCACATAAAACTCCCATCTGCCCGAAACCAGTGCCATACGGCCGTTAGCCCTGATACTGAACGGCTCCCGCCTTGTTCCGGATTCATCCCAGTTGAACGGACCTGCACCGTTCAGGGATGCATCTATGTCTATAGTCTTGTCGTTTATCGCAAGACTGTATCCCATGCTCATGTACAAGGTGTGTTCCGGTACGTACGGGATGCGGTTGCCGGAATAGTCGCTGTTGCCGTCATTGAAGCGGGTGAACCTTGCATCGCACCATGACCATGACAACTGTGACCGGAAACGTCCCGGATTCCAGCCAAGTTCAGCCTCCACGCCATAGCTGCGGCTGCGGCCTGCATTGGTCATCATCCGGCCGGTTGACATTCCCGGCGGGAACACTGTGAGCTGCTGGTTATGCACATTTATGCAGTAGGTGGCCAATGACGCCCGCACGGAGCCCTTGTGCAGACGTGTCCCGGCCTCCATGTTCCAGGCTGTCTCAGGATCGTATTCCGTGTTCCCGGCCGATACCGAAACGAACTGCCTGTCAAGATGAACGCCAAGATCCTCCATCAGAGCGTTCATGGTCATGTTCTGCAGGATATCGGAGAAAATCTGCGTGTTGAATCCTCCGGCCCGATACCCTTTGGAGAGTGTCGAATAGATAATAACCGCGTCCGATGCCCTGAACAGTGCCGACAGCTTGGGGATTACCTCAATGCGCTTATGGCCTACAGAACCATTGTACGGAACCGACAGTTCCCTGTCCGCTGCCATGATGGGCACAAAACGGTAGAGCAGACGTGTCATACAGTCATAATCCATGTTACCGCCTTCAAAGTCCATACGTAATCCGGCGGTGAACAGCCATCGCTCCATATCAAAGACCGACTCGTGGAATAATGCCGCATTCCATGTATCAATCATGAAATCCGAATAGACAGGAATCTCATTGTCGGAAATGGTGAGATAGCCGATATCCGTGGGGATATGGCTGTTCGCGTTGTTCAGCATGAGACTCTCTATGCCTTCACGCTTGAACACCACAGGGGCGTGCATGCTGTTCCGTTTATAGAATGAGAATATTCCTGTCATAGGTTGCCATGCCGCGTCTGTATCCGCCCTGCGCAGCGAAAGCTCCATTGTCCCTGCACCGCTCAACTGCCTTTGCTGCAACGTGAATATGGAATGTTCCGTGTAATCCTGATCCATAAGCATGTCATCGGCAAGCAGCTGTACAGATGCTGTGGCATCGGTTATCACGGCATAACCGTGGTAGCGGAACCTGTAGCCGTCAATGACGGACAGCCTGCTGTAACCTGCTTCGTCATTGTACGATACGGGACGAAGCGTGTCATTCTTCCACTGTCCGTACGCAAAGCCTCCTTCACGGGATATGCAGGACATCAGGAGATTGCTCATCATGATACGCTCCCCGTAATGACGCTCCCATCTCCAGCGGAGTGAGAGGCCGTCGTACGGATCACAGCTGCTGTTCTTGAAAGTGTTCCGGAAATAGCCGTCGGTATGCCTGTATGTGGCTGACAACGCATTGTTGCCCAATATCATGGATGCACCGGCTCTCACTGTGCCGGCGGTACCATATTCAACATTTATGACCGGATCGGAATCATCCGTCGGTGACAGAGTGGAGAGTGAAAGGACTCCGCCCATTGCATTGCGGCCATAAAGCGTACCCTGAGGCCCTCGCAGAACCTTGACGCTGTTTATGCCTTCCCAGTCGGAATCGTATGCGTTCTTGTCCAGGACAGGGATGCCGTCAATGTATAGTCCCATTACAGGGTTTTCCATCCTGGAACCCAATCCACGCATATATATGGTCGATGTCAGTGAGGCTCCGTAGTCCGGAATATGCAGTCCGGGGATTATTTGGGAGAGAGTATTAGGACGATACTTGCCTTCCCTTTGCAGCGACACCTGAGAAATGGACGATACGGCCGACGGTAAGTGCCCGACAGATACCGGTTCCTTGGCCGCGGTTATTATGATATCCGGAATATGATGGGTAAGAGTATCACCTGACGGCGATACGAATGTCAATAACGATAAGAGGAAAGTTGTCATTGCAGATGCAAAGGTCTGCAAAAACATCATCCTGTTTTAGAACTGAGAATGCAATAATTAGGATTTTTCTTGCATCGCTTTCCGGAAGTCGGTGGGAGTCTGACCCGTCTCCCTTTTGAAGAAACGGGCAAAGTATGACTGGTCCTCAAGACCTACAGCTGCCGCCACGTCAATCACCGGCAGTGATGTGTCGGCCAACAGACGTTTGGCTTTGACAATCCGCACGGAATCTATCCATTTCCCGACGCTTCGGCCTGTAAACTGCTTGACCTGACGGCTCAGGTGGTTTACACTTATTCCAGCCTCCCGGGCGTATGATTCCAGAGTGCCGGCGGCCTTATCAGGGCTGAATACGGACTCCATGAAAAGGTTCACGTTATCGGGCACGGCAACAGGTTTGCCGGACTTGACACGTGAAAGGAACAGATCCAATGCTTTCTCTATGAAAATCTCGTCACCCTTCTCAAATGAGGTCATAATCATATTGAAGAGCTCACCCATAAAAACGCCTTCATCAAACCAGAATGCCTGATGGACAGGCCTGGTCAGATACCGTAGCGGCTTCGTATCGGTAAGGAATGAGGTTGAGAAAGCTCCGGTGTAGCCGGTGGCATCGCGGTAGTAACGTATGGAGAAGGGGCAATGCTCAGGAATTATGAGACTGTGACCGGGTTGGCACAGGTATGGGACACCTTCGGCCTCGACCAGGATCTCACCCCGGGTTACGTATATGAAGCCTATCAGCGGAAACCTTGAAACCGGAATCTCTTCAGTTCCGGTTCTTCCTGCGGTGTCCATACGCCGGATAAAGAACCGGCAGGATGTGAAATCTATGTCAGAATCCCAGTGTGGCTTAACTTGCATTCCACGAAGATAAGATATGGTACGGAATCAGTGTAGATTGATGTCGGAAATATCAACCAGATTGTTCATTATCGCGTATTGTCAGAGCTTGTGCCGGAAAGCCTGGATATTATATCGTCCAGCATCTTGAACAGGGAGGGGAGGGTGTCCGGGGTGATGGTGTCACACATCACGGTACTGCCTGCCTTTTGCGGGACATCGGCCATCTGTTCCTGCAGGTGCACTCCTTTTTCAGTCAGCTTTACAATCATCTGCCGGGCATCAACAGTGCCTTTTGTACGGGTCAGGATACCCTCAGCCTCCATGCGTTTGAGCAGGGGTGTCACAGTATTGGTCTCGAGCATGAGCCGTTTGGCTATGTCGTTGACAGGCTGGGCATCCTTCTCCCAGAGTACCAGCAGCACCAGATACTGAGGGTAGGTGAGTCCGTGTCCCGAAAGGATAGGGTAGTAGGCCTGCGTTATCAGGCGTGATGCAGTGTAAAGCCTGAAACAAAGCTGGTTGTCAAGCCTGAACTCTTCTTTCATGGGGTCACAGCATCTCTACTATATCCTTCTCGATGTCTTGCGGTGTGGCGACCGGAGCATAACGCTTTACCACCGAACCGTCACGGTTTATCAGGAATTTGGTGAAGTTCCACAGGATGTCACTCTCTTTCTCCACGCTCTTGCTGAGGGTCTTGAGCATCTTTTGCGTAGCCTTGGCCTTGAGTCCCCTGTACTCCTCGGCAGGAGCGGCCTCTTTGAGATAGGTATAGACAGGGTGCTCCTGTGCGCCGTTCACGTCAATCTTTTTCATGAGCGGGAATGTCACTCCGTGGTTCACGCGGCAGAACTCCTCGATCTCAGCGTCGCTGCCCGGCTCCTGATGTGCGAACTGGTCGCAGGGGAATCCTATAATGACCAGCCCCTGGTCCTTATATTTTCTGTAAAGAGCCTCCAATCCGTCATACTGCGGAGTGAAACCGCACTTTGACGCTGTGTTCACAACCATCAGAACCTTGCCCTCATACTGAGCCAAATCTGTCTCTATGCTCTTGTTGTTCAGAGCCTTGAAATCATAAATCTTTGCCATAACCTTATGTTTTAACTGTTATTATATCGTTTGCGATACAAAGATAGGGCGAATAATTCATATCGCAAGCGACATTTTGATTATTTAACTTTTTCCATAGAGGATAGGGTGGTAGGAACAGATCAAGACAGATTCTAAGACAGACACTGATAATGACGGACGGAATGTCACCACGGTGAAACGCATAGAAAAACATTTACCCGAAATTTTTACTGAAATCACCTTCTGAACGGAATAATTATGTACCTTTATCATCGGTAATCATAGCGATAAGTTACAGAGACTGTCAATTACTGCAATTTTATCGCTTTTTTATTACTAACTGATTAATAGTTATATCGTAGGATTCACGTTTATAGATTACAGATATGTACAACAAGCCAAATCAGAAAGGTAACATCGGACTTGAAAAAAAGGGCAGACCGGTGGCCGGAATGACTGTAAGGGTTCTTATCCTGTCATTAGTGGCAGGACTGTTCCTTACTGCAGAAACCTATGCCCAGGAGTCGAAGGAAGCCGCTATGCACAAGAAGGCGGCCGAGTTAATATCCCAGATGACCCTCGATGAGAAAATCGGAATGATGATGAACAGCACTCCCGGAGTGGAGAGATTAGGAATCAAGCCATACGACTGGTGGAATGAAGCCCTTCACGGAGTGGCCCGCAACGGCCGTGCCACCGTTTTCCCCGAGCCTATAGGCCTGGGCGCCACATTCAATCCGGAGTTAGTCAGGAAGATTGGCGACATTGTTTCCGATGAGGGACGCGCCAAATTCGACAAGGCACGTGAAATGGAGAACTACAGCCGCTTCACAGGTCTGACCTTCTGGGCCCCTAACGTAAACATCTTCAGGGATCCCCGCTGGGGCCGCGGGATGGAGACCTACGGAGAGGACCCGTTCCTCACCGGAACTCTCGGTTCGGCATACGTCAAGGGTATCCAGGGTGATGACCCTTTCTACCTGAAGGCAGCCGCCTGTGCAAAGCACTATGCAGTCCATTCCGGTCCTGAATCCGTCCGCCACAGCTTCAATGCCGTTCCATCCATACGTGATCTGTACGAGACCTATCTCCCTGCTTTCGAAAAGCTGGTCAAGGATGCCGATGTGGAGGTTGTCATGGGAGCCTACAACCGGGTGTTCGGTGAAAGCGCCTCCGGCAGCAAGTTCCTGCTCACCGACCTGCTCCGCGACACATGGGGGTTCGACGGACATATTGTGTCCGACTGCGGTGCCATCGATGACATCTTCGGCGGCCACCACATCGCCAAGGATGCTGTCGAGGCCAGTGCCATCGCGATCAAGGCCGGCCTGAACCTGGAGTGCGGCAGTTCCTTCCGCAGCCTGAAGACCGCCATCGAGCGTGGGCTCCTCTCAGAGTCCGACATCGACAAGGCCCTTGAACCGCTGCTGATGACCCAGCTCAAGCTCGGCATCCTCTTCAACGACCCGGATTGCCCCTACTACGGGATTCCCGCCTCGGTCATCGGAAGTGCCGAGCACTTTGCCGTTGCCCGTCAGGCTGCCGTGGAGTCTATGGTTCTCCTCAAGAACGACAATGACCTCCTGCCGCTGCGCAAGGATATACGGAACGTTTACGTGACCGGAACCGCCGCCACTGACACATACTCCATGATGGGTAACTATTATGGCCTTTCCGACCACTACAGCACCTATCTGCAGGGTATCATAAGCAAGGTCAGCGACGGCACCAATGTCAACTACAAGCCTGCATACACCATAGTTCCCACAAAGGACGTGAACCCCGGGAACTACGCCACGGCACAGGCTGCACAGGCTGACTACACCATAATGTTCATGGGCAACAACGGAACCACCGAGGGCGAGGAGAGTGACGCCATCAGTTCAGCCAGCGTAGGGGACCGCCTGAGCATAGACCTTCCCGAGAACCAGATGTCGTTCTTCAGGAGCGTAGTCAGGATGCGCCGGAGCAACAACCACCTCATTGTGGTCCTGACCGGCGGAAGCCCCATCAATCTTCAGGAGATTGCAGCAGGTGCCGATGCCGTGATAATGGCCTGGTATCCCGGTCAGGAAGGTGGCGACGCCCTTGCGGAACTGCTTTTCGGAGAGAGGAATTTCAGCGGCAGGCTGCCTATCACATTCCCTGTCTCTTCACAGGAGCTCCCTGATTTCAGCGACTATACTATGAAGGGACGTACCTACAAGTATATGACAGGCAATACCATGTATCCGTTCGGTTATGGCCTCTCATACGGCAGCAGCCAGTATGGTGACCTGACTCTTCTCACCAAGAAGCCCAAGCTCGGCAAGCCCGTGGATGTAGAGATACCTGTCACCAATACAGGCAAGGTGGAAAGGACAGAGACAGTGCAGCTCTATGTGTCAACACCCAACGCAGGTCAGGGAGCACCCTTCAGCCAGCTTGTAGCCTTCGAGAGGATAACCCTCAAACCGGGCGAGAGCCGGACGGTACACTTTACCGTTGATCCGGAACAGATGAAGGAGTTCCAGGATGACGGAAAGACAAAACTGCTCAAGGGTACTTACAGGATTACCGTAGGTGCGGCTTCTCCAACCGCAAGGACCGAGGAGCTGGGCGTTCCCCTCAAGAGCGTAAGTTTCAAATTGTAAGGCGTCAATACCTGAAAAGGTTCGGGTGGGAGAGTTCCCGTCCGAACCTTTTTTGTACCTTTGCGGCCATGAATTTTAGTGGTATCATAGTAGGCGCGGCGGTGTTCCTGAGCATAGGGTTATGCCATCCCGCCGTCATTAAGATGGAGTATCATTGGGGTAAGCGTAGCTGGTGGATATGGCTGGTCGTGGGCATAGTCTGTTGCATAATGTCGATTATCGTCAGGAACCAGACAGTATCGACCATAATCGGCGGTTTCGCATTCTCATGCTTTTGGGGTATAGGCGAGATGTACAAGCAGGAGAAACGGGTCCTCAAAGGCTGGTTCCCCGAGAATCCGGCCCGCCATGAATATTACGAGTCCGTCAGGAAAAACACGGGTAAGGACCTGACAGACCGGTGACAACCGTCACAGCCTCCGTTAACCAAATAATCAGAACAGATTCTCAGTCCATAGGATAGACCACTCCCCATTTCCGCCGCAGGGAGTCCATCACCTTCATTATGTCCAAGGTCTCCTGATGAGGCATGTAGGGCGATTCCAGCAACCCCTTCTGCATAGCATCCCTGCAGGCCAGCACCTGATATTCATAACCGGTAATCTGTGTGGCAGGCTTTTCAATGACCGTTGCAGGCTTGTAGTCGTTATATACCGTGATGCGCTCCGGGCAATTGATGTTGTCCACGATCAGATAACCTTCGGTGCCGCATATCTGACCCAGACGGCCGCAGAGACAGAGGGCGCTGGACTGGATATTGGCCATTCGGCCGTCGCTGTATGACCAGCTTATGGAGTTGTGCATGTCCATGCCGGTATCGCTCTTTATGCAGCTTGACACCTCATCCTTCACATCGGCTCCGAAATACATGCGACAGAAATTGATGCTATATACCCCAAGGTCCAGAAGGGCCCCTCCGCACAGGTCGGGGCGGAGGATTCGCTCCTTGAACTCCATCATATAGCACAGGCTGGCGTTCAGAAGGCGCGGTTTTCCTATTGCCCCGCCGTCAAGCAGCTCCTTGACTTTCAGGGAGAGGGGCATGTAGCGTGTCCAGATGGCTTCGGTTATGAATATGCCTTTCCTGTGGGCCAGGTTGAGCAGTTCATCGGCCTCACGTGCATTGGCTGTGAAAGCCTTCTCGCACAGCACCGGCTTGCCTGCATTGATGGCTAATGAGGCGTGCTCAAAATGGTGGGAGTGTGGGGTGGCTACATATACCAGGTCCACATCGGGATCCTCGACCATCTCCTTGTAGGAGCCATACGCTTTCCGGAAGCCCCAGTGCTTTGCAAACTCCTGTGCGCGTCCCAGGTCACGTGCAGCTATAGCATACTTCATTGAACAGTCCAGGCCGGTAAGTGTCTCGGCCATCTTGTCGGCAATCCAGCCGGCTCCTATAATTCCTACATTCATGACAAGTCAGTATAATTAAGGTTAATAATCTGTTATCTTCTTCTTTTACGTGCGCCGTACATCTCCAGCATTGACATGTTCGTCCAACGGGTGGGGATGAGGTCCGAATCGGTCATGGTGGCATCGAGAGTGGTGACGCGGCCCGATAGCGTAAGGTCGGCAAATGTGCAGAACAGGTCGATAGACCCCGGCAGCCAGTTGGCCACCTCATGTCCTATGCCGTCAAACCTGATGAACCAGTGCGGAATATCCTGCCGGTTCAGGGCCTTGTCCATCTTCTTGCCCCCATGTATCTTCCCCATGAACGGCAGCCCGAAACTCCTGTATGACACAATCTTGTCCTTCATTCCATGCATCAGCATCGTTGGAGCCGGGTCTGTGGCGTATTTGAGCTCCCTGTCCCGGCACATCACTCCGCCGGAGTAGGGGACCACTGCCGCCGGTTTCCATCCTTCAGGCAGAGCCGACGCCTCTTCCAGGGAGTTAGCCCTGCAATAATCCAGCTGAAGCACTGTGATGGCTCCGGCCGAACTGCCGGTGAGTATCAGTCTGGAGGGATCTATGTCCAGCATTCCGGAATTGGCGCACACCCATGATACGGCTGCCGCGCAGTCCTCCACAGCTATGTCTATGCAGTACCTGAACAGGTCCGGCACCTTTAGCAGTCTCTTGTGGCTTGCCACTACCGCACTGTCTTTCAACCCTAAGCGGTAGTCAATGGATATGACGGTGAACCCTCTCTCCACAAGTGCCTGTGCACTCTCTTTCATAAGGCGGCTGTTACGCTCCCCGATGGCGAAACCTCCGCCGAAGAGTGTCATGACCGCAGCCTTGTCGGCTCTTGGCGCTGACGGCCTATATACATCTAAGAAGAGTGCGGAGTCACGCCGGATGTATTCATACGTCTCGCACTCCGTCCAGCCCCGCTCCTGTGCCGTTACCTCTGCAGACAGCGTCAAGGAGAAAATCAGGGCAAGAACAAGGGCCGGAATATATCTGAAAACTTTTTTCATTAAATAAGAATATGGTTAGCAGACGTAAAGATACGGGAAAATGCTATTTTTGCAGCATCGGAAAATATAAAAATTATGAAGAAGGTGATTATTATGCTGGTCCTGGCACTGGCTGTTAACGGCGTCAAGGCCGACGAGGGCATGTGGATGCTTTCCACACTCAAGAAAATGAACCAGGCGGATATGAAGAAGCTTGGTCTGAAGATCAAGGTATCGGACATCTATAACGAGAAGAAACCGTCCATCAAGGATGCCGTGGTGCATTTCGGCGGGGGCTGCACGGCCGAGATCATATCGGACCGGGGCCTGCTGGTGACTAACCATCACTGCGGTTACTCCAGCATCCAGGGGCTCTCCACACCGGAGCACAACTATCTTGAGGACGGCTACTGGGCCATGAACCAGACAGAGGAGATACCTGTCCCCGGACTCACCGTCACGTTCCTCCAGAGCATGACCGACATCACTGGAATGAAACAGGACAAGGTCGAGGCCCTTCTTGACAAAATCAGGGAGGAGAACCCCGGATGCCAGGTGCAGGTCACGGGATTCTACAATGACAACCAGCAGTATATTATCGTAAACAAGGTATATAGCGACGTAAGGTTTGTGGGAGCGCCGCCCGCATCGGCCGGAAAGTTCGGCGGCGAGACCGACAACTGGATGTGGCCGCGACATACGTGCGATTTCTCCATGTTCCGTGTCTATACCGCCCCTGACGGCAGCCCGGCCGACTACAGCGCGGATAATGTGCCGTTGCGTCCCAAGCAGTTCCTGAGCATCTCCCTCAAGGGGATGGAGGAGGGCGATTTCGCCATGATAATGGGCTATCCCGGCCGGACGCAGCGTTTCCAGACAGCCGCCCAGTTGGAGCAGATGATGGAGGTGCAGGATGTGCGCATAGCCGCCCGCACCGTGCGCCAGGACGTGATGTGGCAGGGGATGCGTTCCAATGACACCATCGGCCTCCAGTATGCCAACAAGTACGCTTCATCGGCCAACGGCTGGAAGAAATGGCAGGGTATGCGCGAATGTTTCGAGGACCTTGACGTGATTGGCCGCCAGCGTCAGAAGGAGGCCGATTTCATGGAGTGGGTGAACGCCAAGCCCAAACGCGCCGCCAAGTACGGCAATCCCATAGAGGTTATCGAGAGCTCTGTCCGCGCCAATACCGAGTACAATCTCCGCAATGCCGTCTATAGCGAGAGCTTAGGCAACATTGAGCTTCTCAGGCTGGCCCAGATGGGCAGTTCCGACCGCGAGGTGTTCTACCGCAACTACAGCCCCTCCTTGGACCGTGACATCTCCAAGGCCATGGTCCGTTTCTACACCATGAACGCCAGCCCTAACGACTCCCTGGACCTCACGATGTTAGACATCGACTCCCTGTTCGTATTTAGCGCATTTACCGATTCCACCAGGCTCAGGGGCCTTGACGCAATGGCTTTAGCCGATGATCCCGCCAACCTTCTCAACCGTCAGCTCAGGGAGGCCCGCAGTCACATAAACGCCTCATATTCATACGATGCCGCTAACCTGCGCGACTCCGCCTCCACCATCTTCACTGCCGGACTTATGGAGTGGAACAAAAAAGCCAAGTCCTACCCGGACGCCAACTCCACCTGCCGCCTTACCTATGGCACCGTCCAGGGCTATACCACCAAGGAGGGCAAGCATTACGATTTCTACACCAACATGAAGGGCGTGATGGACAAGGAGGATCCCACAAACTATGAGTTCCGTGTTCCCGCACGTCAGAAGGAGCTGTACCAGAAGCGTGATTTCGGGCAGTATGCAGGTCCTGACGGCGAGGTTCCCACCTGTTTCCTGACCAACTTAGATATAACCGGCGGCAATTCCGGCAGTCCTGTCATGGATGCCTATGGAAACCTGATAGGCCTTGCTTTCGACGGCAACTGGGAAGCCATGAGCGGCGATGTGATTTTCGAGCCTGAGCTGCAGCGCTGCATCTGCGTAGATATACGCTATGTGCTCTGGATGATGGACAAGTTCGGAGGTGCAGGCTATCTGTTGGACGAGATGAATATTGTAAAATGAAAAGGATAGTGGTACTGAGCGGCTCCGGCATAAGCGCCGAGAGCGGCATCTCCACATTCCGTGGAGGAAACGGGTTGTGGGACAACGAGCCGGTTGAGGCTGTAGCCACCATCGAAGGCTGGTACCGCGATCCCGGGCGCGTGCTGAGGTTCTACAATGAACGTCGCGCACAGCTGTCCACAGTCGCGCCGAACGAGGCGCACCGCATAGTGGCTGAACTCGAGAAAGAGTACGAAGTGTGTGTGGTGACACAGAATGTCGATGACCTGCACGAACGTGCCGGAAGCACCCATATAATCCATCTGCACGGTGAACTCACCAAGGTCCGTCCTGAGGACACCTACACCGATATGGACTGGTGGAGCGAGCGGTATGTGCAGGACATAGGCTACAAGGCAATCCGTTTAGGTGACAAGGGAGGGCCGCACAACACCCAGCTGCGCCCGCACATAGTATGGTTCGGCGAGCAGGTGCCCAACCTCCAGAAGGCAGCCGATGAGGTGAGCAGGGCAGACATACTGCTCATTGTAGGAACCTCCATGCAGGTATATCCGGCCGCAGGACTCTATCAGTACGCCCCGTCAGGATGCCGCATATTCATGATAGATCCCGATGAGTCAGCCGCCGCCCACGTGAGAGGGGTGGTGCACATAAAGGATGTGGCTACGGCAGGTATGCGACGCTTCAGGGAGATTATCGGGAAACAGGAGGATTCTCTTCCTCAAGGGTAAAGAACGAGCTGCCGTCAAAACAGTGTGTGCATATCTGCTCCTTTGGAAGGCCGATGGCATGTACCAGAGTCTCAAGCGAGCTGAACTTGAGTGTGGTAAGCTGTAGCCGGTGAGCTATCTCGGCAACCATCCTGTTGTATTCGGGGGAACCTGTGGTTGCATATTTCTTTAGGGTCTCCTGGCTTGGATCATCTCCTTCGAAGTCCTTGATAACGCGGCGTGTTATAAGCTCCAGGTCATTCTTGCTGGCCGAGTAGTTCACGAACGGGCAGCTGAATATCAGCGGCGGGCACGATATCCTCATGTGTGCAGCCTTTACTCCGGACTCATAGAAGTCATGTGAGTTATCCTTGAGCTGGGTCCCGCGAACGATACTGTCATCGCAGAAGACCAGACGTTTCCCGTTCAGGATATCCTTGTTCGAGATGAGCTTCATCTTGGCCACAAGGTTACGGCGGGCCTGGTCAGTGGGCATGAACGAACGGGGCCAGGTCGGGGTGTATTTGGCCACAGCCCTCACATACGGGCACTTGTGCCCCTCGGCATATCCAACAGCCATGCCTAAGCCGCTGTCAGGGATACCGCAGGCTCCATCCACCTCTACATCGTCCTCGCGGCCCATGACACGGCCGAGCTCGTTCCGGACATCCTCCGCATTACGTCCCTCATAGCAACTGGTGGGGAATCCGTAATATACCCACAGGAACGAGCATATCTGCATGTTACTGTTGGGCTTGCGCAACTCCTCGTAACCGTTCCCGGTTATCCTGACTATCTGTCCGGGGCCGAGATACAGTTTGGTCTCGTATCCTAAGTTGGGGAATGCAGTCGTCTCGGTGGTAACGGCCACCGCTCCGTCCTTGCAGCCCAATGTGACAGGTGTGCGTCCCCATGAATCACGGGCCGCTATTATCCCGTCCTCCGTAAGCAGAAGCATGGAGCACGAACCCTTTATGGTCCGATAGACATTCTCAATACCATCCACGTAGTCCTTGCCTTTGATTATGAGCAGGGCCACAAGCTCGGTGATGTTTATCTTGCCGCTGCTGAACTCGCTCAGATGCATGTTCTCGCTGAGCAGATGTTCGCATATCTCCTCCTTGTTGTTGATTTTGGCCACAGTGACCAGTGCAAAACGCCCTAAATGGCTGTTCATGAGCATCGGCTGCGCATCCGTGTCACTTATCACTCCAATGCCGCTGTTGCCGCTGAAACGGTCCAGCTCGCGTTCAAACTTGCTCCTGAAATAATCGTTCTCAAGGTTGTGTATGCTCCTGAAGAAGCCATCATTTTGGCTGTATGTTGCCATTCCGGCGCGGCTTGTCCCCAGATGTGACTGATAGTCAGTTCCGTAAAAAAGGTCGTTTATGCATCTCTCCTTAGAGACAACTCCAAAAAATCCGCCCATTCGCTATGTTGGTAAATGTGTTGTTCTTTTCGCCCGCGAAATTACAACAATAATCTGAAATCCGCTATCGGCAGAAAAACCCTTTATCAACAACTTTAGTTAAGATTCTTAAATGACGCTGACAGTTACCCGGGTATGCCGATAATGAAAAAAAGCCATCCCATTTTGCTCTTTCAGAAAAGACGCTTACCTTTACATCCAACAAGAAATTATCTGCCATGATATAATCATATACCATTATTTCAGATATAAATCTTTGTAACTAATATTAATTCTCGTACTTTTACACGCAAATCATGAAATACAGCAAACTCGAAAGAATATTGAAAAAATCCGGTTGTTACGATACCGGTGAGGTTCATGCAGGACATCCATTATGGATTAATCCTAAGACTGGAGTAAAGTTCTCTGTGAGTCATCATCACTCACAGGAGGTAGCATCCGGAATCTTGAAAAGTATTTTGAGGGCAGCAGGTATAAAGTAACAGAATTACAATATGAGAAAGGTATTTGCAATAATCGAAAGAGCAAATGACGGTTCATTCAGCATATACAGTGATGCTGATGATTTGGGCTATCTTGTAACCGGGACCGGATTGACAGTCCAGGAGGCAAAAAAATATTTCGAAGGCAGCTATAGCGACATCAAAAGGTCTTTTGAACAGCATAATGAGCCTTTTGTTGAGGTTGAGATGGTTTACAAGTATGATATGGCTTCATTTCTGTCATATTATGCCAGTTCATTTACACTGGCAGGCTTGTCACGTATTACCGGAATAAATCAAGGCCAGCTTTCACATTATGTCACAGGCAGAAGCGTTCCTACCCGCAAAACCGTCCGGAAGATGGAAAAAGCGATACATGATTTTGCCGATGACCTAAAGTCCGTCCGGTTTATCTAAAATAAGGAGGGATTCCACGAATCCCGCTCTTTCCGCAAAATAAGGCTGCTCGAAGGTCTGGTTGAAATTCAGAAAGTTATTATTGGCAGTTATCATTCGGCCCGAAGGGACGAATCGGCCGGAGGCCGCCGTTTCCGAAGGAAACTAAAAGGAGGAGGGATTCCCTGAATCCCGCTCTTTCCACAAAATAAGGCTGCTCGAAGGCAGCCTTATTTTGCGGAAAGAGTGGGATTCAAACCCACGGTACGGCAAAGCCGTACGCCGGATTTCGAGTCCGGTCCATTCGATCACTCTGGCATCTTTCCGGGTGCAAAGGTACACTTTTTTGAATGAATCCCAAGCATCAGAACCTGAAAAAAACAGATTCCGGATTGCATTCAAAGTTCCTGAATGATCTGGTTGGCCAGCTCGATGTTGTCCGGGCGGATGATAACCCTTGAGAACTCCGATGACGAGTCCGCAAATGCATACATATACTCAACCGAAATGCCGGCAGCCGAAAGCCGTTCCATGGCATCGGCCATAGCCCCGGGCACATTGCCGCACTCGAGATAGACCACCTTGGTCATGGTCACGGCATACGAGTTGGCTTTAATCAGGTTAAAGGCGCGTTCTATCTGTTCGCGCTCCACTATGATACGCGCAATACCGAAATCCTCAGTCTCGGACACGGTGAAAGCCTTCATGTTTATGCCGTTGTTGCCAAGCAGCCTTGCTATCTCGGCAAACTTCCCTTTCTCGTTCTCAAGGAAAACTGAAATCTGTCTAATAAGCATGGGTAGGATACAATTAATCAGGTTATTACTCGAATTTACGGTGGTCAATGGCACGTTTGGCCTTGCCTGTTGAACGCTCTATGGTACCCGGCTGCACAATCTTGATGCTGGGCTGGATGCCGATTACGCTCTGCACTCTTGCTGTCAGACGCTGACGCAGACGCACCAGTTCATTCACCTGGTCGGTGTAGAACTCCGGCTTGACCTCCACCTGGATGTCGAACGTGTCGGTGTTGTTCACGCGGTCCACCTCGATGAGGAAGTACGGCTCGTACTCGGGGAATTCGAGCAGGATTGACTCGACCTGTGACGGGAACACGTTCACGCCGCGTATAATCATCATGTCATCGCTTCGGCCCAGAATCTTACCCATGCGCACGGCTGTACGGCCACATTCGCACTTGTCATAGTTAAGATAGGTGAGGTCACGTGTACGGTAGCGTATCATCGGCATACCCCACTTGTCAAGGGTGGTGAACACCAGCTCGCCCTTCTGCCCGTGTTCAACCGGCTGCAGGGTCACAGGATCAATAATCTCCGGATAGTAAAGGTCCTCCCACAGGTGAGTTCCGTTCTGGAACTCGCACTCGCCGCCCACACCGGGACCGCTTATCTCTGTGAGGCCGTAGATATCGTATGCCTTAATGTGCAGTTTCTCCTCAAGTTCCTTGCGCATGGCGTTGGTCCATGGCTCAGCACCGAAAATACCCACCTTGAGCTTGAAATTCCTTATGTCAAGCCCCTGTTTGCGTATCTCCTCGGCCATATAGAGGGCGTAGGATGGGGTGCAGGCCACTGCCGTGGCCCCGAAATCCTGCATGAGCTGGAGCTGTTTCTGGGTGTTTCCGCTACTGGTGGGGATAACGGTTCCGCCAATCTTGGTCACGCCGTCGTGAGCCCCTAAACCGCCCGTAAACAGTCCGTAGCCGTATGAAATCTGCACCATATCGTCACTTCCCAGACCGTATGCCGTGAGACAGCGTGCCACAGCCTCGGACCATTTGTCCAGGTCACCCGCGGTGTATCCCACCACAATTGGCTTGCCCGTTGTGCCGGACGAAGCGTGCAGTCTGAGAATCTCTGTCATGGGAACGCACATCATTCCGAATGGATAGTTGTCCCTGAGGTCCTGCTTGACAGTGAAAGGCAGCTTGACTATATCATCAATGCTGCGGATGTCCTCCGGGCTGACTCCGTGTTCATCGAACCTTTTCCTGTAGAAAGGCGAGTTGTTGTAGGCATGAGCCACAATCTTCCTGAGTTTTTCACTCTGCAATGCGTGCATCTCGTCCCGCGACATGCACTCAATCTCTCTGTTCCAGATCATGTACTAAAGTGGTATGAAGTAATTGGGTGCAAAGATAATGCAAGCCGAGAGGAGAAAAAAGCAAGTTTACTTGTTTTTTTCTTCCGAGGCGAAGCTTGTCTTATCAAAAGATAATGCAATTATACTTTTACCTGTCGTTTTTTTGTCAATATGTGAAGCACAACGATAACCGCAATCTCAATGGAATAGGCTATGAGGTAGCTGTACCATAGCAGATGCGGCGCAGTCCGTGAAACCACCCACAAGACAGGTATGACCGTAAGCGACAGCGCGAACGAAATGAACAAAGCCATTTTATGCCAGCCATATAGCTTGTAAACTATCATCACCGCATATATGTAGCAGAACGGGATGAAACTGAGCGCGAATATCCGGAGGGCATGGATGGTCTCGCTCTCCATTTCAGGAGAGTCCGCTCCGAAAAGTCCGGCGATTGCCTGCGGATACAACCATACAAACAGACAGGTTATAATCATGGCAATAGTGATGAAACGGAATGCCTTGATCATTACGAACCGGAAAGACTCCTTGTCCTCCTTGCCAATCTGTATGGCACCCAATGTCTGGAGAGTCCGGCACGTGCCTGCAAGGAAAAGATTGTAAATCTGTAACAGATTCATGCAGACGGCAAATACAAATATGCCTATGCGTCCCGATGTTACGAGGACAATCCTGTTGGCTGAAAACAACAGAACGGTAAGACATACCGAAGCTACAGCAAGAGGTGCGCCCTGTGATATAATGTTACCCCATTCGGGAGCATCATGCTGGAAGGAGAAATGAAGATGGTTGTCTTTGTTGCGGAAATGAAGGCACATGATGGCAATGCCTGCCAGATGACCGGTAACGGTTGCAAGGGACGAACCGGCAATGCCCCAGCCGAACGCCTGGATGAATACAAGATCCATACTGAGGTTCAGAATGTTATCCGCAAGAACTGCAACCGATGCAAGACGAGGGCTGCCATCCACGCTTATCATTATACTGATGGCCCACATCATCAGATATGAAGGGGCACCGAGCAGCATGGGATGCAGATAATCTGTAGTGGGAACCAGGAGATTCACGTCGCTGCATAACAGACGTCCTGCCGCCATCGGGAAAAGCAATCCTATAAAAGTGAACAGGATGCCGATAAACAGGTTAATTGTAAAGGACTGGGTATAAATATATCTGACGCGACGCAAGTCTTTTTTGCCTAAGGCGAAACCAACAAGCATGCTTGCCCCTGAGGCGGTAATCATACTCAGGGTAAACAGCAGTTGAACTACCGGTTTTGAAAGGTTTATGGCACTGACTCCGTCGGGGCCGATAAGCTTTCCCACAATTATTCCATCGACTACGTTACCCAGGCAACCTGAGAGAGAAATAAGGATGGATGACCAGATGAACCGTCTGAATTGTGCTGTCAGTTCTGAACGCTCCTTGTTGTCCATTGTACTGTTCTTTGTCTATAGCTTTATGTAAATTGGTATCTTGCCACCACGCCTGTTAGGGATAAACGGCTTGTCTGACCACACCAGATTGGCATCGGGACATCCCTGGCTTGAAAGGAAAGCCTTTAGGTGGGCGCATAGACTGTCCATCACCTTGGCTTTATCAGCACTTGTATTGCATAAGGCACGCACTTCCAATGTGTCATCACTTGTCTGGACGAACTGATAGCGGATTACATCCGGCCACACTTCAGTTTCAGAGAGCAGTCCAATCACACCGAATGTCTTGCCACAGATAGTGTACATGTCAAATCTCCTGCCCCGGATTTCCATTCGCGGCAGCGGACAACAGTCTGAAGAATCCCGGTGCAGACGAATTACGTCGCTGACATAATAGCGGATAATGGGCTGTACATAGTTGCTTAAGTCGGTCACCAGGACGCCTTCCGACCAGTCATTACTGTTTTGTACAGGCTGCATGTTCCTGTCAACAGGCTCAATGATAACCCAGTCATCATTTACATGCAGGTGCGGACAGTTGTGGGTCATCGCTATCTCGCCCCCCTCTGTCATGCAGTAGTTGTTGGCCACAGGACACTTGAATGCATCCTTCAGTAGATAGTAGTTGGATTCTGACAGCATCTCGCTCGAGGTTGCAAGATGTTTCAGGTTAAGGTGTAACTTTCCAGCCTGCTGTTCCAACGCCAGCTGTACAATCATTGACGGATATCCCGCCATGGTCTCCGGCTGGAAATCATTCAACTGGTCAACAATATGGTCAACGCTATCGAGTACTGAAACGCCTAACAGGTTATGGGCACTCTCGGGATGGGCCGCCTTCATGCGCAGGAAAGCGCCGTAACTGGAAGCTCCGTTGGACAGGTGGATGACACTGGCCCGCTTGTGCTTTGATATGTCAAGCACATCCATATCAACATTCCCAAAGAGCCGTTGGGCAATCAGCTGACTGTGAATCTTGTTGTGATAGTCGTCGCGCACCATTGGCAACGGGTTACCCGTGGAGCCCGATGTTCTCAGTGCCGTATATTCGCCTAAGAACAGACTTTGGTCCTTTGACGCGTCACGGGCCACATAATCAAGCACGTCCTGCAGATGTATGCGGCGGTCTGTCACCCACTCGTCATAGTGCTCCAGAAGCGTCTTCTTTTCCGTGACGGGAAGATCAGTCAACCTGAAATCATTCTTGATGCCAGCGTAAAGAGCGGCAAAATATGGGGAATGGGTTTTCACGTAACCCACAAGTTCATGCAACCTTTCCTGTTGCAGTGCAAGACGTTCAGCTGCCGGAAGAGCAGCCCCTTCGGCCACAAGCCGTTTTGCATTTTCAAGTTCAATAGTCTTCATGTTAGTTTGTTTTTTATGTCGCTGTCAATCAAAAAAGCCCAGACCGTTGATGGCGGTCAACATACGTTCGATATAGTCCCATGAGGTGGGAGAGAATGCGAATCCAAGACGGTAGAGCACCTGTGTGGTATATTCATTGTCCCGGCTTACCTCGGTTGTAATATGTCCGTGCGCCATATCCTTATATGCGAGCAGAGATGCCATTATCTTAGCATTCTGCGGGTCTGCCGCCGCTTTATCCATCGCTTGCCGGAACTCTTCCTGCTCCACGAACCGGATGCCGTTCCCGACAGTTGAAAGTGCGGAGAGCACGTCACCTAACAACTGCATGTGGATGTTGTATGGATGGAACACCGTACATTCCTGTGGTGTGGTTGCCAATAGGATTATGGCGCGACTCACCTCGTTGACCGGCGAGAACTCCACGCGCATGTCACGTAAGCTGTAGGGGCAGCAGCCTATCATGTTATAGACCTTGATGCGCCCCATGGATGAGTTGGTCCCGAAATTGACCTGGAATTCACCATCGGTGGAACGCGCCGACAGGTTACCAACACGCATGATCTTGGCATTGAGACCGTGGCGGGCCACAGCTTCAAGTATTATACGCTCGGCCATGAACTTAGAGTGGATATACTTGTTGCCAAGATACTGCCCCATATACAACCTTTGTTCGGTGAAGACATCGCCTTGCTCTTTTCCTGCCCATAAACCACGAGTACTTGCTGTAGAGACATGAACAAGGCGGGCTCCAGTCCTGATGCAGAAATCCACACAATGCCGGGCTCCGCCAACGTTCACGTCCTCAATCCCGGAACCCTCGGAGAAGTGCTTGACGACGGCTGCGCAGTTGAACACGGTATCTATCCTTCCATCCACGCTGATCTCCTTTGTCACATCACCTGGGATGATATGCAGACGTTTACCGAACAGTTCTTCATAAGTATTGTCGAAATAGTAGAACAGCATGGTCTTCAGGCGTTTCAGCGCATCGTTTCCATCCTTGCCGCGTATCAGGCAATAGATATTCGGGGCATCGCTGTCTATCAGTTCTTTAAGGATATGGATTCCCAGGAAACCTGTGGCTCCTGTCAGCAGGACATTGCCTATACTCTGACGTTCTCCCTTGCGGAAATTGTCAAGGGTGTTGCGCTTGAGCAAGGCATCAATGCCTGTATAGTCATAGCCCTCCACCTCGTCATCCCTGAGAGCGTCATCCTTGACTTCGGTACCAGTTATGAGGCTCGCCAGCAGTCTGGGGGTAGGATTGGCAAACACATCCCCGTATGCCACGTGCATTCCTGCCTTGTCGGCTTCAATGATGATGCGGGTGACCACGAGCGATGTCCCTCCGAGTTCAAAGAAGTTGTCGGTGGCACCCACCTTGTCCATCTGCAGGATGTCGGCAAAAATTTCACAGAACTTGCGCTCCGTCCCGTTGGCTGGAGCCGTGTATGCCGATGTTATTGCAATCTGGGGGTCGGGCAGGGCTTTGACGTCAGTCTTGCCGTTGGGGGTCATCGGCATAGCCTTGAGTTGCAGGTAGGCCGTTGGCACCATGTACTGCGTCAGACTCTTTGATATTTCAGCCTTGAGGGCATCGGGCGCAATTTCGCGGTCGGCGGTATAATAGGCACAGAGGTGCTCCTTGTCATTGATCTTGCGGATAATGATAACCACCTTCTTCATACCTTCCACCTTGAGCATCACGTTCTCTATCTCACCCGGTTCTATACGCAAGCCACGGAGCTTGATCTGATGGTCCGTACGTCCGAGAATGACCACATTGCCGTCGGGCAGCCATTTGGCATAGTCACCGGACCTGTAGATGCGTATCTGAGTGCTCTTGTCATCACGGACGGGACAATAGTCTATGAAACTTTCACGTGTCTTCTCTTCAAGGTTGTTATAGCCGCGTGCAACGCCACGGCCTCCGATGTACAGTTCACCGACAACACCGACAGGCAGTTCGTTGCCGTCAGGGTCAACAATGAATTCCTTCACGTTCAGCTGTGGCCTGCCCACTGTGACCTGAGTGGCATGGGTGAGCTCGGCATTATTCGATGCAACCGTTATTTCCGTGGGACCGTAGCAGTTGAAGATTCGGGCTTTGGTGATGCCGCGCATAAGGGCAAGCAGCTGGTCTGGGAATTTCTCACCACCGGCACGGCAGATATCGACATGACTTATCGCCTTACAGAATTCTTCGCTGGTGAGCCATGTCTGCCAGCGTGACGGAGTACCTGACACCATGTTTATATGCTGGCTGTCGATAAGACGTGCAAGCTCAATCGGGTTGTTCGCCTGCTCTTCGGTGGCCAGAACGAGTGTCTTGCCGTTGTAGAAGGCCATGCCTATGTCCTGCAGTGCGGCATCGAACGATATTGTGGTCACGCTCAGCATACGCCGGGCATCGGTCATTACGGCGTTGGCGAACACATTGGCAGGATGTCCGTACAGATAGTTGCAGATTCCCTCATGACGCAGCATTACACCCTTTGGACGGCCTGTGGAGCCGCTGGTGTAGATAAGATAGGCAAGATCATCGGGGGTTATCGACAACTGGAATCTTTCAGCCGGCAACCCGGAACCGATAAGGTCCTCTACATCAATAGCCTTGCCTGATGGCAGAGAATCCATGCGGTCGGCCGTAGTGATGATAAAATTCGCTTCACTGTCCTCAAGAATCAGTCTTATGCGGTCGGCAGGATATCCGGGGTCGCAAGGAATATATGCGGCACCCGATCTCATCACACCGAACAGCGAGAGTATCAGACGGCTGGTCCTGGGTAAAAGCAGCGCTATACGGTCGCGTTCCTTCACACCGCGTCTGCGCAGTTCCGAGGCGATGCGGGCCGTTATCTCATCCATCTGTCTGTATGTGAACGTTCCGTCAATGGCAACCAGCGCCTCATGGCCGGGATCTGTCTTGGCAAAATGACATATACAATCATGGAAGAACCTGAATGGAGCATCACCCGTTGCAGTCTGGCGAATATGGTTCAGTTCCTCCTCCTGACCTGGGCTTACAATTGACAACTGACGCACTTTGCCATCGGGTCGCTCCATCATAAGGTTGCTCACGGTAACGATGCTCTCGGCCAATGCACGGCCCAGCCTTGCGGAATAGAGCGAATCATCATATTGAACCACGACTCCGCGTGATTCTATCTTGATGTTTATCTTGAACTTGGGTGTATTCAGTTCAAGCAGTTCATGCCCGACGGCCTTCCCGCCGGTACTGTATTCCGACAACACGCCGACCTGATAGGCGTATGCAACAGATGGGCGGAAGCCATAGTCCGATGCAATGCGGGCAAACGGATAGTCCTCATGGCGGAGTGTCTGTTCAAAGGTGTCACTGGCCTTCTGAAGGAAACCGGTCACACTCACATCATCTATGTCTATACCGAGCGCAAGGGTGTTGACGAACATACCTACGGTGTCGGCTATCTTCAGGTTACTGCGTCCGCTGCTAACTGTGCAGAGATAAACCTCACGGTTGTTGGTATATCGTGAAACAACGTATGCTGTTGCGGCAAGGAACAGGTGGGCTGGTGTAATCCCGTGCCTGCGGCAGAAATCTGTCGCCTTGTCAAAGTCAGGCATACATACAGACTCGCCGATGAATCCTTGTACCGATAAATCCTTCTTATGAAGGTCGGCGGGTATCTCGCTGGCTCCCTCGCAGGTCTTCAGCTTTTCGGCAAAGAACTGTCGGGCCTCAAGGAACTCACCGGTCTCCCGGGCCGATTGCTGGTCGGCCACAAAATCCAGATATGTGTATGATTCCTTCTCTATCCCGTGACCTTCGAGCGCACTGCATATTTGACGTATGAACAGGTCGGCCGATCCTCCGTCAAAGACAAGGTGATGAATATCCATAAGCAGATGGACCCCGCTTTCCGTCTTTACTATCTCAAACCGGTACAGAGGTGCTTTCTGCAGGTTGAACGGACGCACGAAATCGTTCTTGTAGGAGGCCAGCTGTCCGTCTGTCATTTCACTGATGATACCGCCGGCTCCGTCACGGAATGAAATGGTGACACAGTCATCGGTAGTCTGTACGATGCTGTTGTCCTGAGTGGCGAAGTGAACGCTGAGTCCGGGATGACTCATAACAACCTTTTCAACCGCATCGGCCAGTCTGCCCACATCGGTCCCTTGTGGGAAGTGAAGGAGGTATGGGATGTTGTAAAGTGTTGATGTAGGATTCTTTATACACTCAAAATAGACACCGGTCTGGGCGTATGAGAGCGGAACTGTCTTTAATCGTGAATCATCGGGCAAGCCAGAAGTATCCTTTGCGGCAGGATTAATGCTCCGGGAGCCGGAATGGACGTTGGAAGTATCAGGATTATCTCCCGGACCTTGATCCAACAGTCCTTTCAGTATTTCGTTCTCAATGCTCTGCAATGTGGCTGTCTTTGAAAGTGATCTGGCATCAAGGGTGACATTGAAACGCTTCTGTATCTGAACGGCCAGCTTGATGGCGGTTATGGAAGTCAGTCCTGCATAGCCAAGAACGGTGGTAATGTCAAAATCGTGGTTGTTCACTATGTCCGCGATTATCCTGAATAGTTCCTCCTCCAGCACATTCATAGGCGCGTTTACGCCTCCTTCGCCCTTCTGGGGGCTTTTCTTCTCAGGTCTTGGCAAAGCTTTCCTGTTCACCTTCTGGTTCTGGTTGAGCGGAATCCTGTCTATCTGCATAGTCACCGCAGGAACCATGTACGGCGGCTTCCGGTCAAGGATGAAATTGTTGAGTGCTTCAATGTCAGTCTCGTTGTCACTGACTATATAGGCTGCTATGAATTTGCCAGCTCCACCTTCCTCGTCGAAGGCCTGCACGGTGGCATCCTTTATGCCCGGGAACTCGCGGATGACAGCTTCCACCTCCTTCAGCTCAATACGGAAACCGCGTATCTTTACCTGTCCGTCACGACGGCCGATGAACTGGATATTGCCATCCGGAAGATAACGCACGATATCACCGGAGCGATAGACCCGCTGATATTTCCTGTCATCAGTGAAAGGATTGGATATATAAACCTCCGCCGTCTTTTCCGGACGGTTCAGATAGCCTTGGCTCACCTGAGGACCGCTAACCCACAGCTCGCCTGACGCCCCTGCTGGCAGACGGTGACCTTGTCCGTCAACGACATACAGGCGTACGTTGTCAAGGGGCTTTCCAATAGGTATCTCCTTCATCTTCTTTTCCGTTGGATAGATAGTGGTGAAGACGGTACACTCTGTAGGGCCATACCCGTTGTAGAACCTATATCCCTTAGGCGGTGCTAATGATGCCAGCTTCTCGCCACCTGTAGAGAGGTGTAACAGCGAATGGTTCTCTATACTCGTGGCAAACTGATATCCTACCTGAGTGGTCATGAAAGAGTGGGTGATATGGTTCGCCTCGAAGTAACCGTTCAATGACACCAGGTCCAGACGTAGCTCCTCAGGGATGATGTGAACCGTAGCTCCACAGGTCAGGGCAGGGTACAAGTCCATCATGCAGGCATCGAAGCCATAGCTGGCATAGGCTGCCACATTATGTTCCGGCTGCAGGTCAAAATAACGCTGATACCAGTGGCAGAAGCACACCAGGTTGCCATGCGTCAGCCGGCATCCCTTCGGCACGCCTGTAGAGCCCGAAGTGTATAACAGGATGAACAGGCTATCCGGATCAGGACCTTCCGGTAATGTCCCGGGCATTGGCAATTGCTTCAGGTCCCTGGTCAGCAGAACGTCACCATGGTATTCATCCACGATGGAGCATAGCTCCTCGTCGGCAATCAGGAGCTTCGCCCCCGCATCCTGCATCATAAAATTCAGGCGCTCTTTGGGATAAGTGGGGTCGAGCGGCTGGTAGGCACAGCCTGCCTTCAGCACACCGAGAGAGGCTATTGCCATCCATTCGCAGCGGGGAATCAGCACCGACACGACATCCCCGGCTCCTAATCCCTTACTGGCGATATAGCCTGAAATGCGGTCACTCAACCCATCTGCCTCCTGATAGGTATAGACACGGTCCTTGAACACCACAGCCACGGCATCGGGCGTGGCATTCACCTGACGGCGGAACAACGACACGATGGTCTGTGCCGTGTCATAGTCCACATCGGTCCGGTTGAAACTGTCAAGCATCTCCACCTGCCCGGCTGTGGCTATACTAATGTCACGCAGGTACTCCTGTGTGAGGAATCCCTCGACAACGGCCTCATAGCTCTCAAGATACTGTGCAATCAGTTCCCTGGAATACTCGTTGGAGTTGTATTCCGCCTTGACATGATACTTGCCGTTCAGGATAAAGGCCTTGAGATATAGCGATGCTTCCAAAGTGCTGTTGCACAGACGTATGGTCTTCATGGGCTTGCCGCACAACTGCTCGTCGGAAAACATGAGTCCGTGCCATGCGAACATCGAGTTGGACTGAAGCCCCAACTCGTTCACTACTTCACCGAAGGAAAAGACATCATGCTTCCGGCAACCGCTCATCTGATCCTGGCCTGCCTTGAGATAATCAAGAACGGTGGTGTCATTGCCAAACCTGGCATATACGGGAATCGTCTTTACCGTCATACCCACAGAGTGCAGGAACCGCTTGTCAGTACGGCCATTATATATGGTGGTGAAGTAAGATTCCTGCTCGTTGTTGTATCTGGCCAGAAGGAAAGAGTAGGCAGTGGTGAAGAAATTGCTCTTGAAAATGCCTTTCCCCTTGCAGAACTCATCGACACGGGCCATGTCTATGCCCAAGGTACGCACCATCGAGTCCTCGGAATGTTCGGGAATCTCCAGGTCAGGCGTGAGCTGAGTGAAGCAGTCGCCGCAGTCAAAGTTACGGGCGTACCACTGCCGGCCTTCCTCGAGTGCCGCAGTCTTGCGCAGCTCTGCTTCGGCTATTGCCACTTCCGCCATAGTGAGCTGCTCGGGAGCCAGTTCTCCGCCGTTGTAGGCAGTCTCCAGGTCGGACAGCATCACCTTCAGTGTAGTGCCGTCACCAATGATATGGTGGATGTCAAGGAAAAACCAGTAGTGTTCCCGGTCTTTCAGCAGCCTGATATGGAACAGGCGGTCCCCGTAGATATTGAACGGAACTATCAGCAGCTTCTTCACTGCCTCTATGTCATCGGCAGGCTCCACACCGAGTGAGAATGTCTCGCTCAGATCAATGGTCTGAAGGGGGTCGCCGTTCTCATCGAGCCTGATGCGGGTGAACAGGGTAGGGTGAGCATTCACGGCCGCCTCAATGGCACGGCAAAGCCTTTCGCCGTCAAGGGAGCCGTCCAGCATATAGAGATAAGGCAGGTTATAGCAAGGTTCGCCGATATGGCCTACACACTCCACGTATAGACCGTACTGAACCTTGGTTAATGGTGCTGATGTAATCATGTCAATTCTGTTTTTGTTTTACCATTTTTCAATAAAAAGTTGAGGCGAGATAACCAGCGAGAACCAACCCCAGTTGGCGCGCTTGTCACCGGTGGCCTGCTTGAGGCGGTCCATCGTTTCCGTGCCTGACATCTGGGTGTAGCCAGCCATGATGGAAATGTTGTCAGTAAACCGGTAACTGGCCTGCAGGTCTATATCGTGCCCTAATGTGCGGCCAAGCTTATCCAGATCCGTAGCCACAGCCAGATAGTGGTAGGAAACGCCACAGGAAAGCTTGGCTACAGGCTTGCAGTTTACACCGATGAAGGCGTTCTGCAGTCCAGGGGTGAAGCCGTTGATATAGGCACTTTCATAGAAATAGTCCATCAAACCGTAGAACTTCGTGCGTGAACCATATACGGGAGTGAAGCCGCGCAACAGGTCGTGCCTTACCATGCCGAGGGCTCCAGGCCTGATTACAGGCACATAGTCATCGCCGCTAAGGTAATCATAACCTAACTCGAAACTGTAGCGGTCAGAAGGCTTGACGGTGAGCTTCGCGCTGGCCATCCAGGCATCGATCTTTACCGGCATGTTGTAATTGTTCACCTGGCTTCCACTCTGCCGGTAGTAGGATCCTTCGAGAGTAAGGAATCCGGGATGATAATTCATGTAACCGCCAAACGTCCGGTGGTATTTGGTACAGGGCGGATTGTACACGTCATCAGGTTCACCTGCCTGCATACCGATGTTCATGCACAGGGCTGAGAAACCTAACGGGAATTCCGGAAAACCGAAGTGGTACCAGAACGTCTGCATGGTCTTGTAGTACTGCGCACCGTTTACATAATATGTACCTGACAGGATATTCGACGCATTCTGGTTGTAGGCCAGAATGGCATGGAGCTTGTGACCGTGACCTTCATAGCCCAACCGCAGGATGTCGTGTGACAGGGCGGCAGTTGCAAAGTCGTTGGTGCCTATGATGCGCTCGTCATCGTATGCCAACGCCACACGGCCCATTTGTGCGAAAAACCCGTGACCGGCATTCACCTTAGCCCAGCCTTCGTACAGGCCAAGGGACTGGTTGCCTTTCATGCCCCAAACGGCACTGTTCTGGATCACCGCACGGGTCTCGATAGTGGAGTTCCGGTAGTTTACTGTCAGACGTGTACGCCCGAAGAGGAAGTTGGCCCTGCTGTCCACCGTTTCATTCTCGTTTGCGGGACGCGGCAATCCTCCGCCACGCACTTCCCCGTGGGTCATGAACTGCATCCCTATGCTCAGTTCGTTTGCGCCCGCAGGCTCCGGCTGCCTGCTCCCAGTGGCCTGTCCGTAAGTTGCCGCTGTCAAGAACAGGCCAAGAGCCATGCAAAATAAGAATCTGTTTTGTCTCATCTCCTAGAACTCAAGATTATAGGTCAGTTCACCTTTAGTTAACATGAATGTCCTGTCCAGGGTATATACGCCTCCCTTGTCAACACTGTAGTAGCGGACCTGCATGGTCTCGCCCTCCTGCTTTCCATATACCGTGAAAGACTGGCCATAAAGGCCCATGCCGCGGCATTCATCGCCTGAGAACACTGCCACCATGTCATCGACTGTCACGTTGAAAGGCATTGTCGCGGGCATCTTAACAGTCAGCTCGCATTGTGCCGGATACTTGGAGCTCCCGCTCAGCAGCGGCGGCACGAAGTCAATGTCAAAGCCGTACGTGTAACCCGACGCGAAGTTGTTCCTGCCCAGTATGGAGAATACCTGGTGCAGCCGGGCGCTATAGTAGCTCAGGGTCAGGAACAACTCTGTGGTGGAGCTGTTGCCGCGTATCTTCAGAAGGAAATAGACACCTCCGTCATCGCTCACGTTGCGGACATCGGACAGGGCACGGCACTCGTCTCCGATGAACACCGCCATGAGGTCATCGTCCGATGACAGGGCGGCCAGCTCATCCTCAAGGCGCAGCCTGATGAACACCGAGCTCTCGAACTGTGACGGGTCGGGGGCGGTCCATGCCGGAACGCCCTCGTCCGAGGTCAAATCGACTTGCCAGTCCGGTCTCACCGATACGGCGAACGTGCTGGACGTTTCCTCCTTCTCGTCATGCCTGCAACCCCACGCGAGCACGAGGGCTGCCGCTATCATCATTGTATTTAAAAGCGTTTTCATCTTACCACCTGTTTTTTACCGTTATGAATATAGACACCGCTCTCAACCGGCTTGCCCTGAAGCTTTATGCCATGCAGAGTGTACCAGCCGTCATCCCACAGACCGTCGGTCTTGGAGAACACGATGTCGGTAGGCTCTGCAGGTGAACCGCTTATGGCATCCGCACTGTATGTCATGAACTCCCATGCAGTAGCTATCACCTCACCGTCGCGCTCAATGGCAAGCGTGACAGGTGTCTCGCGGTCACCGCTTATGCTCAGGAAGAACAGGGTGGAGGGCTCTGCCTCCTTTCCCTTGAACTCCAGGGCTGTTGCCTCACCGCACACGTCGCCGTCACTGTAGGCCACCAGGCGGTCCCCGTCCTCAAGCTCTATGCCCTTGACCGTTGCCACCATGGTCATTGTCGTGCCTCTCTGGACTGCGCGTGGCGGGGCATCCTTGGCGCCGTCAATGAACGTGGCACCAGGCTCATAGTACGGATAGCGGAACTTCACTGTGGTGGAGCCGTTGCGTTTGAGCATATAGCCTTCGCCGGGCTTGAGGTACTTGAGCGAACCCGTCCATTCACGGGTGCCGTTGGCTCCCTCGGTGAACATGGCGAACTCGTTCTGGCTCTTGATAAGGTCACCGTCGCTGGCGTTGCTCCAGTAGTCGGCAAGCGCGGTAGCTATGGGCAGGTTCACCATCGGAGTGTAGCCAATGCCGTTCCAACCCTTCTTCAGGGTGATGGTACGGTCGGCCTCATCCGTCAGGGACGATCCCGTTATCTCCACATCGAACGACCTGCCCACCTTGACGCGGTAGCATTCCGACGGCAGGATGGCATATTCCTCCGACATCTTGCTGTTGGTCTCCCAATGGCCGTTGCCAGTGAAAGTTATGGTCACGTCATCATTGTCGTTGGTCAGTATGTCGCCCTTCTTCCATGGGATGATGGAGTATCCTGCGGTTTTAAGCAGATTCCGGACATAATCGTTATAGACATTGAACGATATCCAGTTCCATCCCTTCTCGAAGTGTATCTTCTGGACATACTCGTTATAGGCCTGCAGGACGAGCGGCTCCTTCACGGTACCGACTATATCCTGGTCGCTGAAATACACACTCTCAGTGGTCTGGAGCGTCATGGTCTTGCCCGAAGAATAGTGCCACAGCCTGAAATGCAGCGAAGGATGAATATTCGATGCAAGGCTGTCATAGACGGTCAGATAGGCCAATGCCTGTCCTAACTGCTCGTTGTAGTCGATATGGGCGCTCCCACGGCATTCACCGTTGCTGTCAAACGCCGCCACGATGTCGTGTGTGTCAGTGACTATGTCATTGCCTATCAGCACTTGCGCCACGACACTCATCGAGTACCGCTTCATGGACGGGCTGACTTTCCATTCCGGCTCCTCGCCCTTGACGGTCAGGTTCATCGCCACCGGTTCGGACAGCCCGTCCTCCGAAGTCAGGTAAATCAGCTCGTCGTATGTACCCACGTTCAGGTCCTCACTGACATAGAAGGTGACCTGCTGCTCCTCCAACGGCTCGATTATGTCACTCCACTTGCTCACAGTCATCCATTGCGGCAGGTTATCAATCGTATATGTATGCGGCGTTCCGCTCTCATTCACTATGCGCAGTGTGAATTCGCCCCTCTCGCCGGCGGAAAGCTCCTGGTGAAGGGTCTTGTCGCTCCAGCGAAGCGGGTTACGGTCCACAAAGAAGCTTACGGTGAAAGGCGATGCCATGTAGTTGCCGTTCAGGTCAGGTATGTCGGTCAGCGTCACATATACATTGCGCTTGTTGATGCGTGAGTCCGCCTCGTTGATGTTCAGCATAATCTGGTTGTCACGGCCCACAAAGTTGAAATTGAGGTTACGCAGCTCCCTGAACATCTGTACCGGAGCACCCATATCCGTGTCTATCAGAGCCATGATATCCCCGACAGGATCCGCGAATACGGTGTCGCGTCGTTCCGTCTCCTTGCCGTCCATGTCAAGCGGTATCACGTTGCTCAGGGCGAACGGGGTCAGCACCATCTGGTTCTGCGCGTCACGCTCCTGCCTGCTGAAACTCATGTAGGTTATCAACCCCTTCTCAGTGCCTATCGGCGACTTCACGGAATACCGCTTGATGAGGCTCAGCGGCAGGGCCTGCCCGAACAGGCAGAGCTCGTCGATGTTACCGGTCAGGGCATTTGCCTGATGCTTGACATCGGCTCCCGAAGCCCCGTCCACATAATATACCATGTTGCCTATGAAGAAGTCATCGCCTGTCATTCCGCCTAATGTGTCGGTGCGGAATGTCTGCCGCAGTGTACGGTCAATATAGATGTTAGCCGTGTTGTGCGCCCGGTTCACAGTCATGGCGTAGTGGTGCCATGTATCATCGCTGTAGTCACCCGGAATGACCAGCTCCATCCCGTTAGAGCGGTATTTGAGCGATGCCCCCTCGAAACCTATGAAGAACTTCCCGGCCGCATCCACATCGGTGCTGTAACCTGCACCGTTGCTTATCAGCGCGCCACGTCCGACGGCATCGGTCTTGAACCAGAACATGAGGGTGTAGTCACTCTCCGCCGAGCGGCTGAACCGCTCAGGCCTCAGCTTCAGGCCATTGACCTGCACACCGTCAATCTCCTTGCTGAGGCTGCCGTCCAAGTGCAGCGATAATCCCTGTGGCAGTGACCATGTGGCTCCTGTCAGGGCGAGGTGAGCGCCTTGGGCCATGTCCATTGCCATATCCCCCTCGCCGTCGTTCATCGGGTAGTAGTCCGAAAGCCCCATCTCGTAGCCGGTCAGGGTGCGGTTGGCGTACAGGTCCAGAAGCGTCTGGTCCATGGCGCGGTTCCAGATACGTGCCTCCAACATGCGGCCTGAGTAGTGACGGCGTTTGCTTATGTCGCTCTCGTCGGTGGCGCCGAATATAAGCTGCCCGTAGCCGCTGTAGCTTATGCTGTCCTTAGAGCCTATCAACGAGTTGTTGTAGAGCCGCAACTGCCTCCTCTCATGGTCAATCACCATTGCCACATGCTGGAAGCCGTCATTGCCGATCGGCTTGGAGCTCGTGCATTCGGCATTACCTACAATCGCCTTCAGCTTGAGGTCCTTTGTCAGCCACAGCTGGAGAATGTTGCCGTCGGCGTCGTGCGAGAATATCGGCATGTCCTTGCCGGTATCGTCAGGCTTTATCATCAGTTCTATAGTCACGCTCTTGTCGGTGTAGTTGCGGCGGGCGTCGCTCTCGGCAAATCCCGTGCCGCTGAAGAGCAGTGACGGCTCGGCGGCCAGGCCGGTCTCATTGGTCTCGCCCACGACCTCGAAGTTAGTCACCTTGCTCAGATAGTTGTACTCCACATTCTCCGAGAAGCTGAAGGTGATGTCATCGCCGGCACCCAGGATGCCGTTCCTCGGCGCGGCCTGGCCGAACAGCTGCGGACGGCGTGTATCCTTGATTCCGCCCAGCACCTTCGACGCATTGGTCAGGTACTCGTTGCCGTTCCTCGTGAACAGGACCGCGCGCAGGTCGTAAGCCTTCTCCATCTCGAAGCCCTCACCGTAGAAACGGGTGCTGATGTAACCGTTCCCGGGTATCATCTCCTTGGTACCGGAAGCCAGCTTGTAGAGCGAGTCATTGGCATAGAAGGAGCACAGGTTGGTCCAGTAGTCGTCACCGCGCGTGGATTCCTTGTACTGGAACTCTATGTGGTCAAAGTTCTTCTGGTTCTTGTCATAGCCGCTTATCACCACCGGCATGAAGTAGCCCCGGCTGTCCTGTGCGGCATCCGTGTTCATGATCCACTTGTCACCAGGGGTGGAGATGGTCACAGGACCGGCCGTATGCAGGTAATGCACCGACAAGGCCACCTGTTGCACAGTGTTGAAGTCATTGAGCGATGCAAGGTTGACATGCAGGTCCTCATAGTCGAAGTCCTCGCTCGCATAGACCTCAAGCGTCTTCTCTGTCACCTTCCCGGGCACGATCATCACGGTACGGGCATCGCCGGTCAGAGGCATACCGTCTATGAGCAGCTTGGCACCCTTCGGGTTTGAACTCTCATCCAGATAGATTCCGTAATAGTTATATGTTCCTTCAGGCTGCTCGCTCTCGTTGGCCAAGTATAGCTTGAAGCGTGCCGGCTCGCCATACGGCACTCCGCTCACGCTCTGCTTGTCAACGGTGATGACCGGGTTCTCTATCTTCTTGGTCCGCTCGTCAAGCACCGTACCGGGCTTATAGACTATTGTCTTGCGCTCACCCTCCCACGGACGGCATGTGGCACCGCCACGGGTACGATACACAAAACTCCGGGCATACTGGAAATCATCGGAATCGGCGTGGCGTCCAAGATAGAGGCTGTCTAAGCCTACCTGTTGCATGTAATTCCAGTTAACGAATATATTCATGGCATCGTCCGATTTGAGCTCACTGTTGTCGGTCTTGGTCTTGACACGATACACATCGAAGTCCAAATGGCTCTTGTTGTCCATCCTTATGCTGAAGCTCTCCATACGGTTGTACTGGCTCGATTCGGTATGCCTTGGCGTGACATTGTAACTGATTACGGGAGTAACCTTTATCCCGAAGTGCCATCCGGGTAAATCAATGGTCGTATTGTTGGATTGCTCTTTGTCAACTACATCTGAACTGCTTGGTCCGTTATTGAATGATTTGCTGAGGATACTGGTTAAGCCACTGGCGGCAGGTCCGAAAAGTCCTGCCATCCATCCGAATGCTGTTGCAGTATTACCAGGATCATCGTCATCAAAGTATTGGTCTGTCAGTGCAGAGATACCTAACGGCCATATTGTGGTCGTACTGGAGGAATAGTCACTCGTGAAGTTTTCACTGTATGAGGTTGCGGCCCCGCCGTCAATATCGAAATTCCTGACAAGCTCCTTGGCTTCCAGTTTCTCCTTCTCATTCTGCCCTATGAATCCCGTCCAGGCTACGATGCTCTGACACAGTTCGTTGATCCTGTCCGGTGTTCGTTTAATATCATCCTTTGAGAATGTTGAAGGGTAGATAATTTCATAATAATCCTTGGCCTTGTCTGAGTCCTTGAATCCTACATCATTGATATCGGCAGTAAGCCTATAGACAGGTTGCTTAGTGGCATCGGCCTGTGCCTGTGCGGCTGCCTTGTCGCCGGTGAACAGCATGCTCATGCACTGTTCAGCAAGTTCAGGCAGTAACTGCTTCACGATATACTGCTGGGAGTGGTTGAATACGGATGTGACTGTGTCACCGAAAGCCACCACTTCATCGCGAACTAAATGCATGATCTGGCCGTTGTAATTGCCTTGGGCTATCTCCACCATCCGGCCGGCTTCCACCTGTCCCTGTACTTGCCGGTACATGGAGTCGGGTATAGCGCGTACGGCAACGGCAGGCTTGGCGAAAATATTGTGTTCCATGCCGATATAGACATCGGCATCAGCTCCCACCATTGTGGAACCGCTGCTTGTGGATATGTCTTCATTCGCGGTTATAGTGTAGTTGAATGCACGTTCACCGCTGCCGGAGAAGACAATATCAAGTGAAAAATTGAAATTGGTTCCTGACTGATGATTAAAACCGGTGACCACGCCAACACCCATACCTGCAAACGCACCGTTGAACATAGAGAATCCGGTACCGATGGAGAAGTCAAGTTTGGCACCGGCAGCCCAAGAGAGATCCATCTTATAGGCATACTTAAGCGTGGAACCCTTCTTGATTGTGGCCGATGAACCGCCGCCTGGCGGGTCACGCAGGATATCCACAAGCAACGGCCGCTTTACGCTCAGTATGTCCTTAGCGCCATCCTTGGCTTTTACTGACAGCACGTAGGCGCGGAGAGGTTCTGCCTCATGCTTGACACCGTCCATCTCAAGGGTCCATGTCACGTTGCGCAGAGCCTGCTCGCCGGTAAGGGAGTAGGGGGTCTGTCCGGCTGTCAGATAGTATTGCGCCTCGCCGTTCCCGTCAAGCTGCACTTCGTCGCGATGGGTGGTGCTGACCATCTGGTTCTGCACGGTCACTGTACCGCCCTTGAGCTTCACTATGTCCATCTTGCCCTTGAGCGGGTCATTGTTCCAGTAATAGACCTCGCGGGCCGACAGCTTGACAGGATACTGACGGTCAGTGCTGAACACAGGGTACCCGAATGTATAGACAGTCTCTATGGAATCGGCGCGTCCCTCCGGCCAGCTGTCCGGGGAGTTCAGGTATGAATCCTTCAGCTCGTAATATGCCAGCGGCACGGTAGCCTTGTTACCGGCCAGATCCTGGGCAATGTAGTTCTTTTCACCGAAATAGTCGAACTTGTCATAACTCTCCTGGAAGTAGGAGAGTTCAACAGGAGAGTGGTAAATCCGGTCATAACGGGCATTATATTCAGTTGTCACCTTGGTAACGGTATTCCCATCTACCGTAGTCCATGTGCCGTAGAGCACATCCTGGTGCAGTGTGAGCGAATCGGTAATGTCAAGCACATCGCCGGTCTTGCCGGGCTGGAAGAGAGTGGGGTAGCCCTCGGCTGTAATCTGCTGCACCTTCCACTTGACCGGCGGCAGCATGACGCTGTACTCGCCCGTAACCTCGTCGGGCCATATTTCTATGCGATGCCGTGTGGTATGCATCCGGGTCTTGTGCCTGCCCTTGCTGTCGGTATTGAAACTCTCGTCACGCTCCGTAAGCGAATGGTCCTGCAGGTCATAGACCAGCCATGAGGTGTTGTCGCCCTCAAGCGTCATGACAATTTTGATATCCTCGCCAAGGTTGTTCCTTGAGAGCGATACCCCGAGAGGCAGCTCGCCCTGGACATGACCGCCTGTCACACGACCGATGAGCTTGACGCGGGTATCGTCGAACAGGTATATGCCGGCCACGCCGTCAGTGCCGGTGTCGGCAGTGAACTTGCCAAGCTTGCTGTCAAACGTATGTCCCTCCTTCACAGCCTGGACAGTCACCTTGCCCTGTCCTTTCAGTACATAGAACGAGAACTCACCCTTGCTGTCGGTCGTCACAGGCTTGCCGCCCGAACGCACCTCGTATGTGCCGCCGTCGGACCTGTTCATGGTGAAGCTTACATCCTTGACCGGGATGCTGGTACCGGAATAAAGCACCGTTCCTGTCAGCTTGCAGCCCTTCACCACGGTAAATACCACGTCATTCCGGATATTTGAACTGTTGGCTGTCCCGAATGAGAACACCAGACCGCCCTGGCAGTCGGCCTGCAGGTCATCGTTGCTAACCCCGCTGATTGTCGCCATGTAGCTTCCGTTCTGGCCGCTCTGCCCGTAGTAGGCAAGTTCATCGGCCTTGAAATAGCCGCTCTCGTCGGTCGTCACGGTCTTTCTCGTGCCACTCTTGCCGGTCTCGTCACCATTGGGCGATATGCTGACAGTGATGCCCGGGATACCTGTCCCGTCGGCGAACCTCACATATCCATCCACCGAACCGGTCTGTATGCAGTAACCCTCCAAAGGAGTGGTCTCCACATAGTGCAAACCCTCACAATCCACCACCGAGCGCACCTTATAGATATATTTATAGACCGGTGACACTGTGCGGTCCTCCCATTCGGTCTGCTGAAGACTTGCGACAACCGTGAAAGTGCTGTCCGGCTGGCCCTCAATCTTGCGCAACACCTCAAAGTAATCCACAGGTTTGGGGTACTCTTCACCATCCTCCAAGACTAATGACCACTTGAGCTGTACCGATGTGGGGCGTGTGACCGTGCTGAGAGAGTTCTGCTCTACAGCTCCGGGAGAGTTGTAATAAGTGTCTGTCTGTGAACATTCTGTCTCGGAGTGTGTAACCCTTTCCCTAATGAATCCCGGAACGGATGTCATCTCGATTTCCGAGATAGCCAGACAGTCGCTTCCAAAATTCTCTGACACTTCAAGACGGTAGTACCGATAGGATTTTCCTCCGGCATCAAATTTGTAGTTATAAGGTTTGCTGTTGGAATTCTCCATTCGGGAATCCTCCACTTCGGCAATTAATGTCCCGCTGCCTATATCCCCGCCTGGAGCCGAAGTACCATACAACTTCCAATGCTTTGGGTTACGTCCCTGGAAGGTATAGCTGTCGTTGCCTGTGTAGATTGTAATTGTGCCCGGAATGTTATTTATATCAGAGCTGACTCCAACCTTGAAATCGACATACCAGACCCCGTTATTCCTTTTGTCAAGTCCTGTGCACCATTTGTTATCAAGCCTTCCGTCAAACAAAGCATCAAATGTTTCATCATCATTGAAGCCTTCACTTCCAGAGAGTCCTGACAACTCATACTTGGTACCGGGATCATAGACCTGGCTTTTTAATGCTAACGGGGAGTCCTTGCTATCCACCACAAGCAGGAAACTGTAATTGACGCAGGAGCGGTTCACCGGAACAGTCGCTGTCCCGGAAATAATCTGTTCATGTGTAAGCACCTGTTCAATACGGTCTATCTCCTTGATGTTGTCCCTGTCTTTCAGAACCGAAACAATCTTCATTTCAGCGCGGTCATCCCAGATGCCGGCCTCTTCATAGTCCCAAGTAAGCGTCACCTCATAATTACCCTTCTGTTCACGCGTCTGCTGCAGAGCCTTGAACGAAACAGGATTGAGCAGTGTCAGCGATGTGCCTTCAGAGGTGCATTCCGCCTTGGTCGGGTTGTTGTCCCATCCCCATAGCATCTGTGCCGATGCCCTGCATATACGGTAGCGGATATTGGGCTTGTCGGTGTATTTGTCCAGATGTTCCGGTTGCAGGTTGCCGACCATAGTCTCGTCAATAAATTCGTAATCAGTCACGTCAGGATCATAGATTACAGGGCATGGCAAGTCCTCGAAATCCTCGTCCTTGCCGGACAATGAACGCTGTATGCTGAACATGTCGCCCTCGAACACGTCAGGCCACTCGTTGTGGTCGGTCTGCCATGTAAGCCTGACCGTGCCGTCCTGCTGCAATCCGGCATTGAAATCCTTCGGTGCGTGGACCATTGGCAGTTTGCCCTCCCTGACCTCGGAACTGACCCATCCGTAATTGCTGGATGGCTCGTTTTCATGGGCATCATCCCATGTGGCGGTCATCACCCTGACATTGACCGAGACATCCTCGTAGGCCGAAGTGGGATTGTACTTTATGAACCCGTTGTATTCATCGACAGTGATATCCGACTGTTCCAGGTTGACCTTCGAGCCGCCACTCCGGAACTCGGCACCGCTTATGGGCTTGTCACTTGAGAAAGCAAGCTGCAACTTTGGCTCCTCAGTGCTCGGTACGGGATCATAGATATTTACATTGACCGAAAAATCATCAAACGTGATCTCACCGAATTCCTTCTGGTAATCGGTCGTTTCGTAGGTAAAAGTTGTCGCCAGCCATTGTCCGGTAACCAGTCTGCCTTTTACATAGAACCTGTATGTCTTGCCTGCAAATCTTGGAGGATAGTACCAGTCCATTTCCAACCAACAATTATAAATACTCTCCTTTTTACAATTGTGTTCCTTAGCTACACCTGGAATGAGCCATTTGGGTGCGCCGTCGGTACCATTGGTCATAAATAGCACCGACTCGTCAGACAGAAGGTTGATTCCAGAATATTCTCCGTATGAATATGGAATAACTCTATTTAAATTACTCAAATAGGGATTTATATTGAAACAGGCAATCCAGGTGCCGTTCTCATCTATCACACCTATTTCAGCATCAGACATTAATCTTGTATCTTTGAACAACTGCATCTTGAAATGCACACGACCAGACTCCGGCCCGGAAAACTGGAACGCCTCAGCGGGATTGTCATAGATGCCGTTGTCGGCCACTATTTTTTGAGGCATTAAGTATAACGCTATCAGCGTCATCAACAGTGTGGCCTTCCATCGGCACACACACCTTTGTCGATTGGTGTCCATAGGGTTATGTTTTTATATCCACGTTAGTTTTGTTTCGCAAGTTAATACTTTATTGGAAAGTATTCAAAAAAAAGCATAGGAGATTTCAACCAAATCATAATAACGAAGCCGGCACATCAGAAATAACTGATGCACCGGCTGCCAAGATTATTGACACCTATGGTGTTACTTCAATTTGTTCCCGTCCTTGTCCACCCTGAAAGTGTTTATCTGGTCAAGCTTCTTTTCATTGATTAATTTGACCATCTTCTCACCGGAAGCCGATGAAGAGTTGGTGAAGCGGTTGCTGTCCATGATGTCCAAAGACTCACCGGCAGCATTAAGGATTTCATATTCGTAGCTGTAACCGGTGGTATATGATATCTTGTCGGCCTTGGTGATATCCTTGTCCGTTTTCAGTGTAACTCTCCTGTTGAAAGTGAAAGTCACCGGCAGGTCCGCAGTCAGGGTCTTGGTCCAATTAGTGGATGTCACTGTTTCAGTCTTGGCACCAGTGCCGTCATTGTACTCCACCACCACATCACAGTAATCAAGAATGTCCTGTGTGTTCATGTAAGTGAATGTCAGTGACACCTTGGCCGGAACCGTGTCTTTTTGGGGCTTCTCCGGCTCAACCTCCTTATTGCAAGCCGTGAATACCGCAACCGTCATCATGCAGCCAATGGCTGCCCAAGTCATAAATCCTTTCCTCATAATAAAACACTTTGATATGCATGGCAATAATACTGTTTTTTCTTTGAACGACCAAATATGGAGTTGCGGAATTGCGGAAAACGGATTTCGGGTGTTGGATAGAGAAATCCCAGGCGGGGTGATTCCTGCCTGGGATTATGACCTTTTTAGGGTGGGGGCTTGACATATAATGGCGGCATCAACCGTCAATAGTCAAGCGGTATGCTCTTTCGGCTTTTCGATAACAGCCGGGGCTTAGAGCTTAAGCCATGAGCTCGTCACTTGCGTTCAGGCCGGGAACCTGTGCACCCCAACCTCTGTACGGACCTTTTTTGCTCGCCTGCAGTATCTGGCCCTCCATCTGTATCTCAAACATCTCAGTCCGGGGTTTCTGATAATTCTTCTTCATATCTGTAATCGTTTAATCGTTATCTTATTTGTTCATTAATACTTTGTTTCTGAATGACTCCTGAAACTGTCCGGAATCGTCGGCCTGACTTATCCGGACAGTTCCACAGTCATATCATCATTTCACCATGACTGCACGGCCGTTCCTGATGTACAGACCGCCCTCAGTGGGCTGGCCTTCTATCTGGATGCCGTCAATGGTGAACCACTTATCCTCACCGCTCACGCTGATGGTACCTATCTTGGTGATGGTACCGTCACCATTCACAATGATTACCTTCAGAGTCCTCGGCATGCTGCTTGCCGATACGTCACGGCCGGTAGCCGATGACTGCAATGACAGGTCACCACTGCCCGTATATTCCAGATATGCGCGGAAAGGAGCAGCCTTGGTGGCATCGTTCTGGGTATCGGTTATGACAAAGTCACCTGCATTGATCTCAACATTTTCTTCAACATCCTTCTGATCAGTGGAGGCGAAGAAATAGATGGCCTTTTCCTCAGGTTTAACATCCTTGAACGACTTAACATTATAGGTTCCCTTGAATGCCCAGTCTGCATCATCAGGTGCTGTTGTCGGTTCACCAGCAGGATTGATGGTAAGATTACCAGAGGAGAATGACACCTTATCAGTAGTGGATTCAGGTTCTATTATATAAGGTGTATTTGCTGCAAGGCCACCTGACACCTCATCCATGACTACCTCATAATTGTCGCTGATTCCAGTGAACTGATAGAATTTACCGGCAGCAGCAGCTTCCGATGCACTTACCGCGAACGGCAGGCAGATGGTGGCGTAAGGCGTATCAAATGTACGGGTGTACGTTACCTCAGTGGCTTCAACACTCGTGCTCAGTTCGTTACCAGTCAGAGAGCTGGGGATGTCACCATTGATATCAACAGTGGTGCTATTACCGGTTTCCGTCACAGTTATGAAATCATATTCTGTTACCTTGGGATTGATGGCCTTGCTGCCAACGATAGGCGTAACGGCAGTGCTCGTATGGTTCGCATCACCAGCCACATAGTACCATATATAGTAGGTGCCGGCATCCGTACCTGTGGGAACGGTCTCCGTCCAGCCGTCAGCTTCGGTTGATG
>JAGCDE010000055.1 GCA_017651315.1 Bacteroidaceae bacterium
GGGTTCGAATCCCTCTTCTTCCATAAAACAAAACAGGTCCCCGGAACGGGAACCTGTTTTGCGGAAGAAGAGGGATTCGAACCCCCGGACCCGTGAAGGTCAACGGTTTTCAAGACCGCCGCATTCGACCACTCTGCCATCCTTCCAAACCCTTAACGGCTGTCTGTCTCCGTTAAAGCGGTGCAAAGGTGAATATTTTTTTTGGAAACAACAAACAGTATCCCACATTTTTTGATTACTTTGCACAAAATATATATTGAAACAATGAGCAAGGAAACTATTCAAGGATTCTTGAAGAACAGGGTTTTGCAAAGGTTCGCACTGGGAGCCGATGCAGCATCGCAGGAGGAGGTCAACTCGAACGTACATAAAGGGATAATGATCAGGGGTACAAACCTGTGGGTCCTGATATTCGCCATATTCATCGCCTCGCTCGGTTTGAACACCAACTCTACGGCCGTGATAATAGGTGCCATGCTCATTTCCCCGCTCATGGGACCTATCATCGGAATGGGCTACTCAATGGGTGTCTATGATTTCACGCTGCTGAAGGAGTCACTCAGGAATTTCCTGATAATGATTGTGGTGAGTCTGATTACATCGGCCGTTTTCTTTACCCTTCCCCTAATCAGCTCCACCCAGAGCGAACTGCTCGCCCGTACACAGCCAACCACATACGACATTCTGATCGCCCTCTTCGGCGGTCTGGCAGGCATGGTGGCACAGACCCGCAAGGACCGCACCGGAACCGTCATCCCGGGCGTAGCCATCGCAACCGCCCTCATGCCTCCGCTCTGCACGGTCGGCTACGGACTGGCCACATTCCAGTTCCGTTTCATGCTGGGAGCGCTGTATCTCTTCACCATAAACTCCATATTCATCGCCCTCGCGTCATTCATAGTTACCAGAGTCATGAAATTCAAGATGATAGGCGAGCTGGAACCGCAGAAGCTCAAGAAACTCAAGAGTGCGATGGTGCTGATAATCATTCTGGTAACCCTTCCGAGCATTCTGATTGCCGTTTCCATCATACAGCGCTCGTCATTCGATGCCAACTACAGGCATTTCGTGGACGAGGCATTCAACTATGACAACACATTCGTGGTGGAGTCATCCGCCGAATATAATCCGGGCAGGCGCAAGCAGTCCGTGATTGAGGTGCGTCTTTTCGGCGAACCACTCTCCGAAAACGTGATTAACAACATACGCAGCCAGATGTCAAGTGTGTATCATTTGCCCAAGGTGGATCTTCTGGTACGCCAGTCCAATCAGGAAGGCGGAGGCATTGCCATCTCGGCGCTTCAGAGCAACTACTCTGAAATGCTGACCGAGAAGAACCGGCAGATTTCACACCTGCAGGAGCAGCTCTCCTCCATTCGGATGGCCGACACGCTGGCAGTAGGCAACATGACGCGGGAGTTGGGTATATTCGTTCCCGAACTCAGCGACATGTCACTCTCCCGACATATCTCCTACAACACGGAAGGGGCCCCCACAGACACCGTTTATTTATGCATACTCTCGTTCAAGGAGGGAACAGAACCCGACATAGACCTGATCAGGCACTGGCTTACCAACCGTACCGGCACCTCGAACATCAGGATCATGGCGGAATGATTTTTACGATGAACAGAAATGATATATCCGGACAGTTTTGAACATAAGACAGGTTTTGATGAAATAAGGCAAATGCTCGCCGACCGCTGTATCTGCCCCCTTGGGGTGCATCTTGTGGAAGAGATGCAGTTCCAGACTGATTACCAGGCCGTCAGCATGGCACTGGACCAGACGATGGAGTTCATGAGCATAATAACCGGCGGAAAGTCCTTCCCGGACCAGAACTACCACGACCTCACGGAGGCCCTGGCCAGAATCAAGGTGATAGGAACATGGCTTGACGAGGCTGAGTTGCTGGGACTCTGGAAATCACTGGAGACCATAAGCGGAATCGTGGAGTTCCTGAACCGTGAAGAGAATCAGGGACTTTACCCAAACCTCACCGGACTGGCTTCCAATGTAATTCTCTTCCCGGCCATAACGCAGGGAATAAGCCGTATCCTGACCAGGTTCGGCAAGCTCAAGGACAACGCATCGCCCGACCTGTACCGCATCCGAATGGACCTGGCCAACACTTCATTCAGCATATCGCGCATACTCAACGGCATATTGAAGCAGGCTCAGTCAGACGGTCTGGTTGACAAGGATGCCGCTCCCACCATGCGCGACGGGCGTCTGGTGCTTCCCGTGGCTCCCGGCCTGAAACGCAAGATACGCGGAATCGTCCATGACGAATCGGCATCGGGCAAGACAGTATTCATAGAACCTGAGGAGGTGGTGGAGGCCAATAACCGCATACGCGCACTCGAGGCCGATGAGAAACGCGAGGTGGTGCGCATCCTGACCGCCTTCACTGACTCGATCAGGCCTGAGATACCTTCCATACTGGAATCATACTCCTTCATGGCGCAGATTGACTTTATCCGCGCCAAGGCACGCATGGCCATTGACTTCGAGGCATGCAAGCCCGTTCTGGAGCGCAAGACAGTAATCGACTGGGTTCAGGCAGTACACCCGCTCCTCAGGCTGTCGCTTGCCCGTCACGGCGGAACTGCCGTACCATTAGACATAGAGCTCGACTCAAAGAACAGCATCCTGCTCATCTCCGGCCCCAATGCCGGCGGCAAGTCCGTCTGCCTCAAGACCGTAGGCCTGCTGCAGTACATGCTCCAGTGCGGTATTCCCGTCCCCATGCGTCCCAACAGCCATGCCGGCATATTCAAGAGCATCTTCATCGACATAGGCGATGAGCAGAGTATTGACGATGACCTCTCCACCTACTCCAGCCATCTGCTCAACATGAAGAACATGATGAAACATGCCGACAACCGCAGTCTGATACTGATTGACGAGTTCGGCAGCGGAACGGAGCCCAACATCGGCGGAGCAATTGCGGAAGCGGTTCTGATGAGGTTCAACCGCAGCCATGTGTTCGGGGTAATCACCACCCACTACCAGAACCTGAAACACTATGCCGACAGCAACGAAGGCATACGCAACGGGGCGATGCTTTACGACCGTCACCTGATGCAGCCCCTCTACATACTCCAGACAGGCAACCCCGGCAGCTCATTCGCCGTTGAGATAGCCCGCAAGATAGGTCTGCCAGAGGATGTGATAGAGGATGCTTCGCAGATAGTGGGACGAGACTATATCAATGCCGACAAATACCTCCAGGACATAGTACGTGACAAGCGGTACTGGGAGAACAAGCGCCAGAATGTCCATCAACTGGAGAAACAGCTTGACCAGCAGATAGAACAGCACCGCACTGAACTCGAATCCCTGCAGAAGGAGCGCAAGTCTATCATCCGTGAAGCCAAGGAGAAGGCCGACCAGCTTATCCAGGACTCCAACGCAATGATTGAGAATACCATACGCACCATCAAGGAGGCCCAGGCCGACAAGGAACTGACCCGGATGGCACGGCAGGAGCTGACGGATTTCAAGGATACCTTAGACACCCATCAGGCCGATAGCGAGGAGGAGCTTAAGATACAGCGCAAGATGGAGCGGATACGCCAGAGCCAGGAACGCCGTGAGCAGCGCAAACGCGAAAAGGCCCTCCATCCCCGTCAACCTGCCGTTCAGGCAAATAACACAACGGATGGCAGCCAAAGCCAAGGCAAAAGCCAAACCCAAAGTTCATACAAAATCGGCGATACCGTCCGCCTGTCCGGTCAGACCCAGGTGGGTCAGGTAATATCGGTCAACAGGAATGACATTACCGTGGCTTTCGGACACCTTACGACCACCGTGAAAGCCAACCGTTTAGAACACGTTCAGGCGGAGCCGATAAAACCAGAAAGAAGCAAGGATGCCACATACATCAGCCGCCAGACCCGCGAGGACATATACAACCGCAAGCTTGCTTTCAAGCCGGACATCGACGTACGCGGCATGAGGGGCGACGAGGCTATCCAGACGGTCATGCACTTCATTGACGATGCCACCCTGATCGGGATGAGCCGCGTCAGGATTCTGCACGGAACAGGCAACGGCATACTCCGCAACCTCATCCGCCAGTATCTGCATACAGTCCCGGCAGTTACGGACTATCACGACGAGCACATCCAGTTCGGCGGCCACGGCATCACTGTAGTTGACCTTGGATGATGTTATCGGTCGGGAAACGTGAAGTCTCACATACTAAATAAGAATCTGTATTAGTTTGTTCTATGAAAAAGATAGGTCCGCATGTATCAGCATCAGGAGGCGTCTGGAACGCTCCTGTCAATGCAATGGCGGTGGGTGCTTCGGCATTCGCCCTCTTCACTAAAAACCAGAGGCAGTGGTTCAGTGCACCGCTGACTCAGGATGAGATTGCGCAGTTCAAGCAGAAAGTTGCCGATAGCGGAATAGAGGCCCGCTACATCCTGCCCCATGACAGCTATCTGATCAATCTGGGCAGTCCCGATACGGACGGGCTTGAAAAATCGCGCCAGTCATTCATAGACGAGATGCAAAGGTGCGGGCAGCTCGGGCTCACCATGCTTAACTTCCATCCCGGCAGCCACCTCAGGCAGATTACCCCGGAGGTGTGCATGGACCGCATTGCAGAAAGCATCAACATGGCCCTGGACAGGACTGCCGGTGTGACTGCCGTGATTGAGAACACCGCCGGCCAGGGCTCCAACATAGGGTTTGCATTCTGGCAGATTAAGCGTATCATCGACGGAGTGAACGACAAGAGCCGCGTGGGAGTCTGCATAGACACATGCCACACCTACACGGCAGGATATGACCTGAAAAACTGTTACGAAAGTGTATGGGAAGAGTTCGACAAGGAGATAGGCATGCATTACCTGCGGGCCATTCACCTGAATGACAGCAAGAAAGAGCTGGGTTCGCGTGTTGACCGCCATGACTCCATCGGCAAAGGGTTCCTCGGAATGGATTTCTTCCGAAAGATCATGCAGGACCCGGCCCTCGATGACATCCCGTTCATACTGGAAACCCCCGATGAAACTCTCTGGGCGGAAGAGATCAGGCTACTGCACCAGCTTGAGAACGGAGAATCCGTCTGAATCTGTTTACATAGATTAAGAACCTGTTTTGATTTGTTTCCACGGAACAATTCAAAACAGATTCTAATTCTCTTTCATCTCCTCCTCAGCCTCAATCTGCCTTATGTACTCCACAGGACTTACCCCATAGTACTGCTTGAAAGTGGTGGAGAAATAGGTCTGGGAGGAGAATCCCACAGAGTATGCAATCTGGGTCACGTTCACCTTCTTCTCCTTGAGCAGCTTGAGGGCCTGCTGCATCCTGATGTTCTGCACAAACTTTGTGGCCGAGAACCCCGTGAGGCGCTTGAGCTGACGGTGCAGATGTGTGCGGCTGATGCCTATCTCATCCACCATCTGCTCCACATCAAAGTCGCTGTTGGAGATATTGCGGTTCACCACCTCCATGACACGCTTCATGAAGAGCTCGTCGCTGGAGAGGAACTCCACAGCTGTAACCTTGTCCTTCTGCTCCTGCTTACCCGAATACTTTCCCTTGATGATAAGGCGGTTGTTGAGCAGGTTGACGATGATGGTCTTGAGCTCACGCATATAGAACGGTTTGGGAAGATAATAGTCCGCTCCGGTCTCCATACCCAGCATCCTGTCCTGCAGCTTGTTCTTCCCTGAAAGCAGTATGACCGGGATGTGGCTAACCAACGAGTTGCCCTTGAGAGTCTTGACGAGCTGGATGCCGTCCATCTCCGGCATGACCACATCGGACACGATTATGTCGGGTTTCTGCGAAATCGCAATCTTCAGGGCCTCCTTGCCGTTGTGGCAGGTGATTATGCGGAACTGATGCTTCAGGCTGTCGTTTATGTAGTTGAGCATGGATTCGTCATCATCGGCCACCAGCACCTTGACGGAACTGTATGACGGATGTCCGGATACCGGCTCCTGCTCGTCAAGGATTGTACGTTCATGCTCCAGGCGGGTTCTCCTGACCTCGTCCTGACTCACAATCTCCTCCGGTTTGAGGTGCCCGTTCCCAAGCGGCAGACGGAACGAGAAGACACTTCCCTTCACTCCGTCATTCCTGTTCTCAGCCTTGATGTCACCATGGTGCATCTTGACCAGAATACTGCTGTAGTTCAGTCCTATACCCATTCCGGATGTAGCCGATGTCTGCTCGTTGCGGGCACGGTAGAAACGGTCGAAGAGATGCTCTGTGTCGGCCGTGTCAAGGCCTATGCCGGTGTCGGTGACGGATATCCTCACATAGTTATGGAGAGGTCCGCTCTCCTTCTCGTCGGTCCCCACATCGATGCTCACATCGATCGTCCCCTCGTCCGATGTGTATTTGAACGCGTTGGAGAGCAGGTTCATCATGACCTTGTCTATGCTGTCACGGTCAATCCATGCCTGCAGTTCCGGCATACTGTGCCTGAAAGTGTAGGTTATACCCCTGTGCTCCGCCGACTGGGTGTAGAGCTCGAAAGGCCCCATGAGGAAATTGATCAGATCCGTCTCGGCAAAACGCAGTTTCATGCTGCCCTCATCGTATTTCCTTATGTCAAGGAGCTGATTGACAAGCGACAGTATCCGGGTGGAGTTCTTGTGCATGAGCCGGAGCTGAGAAATTTTGTCGGCAGGGATGGAGTCATCCTCAAGCATCTCCTCGAGCGGTGAAATCACCATGGTCATGGGGGCACATATCTCATGCGCCACATTGATGAAGGAATCCAGTTTGGTCTCGTTCACCTCCTTGGCACGCCTGTCCTTATAGACATAATAGATGACCGAAACCAAAACGGCTGCAATGAGCAGATAGAATGCGTACGCCAACGGTGTGGCATACCATGGCGGAGCAATCCTTATCACATACGTCTTCACGTCCGATACGGTATCGTTCAGACGTGCCCTTACCGACAGTCTTTTCTTTCCGTAACCGAGTTTGTAGAAACTGATCCTGTTCACGCCTGCAGGAGTGCTTGACCACCCTTCCCTGCCCTTCTCATCGAGCGTATATTCGTATGAGATGCCATTCTCGTAACAGTAATTGAAAGTGCTCAGCTCCATGGTGAAGGAGTTGTCCTTGTACGCAAGGTTAATCCTGTCAGTCATGACAAGCGGCTTTCCGGAGATACGCCGGTTACCCGAGAGGGTTGTGGCCGTGACCCTGCGGTCATTCAGGTAGAGACCCGTCACCACCACATTGTTAAGCACCGACCTGCTGGCTATGTTCTCCGGCTTGAAGAGGCATATACCGTAGTTGCCTCCGGAATAGAGCGTACCGGACCTGGGGTCGAAGGCGGAGACATTGTTGTAGGAAGACTCATCGGAGAAGTACCTGCTGACATGATAGCTTCCGGGGTCTATCATGTTGAAACCGGAACGGGTGCTTATCCAGATACTTCCGGCATTGTCCTCCATGATGCCGCGGATGTCATTGCTGACGAGGCCCTCATCGAGTCCGAAACGGCGGACAGTCCCGCGTTCCGGGTCATAAAGCACCAGGCCGTTGTTGGTTCCGAACCATTCCAGACCGTTTGAATCGGAGAGAATGGCACGGCAGCTTGAGGAACCGATTGCATTCTTGAGCGCAGTCAGCTTAAGGAAACCGCCCTGATCGATGTCGAAACAGTCAGTACCGTTGTCATGTCCGAGCCACAGACGGTTATGGCCATCGACCGACATGGAATAGATCCATTCATTGCTCAGCCACTGTCCGTCGGCATGTCTGGCTAACGAAGAATAGTGGCTCACCTTCATGTCCTGAGGGTCTAAGCGGCTGAATCCGTCGCCCAATTCCGCAAAATAGATACGTCCCTGATGATCCTCCGCAATGGCGGAGACCGATGCCACCTCGTTACGCACCTTGTTGTCAAGCTCACCGGTCTTCTGGTTCAGCAGCGAAAGGCCGCCGCTGAACTGGCCGACCCATATACGCTTGCGGCTGTCCATGAAGAGGGAGTATGCGTATGAGGTGGATTCGCTCTTGAGAATCATGCTCCCGTCGGGTGACAGCTTGGTCAGGCCATTGTTGTTGTAACCTATCCAGAGATTGCCTTCGTCATCGGAAACAAGTGCCGTCACAGTCCCGGACACCGACTCGCTGTAATCGGAGAAACGCCAGTATGTCAGACTGCTGCGGTCAACATCATTGGCAAAGAGCATCAACTGCGAGAGGAAGCATCCCACCCAGCGGTTCCCGGCCTTGTCCATATACATGGCACTTACATCCTGCCTGTCAAGGACACGCTCGGCTGCCTCACGCGGCATGCGGTGCATCCTGTGCGTGTTCCTGTCGAACACAAGCAGGCCGTTGCCACGGATGGAGACCATGAACTCGCCGTCGGGCGCCATGAAGGAGTGAGTTATTTCCCGGAGCCCCTCCGAAGGTGTAATCCTTTCCAGATGACTGTCGGAAGAGTGCCATACAAAGACATTGCGTCTTGTCGTTATGAATATGTCCCCCCTGACGTCCCTGTTCAGCCCCACCACATCGCTGTTGATCTCATCGGGCATGAACAGCCTCATGGTCTCAGTGGCGGGCTCGTAACGCCAGAGGCCCTGCGATGCCCCCAACCATACTATACCCTGCTCATCCTCGAGTATGACACGGAAGACACTGTTCGTTTCCGTCACGGAATTTATGGCGGAAACACTCTCAGCCCTGTCAGGCTCCGAAGGGTCGATGACATAGATGCCCGACCCGAGAGTGGCAATCCATATACGGCCGTCCCTGAACTGCACTATCTGCTGCACGTATGGATGGTTTCCTTCCGGGAACTCAACTCCATGGAACACGTTCTCTCCGGGATTCATGTACTGTATCCCGCGGTTCTGGCCTATCCACAGCCGGCCGTCACGGTCGCGGCAGAGACTGCGCACATAGTTGCTTATCAGTGACAGGGAATCGGAATCATCCGGATAGTAGTGGTAGAACCTGTACCCGTCGAACTTGTTCAGTCCGTTCTCGGTACCTATCCAGATGAATCCTATGGAATCCTCGCAGATGGCATGTATCCTGTTGTCCGACAGCTGGTCATCCGTAAAGCTGAACGAACGCTGAGCCATCAGGCTATGGAACATGAGCAGATGGAACACCATCAGGAACGAGACAATCCTCTTCATTGTGATAACCGCTGTTTACAGGTTCTAAGGCAATGACAGCCTCTTTTCAGGCCGTCTCTGCCAGACCCGCAAATTTACGGTTTATTAAAACATGTTCCAAACAAATGTTCCATTACGGAACACGGGACACGGGAGCCGGACAGGAAAGGAGAGGCCATAATCTTCTTCACGGAACAAATCAAGACAGATTCTGATAAAATATAAATCCTTCAGTTATGGTAGTTGTAACGGGAATTAGTTTAACTTTGCGCTAAAGGAACATGCATCCGCAACAGATCAGGATTCCCAACTAAAACAAACCATACAGAATTATGAAGACAAAAGGCTTTTATCTCTCACTCGTGATGGCTCTTGCCGTAGCAGGGCCGGTCAATGCCACCAAGCACTGGGTAGCCACCTGGGCTACCGCCGAGCAGGTGGTGGAACCGCACAACTGTCCGCCCCCACCCGGCCTGCAGGACAACTCCATCAGGCAGATAGTACAGACCTCCATAAGCGGCAAGACCGTAAGGGTCAAGTTCTCGAATGAGTTCAGCCGTGACCCGGTCACCATCAATGCCGCCGAGATAGCCATTGCAGCCACAGCAGGCAGCAGCAGTGATATCAGGCAGGGAACCGAAGTCAGCCTCTCTTTCGGAGGAAAACCGTCCGTGACCATCCGGCCGGGCGAGCTCGTCACTTCCGATGAGGTGACCTTCCCCATGGGAGAGCGTGAGAACGTGGCCATAACCATGCACCTTGGCGAGGCCTCCTCCACCAGCGTGACCGGACACCCCGGCTCGCGTACCGATTCATACATAGCCACGGGACAGACATCGGATTTCAGCAACGCCGTATCAACCGCCCACTGGTATATAATCAACGCCATAGAGGTCAAGGCCGAGAAGAAGGCCCGTGCCGTTGTGGTGCTGGGCAACTCCATCACCGACGGACGCGGCTCCACCACCAACATGCAGAACCGATGGACCGACAACCTCTCCCGCCGCCTGCTGGCCAATAAGAAGACCCGCCGCGTATCGGTCCTCAATATGGGACTCGGAGGCAACTGCATCCTGAACGGCGGACTCGGCCCGACCGGCCGCAGCCGTTATCCGCGTGACCTCTTCCAGCAGGAGGGTGTCAAGTATATCATCCTGTTCGAAGGTGTGAATGACCTCGGAGGCCGTGGTGACGCCACCGAAAAGGCCAAGCAGATAATCGAGGTCTATAAACAGATAATCAGCGAGGCACACGAGCGCGGCATATACGTATATGGTGCTCCGGTCATGCAGTTCAAGGGCAACGGCTACTATAGCGAGAATCACGAGGCAGGCCGCCAGCAGCTCAACCAGTGGATCCGCACCAGCGGCTATTTTGACGGGGTGATTGACTTCGATGCCGCCATGGGCAATCCCGATGACCCTGCACAGCTCAATCCCAAATATCTGTTCGAGAACGACTATCTCCACCCGAATGCCGACGGTTACGTCCAGATGGGTGACTGCATAGACCTCAAGCTGTTCGAGAAGAAAGGCAACCCGGCCAAATAGACCGTAGGACGACCACGTAGTGACGGTTCGATTACGGCCCGTCTGAGCGAATGTCAGCAATTACAGCTACAGTTCCTCAGACGGGCCGTTTTTGAACCGTCACCTTCGCTGCACAAAAGGGAATCATGGAAACAAATCAAAACAGATTCTTAACTTTTCCGCTTTCCGGTAATATTTAAAGATGAATTTTCTGGACAATCACATTCCGTATGAAAGTTAAAGGCATTCTCACTACACTGACAGTTTTCATGTTTTCGGCATACTGCCATGCACAATTCCCAGGCGGCGGATTCCCCGGAGGAGGGTTTCCCGGAGGAGGTTTCGGCGGATTCGGAGGGCGTTTCCCCATAACGGCATCACCTCAGGAGCAATCCGGCGGTCAGCAGGGCCGGCAGCCCGGCCCCGGAGGTTTCGGAGGAGGTTTCGGCGGCCAGTTTCCGGGAGGAGGAGGGTTTCCCGGAGGTGGTTTTCCCGGAGGCATGGGAGGCGGCTTCGGGATGATGGGCGGAACCGTCCGGTATGACGGCTCACAAGGCAGTGATATCGAGTTCACCTCATCCGATCTTCCTGTCGTGATAATCGAGACAGACGGTAAGCCTGTCACAAACGACAGCAAGCTGGATGCATCGATGAAAATTATAGACAACGGCAAAGGCAAGCGCAACAAGCTCACAGACAGGCCCAATGCCTACAACGGGAAAATAGGCATAAAGCTGCGCGGCAACTCATCGCTCTACTTCGAGCAGAAACGGTTCACCATAGAGACGAAGGACGATGACGGCAATGACCTTGACGTGGAACTCCTTGGCATGCCCGCTGACAATGACTGGGTGCTGCTGGCCCCCTACAATGACATATCAATGATGCGTGACCCGTTCGCTTTCGACCTATGGAACGGGATGGGCCATTGGGCTCCGCACTACCGCTACTGCGAGGTGGTCATGAACGGTCACTACATAGGTGTGTATATCCTGTGCGAAAAAATCAAGCAAGGCAAGAACCGTCTTGACATAGCCAAGCTCAAGCCCAAGGACAACAGCGGAATCGAGCTCACCGGCGGTTACATAGTACGTATCGACCCTGTGGAGGGCGATGAGCCCTATTTCACATCCGATGTGCCGGGCATCACCAGCATAGGCGGAGGATTCGGCGGATTCGGAGGAGGCATGGGTGGCTTCAGCACCGTGACATGGACCTACTACTACCCAAAGCCCGAGAAGATAACCCCCGAACAGCAGGAGTACATAAGCAATTATGTCAAAACCGTAGAGAAGGTTATCCAGAGCGATGATTTCGCCGATCCTGAAAACGGTTACGCCAAATACATAAGCGTATCGTCGTTCGTGGATTATTTCATACACACAGAGCTCAGCCTGAATGCCGACGGACTAAAGCGCAGCGCCTATTTCTACAAGACCAAGCAGAATGAGGACGGCACCGGAGGCAAGCTCCATGCGGGATCGGTCTGGGATTACAACCTGGCATACGGCAACTGCAACTTCTGCAACGCCAACAAGATAGATGCATGGGTATATGAGGGAGGCGAGACCAACCCCACCCCCGCCCTCTGGAAACGGCTTACAGAGGACCAGGCATTCATGGCCAAGGTCAAGGCACGCTGGAAGGAACTGCGCAGGGACGTTCTGAGCATCAAAAACATAAACAGATATATTGATGAACATGCCAGCCTGCTCGCTGAAGCCCAGAAACGCCAGTATGCCAGATACACAGACCTGCTCGTGAGTCAATCCGGCAACCGGGGGCAGGCAGGTGGCAACAGCGGATTCGGAGGCGGATTCGGAGGTTTCGGTGGTGGAATGATGGGCGGATTCGGCGGAGGTTTCGGCGGAGGCGATGCCATAGGAATGTTCGCGGCCTACCGTGTATCAAGCTATGAAGAGGAAATCGCCACTCTCAAGAGATGGTTCGCCGACCGTATCGCATTCCTTGACAGTAACTGGAATTGAGCCCGTCGGGGACAGCCATGGCCGGTCTGTTTCCAAGACGGGACGGACCGGCTCCGGACAGACAGGCAAGCCCGAAGGCTCTCCACAATTCTCATTTTTCAGATTCTTAGAATCTGTTTAAATCTGTTCCATGAAGATGATTATGGGCTATATTATCCTCTGGTTTTATCGTTTCCGAGGGAATAATGGAGGTCCATTTTGACTGAGGAGCGATGAAAGCAGAGGGTAAAAGAGACTATAAGGAATTCATGGAGACAAATTTAAACAGATTCTTATTTGTTACGTGAAAAATAGAATCTGTTTTGATTAAACTTATCCTGCTCTTTCAAGTCTAATCAGAAACAAATTGATTAACAACTTCCCGATTACTATGCCCAATCTGACATTCAAGAGAGCAATTACACTGTTTTTCATACTCTTTATATCTGTTGTTGCCTTTGCCCAGCGCGGAGGCGGTGGCGGTGGCGGAGGTGGCTTCGGCGGAGGCGGTGGCTTCGGCGGGGGCGGTGGCCGTGGAGGCGGAGGCTTTCAGGGTGGCGGTGGCCGCGGAGGTGGCGGCGGATTCGGTGGATTCGGCGCATACAACAACGTCCCCAATGACTCCATACCACTCAAGGTAACCGGAGGCAGCCTCTATTTCACAGAGGGAAGATTCGCCAACAACCCGATCCGTGAAGAGGAGCTCCAGGAGATTCTCAGCGAGGAGCTGTACAGCACCTACGAGAGCGCTCACAAGCAGTTCATGAAAGGTGACAAGCAGGAGACCGTAGGAGTCCTGCTCTATCTGCCATCCATTGTGCTTACCATAGTGGCTGCAACAAAATATGACGAGGAAGAGAATATCTCACCAAAGCTATACGCCATTGCAGGTACGGCAGGATTGGCTGCAAGCACCTTCTTCTGCCTCGGAACCATAAACAAATCCGCTTCCCGGCACAGGATGCGATGGATAGCCGACACCTACAACCAGGAGTTGGAGTTCAAGGAGGCGGCAAAGCACATTCAGTTCGAGTTCGGCCCCACCACCCTGATAGACAGGGACAGGAACATCGGGCTTGCCGCTACAGTAAACCTACGTTTCTGAGAGCGGAAACGTGGGCACACAATCCATTCCGTAATCTATCTCCCCAACACGCGCGATTAGGCAAGGTACGGCAAAAAAACACCGGTTCTGAAATATGGAGTTCTCTCCTGGATTTCAGAACCGGTTTTTTATGTGGGATGGGATGCCGGAAACCGCTTCATCAAGAGTCCGGGCCCCGGCTTCCCGTTAAAGGCCTCAATTCTCTCTCACGTAAGGGGATTCCGGCATGAACAGGAAGCTCTTGATATAACCGCCGCAATCCATCACAATCTTCTCGAACACAGTACCCGGTTCGATTGGCCTGACGGTCAGGGTGTGCTCACCCTTGGCGGCACGGCCCAGCTGCACGCGGTCATCCTTGACACGGGTGGCCACAGTGGGATAATAGACCGAGTAGATATTGCGCTGGTCCTCGTTCAGGCGCTCGTTGAACACGACCTCCACCTCATCGCCGCCGTCCAGGCTTACCATGTAACGGTGTCCCTCCAGACGGTAGAAAGTAAGCGTGGCGTTGACCGCTATCACAGCCGACAGGTTATCCACATCATCGGTCAGATTGAACTTATAGGTCATGCTGGCACCGTCAGTAGGCTGGCTGTAAGGCATCAGAGCCACACCTGAGAGCGTACGGCCCATATAAGGGATAACGGTCCATTTGGCGGAACCGGCAGATACTCCCTTCTGGCTGTAGAAACGCTCAGCCTCCATGGCCACGACTCCGTCCTTCTGGGTATAGACATATCCGCCAACCTTGTCTCCCTCCTCCACGCGGGTCACACGGGGCTGGGTGTCGGCGCGGAAGTTGTCATTCCATGAGGTATAACCGATGTGCTTCTGTATCATCATGCCGTTCCACTTGCCACCGGCCATCTCCTTGTTGTAATATGCGCAGAGCTCGGCGTCACGCTTGAAGTCGCGCTCGCAACGCTCAGCCCAGTAGTTGGCGGCAGGGTCATTGTTACGGGCCAGTTTCTGGTTCATGGCCTGACTGTAGTACATGTCATAGATATTGCCCATGGCCTGCACCGGGAACAGGATTATCTGCTGGTAGGCATCGCGGTACTCGGGCTTGAGTTTGAGATACTGGCGCAGCGCCTCAGCCTCAAGACGGGCGTAGTCATTGCACACCTGCTCGAACTCACCGGTCTCGAGAGTGTAGTACTGACGGGCATCGAGCATCTCGGCGCTGATACGGCCGTTGTACTTGCAGCAAAGGTTCAGGATGCGGGCGGCCTCCTCAGCCTCCTCCTCACCGAAGAACTCCAGACAGAACTCGTATGTATGCTCAAGCAGATTCTCCGCAGTGAACGATGTTGGATTCCAGGCCATGTCAAGGAACAGGGTGATGGGATACTCCATAGGCTTGAGGTCACCCACGTTCAGCACCCATATCTTGTCAACACCGTAGTCATACGTGAGCTGCATCTGCTCCCACAGGTGCTGAATGGGAGTTATGTTGAGCCACTTGGAGTTACGCGGCGCACCCACATAATCCACATGGTAGTACATACCCCACCCGCCTTTGCGATTACGCTCCTCGGCATTGGGCAGACGGCGGATATCACCCCAGTTGTCATCGGACAGGAGGATAATCACATCGTCAGGCACGCGCAGACCCTTGTTGTAATAGGTCTGCACCTCTTTATAAAGAGCCCACACCTGCGGACGCTTCTCGGCAGGCTTGCCTGTCACCTCCTTGATTATCTGGCGCTGGTCGGCAAAGAGGCCCTCCAGCATCTTCATGTTGTCCTCGTCAGAGCCGCGAAGCTCGGCATCGCCGTCACCCCGCATACCGATGGTGATAAGATCCTCGGTATCCTTGGCGCGTTCCACACCCTCACGGAAGAAACGCTGGAGCTCCTGCTTGTTGGTGTTGTAGTCCCACTGGCCGCCGTAGGCACGCGGGTTACGCGCCCACTCCTGATGGTTACGCGCCATAGGCTCGTGATGAGAAGTTCCCATGATAACGCCCATGTCATCGGCAGTCTTGGAGTTGAGGGGATCATCGGCATAGAAAGCCCAGCCCCACATAGCCGGCCACATGAAGTTGCCGCGCAGGCGCAGGATAAGCTCAAAACACTTGGCATAGAACTCATGTCCGCCATTGTCGGTACCGAAGGTGTTCTTGACCCATGTGGTAAGGCACGGGGCCTCATCGTTCAGGAATATGCCGCGATAGGTCACGGCAGGCTCACCGGCGGTGTAAGTGCCCTTGGCCAGTGAAACGTTGTCCTGGTGCAAGACTGGCACATCGGCCCAATAATACCAGGGCGAAACGCCTATCTGCTCAGAGAGCTCATATATTCCGTAGATGGCGCCGCGCATATCGCTGCCGGCTATCACGAGAGCCTCGTCAACACCCTTGATGGGATTCTCCATCACGGTCATGATATATTTCTCGCGCTTTCCCTGAAGCTCCTTCTTGTCAATCTTCTTGGCCTTGATTATCTGGGAAATGTACTTACTGTCAATAGTTCCCACAATGACAGGCTTGCCCTGTCCGGGCTCATAGATAACGGAAGCCTCCTGCCCTGCCACAGCCTTGAAGTCCTGCTGCAACGCCTTGAGAGCTATCAACACGCCTGTCTTATCGGCTTCATCAACCAGGATCTGCACCGGTTTCCCGTTCTCGATCAGGGTGAACCTGTCCGGGGAGAGCTCATTAAACGAAATGCCTTTGTTATCGGCCGCCCTTGCTGTAAGAGCCATCAGCGCCACCGCGCCAAACATGATTAGGGTTTTTCTCATAATATAGGGTTGTAATGTTAGTGTTATGACATTCCATAAAAACAGGCTTAATCAGTCTGTTGAATGCAAAAATAATGAATTGTTTGCAAAAAGGCGGCGACAGGACTCAGAATACAGCTGCAATCCTGGAAATCTTTTTCATGCGTTCCAGGAATGACTTGTCACGTTTAGCCGAGAGCAGATTATAATTCATCTGGAGAGCAAGCAAAGGAGCAGCATCAATGCCAAGAGCCTGTTCAATAAGCAATGCCATCTCGGCGCTCAAGGAGCGTTTGGCATTCAGCACCTCGTTCAACTGGCTTACCGGCACCCCTATCTCAGCAGCCAAGCGCCGCTGACTGATGCCCCGGAACTCCAGCTCATCCTTAATAACCTCCCCCGGATGGGTAAGGTAAAACGGTTCCACATTGTTTGCAACCATTCTGTCATCTATACCTTCCACATGTATCATAACTCACCTTATTTATAATGGTTTGATAATTCAGTTATACCTACTACCTCTGCAATCGTTTTGTCACCTTCAAGTATCTCCCGGAACTCTATACGATACTGATCATTCACCTTGACCGAAGATAGTCCGTCTTTATCACCATGCAAATGCTCGTAGTGAAGTCCAACGTACTTGGTCAAGTCCATCACGTTAGCCTGCTCCTTCATCAAATCCACAATGCGTATGTATTTCCTGACTATCTGAGGTTGGAACCGATGTTTCTTATCATTCGCCTGTCCAACCTCATAAAGTTCTCCGAGATATTCCTGTTCAAAGATGACAATCATATATGTTTTCCAATGAATACAATGGCAAAGATATAACAACAATCCTATGTTCACAAATTTAAGAACACTTTTCTCAATAAAAATACTGTTGATTGAAGTTAAACCAGTCGGGTGACGCATTGCCAAAGTCAGGAATGCTCCGGAAAGAGATGCGCGATGGCCGATTGACGCCATCCGTTTTGCAGACTGGCCGACAATGCTCCGGAAAAATGGAGCCCAGCGGCGTTTTCATGTGATTTATGCTCATATTACACCTATTTTTATAGACGGACGAGCATCATTCTGGCCTATTCTTGGCTGGATTTACTGGCCGACAATGGTCCGGAATACGCAGACTGAAGAAGGAATTTTTATACATTGCAAACTACTTCATAGTGAGTTTTTCTACAATTCGTACAAATCGTCACAAAGATATACTTTTTCGTGAGAAAACAAGCGGAAAGATAAGATAAAGCCATGATTCCGCTGGTTTATTAACGAAATTCAACTTTGGCATGTGATTTATGTTCAGTTGAATGTTATATTATTCCGAAATAGAGTGTTCAATATGATGTACCCAGTTTTATGCAACAAGTAGATTTCTCCTTTTACTCATAGGATTAGTCTTGAGGTGCTCGGTCTTCCATTTTTTCACCTCATTGACCGTTCTTCTTTCCATGATGGTTTTAATGTCTATTTTGGCAGCATCTTCAAGTTTGTACGCCTTTGGCCTGAGCGGGATGCATTGGGAGATTGGAAAATTGTTTCACGACAAGAAGATTGAAAGTAAGCATGGTAGCGGCATTTCTGTCGTTCCAAGCATCAACAATGTTTTATCAATTGTTTGCGAGAAACATGTTATTCCAGCATGTAACCGATGAACCAGTACAGGTCGGCCTTGCTGATGGCATATTCCGGGAATGCGGTGTTGAGATAGGTATAAGCCTGTTTCTGGAGCCGTCTGTCTGGGTCGGGTTCATCCACCTCAAGGGTTGTGAATCCCCTGCCGTAGAATCCGTAGCCTGATGTCAGCACGTTCCTTGCGCTGCGTGTCTGGCCGGTACCCTCGGATGAAAGCGAAGTGAGTTCATAATCCAAGGCTATGTCGCCGCCTTTCATACCAAGAAGCGCCTCTATTATCATGGCTACCGCTCCCGTCCTGTCGGCACCGGAACGGCAGTGGAACGCTACGTGCCGCCCATTCCTTAGTTCCTGTATTATCCATGCCACGTCCCTTACCACGGCCGGGTCATCAAACGGGTTGTGCAGTGCTATATCGGTCATGATCTGGTAAAAGTCCGCTCCGGGTATCTTGGTTATGCCGAGCGAACGGGTATGGGCCATGCACTGGTTGCCCCACATACCCTCACCTGTCACACCGCGCAGGTCCAGGTCGGCATCAATACCTATGAACCGGAGCGCATCCACGGATTCATCATGCAGGGTATAACGGGCAGGATCGCCAACCTGGCTCTGGGCAGCCTCATGTAACGGGTTACGGCAACGGGCACCCCCACAGTTGTCACCGCAGTCACCGTGGTACTCACCGTCAATGCTTCCGGTGCGGAACAACAATCCGTACCTGACCCTGCGGCCGTCAATGGTACTCCATCCGCCCAGGTCACGAGCGTTGACGCAGTCATTGATGCTGAGCATGCGCACTTGTCCCTCTGTCCGGATCTTTCCCTTGAGAACCAACCTGGAGCCTTTCCTGACCTTATATGTGTAGAATCTCTGCGGGATGAGGTTTGTCAGACTGTAGCTGGTTCCGGTCACATTGTCAATGAGAACCTTCCGGCCTTTCCGGCCTGACTTACGGCTTTCGGACAGGGTTAAAGTGTAGGTGTCACCGGCATTTCCTTCCCAATTGATCTCTACGGCCTGAGGCTTGTCCCAGGCATACCGCGACGGAAATTCCTCACTATTGTCAAAATAACTGGCCTCTGTACCGAATCCGCTGTACGGTCCGTGGGACATGAATTTACGCACCACTTCATTTTCAAGGTTTACCACCCGGATATTGCGGGCATAAGACATACCTGCAATACTCAGCAATACAACTGACAGTATGGCGAAACGGATATAGAAACGTTTATTCATATAGATAATTCCTTACCTCAAACTCTATTTATTGGCAGTAGCTGTTCCAGACACAGAAAGTTTCGTCTTTTCTCTTGCTGTTGGCAGTGACCAGACAAAAAGCTACAAGCCATATCCTTAAGGTCAAAGATACAAACTTTCTCTCAGAGATAAGCCCATTCTTTAAGAATAATGACTCGTGAAAAACTGGCCATCAATCCTCCATCACCTTGATAATGCTCGCTATCTTCGTCAGCCACACGGAAAACTTCATACTGTTCTGGCGGTTTTATACACCAACGAGTTTTATCAGTTCTCTTTCTTGCTGTTGGAATCGCTATCAATCTGTTCCATTCTGTCCACAACTAGTTTGACGTAACGGAAATCTTTATCAGCAGGATAATAGAACTTAATATCACGCATCATTGCCAATCCAAGACCATCTCCTTCATCTTTCATATTGAAGATGTTCGAATATAGCAGATGCTGCTCAATGATTAGTTTATACTCCGTATTTGGTCCTTCATAGATTTTTACCTTACATCTAGGAAGTAGCTCTTTCCGAAGCAGTTCACCAATGTTGGGGAGACTTAGTGATAACTTAACGACTACTTGGTGATTACTTAGCGACTGCTTAGTGACTACTTGTTCTTTATTTATCTCTGGTTTCGCTATTATCTCATTTCCCTTGGTGTCATATTCCACAGAATAAATGATTGTCATAAACTGACTCGTAGTTGATTTGAATACAGGTTTCAAGTCATCCTTGTACCCTTCCAAAGCTTTTGTTTCATTACAAATACGTTTCAATCCGCTACCTCGCTTCTCCATGTAGTCAAGTTGAGCCATCACGTCAGCAAGAATCGGGTTTGTTCCTATCACTGCCTTGTAAAGGTACACATCTTTATTGAGAAGATGGCATAAAATCATTGTTTCGCGCGTCAGTTTTTATCTAAAATCGCACCTATTTGACACTAACCTACTATTACACCAGAAAACCTTTGGGACATTTCGTGGTGTCGGAAATGGCATAGATGATGGTCTAATATGAGTCAGAGCAGCCGGAGTGCAACTGATGCTGCTGGGCGGCCCCGGTGTATGGCCGCCTGCCTGCATCAGCTGCACTCCGGCTGAATGCTTGCATGTGAATACGCGTCTTTCTGTTCTTGCCAATTGGGGAAACAGGACAAATCCTACGGAAGAACAGGCCGCACAGACGGACCGTAGTAGCGGATTCTGTTGTACATGTCGCGATCGTCGGAATCGAAGTAGAGGTCCCACGCGTAGTACGGGAAGTCCGTAACGAGAGAACCGGACCAGTAGTTGCCTCCGGACCAGGCGCCGTACAGACTCGAGTCGCCGCGATTCCCGGCGGCGGGCAAAAATATGGAACGGTTGGTTTAACCGGATTTCTTGCTTGTTACCTTGTAGCCGTTAACGCCGTTCATGGTGGTCCATGTCCACGTGCAGTTGCTTAGCAATTCACGAAACTCTTCATAGGTGGGCATACGCCAGCTGCCGCCCCATTTCTGGCGGGCAACGTCATCGGATGGGTCAAGGGTTGTCTTGTTATCAACTGTACCAGAACTTATGTTTGTGTTGTACTTAGTTAAATTAGTCGAACCATTACCATATTTGTAGGTTGACCAATCATAGGTCGTCTTGAGTTCTGTCTCACCCCAGGCAAAATAGCCGCCAAACTGTTCAGGATATGATGCTCCAACATTAAATGTTGCCCATTTGACAGAGAGTCCTAAATCCACGGCTTCTGGTTGTGGTAAAACTATCGTATCCACTTCTATTATCGTTCCGAAATCCTTCCATACTTCCGCAGATTCGTATTCATGGACTGTCCCTTTTGGAACAAACAATGTCAAATCCGATAGAATGATATTTGCAAAATCCGAAGAATTAATAAAGAATGGCAACGTTTTAGTATGAACCTCCTTTAAATTCAAATCATTAGAAAAGAAAGCTCCACCTGTTATTATTTGTGAACTCATATATACGGATTCCAAACTTTTACAGCCGGAAAAAGCATAACCACCTATACTTGTTACCGAGGAGGGAATATTCACTGATGACAAGCCACTACAGCCGGAAAAAGCGGAAGAGCCTATGCTTGTTACCGAAGATGGAATAACCACTGATGACAAACTACTACAGCCAGAAAAAGCAGAGTTCCCTATAGTTGTAATAGAAGATGGTATTTCAATAGATTGTAATCCTTTACAACCGACAAAAGCATATTCCCTTATGGATTTAACAGAAGAAGGAATCTCAATAGTCTGCAACCCATAACAACCATAAAAGTATTCTCCTCTATAGAAGTAACTGTAGAAGGAATATTAATACATTGCAAACTACTGCAGCCATCGAATGCAGAACGCCCTATAGAAGTGACAGAAGAAGGAATGTCTACTGATTTCAAACGCTTGAAACATAAAAAGCGTTATCCCCTATACTCGTAACTGAAGACGGTATCTTGACTGAGTCCAAACTATGACAATTTTGAAATAAGCCATTACTTATCTCTGTTAAAGATGAGGGAATAAGTATCTCAGATAAACTCCTACAACCGGCAAAAGCTCTATCGCCTATAGATATAATTGAAGAAGAAATAGTAATAGCTGAAAGGCCTTTAATACTATCATAATCTTCTGATGACCAATCATATTCCCCAAAAAAGAATTCATATTCATAATCCACATCATCGGTAGGATAACAGCCTTCGTATTTGCAACTCATTGTATTTCAATTGATTTTGTTTTAAACGGTAGAAAAGTGACTTCATGGATTCTTAGGATGGTGAAAAAGATGAAGATTTAACGTTTTTAACTCTTGTAAACCACAAAAAAGATACAAATGTGCAATTATGGATGATTTCGAGCTTGAATAAAACTCATTTGTATTTTTCAACTATGTTTTTGTCCTTATCAATATGCATAGTTCAAAACAGTCTCAACAAAAATAAAAAAATGAGTTCTTTTCTCATTTTTGAGCAATTAAATTGACTGTTTGTGTTAAAATCTCTTGATTTTTGAGATTTTTTCTCACAATTCACAAACCATATCGAATATTATTTGTATCTTTGCACAAAAATTTTGAGATATGCTAGTATATTTCACAGTTAAGAATTATCGCTCTTTCAAACAGGAACGCACCTTTAGCATGGAGGCGAGTTCAATAAAGGAGCACAAGGAGTCTGTAATCAGCGAGGGTAAGTATAGTTTACTTCCGTTGGCAGTTTTCTATGGCGCAAATTCTGGTGGCAAAAGTAATTTCATTCAGGCAATATCTACTATGCGAAGCATGGTCAGACGTTCTGTGCGCTTGAATGAGGGTGATGCGCTACCTTACGATCCTTTTGCATTGGATGAAAACTCTGACTCGCAACCTACGTTGTTTGAGATACAGTTTATAAAAGGTGAGGTTCTTTATCGCTATGGTTTTGAGTACAACAAAACCGATATCATCTCTGAGTGGCTTTATGAGAAGCGATTTGGTGAGAAAGAGTATGAGCTCTTCATGCGCTCGCGAGACATCATTGAAGTGTCAGCGAAAAGATTCTCTGAAGGTCAAGGAAAAGAAGATTTGACCAACTCGAATCGTCTCTTTCTGTCACTTGTTGCTCAGTTGAAGGGCGAAAAGTCCAATTCGATAATGGGCTGGTTTGGTGAATGCAATGTACTATCCGGAATCGACAGCGAAGGTTACGAAGCTTTTACGCTCAGAATGTTTTTGGAACATTTGAATGGAGCAGACCAGGCTCAGGAGTTTTTCAAGACCCTGCAGCTGGGCTTTACCCGTTTTTCGGTCAAGAAGGTTGATATTCCCAAAGAGGCCTTGGAAAGTGCCCCCAAGTCGATAAGGTCACAATTGGAAAAAGACATAGTCACGGGTAGTTTCGTCGAACCGATAACTACTCATAATGTCTATGATGAGAATGGACTTGTAATCGGTGAGCGTAATTTCCACAAAAACCAGATGGAGTCAGAGGGAACAAAGAAAGTGATAGAGATTTCTGGGCCTATTTTCGATACATTGAACGAGGGCAAGACGCTAATTGTGGATGAACTGGATGCAAAACTGCACCCACTACTTACACGAAACATTGTGCTTCTGTTTATGAATCCAGAGAAGAATAAACATGGAGCTCAGCTAATCTTCGCCACTCATGACACCAATCTGCTCGATTTGGACATTGTGCGCCGTGACCAGATTTGGTTTGCAGAGAAGGACAAGGTAGAGTCAACCGACATCTATTCGCTTGTGGAATTCAAGGATGAGGACGGGAAGAAGGTTCGCAATGACCGTGATATCAAGCGCGACTATATTCGCGGACGTTATGGAGCTATACCTTTTATTGGAAAATAGAGGATTGCTATGGGATATTCAAGAAAAGACGAAATAGCGAAGCTTAGGCGGGAACGTAAAGAAGCCAAGGCTGCCAAGAAACGCAAGGAGAATGTTCGTGAAAAACTCGTGCGTTTCCTCATAGTCTGTGAAGGTACGAAGACAGAGCCGCATTACTTTGAGGCTCTTATCAATAATTACATTTCAACCGTTCGCGAAGTGAAAATTGAGGGTGAAGGTAGGGCAACAGTAGCTTTGGTGGACAGAACGCAGGAAATCAAGATGGAATTGGAACACAAGAACGCCATGTCCTTTGATCGTGTGTGGGTTGTGTTTGATAAAGATGACTTCAATGATTTCAACGATGCCATCAAAAAAGCCCATAAGTTGGGGTTCCAAAGTGCATGGACGAATGAAGCCTTTGAACTCTGGTACTATCTGCATTTTGAGTATCTTGACACAGGCATTAGCCGCGAGGCCTACATTGACAAATTGCAAGATGCCTTTCGTAAGAAGATGGGGGATGATAGCTTCAAGTATCGGAAAGGAAATCCCGATATATACAGCTTACTTCAGCAGTATGGTCGTGAGGACTTAGCCAAGCGCTTTGCAAAACGGCTTCGAGCATTACATACTGGCACCAACTATGCGATGCATAAGCCTTGCACGATGGTTGATAAATTAGTGGGGGAACTGGAGCATCCAGAGAGGTTGTTAGAATAAGAGAATAATCGAAAAGAGTAATTTGATATGTGGTCAGATAAAGAAACAACAGAAGATTTGTTAGGGTATACTGTTCACGCATCATTATTGAAAAGCGTAGTGACAAATGATAAGAACCTTCCAATCACTGTTGGGTTATACGGTGATTGGGGTTCTGGAAAAACAAGTATCCTCAAAATTCTTGAAGAAGAACTCAAGAATGATAATGATACCGTCGTGGTTTATTTTGACGGTTGGTCGTTTGAGAGTTTCGACGATGCCAAGATGGCACTGATTCAGGGCATTGTTGATGCTTTGGAGAAAGATGAGCGTTTCTTTGCAAAGGTTGGTGATAAAGCTACTGAAACATACGAGGCTTTGAAAAAAGCCTTCGCTAAACTTAAGAAGTCCATCAGCTGGATGCGTGTGCTGAAATTCTCAGTCAAGACTGTTATTCCAGTGGCAACAGCTGCAACAACGGGTGGAGCATCATTGATCATCCCCATGCTTTTGAGTGCTTTTAAAGATCATCAAGAAGACTTAGGTGAACTACTCACAGGAAATAAAGCAGAACAATTCCTTAAGGATACTCTTAATGCGGAAGATGAAGAGAAAAAATATGAGGTAGTACGTGAGTTTAGAAATGATTTTGAAGATTTGATAGACAAAAGCAAGTTGGGCAAGATAGTAGTCTTGATAGATGACCTTGACCGTTGTCTGCCTCGCCACATCATTGAAAACTTAGAAGCTATCAAACTATTCCTTAATGTGCCAAAGACAGCTTTTGTAATAGCTGCAGATAGTTACATTGTTACCAACGCTATTAAAAGTGAATATAGAGACATTATAGATGCTGCATTGGAGGAACGCCCTCAATTGGGTAATTCTTATATGGAGAAGTTTATTCAGCTCCCCTACAAAATACCCACTCTTAGCCCGAAAGAAGTAGAGACGTACGTTACTTTGCTTTTCTGCCAGTCAATTTTGGATAATACTCTTTTCAAGAAGGTGAGAGAGGACTTCGCTACATTCACGAGGGAAAATAAATTTGATCGTTATGGATGGACGAATATACAAAAGTTGCTGAAAAGAGAGATACCCACCGGGCTTGGGGAAACACTTGGTTTTGTCACTCGATTCTCTTCAATTATCGGTAATTCATTGAAATGGAATCCACGATTGATTAAACGATTTCTGAATGCATACGAGATGCGTTCGAGTTTATTGGAACAATCTGGTATAACGGACATGAAATCTAAGTTTGCACTGTTGAAACTAATGCTGATAGAACAGAAACATGAGGACCAGTTCAAACAACTGAATTCATGGGTCATGAGTTATCCTAGTACGCCGTCTGAGTTACGGGTGATAGAAGACTATGCTGACGGGAAAAGCAAAGATTTAGGTGAACATCAAGACTGGAATAGCCCAGATTTGATGAAGCTTGTTTCTGAAACTCCAAAATTCAGTGAGGTTGACATGAAGGAGTTATTTTGGGTGTCCCGTGATATTATTGTGGAGCAGATGAGCGGGCTTTCCCTCGTTTCAACGCGCATAAGGGGTGTTTTCAACCATGCTTACAATGCTTCAACTGATACCATTAGGGAGAACGTCTGTAAAAACGAGATTGCTGAATTGTCCTCGAATGATTTGGAGGAGTTGTATGACCTGATTGATTCTAAGATTCTCACAGAGCCAACAGATAAAGAGGGTTACAGCGTGTATTACTTCTGTATCATGCACGAGGTAGAACGTGCTTATATACGAATGTTAAGTGCTCTTGGAAGGATAGACACTTCGAAAATTCCATATTCTTTGGGTAACAAATTTAAAGCCATTCTAGAGAAGTACAATAACGACAAGAAACTAATGGAGCTGTTAGAGAAGAATAAACGACTGATGCGCTCGATTAATGGAAATTAGCAACATAAATAGAAAACTATGGGTACATCACACAGACATACACCAACCGTGAAGGGTGAGCCTAACTGGGGCAAAGCATCTGCTGCTTTGACAGGGCTGGTAGGGGATGTTGAAGAATCTGATGATCTTGAACAAAATCCTCCAGAAGACAAAACTCCAACTCAGGTCGAGAAAAGGCAGAACCAACTGGGTAAACGCATAACGAGGAACTATCATACTTCCGTCAGAAACCTTGTAAAAGCTTCTGGTGGTAGACATAAGGTAAGTAGTGGTGGCTCGCGTGCATTAGGGCATGGCGGTATAGTTGTCATAAACAATTTTATTTCCGCGATTCGGGAGATTGTTAGTAATGGACTTGCAACATGGCTTCAACAAAGAGGAATCAATTCATTAGAAGGAAAAAGTTGCCAAGATATAATTGATTTTCTAAGACAGTATATAGAGTCGGGAGTAGCTGGACTAGATAGTACTGCTGCAAATGAGGCCATAGAGAGTGTAATGGATCGTCTGGATGAATTGGTGGGAGACAATGTGGATGAGATTGAAGATAAGTTTGACGCAATCTTAAAAGGGGAGGAAATCAAGGATATAATAGACCTATTCTTTGGTATGTATATATATGTACACCTTTCACAGGATTTCGAGGAGAAATTGGAATATGAAAAAGGATCTGTCGCCATGAAGAATGCTATGAATGAAGTGAAGGAGCAGATACTTGATGACATTAGAGTTGGGAGAACTGGACGCGATGTGCGAACAGTGGATTGGAGCAAACCTGAAGGGAAAGCGTTTATACAAGCAGAATTTGATCGTATACTATTTATTTTGCAAGGCAATGAAGATTAAAGTAGGTGCTTACAATACAAAACTTAACAGCAAGCGGGATACTCGGCTAACAATTCCCATTAGAATCGAAGATGTAAAGGGGAACGTGATGAGTACGTCGGCAGAAGTGCAGATGACTCCGATAACTTACTTCTGGGGCAAATCGCCCTCAGTGGCATTCAGTCTCTTATATCTATCGGCAATTGTGTATGCTATTGATAGATGTGTGGAGAGGCATATTCATTCTATTGATGGATGGTCGAGAGAGTTTGATGTAGATATTCTTATTCCGGAATTCCAAACTTTTCAACCTTTGGAGGGGCAGATTAATGCGATGCTTTCCTTCTTGACTGGAGATTATTGGGGGTGTCATTTCGTAGGACCTACAAACGTTCGATATGGCAGATACAAAAATACGAATTACTATGATGGAATTACTCAAGTGAATCTTTTCTCTGGAGGAATGGATTCATTGATTGGTGCAATAGACTATTTGACCGACAATCCTGATGCCAAATTGTTTCTTGCTTCACATTATGATAGCAATATGTCAGCACGGCCTGAACAGGATAATTTAAAGAAACTTTTCGCCTTGAAGTTCGCTAATCGTTTCTGCTCCATTCCTGCAGTCAAGGTGGATCCTGGCTTGTCATTAGAAAATTCCTGCAGGTCACGTTCCTTGATGTTTATTTCAATTGCACTAATTGTTGCATCATACTCAAATTGTGATGTTATAGTGCCAGAGAATGGTTCAGTTTCTCTTAACTATCCTTTGTCCGCATCAAGACGAAGCTCGTGTAGCACACGAACCACGCACCCAGTGTTTTTGAAACAACTGAGTGATATCATTGCAACATTAGGATTCTCTTCAAGAATAGAAAATCCTTATGTGAAAATGACTAAAGGCGAAATGGTACAGGAATGTTCGGATAAAGATTATTTGCTCCAGGTAGTAGCCGAATCCAATTCATGTGGGAAGAAAAGCAAAAAACAGTTCTTTAACGACAATAGAGAGGCGACACACTGTGGACACTGCATGCCGTGCATGTACAGAAGGGCAGCTATGATTGGAAAAGATGATCCAACTACATATGGAAATAGGCTTATAACCCTATATAATTTAAAGTCTCACAACATTGCGAATTCATTACCCAATGATTTCTTTGCCATGCTGGAATTTCTTAAAAAGGACTTGACGCGTGAAGAAATTAAGAAAGAACTGCGAATAGCAGGGATGGCTGGATTTGATGATTTGGATGAATATGTAGATTTGGTGGTAAGAACGCGTGCAGAGCTGGGAGCGATGATACGAGAAGATAACAATGCCACTATCCTTAGATATTTGGATTGGAACTTATGATTATTGATACGCATTGTCATTTTGATATGATGCCCCATCCCGAGGCATACATCTCTGCTAAGGAAAAAGCTGGGGATATAGTTATTGGGATGACAAATTTACCAAGTCACTTTCGGATGGGGCAACCACATTTGAGATCGTTCAAGCATGTAAGGCTTGCTTTGGGATTGCACCCATTGTTGGCATCAGAAAATAAAAATGAATTGCCATTGTTTAATTGCCTTCTTGACCAAACATCCTATATAGGAGAAATAGGGCTGGATTTTTCAAAAGAGGGAATTACGACAAAGAATGATCAAGTTTTCATATTGAGAAAGTTACTGGAAAAGTTAAAAGGCAAGAAGAAAATAGTCAGTGTACACTCACGTAAGGCAGAGAGGGAAATGGTGGATTTACTACGCGAATATGAAATTGAAAATGTCATTTTCCATTGGTATAGCGGTCCTATTGATTTAATCACACCCATATTGGACATGGGCTTCTATTTTTCCGTCAATGAGGCCATGTGTATATCGAAGAAAGGGAAAGCAATTATTGAGAGGATACCACGTGACCGAATACTCACAGAAACAGATGCTCCGTATAATGAAAGGACAGATATTCAGAATGTTCTACATTATTTGAAGATGGAAAGCACTGATGTTCAACTAAATTTTATGAGATTGTTAAAACGAATTAAGGCATAGTATGAATCGAGTGAGTTTGAACAATCATATCGTTAACCCGAAGTCGGTAATAGACATAAAGATATGGGATTGATAGATCCGACATACGGCATTATTCACTATTTTGTGATGCTGGGTAGGAGAACGTATCCTAATCCCATAGCTACACTTCCGCCCTTATGTATGAGGCATCGCTTACTTCAATATTTGACGAGCCTGCCTCATAACGTGTATCATTATCTGCAAGGTTGTGACTATTTGCAGAGGGTGATGTTATCTGGTGCAAAAAGCGGATTAGAAGTAGATTTCATATTTAATGACTCTATAGAAGAACCATCATTGAGCATGGTGCTTTCTAATGGGTTGAATGTGTTCCTAATCTGCACCAATAACGATGACGAATTGATTGAGATGAACATCAGCCTGTCGAGGGTGTGTAATAAGAATTGTCTTTTCTGGATAGACGAAGAAAAGAAGGAGAAGTTTATCATGCCGTCGGTTGTGACAACAGCTGAGCAATTTTGGGATTTCTTATTTGAGTATTCACAACCGCTAATGAAAGATATTGAAGCCCCGCTTTGCGTGCCACTTTGTGGTGGTAGCGTTGTTTTTCCATATTTTAAGCCTGCTAATATCACTTTCTTTACTTTGACATCTGCGTTGGGCAACTGGGGTATAGGTTCTTATCTCAATAACCATAAGGAAATAGAAATCCTGAAAGAAAAGACGCAAGAGGTTCTGGCAGACATGTATGGGTGGACAAGACAGGAAAAATCCATTGACATATTAAGCCAACTTTATGGATTATGTCAAGATGCTTTCAGGACTGCTTCTGGCAAAACTACAGGGTTCCCGGATCAGAACTATCCCCCAATTGTAATTGCAGCACCATACACTACGAAGGATGTTAGGGATTTGTTCAAAATGATGGCCAAAAGCGAGAAACCACTTCAGTTAATAGACAAAGTGGTAGAAATGGAACAGACACCCAACTACTGCTATGATGTCAATGCAGAAAATGTAGGGAATGATTTTCGAAAGACAAACACCTTTATCAGACTCTTCCACGCTAGTAGGCTGGACTTTTTAGACATTGTGGCCAATCTGCATTGCTCATTCCGTTTTTCCCCTTATTTACGGTTACCTCTGGTCTGTAAAAGCCTCAATACAGAATTGTCATTCGTAAGTGTAAAGAACAATGTGCAGTTGGCCTATTCTAAAGACCGTATGGCTTACGATAAAGCCATCCACAAAGTTGGAGAGACGATGGCGCAAAAACTCTTGGCACCCAAAACGGCAAAGATGCTGGAAAATATGCCTGCACAGATAGTAGCCATGACAGACCTCCCGATAGAGTGGATGGAAGTGAATGGAATACCACTTGGCTTTACGCATGATGTTTGCCGTATGCCCGAAACTCCATCTTCTGGAATGTTGACTCACTACGGCATAGCAAGGTTTTCAAGTTTTTATAAGATACCAGGAGATATTTTGACTAAAACTCTTGTGGTATATGGTTGTAGGGAAGAGGCGTTTAGGGAATGGCAAGACAAAGCGGATGTCTGCGCTCAGGCATTAGGGGCAAAGACTGTTGTTTGTCAAAGCCTAGATGAGTTTGAAAAGGCTGTTAAGCAGCATAAGCCGGACTTTTTGATTATTGATAGTCATGGCGGAACTGACCTATCAAATCATCAGAGTTATATTTACATGGGCGACGAAAAGGTATATCCTAAAGATATTTCGACACGAGGAATATCCGCCAGATTAGTGTTTATCTCCGCATGCAATACAGCCCCATGCTATAATGATGTTAATACTGTTGCCAATGCACTTCTGGAAGTGGGCGCATCTGCCGTGACATCTTCATATTTGCCATTGGATGTTGTGGAATCATCTACGCTGTATATACGTATTCTTAATCAACTGAACCAAGCTGCTCATCATGATATACATCGAAACTGGCTAGCCTTTATTTCACATATGCTAAGGACGTCGTTTATCATGACACCACTTGTGGAAAATGCCCAAAAGGAGAATCCAGAACCAATGGATCCGATGCAGACAGGTAAGGTAAACACTTTATCGATGTATTTCGAGAAGAGGGCCGAGCTGTACAGAAAACTCAAGGCTGGTGAGCAGGTGGAAGGGTTGAAATATGATTTCTCGAAGGCTGTTCCTCATTATCTGATGTATACTACTACAGGTAGGGCTGACCTCATTATGTTTGAATCATCATTTCAGAAGAGAAAAAAAGAGTATGAAAAAATGATGCAAGGATTATGACGCAAGATCAAAGGTGGCAAATTAGGTTTGATGAGGTGATAAACTTCATGGAGAAAGAGCATAGAAAGCCTTCTAAGTACTATCCTAAGAGAAGTTGATGTTTCACTTCATCCATCATAATAAGAAACTGTATAATGGCGGATTTTTGAAGGCAGAGAGAATGGAATCTTTTGAGCGGTTGCTAGCGTTGTGTGAATAATACAGGCGAAAAAACATTATGTGTAGGAAAAGATAAGGTAATTTAAGTTTCGCAAGTTAATTATTTCTTAGAAAGTATTCAAAATAAAGCATAGGATTATTCTGCAAATGGCAGAAAATAAGTAACTTTAAAGTGACCAAACAAAAAGCTACCAATCCTATGCTTAAGGCCAAAGATACAA
>JAGCDE010000056.1 GCA_017651315.1 Bacteroidaceae bacterium
AGAAAAAGTATTCAGATCTTCTACCTAAGTTTGAAGAAGCAATCCGGAATTCATTCCTCTCTCAGGAACTCAAGACCTCTTATATAGACTTACTACAAAGAAGGTTGAACCGATAATCCAGAGCTCCGCACTTTTCCGTCCAAGATGTTCTACAGCCCACGATTTACCCACTTGGCGAGCTCCTCTAAGTAAAAGAGGTTTCCTGCGGTCACTGTTTTTCCACTCTAGAAGCAATGAGTCTATTGACCTCTCTATGTACATATCCTTTTATTTACGGTTCCAGAGGCAAATATAGCACGTTTTGATAAAACCGAGACGAATACTTGGCCGATATTTGATAAAACCGAGATGAGTTCCCACTAAAAATCCCATTTGCAACTATTCAGAGCACTATTTTACACACAAAACCGCCCCTTGTGCAACTTTGTTCTTTGTCGGTCTTTCTTTGGTTTTTATTGGTCTTTATGTGGGCCGATGTCCGATGTTTCCAAGCACCTCCAGAAACAAAAAACCCGTTGAGCAATTCTTATACTCACCAGGCTTTTATCATCATTGTTCCTTTTTATTCTTATCAGGAGGGAAAAACATGCCGGCAAAACCAAGGATAACAAAGTATGCAATAAGGAAGATCGCCATCATATTGCATATACTTCCCAAAGAGTCCGCAAACCTATAAGGTACCTGGTTTTGATGGGCAACACCCAGGTTCTCCTTAATCTGCCCATATACACAGATAAGCCAGATGGTAAAACACCCGATACCGAGTATTCCTCTTATCCCAAGTTTGAGTTTGTTTTTCTTCTTTGCCATAGTACAAAGCGTTTGGAGTATTATTCTGCAGATGGATGATGTTTAGCCCAAAAGTCAGCAGCATCCTGCATACAATCACAGAGTGCTTTATCCACTTCTTCCCAGTTATCATCATTAATCTCAATGGTGGGATGCTCAGGAGTACCACCGCCAGCCTGTATAACGCAGAAATCAGTCCGGCCCTTAGCATATACAACATACTCCTCGCGCTTCTTCAGCTCTGCCATTATCTCATCCTTTCGGTCCGGAGGCGTAGGGATAACCTGACAATTCATCCAAGGGTATTCATTGGCAGTGAGCAGAGGATATTTGTTTCCGTATGGGCCGATGATCTCGGTGACGGTGAAGGTATATTGGGGCATATCTATCTTCGGGATGAAAGTCTTTTAGCATATGAGTAGCTCTCATCTCTGCCATTATAAATAATAACGTCAGGGACTAGATTTGGGATTGCATTTATTCCTCCAGGTCTTTGCTTATATCTTGTATCTTCAGCCTTGCTTTTGTCAAACCACTCGTTTATGATATAGACATTATTGTCGCCATCGTAAGTCATATCTTTTTTATTGACTAAGTGCTTATCGTCAACGTCAAATATCGAAAGATCACTTATCAGAATGGTTTCACATAAATGAACGTCATCACTAGAGAAGATTTTCTTGTTTATTATAGTTCCAACCCATATTAGAATGGATTTTGGACGCTCATTTTCATATTCATGTATATGATGATTCTTATCGCCCATTCTGTTTGCGACGCAGGCTCCGCTGTTTTTTCGGTGCCATGTCATTCCGCAATAATAGTCATACTTGGTCTTTCCCTTCTTTTTGGCTTGGAAAAGATAAAGGTAAAAGAATTGGTTAGGCCTATCTTTTATTTCCCATTCTGATAGTTGTTCCCTGCTTTCAAATGGGCCGTACCATCTAATCAAGAAAACATCTTTTTCCATCAAGCGAGTTATGAGAATTACATGTTTATGTACCTAACAGGATTGGAACTACCCTGTTTATAGAAGCCCCTAACATCTTTCCCAATATAATCTGAGGAAACATCTTCTGTTCCGGTAAACTCACATCTTCCTTCATGATCTGGATTATCAGTATACATCCATGTTTTGGGGATAAATACAGATTCCACTATACCATTAACAACAGCAAGAACATGGGTTGCCTTCTTAGCTCTATTAAGGCCCACCTTCCAGTATTTACGGGTCATCTCATATAGATTCTCACGTGCTATCTTTCCTACTTTTAAACATAGGATTCTGTCACCCGGGTTCGGTTTTAATTCTATAGCCATCTTAGCATTATTGATTCTTCGCAAACTTATAAAAAAACGAACTTCATTCCAATAATCTTCATACCTTTGTCCCAGCATCAAGAGCAGGAACCCCATGGGGCCCACCGCACCAACCGAGCAGATAGGATGCCACGGTGGTCAAGGTACGATGTGGAAGCATTTTATTAACTTCAAAACAAGATCCTAATTATGAGTACACAATCTCACAGCAAGTACTATCAAGAGTACGCTGCACGCTTCGCTGCAGCATCATCACAGAGTTTAGTAGAGTCTTTTAACAAGGAGGTCGGCAATACCGGCTGGACTACTATGCGTGCTAGCTTCATCGCGGCACTCATCGATGAGTTCTGGAGTAGGGGCATTGACATATCGGCCGTGAATGACGGCCGTAGCACAGATTTCAATCATCATGTTCGTCTGAATGAGCATGAAAACCGACTCATCTTAATAGGTTAAAAAATTATCCTTAAAAGAAGATCAATCCCTACTACCGTCTGCTCTTGATAGTTGGGATTGATTATTTGTTTATAATCACATATTATCCTATGTCGAAAAAATCTTCAAGAGGGCGTATTCTAGCACGATATGTGTTGATTTTATCTTTCAAGTTAGGCGTCTTTGGAAAAGAAATCTCGTATGTATTATCAAAATGGAAAACGGCATAATAAGGCGAATGTTCAGGGTGAAAGCCAAAGCTTTCTAATGTTTCTTTGGGCCATATATTGAAAGTTCCTCTTGATTTCAACCTAAATAAATGACAGTCTTCTCCATTTGTATGAAGTAATACATATTGCATCCTTTCAAAACCATATGTAACCAAAACAGAGCCTTTCGAATCCCCAATCCTTATATAACATATGCCTGTTTCTAACATTTTTGTTTTTAACTCATAGCGTGCGTGGTTTACGAGAACCATAACTTGTTCTGGATCTTCCTCCATTCTATGTTTTATATCAAAGAAATGCGCCTTGTCTTCAATGTATTCCCTCCTTTTTATACTTAAATTAAGATATTCCTTACTATCATCAATTCCAACGTATTGTCTTCCTATTAAATTTGCGGCAATGCCAGTTGTGGAACTACCAGCAAATGGGTCAAGAATTCTATCTCCAATATTTGTAGATGCCGTTATTGCTCGATACAAGAGTCGCAGTGGTTTTTGTGTTGGGTGTTTTCCGTGTGTTTTCTCCCATGTACTTGCTGCGGATAATTTCCAGACATCAGGCATTTGTATGCCACCGTTTATTTTTGTTAGTGCTTCAATATTAAAGGTATAGTCTTTGCAAGCTCGACGTGTTGCCCATATGAGATATTCAGCACTAAAATTGAATCTTTTATCGGATAAGGTCAGGGGGGGGTCAGGCTTCTGCCAGACTATCATATTTATAATTTTGAAGCCAAGTTCGTCAAGACATTTCTCTACAGAAAAGATGTTGTGATAGGTCCCACAAATCCATATTGTTCCATTTTTCTTCAGTAATCTGGCACAGGGTTCAAGCCATTTCCTGTTGAATGAGTCTTTTTCGTCTCTTGAGCGAACTCTATCCCATAAACCTTTGTCGAATTTGATGTATTGCCCATTCACATTTACTTTTCCGTTGCCTGTCGAAAGGAAATATGGTGGATCGGCAAATATCATATCAAATGACCCTTCTATTTGATGAAGTAAATTAAAAGTGTCACCCTGGTATAAAGTGAAGTCGTTTTTCGTGGTGCAATAATAAGGTTTCATCATTGTTACATTGCTAGTTTCTGAGTATGTGTTAAATCTATTGTTTCATTCCTTCTTTGCAAATACCCTCTAAATTCATCACTTAGGACATGAGCATCAAGTGATGATCTGAAAGTTGTACTTCTAATAAATGCTACATCATCTGTTACTAAATCATCTTTTATTCTAACACAGCCATCGTTATCAAACAAGATGATATTAGAATCAAACAATTTGTGGTGATTCGAGCATAACCATAGTCCATTATGTCCACTAACGGCATGCCCAAACTTTGTATCATCGTCAAATTCTGTTGATTTTGAAATTTGTGATACGCCCCATATGTGAGCACCCTGTATAATTTCGGGTATCTCACAGCCGCACAAAGCACATCTTTTTGCTCCAAGTCTATTGAAAAGATTGTATAAGTAAGAAGCAGAGCGCAATTCTGTTTTACCAGAATCAAAATATGCCCGTTTATCCAAGAATAGGGAGGTGTTTAGAACAGATATGTTGCCTAGAGAATCAATCGTGTTCAGGGAAGATTGTGGCAAACTCTTCAGATCTTGTTCACATATATTGAATAAGTCTATAGGTCTATCTGCTATGTGGGATATTGCTATAGCAAGAAGTGTTGACTCATATTTGCTAGCCCCAAAGGTTTTAGCGTATATTTGAATTTTATCACGACTCTTCGAAACATATGAAGAATTATTGGAGGAGTTGGATGTTTGATTATCCCTTCTGTCAATAATTAATTCATCAACATTTTTGTATGGCAAAACAGGAGTATGATAATATCTATCAATATTAAGAAATTCTACACCTGCAGTCATTAAAAGACGATAAACAAATAGATGATAATCGGTAAAGGCATTGCCAATGTGCGAAATAAAATAGTAGCAAAGTCGTTTATTGAGACGATGGTCTTCATAGAATAAATTGATTGCTGTAGGGACGCTTTGTAAACTGGAATTACGCCCTCCTATGTTGGCCTCTGATAGAGACACATAGTTTATGACGCCATTATATTCAACATACAATAGTCTCCCTTTATTATAAGATGATAGGTCCCTTATAACACGATATTGACTTTGACCTGTAACCAGTTGGCATATGTCCAAAAGGACCTCTCTTGTCAATAATAAGTCGAACAATCCGGGAGTCTTCTGCGCATTTGGCCTGTACGTTATTGTAGCTATCATAATCAATAATTTACTATTAAAACTTCACGACGATCATTATATCTTCCTTGGGGGGCATCTACATCTATAATACGATAATTATTTCTGGTGGCCCAATTTGCAACATCTTCATTATAAAAATCTTCAACTTGAAGGACATATGATAACATGAATTTTGCTTCATGTTGATTTATCCAATCCAAGAATAAACAAAGACGTTGTTCGTGTTCTATTGTCCAGCCTTCAAAGCCTCGTTTACCATCATTGTAAACGCCTAGGGTTGAGCGATAAGGTGGGTCTGCATAAACAAATGTGTCAGGATTAATATGATTAGTTAATCTTTCAAATGACACATTAAGGTATTCAATGTTTTTTGACTTTGAGCAACGTGCAAATGAAATGAATTTTGAAAGCAAGCATTCATTAAACCAACGAGAACCTATTGGATTATTAAAACCATGATCAGTATTGAATCGTATTTGTTGCTGAAAACCATACAAAATAAGGGTATAAAGCATGCGAGGATCTCTCCTGGGGATAGGTCTGCTATTGTAATAATCCCTTAATGCGGCATAACCCTCTCTACTGTTAGGGGATAAACTATATTTCTGGATCAGATTATTGACATAACTCAAATAGCTATAGGTGTCTGTCCTAAAAGATTGTATTAGCCCCTTAACAAAAGGATTAATGTCGTTGTAAATTGTAAGTTCCGCCGGTATGTTGATACCGACATTAAATCCTCCTCCAAACGCATCAATAAATGTATGGATCTGTTCATGTGGCAAATAATTCTTTATGATCGGAACCATTTTTGTCTTACTGCCAGTGTAATTTAGAGGTGATTCTATAATTACTTCACTTGATGGTTTCTTCTGTATGTAGAAGATGTATTCTTGGTGACCATCAGCACCTTTACATTTAGTGTTGTTATACTTTTTATAATCAATAGTGACACAATCATAAGTTTCTTCTACGCCAAACCGTTTTAAGGTTTTCTCAATGAAATCCTTAGACATAAACCCGTCATTGTTGTAACTAAGGATAATGTGAGAAGCTTTTGTTTCAGCTACCACTTTTTCAAAGAGAATGTGTGCATGATACATTTTTGACCAATTAGAACGCATTGGGGTGGTTGGACGCGATCCAGTTACTTTACTAATAGGGGGATTGTCATTAAGTATAAGCGTTTCTAAAAGGTGATATTGCGTACCATATTGATTTTGTGTATATGGTGGATCAAGGTATAAAATATCACATTCAATATCAGAAATAATATCTTCAATTCTGTCGTTTTGACTCTCTATTATTTCACATATACCTTCATTGGAATCTATTGCGCTGAAAATGATAGGTTTTAATGCACGTTTGTCCCAATGTTTAAGAAAAGCTCCATACACTCCGGCTGTATTAGAAACATCAGATACGGATTCTAATAAACATGCTAAAAGATATACATATTCTTCTTCTGTAATCCGATCTTGTACTTTCCATTCCTCGATCTGCTTTCGGAAATAGTCTATTCGTCCGGCATTCTCTTCTGTAAAGTACATACGTTCTGAGCCACCCTGTGAATAATTTTGGTAAAAGAAGCCATGAAGCGTATTGTTATTACCATTTAAGAAAGTGAAAGGATTAAAACCAAGTCTTTCAAAAGTGCAGATGTTCGCATATAGTTTTCCCCTTGTGAAAACAGTGGAACACTTTAAGGAGTCATTAATGATAATATGATTATATATTGCCTTCATACTATCAGCAACAGATCCCATACCACAAAAGGCATCAAAAAACACTAGGTTTCTTTGAAGAATATTGTGATTATGCAGGAGCGTCCTGATAGAATTGGTCAAAGTTTCTTTACTTCCTAAAAATCTCATAAATCAACCTATAGATTCTGCAAAATGAACAGCCTCAAATAAGGTATGTCATCTGCACAAAAGTACGAAAAAAGGGGAAGGTAAAAGAGGGCAGAGGGCACTATTTTTTCACACTTAAAACAGTATATCAAAAATTACACCCACCGTCACCCCAAGACACACCGTTTCCATCACAAATTGTTTCATCGTTCACAGTGGGCAGGTCAGCACCTGGTCACCTGTTCACTGGTCTTTGTGCTCCGCCATCGTCCAACGGTTATCCAAACCGGGCAGGTGAGTGTGGGCTTTCAGGTTGGGATTTGGGTTGTGACTACAGGTGGCTTGTATGGGTGCGGGTGACTGGGATGGCCCGGTGTTGACCATCTAAATGAGCGGAGTTGGTCCGGCAACTTCCAAAGGGGTACAAAAAACCGCACGACAAACGTCATGCAGTCAAAAAGCCCTTCGGTACATCGAGAAACCTCGTTCAGTTTGAGCTGACATGCCGATGCCGTGCGGAAGGGAATATGTAAAACCCTTTTTGGGTTGCATATACACCTTGCGCAGACATTCGGCTCTTGTTTCAACTCCTGAACGCTATAAAATTTCGATGTTTTAAAGGGCTTATTATCAAACAAGGACAACCTCAAATATTGTCGGTCGCAAATATACCAACCTCAATCCCTAATAATTTTAGTTTTAACCAACTTTTACCGCCCCGTTACGCCAAATGTCACGCTTTTCAAGAAAACCGTAACGCCGCGTTACGTAACAAAAACCAAAAACAGCCATAATGGGAAAAGAAAAAATATTTCCATTTGCTTGCGATAATACACAAATTATGTGTAGTTTTGCAAGTGAATAGAATACTAAGGCTTTAATCATGAGTTTAGCAGACTGGATAGACATACAGGCGCCAAGCGGACGTTACACGTTCTCTCGGGATGATGTCATGCGGGCTTTTCCGGATATGACAAGTCATTCCATAGACATAGCCGTGCAGCGTGCAATTGGCAAGGGTCGTCTGTTCTCGCCCAGCCGCGGCTTCTACGTTATAGTCCCTGAGGAGTATCGGCTCTGGAAAGCAGTTCCACAGGACGTGTACCTGGACCGCATGATGCAGTATCTGGGCCGTCGCTACTATGTATCCCTGCTCAGTGCCGCCGAACGTCACGGTGCCGCCCATCAGGCCCCCATGGGTTGCCAGGTCATGGTAGAGCCGCCGGTACTGCGTGACAAAGTCCGTGACGGCTACGCCCTCCGTTATGCCGAGCGCCGTGCCATACCCATGGACTATGTGCAGCGTCTCGAGGTTCCTTCAGGGTGGCTCAACATCTCCGGTCCCGAACTCACCGCCATTGACCTTGTAGTATATCAAGACCATGTAGGCGGCCTTACCAGGGCTGCAACCATACTTGAGGAACTGGCCATGAAACTTGATTTCAACCATCTGGGCACAGACTTTGCAAAAGTAGCGTCAGTCCCGGCATTCCAGCGTCTGGGCTATCTGCTTGACCAAGTACTCCAAGAGACCTCCGTAGCCGACGGCCTCATGGAACTCATCAAACGCGCAGGCCTCAAGTTCAAGACCGTGCCACTCAAATCAGGTGCTCCAACAGATGACAGTCCCATCTGTGAGCGCTGGAAAGTGATAGTTAATCAGCAAATAGAAACAGACGATTTATAGACCATTTATGATACAGAGAGCTTTTATCACCCAGTGGGGAACAGTAGTACCATGGAGTTCTCCCAGACTTGTAGAGCAGGATCTCATAATCTGCCGTGCACTGGTGTCAATATACACCGATGAATTCCTGGCTAGCCACCTGGCTTTCCGTGGAGGCACAGCACTTCATAAGCTATATCTAAGCCCACAGCCTCGATACTCCGAGGATATTGACCTGGTACAGGTCCAGGCGCAACCCATACGTGAGACGATAGACCACCTGCGTGATGCCCTCTCATGGCTTGGCGAACCAGTAGTAAAGCAGAAGAAACACAACAACACACTGGTATTCCGCGTACAGCCCACCGATGCCGGTGCCGGTGAGATACACCTCAAGGTCGAGATAAATTGCAAGGAGCACTTCAGCGTACAGCCCATGGTCCACGTCCCGTTCTCCGTCCGGAATGACTGGTTCAGTGGCCAGTGCCAGATACTCACTTATGAGTTTGATGAACTGGTAGGCACAAAAGTAAGAGCCCTGTATCAGAGACTCAAAGGCCGTGACTTGTTTGATGTCTATACCGCACTCTGTTCAAACCGCCTGGATCCCGAAAAAGTGATGGCATCCTATGACCGCTACCTGCGTTTCGTAGCATCGCATGCGCCTACATATAAGGAGTACGTCCTAAATATGGAAGAGAAAATGCAGAATCCCGAATTCCTGGGCGATACCACCGGCCTCCTGCGCCCCGGCCTGGATTTTGACCCCAAAGCCGCCTGGCAGAAAGTCCATGATGACCTCATAGTACGCCTCCGCAAGGAGAAAGACCTTAAGCCCTGACCTTCACTTGAAGTAATCATACTGCAGCACCAGTTTCTGTGCTACCTCCAGTTTGTCAGCCCTAATGTACTTCTCCAGAGTGGTAACGCTCTTGTGTCCTGTCACCTTCATGATATCATAAATGGCAATACCATCCAGATACATCAAAGTGGCACCGGTACGCCTGGCCGTATGTGTACAGATAAGTTCGTATTTCTTGTAGTACTCCTTAATCACCTGGCCACCGCGGCTACCCTTAACCTCAACCACCTCATCAATCCCCGCCATCTTGCCAATCTGCTTAATGTACATATTAATCTTCTGGTCGCTCAAGTGGGGCAGGCCCTTTGGGTACTTATTCAGGATAGCACGGACCTTAGCATTACAAGGAATCTCAACCAGTCGGCCGGTCTTCTGCTGGTGAATGGAGATATACGTCATAGGGGTGCCATTGTTGTCCACCTCTTTAATATTCTCAGGCTTAAGATTGTTGTAGTCAGATACACGCTGCGCAGTCCAAACACCCACCAAAAAGATGTCACGCGCCAGCTCCAGATTCTTCCCATCCTCCTTCTTTGTAAGGTCCACCTTCTCGAACCTCTCCACCTCCTCACGGGTCAGATAAATGGTATCCACATCCACAGATGACTGTGCCTTGAACTCAGTGCTCTTATAAGCCGGATTAACCGGATATCCGCGGCTCTCCGCAGCACGCAGCACACACTTCAGCTTCTTGATAAATCCACCTATAGTATTGTCAGCATAATGCACCGGCTCATGCTTAGGATCCGCCTTATCCTTACTTATATCCTGGGCCATCAGCCAAGCCTTATACTTTACATAGCAATCCAAATCAACATCCTGAAAGTCATAAGTAATACCGGTATCCTTCATGAACTCCTTGAAGTGCCCAAGTGAGTTGGTCAAGCTGAACCGTGACCCCTGAACAAAAGTCCTTCCATGAGCCAAAGTAGTACGAGTCCCATCCTTCACATCCTGAATGTACTGGTCAATGAACTTAGTCAGAGTCATCTGATGTTTCTTCCTCTCCGCTTCCTCCCGCGCCAGCTTTCTCTGCTCCTTCTCCTCCTTCTTCTTCCTCACCACCTCAATCTGCTTTGCAAACATAACTTCATGAACAATATTGTCGAAGGCTTTGTTTGTAAAGTTCATGCCCATCTCATCAACCCTCCTCTTTATCTCCTTGAGCTTCTCCATGCTCTCAGCAAATTTGGGGTTGTTTACAAGGTAATTATTCCGGGACAGTTCCGTCTTCAACTCATGATAACGCTTCCAGTCTGACTCAGTCAGATTGAGGCCCGTCACCACTTTCTTTGCATTGATCAGCTCTGTCATCTTGTTGCCCTCTCTCTGCGAAATACGCACCCGAACAAGAACCGAGCCGTTTCTCTTGAACAAAAATGAAGTTGCCATGACTACTGAAAATTTTATCTACACGGCGAAGATAACAAATATAAATTGAGAACCATCATGGTACCATCATTTTTAATGAGCTTAAAGCCCAACAAAAACCGATAAAGACCAAACACGCTGATTACCAACCATCTACGCGCCAACGAAAACCAGCCAAAACCGAGAAAACTAATCCCGAGCGGATCACCAGAAAATCGCTTCAGGAGATATTCTGAAGCGATTTTCATTTTTAAAAGGTTATTTTTCGTGCCCCATTTTTCAATCACTACTAACCAAAAACAGCCAGGCTCTCCGCCCGGCTGTTTAACCTGTTGCTTATGTGTACAATAAAAAAACTGTTATTATCAGCGCATCAGACCGCTTATTTCTGTGTGATCATCTGTTTCATCTTGTCCAACAGGGCCTGAGTGGGCTCAAACATCGGAGCAATCTTCTCTTCAGTCCAGTCAAACAGGTCATCATAGTCACCGGAACTCCTCATGCTCTGTAGGTGTGACAGCAGACTACCGTCTTCAGGTGTCAGCAGTCCCTTTGTCACAAAATGCAAGCCTATAGCCCGGATAGCCCCGGCATGAGACTTAAATTGGATATCCTTGTCAAGCAACAATGCTGCAATCATATATAACATGGAATAGTATAGCCGGTTAGCCACAAGATTCCAATGTCCCAACTTGGCATTGTCCCTGGCTTCAATCATAGTCATTGCCGACTTCTCAACGCGATACTCTATTATGCTTTTCTTGTCTTCAATATTCAGTGGCATAGTTCTATTCCTTCAGATTCAACATTGTGGTAAAAAGATGTCGGTCTGCGTTTCTGCCATTCCTCAAACGTGTAGATAATAGGTGATACCTGCTCATTATTCTTCCACCCCAGTTCTACAAGCGGATAGGCGTAAACATCATAATCAGAATATTCAATCTCCGGTTTGGCCATAAGAATCAGCAGGTCCCAGTCAGATTCTGCGTTAGCATCACCGCGAGCCTGTGACCCAAACAAAACCACCCTGGTGCCTTTGGGCATCAGTTGGCGGCTATATTTCTTAATGGCATTCAGAAAAGATTTGTTCATGCTCTCATTGTTTTCAGCTGCAAGATTACAATTTTTTAGGGGAAATGGCAAGAAATCAATCCTTTTCTTAAAGAAACAGGTGCCTATTTCCCTGTCAAAAAAGGCAATCTACATAAATATCACTTAAAGTAGTCATACTGCAACACCAGCTTCTGAGCCACCTCCAACTTATCCGCCCGGATGTACTTCTCCAGATTTGTAACACTCTTGTGTCCTGTAACCTTCATGATATCATAGATGGCTATGCCATCCAGGTACATAAGTGTCGCACCGGTACGGCGTGCCGTATGGAAACATAGCTTTCAAGGGATTTGTTTCCGCTATTTTGCGTAGCATTCCGATTGTTTGTACTTTTGCTACGATAAGTAGCATTTTGAATGAGGCATGTAATGTATTGATGCTTGTGCAGCACATAGCCGGGAGGTAATTTTGCAGCAAAAACCAAGGTTATGAAACTATCAGAAAAAATCCGCACATTAAGAAAGAACGCCGGGCTCTCGCAGGAGCAGCTGGGCGAGAAGATCAACGTATCGCGTCAGGCCATCACCAAATGGGAGAGCGGCGACGGCATTCCCGACATCTACAATCTCGTAGCGCTCTCCAACCTCTTTTCAATCACACTCGATGAGCTTATGGCGCAGGAGAAAGCCGTGACCGAGAGGCGTTTCCTATATGAGAGTCACGTTGAGTATGATATAGACAGGCTCTGCAAGTTTGACATGAACCTCTTTGTAAGTTCAGAACTCACCATACGCGCATACGACGGTGAGAAACTGCAGCTTTACGCCGGGTCGCGTGAGATTAAGGACCTTGACAAGCTGCTCAAGGTCAAGACCGATGACAGCGGCCGGTCATTTGATGTGGATATCCGAACCAGCCTTGCCAAGACAATATGCAGCAAATCACTCACACTTGAGGTTATGCTGCCCCAGAAGTATATAAAAGGTGTAGAGGTGGCCGCCAAGACCGATAAGATGACAGTCCGCCAGATAACCGCCCAGTTGATAGAACTTGACACCAATGCCGGTGAATTGACGATCGATGACGTGCACGGCACTGTTGACATAACCGGAAGCCAGGACATGAAGATAATCTGCACCACCCTTCACGGAGACATCTCGGTTAATCAGACCGGATCGGTTTCGCATCTGCTAATACCCGCAGGCACGGACATCCGCACGCGCTGCCACGGTATCAACACCCGCCTCATAACCGATGACACCGTAACCGTATCACCCGATGCTCCCTACCAGGTGGAGCTCAACGGATTCAGTTCCGAACTCACAATCACGCATTAGTGGCATGGGCACCTGCAACCGTCAGAACGGCATCACTGTCCGTACCGTATGTCCTTAACACAAACGGATATCTAAGAATCTGAGTGTTTGAGGTTTGGAAAGTAGCCAAGCTCCCGTGCCTTGGTAAGCATCTCGGCTGTGTTCCTTGCGTCAAACTTTGCCATGAGCCTCTGCCTGCGCCACTTGATGGTCTGTTCTGTCAGGCATAACCTCTGTGCAATCTCCTTGCTGGTCATACCGGCAGCAATAAGAGGCAGCACCTCCGATTCGCGTTCAGTCAGCTCAATCTTCTGCCCGTATCGGCTTCTGCTTACCTCTTCCTTCTGTCCTATTTCAGTAAGAGCCTCGCATATAGCCTCATCGGCACCTGTATTCTCCTTATTCAGCCGGTTCATCCTGCGGCGCATAAGCAGCTGCACCATCAGCACAACCGCAATAATACCCATACTTGCAGCCAGCATCGACCTCTGCCTTTTCTGCAGCCGCAACGCCTGTCCCATAACATCAAGAGTGGCGATACGGTCATCAAACTCCTGATCCTGATGCACGGAGTAATACTCATCGGCCTCCTTGAGATAACGCATTGCCTTGACAGTACGTCCCTTCTTCATATAGAGAGCACCCAGACTCAGCTTGGGTGATGCTACCCAGAGTGAATCACCGGCAGCCTTACCATAGCCTATAGCCTTTTCGTAGCATTCAACAGCCTTGTCATATTCATTCTCATCGGCCCAGATCTCACCCATATTGTGCCAGAGTATTGCATTGCTCACCTTCCAGTCATACCTGTCAAAAATCTCGCCGGCCCTGGCATAGTAAGCCATAGCCTGGTCAATCGAGTCAATCTCATAATACAGATTGCCGATGTTGCCGTACAGACTTGAAGCGGCATCATCAATCTTCTCCTGTGGATAACCGTCCGGGTTGTCCGGTCCGGCTTCACCGGCGGCCATACGCTCCAGATAGCCTAATGATACATGGTAGTAGTATATAGTGCTGTCGTATATCTCCTTATTATAGTAGAGCTGTCCTATGAACTTGGATGCCAGGTACGGCTGATACAGGGATTTCAGCTCGTTTCCAAGCCAGAATGTCCTGCGTGCCGCATACATGGAACGGTCCGGGTTGATACGTTCATATCCGGACATCAGTTCAGAATAAGCCAGGCAAACGGCGGCTTTTGTATCAAACGGCTCGCCTGCCAGCCGTTCAGGAGTCCATCCGGCCACCACATTCTCCAATGAATCCAGTTTCCGGTCACGGTGATCGTTGTACTGTGCATACGTTGCGGTAACGCAAAACAGCAGTAGTGCCGGAATGACGCTTTTTTGCCTCATAACAACGCAAAAGTAGGAAAAACAGCGTTTACAGGGTTTTTTAGGGGCGAAATTCCATCCCCGGAAAGTCATTTTTATACTTTAGTATAATTCATATATCATCTGGAATCCAGAGCTTTGCACTGAAAAATCAATCCAAGTGAATGGAACGGAATGACACCACCCGGATTGTCCTGTCAGCCAAAGAGGAGCAGGTTCTCAAACTTATGGCGGCCGGAAAAAAGAGCAGTGAGATAGCCGATGCTATGCACCTCAGTCTGCCCGCCATAAAATGGTACCGGCAGCGCCTCAAGATAAAGTTCGATGCCGCCACGACCGGGGAGCTCCTGGTAAAGGCGATGGCCAGGAATATGATATAGTATGTTTAACCTGAAATGATAAAAGAAATGAAGAAGTTCTATTTTGCAATGATGATTTTTGCTGCTGCAACAGCATTCGCAGCCTGTGACCCAGACTCCGGAAAAGAGGATATCGGCAATGGAGGCGGAAACGGCGGGAACAACAATCCCGAGCAGACCTATGAACCCATAAGCTCCAAGGTACTGGCTGCCACGTTCCCCCGTAATGTCAAGATTGAGATGGAAACCAGAATGTCCTATAACGACGGGAAGAATAAAGCCACACTTTACAAGATAGGCAACGAATGGTTTTACAGGTTCCGGACTCCCAGGTACCTGTTCTATATGTATTGCCAGTTTGACAAGGACGGAAAGACATTGAAATGCTTCGCAAAGTCTCCGGAGACCGACGAAGTTTATGATAAGACTGCCTGGAATAACCAGTTGACCAACGGAAATGAAGATTTCCTGGACTTTGCCGGATTTGCCAGGAACTCAATGATCAATGTGCTGTTCGACGCAGGAGTACCCGCAGGAAACTGTAAGAAATACGGCGAGGCGACATCCGATAAAGTCACGATACTGGGTGTTGAATGCACACGTTACGACTATGATTTCGTGGTCAAGGCCGATTATTATGTAGATGAGGTGAGCAAGATAGTATATAAGTTCGTGAACTATCTGGATAAGGATAAGGAACAGCCCAATGCCACCTTTGAAATAACCGGCTGGGATGAGAACGTAACCGCCTTCGAGTGGAAGAAACCTGAATAATGAATATAAATACAATAATTATTATAAATGTATTGATATTCTGCATCTTAATAAAAGTTTTAACATCTGTTAAGTTTCATCATCCAATAATCATTCTATATTTGCACCCTTAGATAAAAATGAACCTGAAAACCCTTTTTACTGATTAACTTGTGTATGTTAACTTATACAATTTCACGGTGTCCGGAATTGGTGATGCTGATTGACAGTGTCCCCTGTCTTCCGAACATGATGTTACAATCAAACACCTTGTAATATCATCGAAATTGATCATGGAATAACACAAAGTAATCAATATTCCGGTTCAGACAGACTGGCTTGATACTAACCCTTCTTGACCTCTCTGCTGAAATATTATCTGACGGGATGATTCACGACCCTGGGGATAAAGGTTCTCTTTTATCAAAAAGGGAGAGTGGTCATACCGGCCACTCTCCCTTCATAATTCACTCCCATTCAATGGTTGCCGGTGGTTTGGAAGAGATGTCATATACCACTCTGTTCACGCCTTTCACCTTATTGATTATCTCATTGCTGACCTCCCGCATGAATGCAGTGGGCAGTTCAGCCCAGTCAGCCGTCATGGCATCGCTGCTGGTTACGGCCCTGAGTGCCACAACATTGTCATAGGTCCGTTCATCGCCCATTACGCCGACGCTCCTGACAGACAGCAGGATGGCGCCTGCCTGCCAGATCCGGTCATAAAGACCCTCTCTCCTCAATCCGCGTATGAAAATGTCATCCACATCCTGAAGTACCCGTATCTTATCCCTGGTAATGTCTCCCAGAATCCTTACAGCCAAGCCGGGTCCAGGGAAAGGATGCCTGAACACCATGTGACGGGGCATCCCGAGACTCAGGCCCACCTGACGGACCTCATCCTTGAAGAGCCACTTGAGGGGTTCACACAGACTCAGTTTCATCTCCTTGGGAAGGCCCCCTACATTATGATGGCTCTTGATGACCTTGCCCGTTATATTGCAGCTCTCAATCCGGTCCGGATAGATTGTTCCCTGAGCAAGGAAACGGGCGCCATCTACCTTAGACGCCTCACTGTTGAACACCTCTATGAACTCCCGTCCTATTATCTTGCGTTTCTGCTCGGGATCAGACACTCCTGAGAGGGCCGAGAGAAACCTCTCGGATGCATCAACTCCAATCACGTTCAGGTCCAGGTTACGGTAATCGGCCATAACATCCTCGAACTCGTTCTTCCTCAGCATTCCATGATTCACGAAGATACATGTAAGGTTGCTGCCGATAGCCCTGTGTAACAGTACGGCCGCAACCGATGAATCCACACCGCCGCTTAGCCCAAGGATGACCTTGTCCTGCCCTATCTGTTCCTTCAGTTCACGGATTGTGGTTTCAAGGAAGGACTCCGCGGTCCACTCTCTCCTGCTGTGGCATATACCTACCACAAAATTCTCAATCATCCTGGCACCCTCCAGCGTATGCACCACCTCCGGGTGGAACTGTACTCCCCAGACCGGCTCCGAGAGACTCTGGAACGCCGCATACCTGACACTGTCAGTGGAAGCTGTGAGCCTGTATCCTTCAGGGATGGCGGTAATGGAATCACCATGACTCATCCAGACCTGGGAACCCGGACTGATGCCTTCAAAGAGAGGGCATGCGGAATCCACGAATGAAAGTCCTGCGCGACCGTACTCCCTGCTGCCTGCCTGCTCCACCTTGCCGCCATACTGATAACTCAGCAGCTGGGCACCGTAGCATATTCCCAGCAACGGATATTTTCCCTTTATTCCGGAAAGGTCCGGCAGAAAGGCGTCATCGGCATAGACGCTCAATGGGGAACCGCTCAGGATTACACCTATCACATCCCTGTCGTCCGAAGGGAAACGGTTATAGGGAAGTATTTCACAGAATGTACCGGTTTCGCGAACACGGCGGCCTATCAGCTGTGTAGTCTGAGAGCCGAAATCAAGTATTATTATCTTCTGCATTTTCCAGTTTTGTATTGTTCCGGTTGTTCAGTAAATAATCACGGTTTATATGTTACCTGGACCGGAGCTGTCCTGTTATAGAAAGCTGCCGTCTCATGGGTACCCCAGATTTCCGGTACCGGATAGAGCTCCGGAAGGTTATAGGATTTCATAGTTCTCATATAGAGGGCAGGATCACGCACAGGCAACAGAAATGCTCCGCTCACCTCCCCGTTCTCATCAACATGCGCTATGTACGGACGACCATATACCTTGTCATCACGCTTTGAGGCGAAAACCACCCAACGGCTGTTGCTGCTCCAGCTGTGATATGTATCGGCCCCCCTTGCATTGGCCTTCTCCATAGTGTTTATCTGGCCTGTCCTAAGGTTGATGAGCCAGTTCTCACTTTCATCGTGCCAGACAGGGAATGTACCGTAATCGGCCACGGATGCCATAAGCCATTTTCCGTCGGGCGAACATTTCAGGTTGCTGAAAGAGAGCCTTTCACGGCTCGGGATTACCGTATATACCTTGTCACCGGGTTTGCCCGTTTCAGGGTCAAACTGTACGGCGGCTATGTCATAGTGCATGTAAAAGGTGCTGTCTGGCTGTTCATGATGCCTTGACCTGCAGAAGAATATGGTCTTGCCGTCAGGAGAGAAACAGGGGAATGACTCCTGGTAGTCATCGCCCTTTACGGACGGGCCGTCGGAAACGGTGAGATTGTCCAGGTCCAATATCATAAGGTCGCTGCGGGAATCGAACACCTCCATCCTCTTGTCAATCCTGCTGTGAATGGAGAATGTTATGTCGGCGGTCGTAAAGACCACATAACGTCCGTCAGATGTAATATCACCGTAAACTCCACCTCCCGACAAGTCAGTCCTGGTGTTCAGCTTCATAAGCTTTCCGTTGTGATTCACTATGGTACCTCCGTTGGCACCGCGCAGATGCATGAATGATGTTCCGTTACGGTTTGTAGTATGACAGTTCATGCAGGACTTGCCGGCATTCCGGTTGTCACCTATCAGACGGGTCCTGAAGCTCTCCATATCCCGCTCCTCTATCTGCATACGGCTCCACACTTCATATGCCGGTTCGATGAGCCTGTAACTCAGATAACGGTCTATACTGTCCTTTGAAACCGTCCAGATGAGCTCCTTCACACCGGCAGTTCCTCTCTTCCTTCCCTTGGAAATAACCGCGACTTTGAGCCGGCTCCCCTTCTCGGCATCAAGCATTGAATGCCACTTCCTCTGATTGAACTTCATAAGTTCTCCCCTGCTCCTGAAGTTATAATCGTCCGAAGTTCCCTTCACCCTCACAAGGATCCGGGAAGCCCCCTCTATCCTGAAATTGAGCGGAGCTATGTTGCAGGGGATTGTGACATCACTGTAGTCAGGATAAATGTCCGCAAGGGATCCTTCACCCTTTCCTGCACAAGCGGCAAGAAGGAGTGAAACAAGAATGACGGGTATGTATCTCGTAATGCGCCTCATTGTTCAGGATTCTCTACAATTGAAGTCGAAATGATATAGTACCAATAGGTGTCCTTATATTCACCCAAGGCACTCAGATTGCCGTTGGAGCGTTCCAATGCGTTCTGGAAACGCATGTACCGTTCAGCCACACTCCCGGCAATGCGGTATTTCCCGATGATTTCGCGGAACGAGTCGTCGGAATAGGCATTGACAAGAAGTGCCTGCTGATACACTGGAGGAACCTCGTAGTATCTGTCCAGTTTGTCTAACCAATACCGTTCGTAATAACCCTCGAACGACTTGCCGCGCTTGTCAAGCAGCATGGAACAGAGCAGATAGTCAACCGCAGTCCTGTTCATAGGATTCAAGTCAACGATGTTTTTGAGGGAGGCTCTCCAGTCACCTTGGGCTACAGTGCGGTCAGCCAGCGCCGCTCTCGAGCGCCATCTCTGAAGCCTTTCAGGGAGGCTGTCCGAATCAACGCAATTCCGGAGTTCACGGGCCCAACGCCGGTGCATAGGCGTTGCTGACAGGATATTAAGGTATTTACCGGCCACATTATAATCGCCGGTCAGCACGGCTATCTCTGAAAGATTTCGGAGCATTCTGGTGGAGAACCGGCTCGGCATAACTGTCTGGCCGAGAAGAGCGGCATCGGTAGCCTGAGAAACATCGCCCATCTCAAGCAGCCCGTCTATGAAGAAGAACGAAGCCAGATAACTGGATCCCCTCTGAATGGACAGGAACAGCCCGTCGCCGAGGTTCTGGGGATGACGGAACAGTTCTTCGGCCAGCCTGCCCTCTCTGGCATAACAGAGGTTCCTGTAATAAGTGGAATACGGGCTCCTGCTGTCAGCCGACTCTGAGAGTTCCCTGACTTTGTCCCACTCCTGCCTGTAAGCCGTCGTCCCCAGACGGATTGAGCTTTCAAGCCTTTCATTCCTGATAAGGAAGAACACGGGGACAAGGGCAAGGCACGCTGTCAGAGAACACACAAACGCGGACAGACGCTTACCGGCCGTCAGGCACAGTACCGACAGCAGAGGAACTATAGCAAGACATGATAAAGGAGGAACTATATATTCGTTTGGAACAGGCCAGATCAAAGTCTGAATGAAATTAAGGTTGTAGAACCTTCCCGCAAGAAGCATCAGACCTATACCTATGACTGCGGCAGGCAATGTCTTCCTCCACTCCCTATACCTCATCGTCAACAGAAGCAGGGCAAAGGTCAAGGCATGACCTCCAGCCAGTACGAACAGAAGAGAAGTGCCAAAAGCCAATGCAGGAATCAGGGTTGCATTATCAATCCGGCTGCCGGAAAACAGCACCGCACACCAGACAGAGAGGGCAAGACCTATGGTAGCAGAGACCGGATAATTGAGATAAACCGCGAAAACTGTCTCGGCACAGACAGGAAGGAGAGCCAGGAGGCGGGCATTCATACCCGCACCGCTTCTCTCAAACAGCGTTACCAGCCCTGCCCAAATGGAAACAAGCAGCAGGACAGTCAAGGCTACAGCCATTCCATTGAACCAATAGAAGCGTGAAAGAAAGTCACCTGACATAACGGCCAGGAATCCTGGATCTGAAAGATAGTCCGAAACGAATCCCCTGTCCAGTACGAAGATGCTTGTCTGCTCCTTGAATCCTAATCTGTAAGGAGCCAGAACGAGAAAGAAAACAGCAATGGCCACAAAAAACAATAGAGGTACCACCGCATAGACTCTATTTTTTCTCCCGTCTTCCATCTGTTTGTAAAATGACATGCAAACTTAATGAAAGTTTGGGAAATGCCGGCATCAGCTAGGCGATTGAATTTAGAATCTGTGTTGAAATCAAGACAGATTCTTAACGACGACGGTTGATTCCGGCATCGGGGAGGTGTGTCAGACCTCACTAATCGTCAATCTCAGGTAAACCCCGCGCGTTGATACGGGCTTTCGGGAAGCGCTTACGCAGGGCCTCTTCCTCCTCAGGGGTCATGGAGCCGTATATCTCAAGTGAGCGTATATCCTTGCCGTCCATCCAGTCCGGAATGACTACCTTGCCCACAAAGCGCAGGGTGAGATTGTTTATGCGGTCCATCTTGCGGATTATTTCGGGAACCTTGTTTACCTTGAGCATGAGTCCGTCCGAGAATCCTTCGAAATTATCCATTGCCTTGAACTCCTCAAGCAGTTCCTCCTCGGTCTTGTCTATGCGGGTAAACCATCCCATCTTGGGAGTCATGGCATAAGTCTCACGATCAAACTCCATACCTACTATTCCGGCCCAGAACTCCATCATCATGGTCTTTTCCACCTCACCGGTAACATCATTGATTATCATGTACTTATACTCGGTTCTGACCATCTCGGGCAGCATATTGTGTTCCATATTGACCTCAGCAGGGGTACGTCCGTTCTCGTCATACGGCAGGAACTTAAGGAACCAGCCGTCAAACTTGGTGGTGCCTAAATTCTCTATTCCACAATTGAGTCCACGCACATCGCCCGGGCGGTATTTCTTGACAATGCTCTTCCAGAAATCAACATCAGGTTTGCCTTTTGAAGCATTGACAAACTCCTGGAGTATGGGTTCCAGGTCATCAACCCACCAGTCTATGCCGTAGGCACGGAGCTTCCGGGTGCGGTCCAGTATGGACTGCCAGTCATCGGGGGTACCCTTAAGGGTTACGCTTGGTATGCCGCAGGACATATATATCACAATGTAGTCAAAGTATGACTTGACTGTCTCCATAAGCGCAATCTGTGACACCATGTGTTCTGTTACACCGGTTGTGGAGAACCTCTCTGAGATGATATCGGCAATATCGCCTTTGGTGTTGTCACGTATCTGCTCATAGAAGCTGTTCACTATGGCCTCCCAATCGACCCCACCGCTCAACAGATCCTTACCGCTCTGCACCACAAGGTCTATCTTTCCCTCATGATCCACAAACAGGTTTCGCAGCTCCTCCGGGTTGTCATTTACATAATGCGCGAATCCCTGGCAGATCAGGAACCAGATTACATCGGGCGTAAGAACCACCGGCCGATGATCGGCAAACGCATCAATCATGCCTTTAAAGAAGGGGTTCTTTCCGTAGGAGGCATAGTTTTCATCACCTATACCCCATGCCACAACCCTCTGGTTCTCACCGCGGATCTCGCTCCTGTCAAGTATATCACTTACAAGCCCACTGCTACTGCGCATTTTCATGCTCAGGCTTTCGCCTGTAGGCTCCGGCAGGTCCGGATCAACACGGAACGTTATGCTGCCTTTCTCCTTACTCAAGATGTCTTTCTTCCTGGCCTGAACGCCTGTTGCTGCCAGTATTCCAGCAAACAATACCAAGCAAAATCTAAATCCTTTCATATATCGTCATTTGTAATTAATTCTCAATTCTCAATTATTATCTATCATCTGTCCCACACCGCACGTACAAAATACCCGTCAGCCCTTTCTCTGGAGGTTATATGTATCTTAGACATCCTTGATCCGCCCAAAGACCTTACATCCTCTTTGAAGTCAAGCTCTACCTCATCGGATGTCCCGAATTCATATTTATCGAACTCCAGCACTACACACCCACGCCACATATATCCTTTTTCGGAGCTTTTTTTATCGGATGTCAAATAAATGCCTTTATTAGGTTCTTCAAATAACCCTCCAAAAGTATTTGAATTATTATAAGGAAGGAATATGGATTTATCCGTATATCCGGGAACCTTGCTTGTTATGCGGTATCCTTTCACTCCGTTAACGGAATCCAGGGTCCATTCACATTTTTCATACAGCTCCTTGTATTCCTCCTTGGTGGGCATACGCCATTTGCCTCCCCAATTGGCCTGGGCTGCATCATCCTCCGCACTCAGCCTGGTCAGGCCGTCCGCATAGGGATCTTCATCGGTAGTGGTATATTTGGAGTACCACCACTTGTTCAGGTCCTTGAAGGCTTTCATGTGCTTGTAGTTGTACTTTGAATAATAGGTCTTGGGAATGGTCTCGCCCCAGGCAAAGCGGGCTCCGGTTTCCTGGGGGCTATCGGTACCCACATTGCAGTCGGCCCACAATACGCTTAATCCCAAATCAACCTGGGCGTTGTGTCTTAAAGGCTTGACCGGGTCGGGCTCCGCCTTGGGACGGTTCTCTGACTGCGGGAGTTCCATTACCGGCCTGATATTCTTGCCGTTCCAGCGTCCGCCACCATTATCCAGGGATTGCCCCAAAGTAGATGTCCAGTAATGTGCACTTCTACTATTAACAGGATATGAATCATGATTATAATCACTTATGTAACCTGCGGCCGGAAGCCAGATGCTACGGTCCTCATACCCGGGGACATTACTGGTAATGACATATCCCAGAAGACGTTTTTCAAAAAAGAGCTCAACAGTGTCTTCATGATTGTACTCAATAGTGTCTTGTGCATACTTTGCCTCCCAGGTGCATTTGTTCTTGAGTTCCCAAAGTTCATCGGCAGTGGGCATACGCCAACCGTTGCCCAGAAGTACTGCGGCCGCATCATCCTCAGGGTCAAGAGTCTCCTTGTAATCAAGCGGGTATTTTGCTCCTCCCCACTGACCGGGACTGGTATCGAAATTATACTTGGTCATTTCATTCGTATATTGGCCGAACTTATAATTCTCGCCGCTGTAAAGACCCGGCTTGGGGCTTGTCTCACCCCAGGCAAAATATCCGCCAGCCTCATCGGGTCTTGAAGCGCCCAGATTGGCCGATGCCCACATCACGCTGAGGCCCAGGTCAACAGGCTCCGGTACGGGCAATGACACATTCACGGTCATCTGAGCCTTACGTCCCTCAGTCTCTGCGGTAATCACGCATGTGCCCTGTCCTACAGCGGTCAAAAAGCCGTTTTCATCGATGGATACAATCTGTGGCGCCGATGAACTCCAGGTGATAGAGGTTGGTTTGACGGCACGTCCGGAGGGCATCATCACAGCCTCCACATTACGTATGGTACCATAACTTATATCCATACTCTCCGCGGGCAGGGAGAGTGATGTGAACATATCATCGGTAAGGGAGCGCACGGGACGTATATTCATTCCTATGAATCTGCTTTCATAACCGTTGAACATGAAGTCAAATGCCATTCTCAGAACTTCAATCGGGGGCAGTTCTGACAAACCTCCCCTCATTCCGTTTACTGAACCTATGGTGCTGAAACAGCTTCCTCTGGTACCACTGCCTGGAATGGATGTCCAGAGAGAGAACTGTTTTCCTATTTCAATAGGCTCATTGCCGTTCATCTGACCTGAATAGGGAATGAATATGCTGTGTCCCTCAAATCCGGGAACATTGCTTGTAAAACGCATTCCGGCTACACCGTTTACGGTAACGGTATCATACGTGCAGTTTTTCACCAACTCAACAATCTCATCGTTGGTAGGCATACGCCAACCGTCACCCAACATTACGGTGGCAGCGTCATCGGTCGGCTCAAGACGGTTAAGATTGTCAGCCTTGAGGTATTGATGGGACTGCCCCTGGGCGGTGTATTTGTCCATACCGTCTTCCTGTGCAAAGGAACTGTAACGGTAGTTTCCCCATGAAAAAGTCTCCTTGGGTTCTATCTCGGCCCATGCGTAATAATCACCGTAACTCTCCGGTGACGATGCTCCCAGGTTGGCGTTGGCCCACAGAACGCTCAGTCCCAGATCCACGTATTCAAACTCATGGGGAGTCACGGTTACGGTGCACTGGGCGGTCTTGCCGTATGCGGTTACCTGTACCTTGCAGCTGCCCGGACCTGCGGCCACTAAAAGGCCGTCTTCAACAACTTTTATTACGTTTTCATCGGAGGATTTCCAGGTGCAGGCGCTGTTCACGTTACGCTTTCCCATTGTCACTTTCAGTCTGGTACCCGCACCCTGCTTTATTGACAGCTTATTCTTTTCCAATTTGATATTGGACACCTCCTTGCCTGACAGAGGCATCACCATACGCACCGACTGTTCCGATTCACGGTTCTCGCTGTGCCACTCATCGGCTCCGCGCTTGAAATTGAAACCGTATGCGGCCTCATCATCAGGCTGAACACCGGGGGTGGAGCACCAGTATGATGCGTATGTGCCAACCTGCATCAGCTGGCTGTCCTGAAGCCAGCCTGCTGCGGGCAGGAATATGCTCCGGTCCGTATATCCTTTTATCTTGCTTGTTACCAGATAACCGCCTATGCCGTTCTGCTCTGTCCACTTCCAGGTGCAGTACTGGCGCAGCTCGTCCCATTCGGCCTTGGTGCCCATACGGCTGCCGTCGGTAGTCTTGATTGCCATTGCATCGGGCCAGCGGTAATACCAGCCTACCGGCCTGTCGGCAGTGATGCCTGTATTCACGGTACACCACTTTACACTAAGTCCCAAATCAACATAGGTATTCTCCTGCGCTGAAACAACGGTGCATAAGGCGCAAAAAAACGCAATTACTGAAAAACGAATTATTCTGACCATAAGCAATTGATGTACTTTTAATAATTTACATGGAACCGGATGTTAAATCTCATTTTGAATCATTAACCACACCGATTCTGAAACAAAATTACTATCCTATAGACGCTAAAACAACAAAAAAGCGTCTCAAAACTGTTGCAATTTTGTCCGGGACAGTCTGCGCAGATAAACTTAAGAATGAAATGGGTAAAATTCAGAATAAAAATAACCCGATAACAGGATTTTGACTAATTTTGTGTTTCGCAACGCACGCGCGCACACGGGAATGGCAGGAAAACTCTATCTGGTACCCACACCAGTGGGAAATCTTGAGGACATCACCTTGAGGGCATTACGCATCCTTAAGGAGGTGGACCTTATCCTGGCCGAGGATACCCGTACCAGTTCCGTCCTGCTCAAGCACTACGACATCCATAAGCCGCTGCAGTCACACCACAAGTTCAACGAGCATGAGACATCGGCCGCTATAGCTAACCGTATTATGGCGGGTGAGTCTGTGGCACTGATAAGCGATGCGGGTACTCCGGGCATATCGGACCCGGGATTCATGCTGGTGCGCGAGTGTGTGCAGCAGGGAGTTGATGTGGAGTGTCTGCCGGGCGCTACGGCTTTTGTGCCGGCGCTGATAGACTCGGGTCTGCCATGCGACAGGTTCCTCTTTGAAGGTTTCCTGCCGCAGAAGAAGGGCCGCCAGAGCCGCATCGCCGCGCTTAAGAATGAGCCGCGCACCATTGTTTTCTATGAGTCCCCGTTCCGTCTTGTCAAAGCGCTTGAGCAGTTCATAGAGGCTTTTGGCCCGGAACGTCCGGTTGCAGTGTGCCGCGAAATATCCAAAGTGCACGAGGAGTGCGTGCGCGGAACACTGACCGAAGTTCTTGCTCACTTCAAGGCACACGAGCCCAAAGGTGAGATTGTAATAGTATTGGGGGGAGCAACCGAGTGAATAGTAGGTTCGTAGTGATAACATAGAAGAGAGAATAGGAATATAGATGAAGGAAGAGTTCCAGGTCATAACCAAGAAGAAAGCCGAAACCGCCATACTGGTTGGAATCATTACCCAGGATCAGGACGAGCGCAAGACAAGCGAGTATCTTGATGAGCTTGAGTTCCTGGCCGATACCGCCGGAGTGCATGTGATGCGCCGTTTTACGCAGAAGATACCGCAGGCTCTTGCCGCCACATACGTGGGCAAGGGTAAGCTGGAGGAGATGCGTGATTACATAAAGCGCATGGAGGATATGGAGAATGAGGTGGGCATGGCAATCTTTGATGATGAGCTTACCGCCAAGCAGATGTCGGCCATAGAGAGCGTGCTGGGCGTAAAGGTCCTGGACCGCACATCGCTGATTCTGGATATATTCGCCATGCGTGCCCAGACGGCCCACGCCAAGACACAGGTTGAGCTGGCGCAGTACCGCTATCTGCTGCCCCGCCTGCAGCGGATGTGGACCCACTTAGAGCGTCAGGGAGGTGGTTCCGGTGCCGGCGGCGGTAAGGGTACGGTAGGTCTGCGCGGTCCCGGTGAGACCCAGCTGGAAATGGACCGCCGTATCATCACCAAGCGCATAAGCTGGCTTAAGGAGCAGCTGGCTGATATAGACCGTCAGAAATCCACCATGCGCAAGAACCGCGGCCGACTGATCCGCGTGGCGCTGGTAGGTTACACCAACGTAGGCAAATCCACCCTTATGAACCTGCTCTCCAAGAGCGATGTGTTTGCCGAGAACAAGCTCTTCGCAACACTTGACACAACAGTGCGCAAGGTTGTGGTGGATAACCTGCCGTTCCTGCTTTCGGACACAGTGGGATTCATACGCAAGCTGCCCACAGACCTGGTGGAGTCATTCAAATCCACACTTGATGAGGTCCGTGAGGCTGACCTGCTCATTCACGTGGTGGATATATCGCACCCCGACTTTGAGGACCAGATGAAGGTGGTCGATAAGACCCTGGCCGACCTTGGCGCCGGCGATAAGCCCAAGATAGTGCTCTTTAACAAGACCGATGCCTACACCTGGATAGAGAAGGAGGCCGATGACCTCACTCCCGCCACACGTGAGAACATCACGATGGAGGAGCTTCAGCGCACCTGGATGGGACGTCTTAACGGCGAGTGCCTGTTTGTATCGGCCCTCAAGAAAACCGGCATTGAGAATATGCGTAAAGTACTATACGACAGAGTAAAGCAGTTGCACGTACAGAAGTACCCCTACAATGATTTCCTCTATCCTGATATGGACGATAATAATCAAAACACATAATAAATATGGCAAATTTCAAGTATGCGCCCATGTTCCAGCTGGGCAAGGACGAGACAGAGTACTATCTGCTCACCAAGGACTATGTAAGTGTAAGCGAGTTTGAGGGCAAACCTATCCTTAAGGTTCAGAAGGAGGGTCTGACCAAGATGGCCAATGCCGCATTCCGCGATGTAAGTTTCCTGCTGCGCCGCTCACACAACGAGCAGGTGGCCAAGATACTGCGTGACCCCGAGGCATCGGACAACGACAAGTACGTGGCACTTACATTCCTGCGCAACGCCGAGGTATCGGCCAAGGGCAAGCTGCCTCTGTGCCAGGATACCGGTACCGCCATCATCCATGGCGAGAAGGGCCAGCAGGTATGGACCGGTTTCTGCGATGAGGAGGCACTTTCCGAGGGCGTCTATAAGACATATACCGAGGAGAACCTGCGCTACAGCCAGAACGCTCCCTTAGATATGTACAATGAGGTGAACACCAAGTGCAACCTGCCCGCCCAGATTGACATCGAGGCCACCGAGGGTATGGAGTACCGCTTCCTGATGGTTACCAAGGGCGGCGGATCGGCCAACAAGACATATCTCTATCAGGAGACCAAGGCCCGCATCCAGAATCCCGGCACACTGATTCCGTTCCTGGTTGAGAAGATGAAGAGCTTAGGTACCGCAGCCTGCCCGCCCTACCACATTGCATTCGTGATAGGCGGTACCAGTGCAGAGAAGAACCTGCTTACAGTCAAGCTGGCATCGACCCACTACTATGACTCACTGCCCACCACAGGCGATGAGACCGGCCGCGCTTTCCGCGATGTTGAACTTGAAAAGCAGCTGCTGCAGGAGGCCTACAAGATAGGTCTGGGCGCACAGTTCGGCGGTAAGTATATGGCTCACGATGTACGCGTTATCCGTCTGCCGCGTCACGGTGCAAGCTGCCCCATAGGGTTAGGCGTAAGCTGCAGTGCCGACCGCAACATCAAGGCCAAGATCAACAAGGACGGTATCTGGATTGAGAAGATGGACGACAAACCATACGAGCTGATTCCCGAGGAACTCCGTCAGGCCGGCGAGGGCGATGCCGTAAAGGTTGACCTGAACCGCCCCATGGCCGAGGTCTGCAAGCAGCTCTCACAGTATCCCGTAAGCACCCGTCTGAGCCTTAACGGCACCATCATAGTAGGTCGTGACATAGCCCACGCCAAGATCAAGGCACGCCTTGACGCCGGTGAACCCATGCCCCAGTACCTCAAGGAGCATCCCATCTACTACGCAGGTCCCGCCAAGACTCCCGCAGGCATGGCTTGCGGCTCTATGGGTCCCACCACCGCAGGACGTATGGATCCCTACGTGGATGAGTTCCAGGATAACGGTGGCTCACTCATCATGCTGGCCAAGGGTAACCGCTCACAGGCCGTTACCGATGCTTGCAAGAAGCATGGCGGATTCTATCTGGGCTCGATTGGCGGCCCCGCTGCCATCCTGGCTCAGAACAACATCAAGTCAATCGAGTGCGTCGAGTACCCCGAGCTGGGCATGGAAGCCATCTGGAAAATCGAAGTCGAGGACTTCCCGGCTTTCATCCTTGTGGATGATAAAGGCAACGACTTTTTCAAGCAATTACAGCCTCGTAGCTGCGCTACGATTCTGTAACCGCTTGAAAATCCAACTTTCTTTTAGTTTACTCCGTAAACGGGCGGCCTCCGGCCGGTCCTTCGGACTATAACTGCAAAAAGAGAATTATGTACTTCAGGGATATCATAGGACAGCAAGAGGTTATCGGGCGGCTCATAAAGGACGCTCAGGCCGGGACTGTGCCCCACGCACTGCTGTTCACAGGTCCCGAGGGTACAGGCAAACTGCAAACTGCCATAGCATTTGCCCGCTATCTGCTTTGTCGCGACAAAGGAAACAATGCAGAATCATGCGGCACATGCCCGTCATGCGTCAAGATGGACAAGCTGGTGCACCCGGACCTGCATTTCGTGTTTCCCGTAGTAAACAAGAGCAAGACAGCCGGGCGTTCAACGACATCGGATGATGAGATTGCAACATGGCGTGAATTCTTTCTTGAAAACAGGTATTTCGGATTCGAGGATTGGATGAACGCCATCGATGCAGATAACAAGCAGGCTCGCATTTTCGTGACCGAAAGCGAATCCATCACCTCCAAGCTCGCCCTTAAATCGGTTGAAGGCGGATACAAGATCGTGATAGTCTGGCACGCTGAGAAGATGAAGGCGGAATGTGCCAACTCCCTTCTGAAACTGCTTGAAGAGCCGCCATCGGGAACAGTGTTCATGCTGATTTCGGACACCCCTGAACAGATGCTGGAAACCATTGTGAGCAGGACACAGAGGGTTGAATTCAAAAGGATTCCAACCGATGCCATTATAACAGCGCTTACCGCTCCCGGTTATGGCCTTGATCCCGAAACGGCCGGAAAGATAGCCCATTTCAGCGGCGGCAGCTGGCTTAAAGCGAGGAAAGCACTCCAGATCAATGCCGAGAGTGAGGAATTCCTGGACCACTTCATTCAGCTGATGCGTCTCACCTACGGCAGAAAACTCAAAGAGCTCAAGTCATGGTCCGAAGATATGGCCGGAGGTGGTCGTGAATGGCAGAAAAGGTTCCTTGACTACTGCCAGCGGATGATACGTGAGAATTTCATCTGCAATTTCCATGAACCGGAACTGAATTACATGACTGACCGGGAAGAGCAGTTCTCAACCAGATTCGCCCCATACGTGAATGAAAAGAACATCATCGGTCTTATGGGAGTGTTTACCGATGCACAACGAGATATAGAACAGAACGTAAATTCAAAGATGGTCTTTTTTGACCTCACACTCAAGACCATCATGCTAATGAAACAATAAATGATATGGAATATGATTTCACACTGAATAACGGCAGCGGAGGAATACGCTGCAAAGGCTGTGGACGGAGCATGGGACAGCTCCACTCATTCGACTATCTGTCCGGTGTCCCCGGTTCCGATAATGAGGAAGGTTATGTGGAGGTCCAGTTCAAGAACACCCGTAAGGGGTTTTTCATCAACTCCAACAGGCTGGACCTCCAGAAAGGTGATATAGTGGCTGTCGAATCAAATCCCGGACATGATATAGGTACCGTAACGATGACCGGGCGGCTTGTCACACTGCAGATGAAGAAAGCCAACCTACGTCCGGACATCGAGATAAAACGTGTGTATCGCAAGGCGCGCGAGGTGGATATGGAGAAATATGCCGAGGCCAAGTCGCGAGAGCACGACACCATGATACGCTCCCGCCAGATTGCCAAGGACCTGGGACTTGAGATGAAGATCGGTGACGTGGAGTATCAGGGCGATGGAGCCAAAGCCATATTCTACTACATTGCCGACGGCCGTGTTGACTTCCGCCAGCTCATCAAGGTTCTGGCCGAAGTGTTCAGGGTACGCATAGAGATGAAGCAGATTGGGGCCCGTCAGGAAGCGGGACGCATAGGCGGCATAGGACCGTGCGGAAGAGAGCTCTGCTGCACCACCTGGATGACGAGTTTCGTTTCAGTCTCCACCGGAGCGGCCCGCATGCAAGACCTCTCCATGAATCCTCAGAAACTTGCCGGACAGTGCGCCAAGCTCAAATGCTGTCTGAATTATGAGGTCGATGCATACGTGGAGGCACAGAAACACTTCCCGTCACGCGACATTCCTCTTGAGACTAAGGACAACACATACTTTTTCTTCAAGGCCGACATCCTTAACGGTCAGCTTACATATTCCACCGACAAGGTGTTTGCGGCCAACATTGAGACCATCACACCGGAAAGGGCGCTTGAGATAATCTCAATGAACAGGAAAGGCAGCAAGCCCGCATCACTTAATGCGGACAACGAGAAGCCTGATACCAGACGGTCTTCCGACATACTTGACGAAGGCGACCTTTCACGCTTTGACAAGAAGAAAAAGAAGAAGAAAAACTACGGCAACCGTCACAACCGTCCCCCGCGCAACGACAGATAAGACTAAACGCGGACGTTACGTTCACAGTCTATCCTCAGAAAGACTGCCAGCAGAATAGTAAATCCCCAAAGTGATGAACCGCCGTAACTGAAGAAAGGCAGAGGTATGCCTATGACGGGAGTTATTCCCAACACCATACCCACGTTTACGAAAAGGTGGAAGAAGAGGATACAGGCTACTGAATATCCGTAAACCCTTCCGAATACCGAAGTCTGCCTTTCAGCCACCGAAATGAGTCTCAACAGCAGGCACAGGTAAAGGATAAGAACCCCGGCAGAGCCAAGGAAACCCTTCTCTTCCCCAACCGTGCAGAAAATGAAATCCGTATCCTGTTCAGGAACGTATTTGAGTTTTGTCTGTGTCCCCTTCATGAATCCCTTGCCGGTCAGTCCGCCGCTTCCAATCGCGATCAGCGACTGGTTTACGTTATAACCCTTGCCCAACGGATCGTCCTCCAGTCCGAGAATGACATTGATCCTGGTTTGCTGATGCGGCCTGAGAATATCATTGAAAACATAATCCACCGAAAACAGATAGCCCAAAGAGCCGAAAGCGAACAGCACAACCAGGATGTACTTTTTTGTCATATCCTTGAAGGCATGGAACAGAAGATAGCCGCTGCCTGCGAATATAAGCGCAATCTGAAGCCATGTGACATTGAACGGGATTACGGTCAGGGAGAAGGAGAAGCCTATCAGCATGATGCCTACCTCTATAATGAGCAGTGTTATCCCGACCTTCCTGTCCTTCATCAATGACCATCCGGTAACAACCATAAGTATCTGGATAATGGAGAGTACAGCCATCTTCCCCACGCTGTATGGCTGCCCGCTGAAGGAAACCGCCCCGAACTTGATACCCAGAATGAAGAACAGCACAGCGCAGAATCCTATCAGAAGCACATTGCCTGTCATTCCCTCCCTGTATAGGACAAGAAGGAAAGCCATATACACCAACGCCGAACCAGTCTCGTTCTGCAGGATGATAAGAATCATCGGCATCATGAATATGGAAACTGCTATCAGATTATCCTTCAGCCTGTTAATATTGAACTCAAATCTGTCTATGAATCTGGCCAGCGCCAGTGCCGTGCCAAATTTGGCGAATTCAGCCGGCTGGATGCTGACAGGGCCCATCTTAAGCCATGAATGCGACCCTTTGGTATCCTCAGCCACGAATATGGTCACAACAAGCAGCACAAGCAACGCGAAATAGATGATGTATGAATAGGTACTGTAGAATTCCTTGGTTATGGATAGTGCAAGAGAACCTATCGCTATCGCGCAGAGGATCCACACAAGCTGCTTACCGGGGCGGGTGGCGAAAGAGAACAGCTCCGGATTCTCAAGATCCGCACTTGCCCCGCAAACGGAAAGCCACCCGCACAGAGTGAGGCAAAGATACAGAAAGACCGTTAACCAGTCCAGTTTCCCTATTATGTCAACGTTCTTCCTCACCATAGTCTATGCTTCTTTCTGCAAATGTCCTGGCCTTGGCCTCACTCTCCTCCGACAGTCCGCCTGTAAGGTACTGCTCCATCATCAAGGCTCCGATAGGCACTCCGAATACCGCACCGAAACCTCCATTCTCCACATAAACCGCTATCGCGATTTTCGGGTTATCCTTGGGGGCAAACCCCATGAATACAGAATGGTCCTTTTCCCTGTTCCTGTTCTCAGCAGTACCGGTCTTGCCGCACACCTCGTAATCCCTGCTGTTGGCCGCCCGGCAAGTTCCCTCCAGTACGGACAGACGCATTCCCTGTACCACCTTCTCATAATTCACACTGTCAACCCCGACGTAATGTCTGGTCGTATAGAGAGAGTCCAGTCCGCCTCCCTCTATCTCCTTGACCACATGCGGGGTGATGTAATAACCGCGGTTGGCTATGGTGGCTCCCAAATTGGCTATCTGCAGGGGAGTAAGTGTCACCTCGCCCTGACCGATGGCATTGCTGATTATAGTAAGCCCATTCCAGGACTTGTTGTAGTGACGGTCATAGTAGTCCGAATTGGGGATCATTCCACGGGCCTCACCAGGCAGATCGACACCGAGAGTGTAACCGAAACCCATGTCAACCATGTAATCCTTCCATACGGTAAGTGCCGCCTGCGGTGTCCTGTACTTGTCGGCGCCTATCATCCTGTAGTATCCCCAGCAGAAAAAACCGTTACATGAAGTAGCTATGGCAGGAAGAAGCGACAAAGGTGAGGAGTGAGCATGACATCCGACCCTCAACCCACGGAACACGAAACCTCCGGTGCACGGAAAACGGGTGTCTGTATCGATTATACCCTCCTGAAGAAGCGTGAGGGCCTGGGCGGTCTTGAAGGTGGAACCGGGAGGATAGGTTCCCTGTATGGTCCTGTTAAGCAGAGGCTTGTCATATCGTGCCGCAAGGAGACGGTAGTTCTCACCACGATGGCGGCCTTTGAGTACCGAAGGGTCGAATGTAGGCGAAGAGACCATGCAGAGAATCTCCCCGGTCTCAGGCTCGATAGCGACGATACTGCCGATTTTATTCTGCATCAGTCTCTCCCCAAGAGCCTGAAGTTCTATGTCAACCCCTAACCTGACGCTTCGTCCGGGTTCGGGGGCTATATCGGACTGGCCATCCTGGTAACTACCCTGAATCCTTCCGTATGCATCCTTCAGCATTATCTCAACACCCTTCCTGCCACGCAGTGTCTTCTCGTAGAATTTCTCCACCCCCTGTTTTCCGATGAAATCACCCTGCACATAATAGTCATCGGCCTCAATGTCATTCTTCGAGACCTCTCCCATATCGCCCAGCAGATGGGCACCCACACTGTAGCTGTAGTTTCTCAGAGTCCTCCCCTCTATGTCAAAGCCATTGAAACGGAAAAGATTCTCACGAAAGACAGAAATCTCCTCAACGGAGAGCTGGGACATAAACACCTGACGAGTGTATGATGAATAACCCGGGTTCCTCCTCAGGTTCTTTATCTCGGCCATGCGTTCATCAAAGAACTCCTTCGTGATGTCAAGGGAACGGCAAAGCTCCATTGTATCGATATCCTTGACGTTACGCATGGTAACTATGACATCGTATGACGGACTGTTACCCACAAGAACCTTTCCGTACCTGTCATAGATGACTCCCCTGACAGGATAGATGGTTCTCCTGTACAGGGCGTTGCTGTTGGCGGAACTGCTGTAACGCGTATCAAGAATCTGTATGAAAAAAAGGCGTACCACATACAGAAGCACCACAGCCGTCACCATGATACCGATAATGAACCTCCTGTTGTCGAATCTATGGTCTTTCACTATATGGAACGTCTCTGGTTTGGCTTGTCAGCCGAATAACCCACAGCAAGCATGGCTATGAAAGTCAGAAGCGTGCTCAATACAATCTTGGCCGTGATGACAATCCAATCCTCAAGCGGAATGCTACGCAACAGGAAATATGCGCTGTGATGAATGATTGTCATCAGGAAGAGATAGCCGGCAAAAGGGCCGGCACCCATCGAGGTCCTGCCCGGAATGATCACTTCACGACGGTCCTTTGAGAGGAACAGCTTGACCATGGATGGCTGGAGCATGGCGGCAAGAGTGGCCGAAGCCGCGTTCAGTCCTGGAGTTGCCGTAAACATGTCAATAGCTAACCCCGTCACGAATCCCCACAACAGCATGGAATATCTCGACATTGAACTGTCAAAGCGGACTATCAGCCAGAGATAGAACAATGGGGTTACATATCCGAACAACGATATCCTGTTCAGGAAGAGGACCTGCAGCAGGACAAGCCCTGCCATTGTTCCCAATCGTTTCAGAAAAGACAATGGTTCCATATCCCTTATTCCTGTCGCTGCAGTTCATCCAATTCAGGATCAGGCCTCATGGTGTTCACATAGACCCATCTCAAGTCACTCATGTCAACAAACAGCGACACCGTAAGCGTAAGCGTATAGCTCATTCTCTGCTGTTCCACCTTCTCAACCGTGCCCACCGGAATATTCTCAGGGAAAGCCGATGAATATCCGCTCGTCACGATCGTGTCACCGGCAGATACGACAGAATGGTAAGGCATGTCATTGACCGTCGCCCTGTATGGGTCGCCTCCCCTCCATTCCAGGAAACCTAAACTGCTTGAACCCGAAACCTTGCAACTGATGCTGCTCTTGCTGTTCAGCACCGGCAGGACTACGGAATAGTGTGAGCCTGCCACCCCAACCACACCAATCACCCCACGGGAATCAAACACGCCCATTCCCTGGTCCACGCCGTCAGACCGGCCCTTGTCAATCGTTATGAAATTATCATCCTTACGGACAGAGTTGTCAATTACACGTGCTATAGTGAATAGCCCCCCTTCACGTGACACCATGTCCAGTTCAAGGCTGTCAGATAGACTGAGAAGCCGCTCCCTGAGATAAGCGTTCTCCTTCAGAAGCCTCCTGTTCTCTCCTTTCAGACCGATATAACCCTCCACCTCGGACCGCCACTCAAGCAGTGTCCCCGACAGGCGGTTTGCCGAAGTCATGAAAGCAAGCTTCTGCCGGTCATTCAAGCCAAACAAGAGCAACAGCGACAACGCCTCCAACAGAATGAACAGGAAAGCGTGTGCTTTCTTGACAATAAAGTCCAGGAGGGAACGCACGGCTCAGGCACAATTATCTCATGAAGACTGAGAAACGGTCAATATTCTTCAGGGCGATCCCGGTACCTCTGGCAACACTGAGCAAAGGCTCGCTCGCCACGTGGAAAGGTATCCCTATCTTGTCCGAGAGACGCTTGCTTATGCCACGCAACATTGAACCGCCACCGGAGAGGTAAATACCGTTCTTGAGAATGTCTGCATACAACTCAGGTTCCGTGTTCTCAAGCGTGCTCAGCACCGCCGACTCAATCTTGGTTATGGAGCGGTCCAGACAGTGTGCAATCTCCTGATAGCAGACCGGAATTGACATGGGCAGTGCGGTAATCTTGTTAGGGCCGTTCACTATGTAATCCTCGGGAGCCTCCTCACCGAGTTCAGTGAGGGCTGCACCCACACTGATTTTGATGCGTTCAGCCATACGCTCACTCACCTTGACGTTGTGCTGTCGGCTCATATACTCCTGTATGTCAGCGGTAAAATCATCGCCTGCCACCTTCACGGAATTATTCGAGCAGAGTCCTCCAAGGGAAATGACCGCAATCTCAGTGGTACCGCCGCCTATGTCAACAATCATGTTGCCTTCGGGGGCAAGGACATCGATACCGATGCCGATTGCAGCCGCCATAGGTTCGAAAAGAAGATAGACCTCACGTCCGCCGGCATGTTCAGCCGAGTCGCGAACTGCGCGAAGCTCCACTTCAGTACTGCCGGACGGTACCCCTATCACCATTTTCAACGAAGGTGAGAAAAGTCTTCTGCCGGAATCGACCATACCGATAAGGCCGCGCATCATCTGCTCGCACGCATCGAAATCGGCAATCACACCGTTCCTGAGAGGACGTATGACACGTATGGCATTGTTGGTCTTTTCGTACATCATCTTGGCCTTTTCGCCTACGGCCACCACCTTGTCGGAGCGGTTATCCAATGCAACGATTGAAGGCTCATTGACCACAATCTTGTCATTGTGCATTATGATGGTGTTGGCAGTGCCAAGATCCATCGAGAGTTCCTGTGTTAATGAAAATAGACCCACTGTAGTATCTGTTATGTGTTTTGAATCAATGTTTGAAATGTCTGAAACCGGTTATGACCATAGTCATGTCATGCTGTTCGCAGTAATCTATCGACTCCTGGTCACGAACGGAGCCTCCCGGATGAATCACGTTCTTGACACCGGCCTGGTCAGCCAGCTCCACACAGTCGGGGAACGGGAAGAAAGCGTCGCTTGCCATGGAAGCACCCTCCAGCGAGAAGCCGAATCCGTGAGCCTTCTCAACCGCCTGCTTCAGGGCATCCACGCGTGATGTCTGGCCTACACCGCTTGCCAACAGTTGCTTGCCGCGGGCAAACACGATGGAGTTGCTCTTGCTGTTCTTGACAATCTTATTGGCGAACAGCATATCCTCGACCTCTTCATCGGAAGGAACACGGGATGTCACGGGCTTGAGGTCGTCAGGCGTCTCCACCTTGGTGTCCTTATCCTGTACCAGCACTCCGTTCAAGGCCGAACGGACCAGCTTGACAGGCAGTTTCTGCTCCTTGCGGATCAGGATGATACGGTTCTTCTTCTGGCCGAGTATCTCGAGCGCGTCAAAGTCATAGTCCGGAGCGATGATGACCTCGAAGAATATCTTGTTCACCTCCTCGGCAGTAGCCTTGTCAATGGGGGCGTTGGCCACAAGCACACCGCCGAAAGCCGAGACGGGATCACCTGCAAGGGCATCCTTCCATGCCTCAAGCAGCGTGGGACGTGAAGCCACGCCGCAGGCGTTGTTGTGCTTGAGTATGGCGAAAGTGGTCTCGTCGAACTCGTCAATCAGGTCAATGGCAGCGTTTATGTCAAGCAGGTTGTTATAAGAAATCTCCTTCCCGTGCACCTGGTCGAACATGGCATCCAGATCCCCATGGAAAACACCTTTCTGATGAGGGTTCTCGCCATAGCGCATAGCCTTGTGACCATCAAGAGCCATACGGAAATGGTCCTCGTCATCATCGGAAGCGAACCAGTTGTAGATACAGCTGTCATAATACGACGAGACGGCGAATGCCTCCTTGGCAAACCAGCGCCGCTCCTCAAGGGTGGTCTCAGCACCGTGGTCGTTCAGGATGTCAAGCAACGGCTTGTACTGGTCCTTGCTCGCCACGATAACGGAATCCCTGAAGTTCTTGGCTCCGGCACGGATGAGAGAAATACCGCCTATATCTATCTTTTCAATGATATCGGCATCGGAAGCGCCGGACTTCACGGTCTCCTCGAAAGGATAGAGATCGACTATCACCAGGTCTATCTCCGGTATGTCGTAGCTGACCATCTGCGCCATATCGCCCTCCTCTTCACGACGGGCCAGGATTCCACCGAAAATCTTGGGATGAAGGGTCTTGACGCGCCCCCCAAGAATCGACGGATAGCCGGTAAGTTCCTCCACCGGCTGGCACGGCACTCCAAGAGATTCTATGAAGCGCTGGGTTCCTCCTGTGGAAATAAGTTTTACACCCTCCTCATGGAGCTTGCTGATTATCTCGTCCAGGCCATCCTTATGGAAGACCGATATCAGAGCTGAAGAAATTCGTTTAGTTCCGGACATTGTCTTGTAATGGTTTTACGGTTTTCTGTATTTTGCGCGAAATTAACCATTTTCGACAAGCTCTCCAATACCGGACTACATAAAGTAATGAACAATTTCACGGTTGAATAAGAATCTGTTTTGATTCGTTCCGGTCCCTGCCTCTGAACAAGCTTCAAGGCCGAAAAAAAGCGTGCGAGGATTCGCACGCTTCATTTAGGACCTGTTTTGACTTGTTCCGTGAAACCTGGAATCTGTCCCGGCTTTATTTCAGCGGCTCGAAATGGCGGAAATACCATTTGCTGTTGTCCGAACTGAAATTGAACCCGGCCAGAGTCGGAGTGCAGTCACCCATCGACACCAAAGCCAAAGGCTCGGAATGACCGGGAACCTTCTTGGGCATGATACGGAAGCTGCCGTCAGTAAGCTGGTCGATTCTCCACAGCTGCTCGTCAGCACCGGTGAATGCCGAGACAACCTGCACCTCGGCATCAGCAGTAGCTGCAAGAGCCCTCTCTGTACCCGCAATCAGAATCTTGTAGTAGGGGCCACCAAGATAGCCTCCGGCATCGGGTACAGCCTGGACAGTCCAACGTTGCCAGGGTCGTGCCACATAGTAGCCGTTTCTGGCCTGACAGTCACCCTTCGGCCAGGAGTCTATCACTTCGGACAGCTGCTGGTTGGGAACCGATGCGGGAGCTGAAGCCCCGCCGTTACGGCCACCTCCCATGCCGCCCATACCACCTCCCGTACGGACAAAATCAACAGTCATCTCAAGAGCATATCCGTTTCGGGCAGTCTCTATCTCATATACTCCGTCCTCGAAAGGATCGCCAGCCTCCGGCCAGTCATTTTTCCAGAGCAAAGGTCTGATGGCCAACACACTGCGGCCACCCTGATCAAGGTCTGCCTCAAAATGGCAGGACATCTTCTCGACACCCTCCTCTATGATATATCTGCCGAAATGGCCGGGACCTACCCTTCGGCCTTCGGTGGAGAGGACCTTGCGTCCGCCGCCCTCGATCATGGTACGGCCCACATTGTCAATGAACGGACCGTTTACGCTCCTGGAACGGCCTACATATATCGTGTATGTGGAGTTGGCTCCGTCACAGCATGTTCCGTGCGTGCCGAGCAGATAATACCATCCGTTCCTGTACATCATGACACTGGCCTCACAATCCACAGCCACATCGATTGCCTCGTTTCCTTCGACGCGGAATCCTGTGGCGGGATCAAGCTCCACCTGACGTATGAATCCGTAATATGTCCCGTAGGTACACCACAGCCTTCCGGTAGTTGGATCAAGCATAAGGCCTACGTCAATGGCATCGCAGTCCTCATCCTCCACCGAACTGGCCACTACGACAGGATCGGTATATTTGAAGTCGGGAGAATTGGGGTCAAGGGTCTTGTTCCACATTGTGAGGATCCGGCCAGCATGACCGCCGCCCAGTCCGCCGCCTGTGGCACTGTAGGCAACCAGATAGCGGTCACCTATCTTCATCGCGTCAGGAGCCGCTCCGCCGCCAGGCCTCACCGCTCCGCCGCTCCAATGCCATCCGTCCTCGGAGATCAGACCTCCGCCACCTGTTCCGAAAGTGTAGTATTTGCCGTCACACTCGACTATCGTCGAAGGGTCATGTATGAAGGGGGCGCCTATCTGTCCGTACATGTCAACCGCAGCGGCCGACAGTATCAGCCCTGCACATAAATATTTGATATTCTGTTTCATATTCTTCATTTTGAGAGTTCAGCAAATCATTTGCATGTAATGGTCAGATTGGTGATAGGATTACCCTTGTCATCGATGAAACGGGCACAGAAATCGCTCATGCTCGGACCGTTGATGATGCCTGCACGAACTATGTTGCGGCCCTTCTTGAGGGTGATCCGCTTGGAGACTGCACTGTCAACATTCATGTGCCTGTCACCGGAAAGAAGGAGCAGTTCCTCGCCGTTCACCCACCACATGGAACCCTTGTTGGTACCTACTGCCAGACGAACGTTCTCCATATCCCGGTCGCACTCCACTATGGTCACCGCCCAGAAGACCACGCCATAACGGGTCTTGCCCAGTCCGGTGGCGAATCTGAACAGTTTGATGTTGAACAATTTGCTGTCAAGGGCATGCCAGGTAAGCTCAGCATCCTCCATGACCGGGGTCTGGGACTGGTTGGCAGCCGGACGGCCTGCCTGAAGGTTTACGGGAGCCTGTGTCTCCATCTTCACCTTAACCTTGTCACCGTCCTTGGGGATGGTTGTGAACTGACCGGGGAAATACTCATGGGTCAGAGCATCCCTTACATAACTGTCAGTGAAGACACGGTTGTTACGGTTGGGCTTGCTGATAGGTTCAAGCAGGAGCCAACGGCGGATGAATCCCTTCTCGTCAGGCTTGGCAGTCTTTGTCGTGGCAGGCATGAAATAGTTTTCAAAAGCCGGTGAGGATGACTCCTGGGCAGAGATTCCGGGCTGCACAACGGCAAGCATCACCGATGCCAGGAAAAATGTCAGTAATTGGGTTTTACAGGTCATCTTACAGTTTATTTATCTGTTAATAATACAATACCACCTCGTTCTGTCTCTGGTTGGCGCTGAGGATGTAGTCAACACCTTCGGAATTGAACACAAGAGTCTGTGTAGGGCCGGCATCCTGCTCTATCTGATGACGTTCGAACAGGCCGTTGGCCGGGTCCCTGGCTGTGAACACGTCAAGAGTGAAAGTTCCTCTGCGGTTTCCCACAACGACAACAGGCTCTCCACGGAACATGCCGCAGCTCAGGCCATGGCCGAACGAAAGAGAATCAGTGAACAGAGGTTTCCATGCATCGTCATGCTTTCTATAGATATTGAGCGTGTTGCCATGGAACGGCTCAATGGTCACAAGTTCATCCTGACCGTCACCATCCAGGTCAACGAAACCGAACTCGCTGACCTCCCTGTCAAACAGTTTCTCCATGTTCCATTTGCAGTCTGTCCCGAGAGTGAAACCGAATATTCCTTCGGCACCGGACACACACATCATCTCCTTACCTCCAATCCTGTACCTCAACATTCCGTGGTTCCTTGTCAGGGAACTGTAGAGCAGCTGAGGTGCGGAAGGCTCGCCCTTGTCATTAAATCCTATGACATACACCTCACCCTTGCATGACCAGTCGGCAGGATTCTCCTTGAACCGGCTTACCGAAGCGGCAAAGACCCAGTTCCTGCCCCCGGCCTCGAGAATGTCGCAACGGTGTGCGAATGGCAAGGGCATCTGCCTGACAGTTTTCCAGCCGTCAGCTCTCCGGCAGTGCATGAACAGGCCCGCTTCGGCACCAACGAACGGGGGGAAAAGACCCATGATTGAAAAGAACATGTCCGGATTGCCGGGGACCGGAACAAAACTCATCACCCCTCCGGGACAATCCGCCACGAACTCCGAAACACCTGTTTTCAGATTATGGAGAAAAACCTGCGGAGTCGTTTCAGAACCGGCAGCGACAAATGTATCGTTCCCTATACGGAATGCATTGGCAGTATAGACCTGCTCAACCTGCATCAAGACTTTCTTGTCAAGTTTCATATTTTGCTGTTTTATCAATGAACAATTGTGAATATAACCCATACGGTGAGCATTGCACCTGTTCCGCACAGCAGGGTTCCGAGGGTATGGAAACGGTATCCCTGCCTGACAGTCATGCCGGTCATCTGCGTAATGACCCAGAAGAAACTGTCATTCACATGTGAAACCACCATCGCGCCGGAACAGAGTGCTGTCACTGCCAGAGCCTTCTCTATAGGAGCCACGAAGCCCATTGTCTCCATCAGTGGAGCGAGCAGTGACGCTGTAGTGATTATGGCTACGGTCGATGACCCCTGAGCGGTCTTGAGCGCGGCAGCTATCAGGAAAGGCATCCATATCCCCAAGCTGGAGCCGGAAACGAAACCGCCTACCACATCGGCGATGCCGGAATCCCTCAGCACCATTCCGAAAGAGCCGCCTGCCGCGGTAATCATGATAATGACAGCAGCCGAAACCAGCGACTTGCCGACCCAGCCGGAAGTGGAGAGCATCTCCAGGTCAAACTTCCTGGGAAGCATGAATCCCAATGCCATACCTATCAGCAGGGCCACCACAGGCTCACCTATGAATCCGAGGAGCGTTTTCACAGTTCCCGTACCGAAAGGATTGGTGGGGAAGTCAGAAACCGACTTAAGGACGATAAGCAGCAATGGCACCACGATAGGCAGGAACGACTTGACTGCCGAAGGGGCGTGTTTCACTCGCTCCTCAATCTCCTGGTCACTCTCGTTGGGCGCAGGGTCAATGTATGTCCTTGAGACGAACCTGTTGACAAAGACCAGGGCTATGACGAAAGAGACCATGCTCGCGACTATTCCTGTCAGGATCACAAGCCCCAGGTCTGCCCCGACGATGCTTGTGGCGGAAATCGGTCCCGGTGTGGGAGGAACGAGACAGTGGGTAAGGGTAAGACCCAATGAGAGGGCTATGGCCGAAGCGGCCAGAGTTATCCCCGCTTTCTTGGACAGAGCCTTGTTGAGCGGAGTCATTATCACGAATCCTGAATCGGCATAGACCGGAATCGAGATGATGTAACCGAGCAGCAGCATGACCAACGGTACACGCTTCTCTCCGGCCAGCTTCATGACACTGCGGGCCATGATATATGCCCCGCCGGACTCTTCAAGGAAGGTTCCGATTATACATCCCGCCACAATCACGATTCCGATGGATCCAACGGTATTGCCGAATCCGTTGTTGACCGACTTGATTATCTGGCCCAACGGTAGTCCGGAACAGAGCCCGTATCCGATGGCCGCTATAATCAGGGCCAGGAACGGATGCAGCTTCAGCTTGGCCGTGGATATGACGATGAACAGGATTGCCGCAACCAGAAGAACAATCAGCATAAGACCTGTTTTATGATTACGGTTATTTGTCGAGAAGCTCCTTGACAGAACCGGCCATGGAGACGAGCAGGAGGCAGCATGAGGCCGAACCGGCATCCATCACGCCACGCGAACGTTCACCGAGCCTGCTCGAACGGCCAAGTCTCGCCACCATATCGACCGTACTGTCACGCCCGGCCTCGGCAGCCCTTGACATACGGTCCAGCGATCCGGCGAAAGAGCATCCCTCCGCCACCGCCTGTTCCATAGCCTCTTTTGCGGGAATCAGCACATCCATAAGAGTCTTGTCACCCACTTTTGCAGGTGAAATGGCCTGTATTGCCTCGACAGCCCCTTTCAAGGCAGCGAGAAAATCCTCCTTCCCTATGAGTTCCTTACCCTCGAACGACTTGCCGAATGCGGCGAAGAACTTTCCGTAGAGCGGTCCCATGGACCCGCCTATCTTCATCAGCAGGATCTTGCCCAATGTCTTCAGCCCGTATGTCAGGTCACCAGGCTGCTTGTCCAGGGCCTCACGGCAGAGCGTGAAACCCTTGTTCATGTTGATGCCATGGTCACCGTCGCCTATGGCGCCGTCTATGTCACTCAGATACTGCTTGTTCTCCTGAATGGCAGTTATCATCCTGTCAACCAGCAGGATTCCTTCTTCCTGTGTAAACTGTTCCATAACCACGTATCAGACAGTAAGACCAATCGAAGCGGCCTCATAGTCAATGCAGGCCTTCAGTTCATCATCAAGTTTCATGACCGACAGAGTGGCACCGGCCATCTCAAGCGAGGTGAAGTAGTTGCCCACGAAAGAGCGGTAAACCCTTATACCTCTCTCCTCCATGATGCGATAAACCTCATTGTAAAGGATATAGAGTTCCATCAAAGGAGTGGAGCCAAGTCCGGATACAAGAACCACGGTCTCGTCTCCCTCGCAGAACGGCAGGTCAGGAAGAATCACGTTGCACATCCTTTCTGCAATCTGTGCAGCTGTCTCCAACGGAGCCACTTCGATTCCGGGTTCGCCGTGATGCCCGATACCCACTTCCATCATGCCGGGCTCTATCGTGAAGTTGGGATGACCCACCTCAGGAATGGTGCACGGACTCAGTCCTACTCCCATGCTGCGGGTGTTGCCGATAGCCTTCTTCGCCACCGAGACCACCTCCTCAAGAGTTCCGCCCATGGCAGCCTTGGCTCCACCGGTCTTCCACATCAGTATCTCGCCTGCCACGCCTCGGCGCCTTTCGGGCTCTGTCCGGGGAGCTGACGGGACATCATCATTGGCCACGACCCTGGCCACCTTAATCCCGTCCTCCTCAGCCTGCTCCATGGCTATCTCCACATTCATGTTGTCGCCTGCATAATTGCCGTAGAGGATGGCGACACCCTTGCCGGCATCGGCCTCACGTATGGCATCATAGAACATCTGTGCGGGAGGCGACGAGAAGAGTTCTCCCACAGCCACTGCATCCACCATGTTCCTGCCGATATAACCGATGAAAGCCGGCTTGTGACCTGAGCCTCCACCTGTTACGATACCTACCTTGTTCTCCACCGGTGCATTACAGTATTTGAGCACCCGTTCATTTCCGGTAACCGCGATGAGCTCGGGGTGTGCCTTGACAAAACCCTGCAACATCTCATCGACCACATTACCGGGATCATTGATAATCTTCTGCATAAGTAATCAGGTTAAAATAATAATTCAAAACAGATTCTAAATTAAGGATGGAAGGACTTCCTTTCCAGTTCATGCATCTGGTCAACCTTTGGCTGGGAACCGCCTCCCTGGAACTCGGATACAAGCCACGCGTCAACAATAGTCTTGGCGAGTTCCGGACCAATCACACGGGCACCCATTGTGAGAACCTGTGCATTATTGCTCTTCCTGAGTCTCTCTGCGGAAAAAACGTCATGACAGACTCCGGCATAGACACCTTCCACCTTGTTGGCAATCATAGCCATCCCCAGACCGGTGCCGCAAATCAGGATACCCCGCTCAAACGAACCGTCTTTTATCCGGCAGGCCAGGTTATAACCAATCTCGGGATAGTAAGCCCCCTTTTTCTGACCCAGATAATCAAGGTCCGTCACTTCAACTCCTTTCGTTTCAAGATGCCTTACAATGACTTTCTTAAGTTCAAGCGCGGCATCATCACAATCAATTACGACTTTCATAAACACACTTCAACTGTAGAGTAAACAATGTTGTAAAAATACAAATAAATATTACAATTGCGGCACAAAACGGATAAAAAGTGTTTATCTTTGTCTTACAAGGTAGAGAGGATACAAACTAACCAGTAATCTCATTTAACAAATAAAAATCAAATGGACAACAAAAGTAAGAAAATCGGATTCATCGGACTTGGAGTTATGGGCAAGCCGATGGCCAAGAACCTGCTGAAAGCCGGGTTCTCCCTTACAGTATTTGACATCAAGGCTGAACCTGTGGCCGAGCTGGTCGCGTTGGGTGCAGAGAAAGAGTCGTCACCGGCAAAGGTGGCAGGCAAATGTGACATAATCATCACCATGCTGCCAAACTCCCCGCATGTGATTCAGGTCCTGACCGGCAAGGACGGTGTCCTGGAGGGCATCAGACCCGGCAGTATCATCATTGACATGAGCTCCATCTCGCCGGTAGTGGCAAAAAAAATGTATGCAGCTGCTGCCGGGAAGGATGTTGAAATGCTTGACGCACCGGTCAGCGGAGGTGAACCTAAAGCCATTGACGGAACAATGTCTATAATGGTGGGCGGCAAGGAACAGGTGTTCGAGTCTGTCAAGGACATCCTTCTCTCGATGGGCGGTTCGGCAGTACTCATCGGCGATATAGGCAGCGGAAACACCGCCAAACTCGCCAACCAGATCATGGTTGCCCTGCACCTGTCGGCCGTATCGGAGGCTATGGTATTTGCCGAGAAAGCAGGCGTTGACCCCGAGAAGGTGTATCAGGCCATCCGTGGCGGACTTGCCGCAAGCACGGTTCTCGATGCCAAGATGCCCATGATACTGGATCGTAACTTCAAGCCGGGCGGACCCATCTGGATGCACACCAAGGACCTGCTCAACGTCCGCGACACCGCTCTTGAGATTGACGCGCCTATCCCGTTGACCACACAGATCCTCGAGGCCATGAAGGCCATGAAGGCCGACGGCCACCAGAACGATGACCACTGCGGAATCATCCAGTACTGGGAGAAACTGGCCAACGTCACTGTAAAGAGGAGGTAGGCAGCCAGTCCGAGATACACATCTCCAATCGCATAAGAACGCATGTTCCGCTGTCGGAACAAAAAAAGAATCAGGGTGACCTTCCGGCCACCCTGATTCATATTCAGGCAATAATCAATTACCGCATTATCTTCTCCACCGTACGGGTGCCGTCAGCATTGGTTCCGACACGGATCAAAGTACCCTTGCGTGAAGCATCGGTCTCGATACCGTCTATAGTATAGTATCTGTAAGACTTGACCTCACTGCGTGCAGCGGGAACGAATGTCAGGCACTCGGCTATCACATTCTTCTGGGCTGCTGCCAGAGCGGCATAGTCCGAAGCAGGACGCTTGGCGGTCAGATAGAGTTCCCAGTTGTCTATGCGGCCCCATCCGTTACCACCGGCAACCACTACCTTGGCATTGATGGAATCCGTCACATCCAGATTCTCAGCAAAGACATTGGCCTTAGCCGGATAGTTCTGGTTGGAGGATGCGATATGGACAGTGTCAGCGACATCACCGACTGTACCTACAAGGATAGTGTTGCTGATCTGGTTGTTCAGACCCACACCGATTGAGTAGATACCCTCAGGCAGTCCCTTGACAGTCTGCTCGAGCTCAAGCTTGGCGCTCCAGTCGAATGCAATGAAGCCGTCCATGATCTCCGGTTTGTCCTCCCAGTTCTGAAGCTCGCTTACCACATGTACGTTGCCGCCCAGTCCGGTTACCGTCCAGCCCGGATAAACCGTCGTAAAGGTTGAAGTGACAAGCCTCCACCTGTTGTTAGGAGTACCGTATGAGTAGTTGTAGTGTTCAACCTCCACATCCTTCTGGGCTGTGCAGTACAGGTTATAGTTGGTAATGAACGGAGTCAGGTTCAATGTGTCGGCTTCGCCTGTTGCGAGGATGTCATAGACACGGTACTTGATTATCTCCTTGAGCAGGGCAGCCAGCTCCTGGTCATCAGTACGGAGATTCTCCATACGGGCGCTCAGGTTTGCGGCAAGCCCTTCCTGGATCTCGTCGAAGTTGACCTCAAGGTCACCGGCAAGCTTGTAGAGGCCCTTGACCTGTACGGTCTGTGCGGCAATAGGACCATATACATACTGGTATGCCTTTACACTGCCGTTCAGAGCACTGATAGCGTCAGTAAGCTGTTCGTCAGTTCCGGCTATGTAATCAACATCCTTGTATGTATCGTATGCAGCCTGCAATTCAGCGAATTCCGGGAGATAGCTGTACTCCTGCTCCTCTTCCAGAGTTGCAGCAGCCGATTTGAGAGCATTTACGAAATTGTTGTCGAGTGTGACACGGTTATTCACCGCAGTTACGGCATCGGCAAGCTCATTGATTATATCATTCAGCTCTTCGCTGTTCTTGGCTGTGACATCAAGATCCGAATAAGCAAGCAGAACGGTCACAAGATCCGTGAATGCCTGCAGTTCCTTCTCATTCTCCTCGGCATACTGGTCACGTTTTGCCGAGGCGTTGCTATAACCCGTAAAGAACTTGTCAACAAGAGTGATTCTTGCACGCATCTCGGATGTGCCATCACTTATCGCAGCCGTAGCAGCCTTCCACTCGGCGGGAGATGTGCTGGTGAACCCGTTATATCCATCAAGGATATCAGTCTTGAACTTTTCAAAATCCTCACCGGTATATTTGCCTTCAGCAGCCAATACTTCATCCTTGAGAGCAAGGGCATTGTTATATGCAGTCTCAAAGTCACCCAGCAGCAGACGATGCTTCGAATAGCAGTTGGTAACCTCCACATCACCGAATGCGATACCTGTCCAGCCGCTTGCATCTATACGCCACTTCATAACATAAAGACCCTCCTCCGTAATCTCGATATCCTGTGAGAATACGTCGGCGTCATCCACCACAGTGGCAGTGCCGCTACCACCTACACGCCAGTGGGCCGCAGTAGGAGTGAGTTCCTCGGAGATAAGTGGATTCTCCTCGTCATCCATCTTGTAGAACGAGAAGGTGAATTTCTGCTTGTTGGTCTCCCAACCGGTGTATTCGAAGCGTACACGAATCATGCCGGGCTTCAGGTCCAATGTGTAATCATTGACCTCACCGTATGTAGCCTCACCAAAGTTAGCACCCTGACGCGGTCCGAGATAGAAGCAGCGGAAGAAATCACTGCCCTCCGGATAGTGACGCAGACTACTACCCTGTAAACCGGTCTCTCCGCTCTGGTGGGTACCGGTTGCATCGGTGCAGATAAATCCTAACGGCATTGTATTATCGTTCTGCTCGTCGAAATTACCCTGCATGTAATAAACAGGAGGATCGGAACTTACAGGACCGTAAGACAACTCCATTTCGAAAGGATCGGCACTCTGACCGCCAGAGTAACTCTTGACGTAAGCCACGATAACCTTGTAGTCTCCGTTCAGTGTCTTGGGTACATCTGACGGGAACTTGAAGAGCAGACTGTTCTCATCAGAGTCGTATTCTCCAGCCTCAAGCGTGAAGCCCTTGATGCCAGGACCGGTGAGCGATACGGTGACACCGTCATTACCCATATACGGCTTCTTGTTGAAGAACACCTTGACCTGACGATGCTCGTCCTTTGCAGGATCCAGGTTGAATGAACCGTCATCAGGTAAAGTGGCGGTAACCTGCGGCGCGGTCAGGTCCTTGGCCATAACCGATATGGTAGGATTGAAGAAAGCCTGCTCGTCTTCGAAATCAGGCACAATCTTGCCGGCATCCACCCATTCAGTCTTATTAGCCATGGGATAGAGGCTTCCGTTGTATTTCAGCTGATAAGCCGGATCGTCCGGATTGTGGAAACTGACCTTCAGACCATCAAAATTGTCACAACTTTCATCCAGCCAGATATAGAGGTATCCGTCATCATGGTACTCCACGAAGATAGGCTCAAGCTCTTCCTCCTCTTCGCCGATCAATCCTTTCAGTGAAACAATATCCACAGGAACGGGAAGCAGGCCCTCCTCGTCGGCCTTGGCCAGTTCGCTGATGTTGGTCTGATAACCGAAATCAACCCTCAGGACATCGTCATTGTACTCCACACCGCCTATCATAGACTTGACCAGTGAAAGGTCATCTATATAATAGGTGGAACCGGCACCACGGAATGACAGTCTGTAGAAGAATACATCAGGCTGCAAGATATACTGGTAAGTGTTGCCGTTTTCAGGATTCTTCCAAGTCCAGTCTGCAGCCCACCAATACTGGGAGTGGAGGTATGCGTTGGCAATGGAATCGTTCAGATAGTAGGTCATGGAGGTCATGCGTACCCACTGGTCATCCGGGAAACCGGATTTGTCCTGTATGAATTCAGTCCCTGAAGCACTCATAGTGAACGGTTTCCATGACTGGAACCAGCCACGGATCATGTCACACTCTACGTCGGCATCAGCACCTGAAGTCTTGACATAATAGGTAAGTCTGTACGATGTATTGTCCTCAATGGGAATTCCGCGGACATAAAGGTTGGCCTCATAGCTGTTGGCCTTGCTGCCGGTACCGGAAACATACTTGAGATAATGATTTCCGCCTTCTCCTCCCAGAGCCTCCAGTTCAGCGGCATGACCGCCGGTAAAGTCTGAAATGAACTCATAGGTGTCACCGCGGGAAGCCAACGGCCTCACTTCGTTGTAAACCAGGTAGGTGGTGTCTCTCAGAATGAGATCCTCCTTCTTCAGGGAAGCGTCATACTTGTTCTGGGGATAGTAATAGACACCGGCAATAGTGTCCCAAGCTGAAAGCGAGGAGTCCATGAATGTGGCACCGCCATCCTCAAAACCGACGAAGAAAACCCTGTCACCTTCAGCGCCGGGCAGCTCTCGGATCGATTGTGCAGAAGCACCCACGCCGAATGACATCAGCAGAGTGAATGCTGAGGTCAAAAAAACATTCTTTCTTCTCATAATCATTAATAAGTTAGTAATATAAGTGAGTTATTTGTAACTTCGGTCAGCATTGTTCTGCAAATAAAGTCAATCTTTTTTATATATCAATATTTATCCCTTTAAAAAAAATGTTAACGTCTGAAAAGACAACACCTGACTTTTGTTATTATATACAGAATCTTATGTTTATCTCTCAATAAATTTTTCAAAAAAGAAATTTACATATTCCGGATTTCTACAGAATTTGCCATAAAGATGATTATGGACTGTCTTTTCTATGGCTTCATCAGGCCCGGAGGGATTAATGGAGATTAAGAATCTGTCTTGATCCGTTCAGTGAAGAAGAACAGAATCACGAATAAAGAAAGAGACCGGCTCCGGAATACGGAACCAGCCTCCATCATTATCGGATCAGCAGTAATGGCTGCAGTTATTTCTCAGCTGCGGCCTTTGCCTCGATTGCGTGGTTTATTTCATCCATCTTCTCATCGGTGAGCTCATATTTGCTTATGATCCACATGGCAAGGAAAAGGAGAATGGCAGGAATCAGACAAAGCAGCCACAGGATACCCTGCCACTGGAATGATGAGATAGCGTCATTGGTACGCTCCGCCATGAAGTATGGACCACCGGCGTTACCTACAGACATCATGGCGAAAGCCGTGATGAAGAAGAAGGCCAGGATTCTGAGAGGACGGTTGTGAATGAACTCCATCCAGAGGTCGCTGACCTTGACGTTTGCTGTCTCCTTCTCATCCATGACGACACGCTCCTTGCACTGGGTGAAGCAGAAGATGAGCAGGGCCAAAGCCACAAGACCGTAGATAAGCATTGTAGTGAACCATGCCTTGGGATCGGTTGTTCCATCCTGTCCGGCAGATTCACCGGGCTTGTAGTCCGTAATCCAAAGCACAAACAGAGGAACAAAGCCTCCAAGAGCCATACCGGCCTTGAAGAAAATACCGGTAAGGGCGTTCACTATACCGGAGATACGCTTGCCGCTTGTATATTCTGAGTATGAGATAACCTCAGGAACCAGAGCCCACATGTAACCGGTAGCGACAATGACACCGGTTGACTTGATGAACTGGCACACATTGATGATCAGGTCATTCTTCTTAAGGTCAGTAAGACCCACAATGTAGAGCAGAACCATGCCTATTATGGCTACGGACAGGAAGATATTGAACATGCCACGCTTACCAACCTTTCTCTTGATGGCGGGGACAAGGGGCATGAAAATGAATGCCGGCAGAGAACCCAGACCCATGAACAGGGCTGTACTCAATGCATTGTGAATATCACCGTAACCGGTCATCAGACATACGAAGATAGGTATGCCGGCACTGACCAGCAGACCACCCAGATTTGCCATGAACATACGGGTGGAGGTAAGGATTGTTATCTCGTTCGTGTCACGGGTAAGCGATGCATTCAGCGCACCATAGGGGACATTCACGAGGGTGTAGCACATTGACATACCCACGTATGTGACGTATGCATAGATTAGCTTGGCTGTCTCTGAAGCATCGGACATGCCGTTCCAGAAACAGAGAATAGCGAATCCAACCAATGGAATACCACCGAACACCAGATATGCACGGTATTTGCCAAGCTTGGGGCTGTGCTTGTCAATGTATGCGCCCACAATAGGATCCCATATCACATCAATGATACGGACCACCAGGAACATTACACTCGCATAACCTGCGGGAAGTCCGAACACATTGGTGTAGAAAAATGCCAGCCAAATGCTTATGGTCTGGTAGATAAGGTTCTGGGCCAGGTCACCGGAACCGAATCCGATGCGCTGCATCCAGTTGAGTTTGTAGAAACCCTTGTTCTCGTTTGCCATAAAATAAATCAGTTTTTATAGATTAATAATTATCGTTCGCCGAATCCAATGTGACCACAAACTTACAAAAAAAACGTTTCAGAGATAAAAAAGTGACACATTATGTAGCGGTCTTAGCACTATTGCCCCGTTTTCAGCAGTTCGACCGCCCGCTGGACGGTCTCGTCCAGAGACTGGATGACCTGGTAATATTCGTTCATTCCCCAAAGATTCCTGGCTATCATAGCTTTCAGCTGCGTCCTGTAAATGGGAAGACATGCCTCATACTCCTCCCGGTTGAATTCCACCTTGGAATCCGATGCCTTGGAAAGCATCATGGCAAGCACATCCGGCCCGACCTCATAACCGCTGTTGAAACTCCCGAAATCCTTGTAACGGCGTTCCAGCATACGCCGGTTACGCTCGGTATATTGCATGGCTGTCTGGAGCACCACGTTCTTTGCGGTCAGATTGCGGTAGTACTTGTTTGTCCGGGTGGTGTCAAGCGGGACGAACACATCAGGCATAATCCCGCCACCTCCATATACTACCCGCTTCTGAACCATAGTATTGTATTTCAGGGAATCGGGAAAGTGGATACTGTCCCTGTTGGTCAGTTCACCGTGATGCAGGCGTTCCAGGATGTCATCACCGTAATCCACGTCCTTGCCGTAAGGTTTCTGAATGCAACGGCCCACAGGAGTATAGTATTTGGCTACAGTCAGCCTTATCAGGGAACCGTCATGAAGTTCCACAGGGCGCTGCACCAGTCCCTTGCCGAACGAACGCCGGCCCACTATGGTGGCGCGGTCCCAGTCCTGTACTGCCCCTGACACTATCTCGCTGGCCGATGCTGAATATTCGTCAATCAGTACCGCCAGCCTGCCTGTCCTGAAACGTCCGTTTCCGTCGGCCACAAACCCACTGCGTGGAGAACGTCTTCCTTCGGTATAGACCACAAGCTGGTCACGGTTCAGGAACTCATTGGCAATTCCCACTGCTGCCATGAGGAATCCCCCGCCATTGCCCTGCAGGTCCAGAATCAGTGACTCAAGTCCGTTTCCCTGCAGTTCACGGAGCTTGGTCTCGAACTCCTCTACAGTGGTGGCACCGAAATTGGACACCTTTATATACCCTATTCCCGGAGATATCATATACGCGGCATCGACCGAATTGACAGGTATCTTGTCACGTGTGATGGTGAAATGCGTCAGGCCATCCACGCCACGGCGCACGATTCCAAGGTCAACCTTGGTGCCGCGCGGGCCGCGCAAACGCTTCATGATGTTCTCCTGTGACATACTGACACCGGCAATCGCCGTATCATTCACGGTCACGATCCGGTCACCCGCCAGTATTCCGGCCCGCTCGGACGGACCGTCAGGAATAGGCTGGACTATGAACAGCGTGTCCTCGACCATATTGAACTGGACACCTATCCCGTCAAACGAACCCATCAGGGTCTCGTTGGACTTGTCGTTCTCCTCGGGGGTCAGGTAGGTGGAATGCGGATCCAGTTCCTCAAGCATGCCTTTGATCGCGCTTTCAATCAGCTTGGCCTGGTCAACATCCTCCACATAAAGGCTCGTTATGGCTGTCTCGGCCACGAGCAGTTTCTGAAGCTGCTCGTCAATCATGCTCTGCCGGCGCTGGGGCTGGGGCTGCATCATCATGCCTGGCTGAGCCACCAATGCCATCGGCAACAAAAGTGCAGCGAACAGTATCTCTCTTCTTTTCATAAATCAGGATTTTGGTTTGAATGTATCAATCATCAGGCCATCTGCTTTCCTGCCAAATGAAAGCAGTTCGCGGACCAGACTGCTGCTTACATGCTGGACAGCCGGACTGGAAACCAGCAGTATGGTCTCAACTCCGTTTATCGAACGGTTTATGTCGGCCAGGTTACGTTCCCTGTCATAGTCCGTGACGGAACGGATACCGCGGAGAATGGCGTTGCACCCGTTTGCACGGACAGCATCAACGGTAAGACCGTCGTATTCAACCACTTTGACATGGGTGTCCGACCCGTAATAGGCCCGGATGGCTTCAAGGCGCTGCAATGTGGTGTACATAGGCTTCTTGCCTTCGTTTATCCCTACGGCTATCACGACTTCGAATCCCATACCCAAGACACGTTCCACAAGATCGGCATGGCCTATTGTGAATGGATCGAATGATCCGGGAAACAACAGTTTCATAAGCACATTTTATTTAGAATTTCTCACCTTCGTCCTCCTCGACCCGGTCCTCCTCGACCACGAGATTGTCAATTATGAAGTTCTGGCGCTCCATTGTGTTCTTCCCCATATAGAAAGACAGAAGGTCGTCCACGGCATCGGTCTTCTGGAGTGTGACAAGTTCCAGACGCATATCCGGACCGATGAAGTTCTTGAACTCGTCGGGGGAGATCTCTCCGAGTCCCTTGAACCGGGTTATCTCGGGATTGGGCGAAAGCTTCTCTATGGCCTGGCGGCGCTCCTCCTCGGTATAGCAGTATATGGTCTCAAACTCACCTTTCTCCGTCACGACACCATCCACATGACCGGCAGCACCCTTTTTCCTCTTGCGTTTGTTGCGTACACGGAAGAGAGGAGTCTGGAGGATATAGACATGACCTTTCCTGACAAGCTCCGGGAAGAACTGCAGGAAGAATGTTATCATGAGCAGACGTATGTGCATACCATCGACATCGGCATCGGTGGCCACAATGATCTTGTTGTAACGCAGGTCATCAAGCCCTTCCTCTATGTTCAGGGCCGCCTGAAGCAGGTTGAACTCCTCATTCTCATATACCACTTTCTTGGTCAGGCCATAGCAGTTGAGCGGCTTGCCCCTGAGACTGAACACAGCCTGGGTATTGACGTCACGGCTCTTGGTTATGGAACCGCTGGCCGAATCGCCCTCGGTTATGAAAATGCTGCTCTCCTCCTGGCGGTCGCCGCGGGAATCGTTCAGATGGATGCGGCAGTCTGCCAGCTTGCGGTTGTGCAGATTGGCTTTTTTGGCCCGCTCGCGCGCCTGCTTGGTTATACCGGCTATCTCCTTGCGCTCCTTCTCGGAATCAAGGATCTTCTTGAGTATGACATCGGCCACCTCCGGCTCCTTGTGCAACAGGTCATCGACCTCCTTCTTGATGAAATCGCCAACGAACTTGTTCAGGGACACCCCGCCGTTGGGACTCATCGTCATGGAGCCAAGCTTGATCTTGGTCTGGCTCTCAAACACCGGCTCCTCCACATTCACGGCTATTGCCGCCACTATTCCGTTGCGGACATCGCCCGATTCGAACGGCTTGCCGTAGAACTCCTTGATGGTGCGGGCGATATGTTCCTTGAAGGCACTCTGATGTGTACCGCCCTGGGATGTATATTGACCGTTCACGAACGAGTAGTACTCCTCGCCATACTGGTTGGTGTGGGTGAAAGCTATCTCTATGTCAGTACCCTGAAGGTGAATGATAGGATAGAGACTCTGGGCACTCATACGCTCACCAAGCAAATCCTCAAGACCATTGCGCGACATGAGACGCTGGCCGTTGTAGATTATGGTAAGGCCGGTGTTCAGATAGGTATAATTGCGCAGCATGGTCTCTATTATGGCGGGACGGAACTGATATCCGGTAAACAGTTCGTTGTCAGGCTCGAATATCACCTGGGTGCCATGTTCGTCGGCACTGGCCGATGTGACATCGGAGAGCAGTCTGCCACGTTCGAACCTGAGAGTACGCACCTGACCGTCACGCCAGCTGTTCACCTCAAAATGACTGCTCAACGCATTTACCGCTTTCAGGCCCACACCGTTCAGGCCAACGCTCTTCTTGAATGCCTTGCTGTCGAACTTGCCACCTGTATTCAACATGCTGACCGCCTCAACCAGCTTGCCAAGAGGTATTCCCCTGCCATAGTCGCGGACTGAAACCCTGCCGGTATCGGCCAGCTCTATCTCGATGCGCTTGCCGGTGTTCATGCGGAACTCATCCACGCTGTTGTCAATTATCTCCTTCAGCAGCACATATATTCCGTCATCGGCCTGTGAGCCGTCCCCTAACTTGCCTATGTACATGCCAGGGCGGGTACGGATATGCTCCATATCGTCCATGTGGCGGATGTTGTCCTCATCATACTGCGCCTCAAGCGGTTTCCGATCAAATAGTCCGTCTGTCTCTGCCATATATAGTCATAACAAAATCAATTACCAACACATATCATATAGGTCTGTAGAACACAGCCCTGCGTCTCACGATCTCCACCCCTTTGAAATAAGACCACTGTGACTGTATCTTGACGTTATCGTCAAGTTCCGGATTGGTTTCGCCTAACGTAAATCCCATATCTGTTGCCGACTTGGTCAGCACTGAAAAGGGAATGGCACTCACCCCCTTGTTCTGATATTCCGGCTTTACCGCGACAAAGAGCATCTCCAGGGTTTGTGTATGCTTCCATTTCAGAGCCTTGACGATATGCCACCAACCAAAGGGAAACAACCTGCCCTTAGCTTTCTGGAGGGCAAGTGCAACCGATGACATGGACAATGCTCCGGCAACAAGTTCATCACCGGAATCCAGAACGAATACCGCCAGCCTTTTGTCTAAAAGGGGTAGATAACGTCTGACAAAACCGTCAATCTGTTTCTCCGAGAAAGCGGAATAACCGTATAGCGGAGCATACGACTCGTTTATCAGATGAAACAGCTTGTGCGCGTATATCCTGGCTTCGGCATTCTTGCTACGCCCTAACCTGGCCACATGCAGATTGTACCTTTCCATTACCGCCTTGCTCAGACGGGCCATCTTTTCAGGCACTTCATTGTATGGTATATGACGCTCAGACCACTCAGCCGATGTGGTAAGCCCCAATTTCAGCATGTGTTCAGGATAATAGGGATAATTATAGATGGTGGCCATGGTGCCTATGCGGTCGAACCCAAAGGTGAGCATCCCCTCCGGATCGAAATCCGTGAAACCGAAAGGTCCCTCCAGACGGTCCATGCCACGCTCCTTACCCCATGCGGCCACAGCGTCAAGCAAAGCCCCACTAACCCTGATATCATCGATGAAGTCTATCCAACCGAACCTTACCGTCCTGACATTCCAGACCTGATTTGCCTTGTGGTTGATGATGGCAGCCACACGACCGGCAATCACACCGTCCCTGAGTGCAATGAACGGCTGCACCTCACAGAACTCTAAAGCAGCGTTTCTTGACGGCTTGAAGGAATTCCTGGTATCCCTTATCAGATCAGGGACCGCATAAGGATGGTTTCTGTAAAGCTGTACATTGAACCTTGCGAAACGCCTCAACTGTCTGGCGGTCACAACCGGCACAACGGCTATCTTCTCATCTGACATTATCTCCACTGAAATTCAATTCAGCGAAGATACGAATTAAACCGCACTCGTCCCAATCCCCAAAACATTTTTTATTAACCGCCCTTCAGGACAAGACCGTGAAGCTGAAGACGGAACCGGTAAATATCGGCTGAGCCCTGAGCCGCTCCCTGCAGTCCGGAAAAAGGCGAAAGTCCTGACAAAAAAAACAAACCATTCTTGCCGAATGGTTTGTGGGCCATCTAGGGCTTGAACCTAGGACCTCCAGATTATGAGTCTGTTGCTCTAACCAACTGAGCTAAAAGCCCGGAGAAGGATTCGACTGTCCCTGAAGACAGCTCATCATTCAGCGGCAAAGGTACTCGTTTATACCGAATCCACAAAGATTTCACGTAAAAAATGACTAATTTTGCCGGAACTTTTGAAAAGGTGCTGATGAAACAAGACAACAAAGAGTCTGTAAGAACAGGATATTCCGCAACAATCGGGTTCTTTGACGGAGTCCATCTGGGACATCGGCATTTACTGGAGCATCTCAGAGTGACTGCCGCGGAACACGGCCTCAAGAGTATGGCCGTAACATTCATAGAGCATCCGCGGCAGATCCTTCAGACAGATTACCGTCCCAAACTGCTTCTTGCACCGGAAACAAAGATCATAATGATCGAAAATACAGGTATCGACCTGTGCCTGCCCCTGCATTTCACTACGGAACTGTCACTTATGGATGCCCGCAGCTTCATGGAATCATTCCTTCAGAAAAGACTTGGTGTAAGCCTGCTCATGGTGGGGCACGACCATCATTTCGGTCATGACATCAACAGTACCGCCGATGACTACCGCAGGATAGGCCGGGAAATAGGAATGGAGGTGACCGTATCGGACGCCCTTGAATACAAGGGATTTCCAATAAGCAGCTCCAGGATCCGCCACGAACTTGCAAACGGCAGCATCAGGGATGTGAACGCTATGCTCGGATACCGCTATGCAATCTCAGGAAGAGTAATCCATGGACTTCAGAACGGACGCAGGATGGGATTCCCCACTGCCAACCTTGGTCCGTACTGCGAATATATGCAGGTTCCTGCCGACGGTGTCTATTCGGCTCTGGCCACGGTCGATGGCGAGACCCGCCCGGCTATGGTCAACATCGGCTACAGGCCCACCTTCCAGGGTAAGGCCCGTACCATTGAGGCGCATCTGCTTGATTTTGACAGGGACATCTATTTCCATGAGCTGACGCTCCAGTTCGTGGATTTCCTGCGCCCGGAGAAACGTTTTGATTCGCCCGGGAATCTTGCAAGACAGCTCGAATCGGACCGGAAGAACGTCAGGGAGACCATCGGGAGATAAAATATAACAGATTCTTATGTTCAAGAACAAGAAAACCCTTTCCACGATTCTTATCTGGGTTGCAATGCAATTCATTTGCATGCTGCCAGCTTCACTCATCATGCTGCCTGTCGGAATCCTGACCGGCATGGACCAGGATGACATCAGGAACCTCACTGTCATGATGGTGCTTCTGTTAAGTCAGGCAGGTGAACTGATCGTGTTCAGGATACTCGGATATTTCAAATTCAAGGAAATAGTCCTTCCCGTCCCCCGGTTGTTCACGGCCATCGCCTCTGTTATAGCCGGAATAAGCCTGTTCTATGCAATCGATATCATACAAGCCCAGTTTGAGATACCGGACCTGCTGGAGCAGGACATGGGAAAGTTTACCGAAACGGTCTGGGGATTCTTCGCTATCTGTATCATAGGACCGATTGCAGAGGAAGTCATGATGCGCCGTATCATACTCCGTGACCTGTGGCGGAGAAGCGGAAGGATGTGGACGGGAATACTGCTATCAGCACTTATTTTCGCAGTCATCCACTTAAACCCCGCACAGGTGGTGTTCGCCTTCCCGGCCGGAATTATCCTGGGATGGTTATACTGCGCTACCGGGAGCCTGATTGTCCCGGTCATCATCCATATCCTCAACAACACTATATCATTCATTTCCATAAGGACTGGCGGCGCCCAGCCTGACCTGGGCGACCCGCAAGGCGAGGCGATACTTGCAGCCTGTCTTGTGGCAGGTATTCTGCTGGTCTGGACGGTTGCTTCAGTAAGCCGGAAAAACAGAGAGTTTTTACGGATAGACGAGACACCCGAAACGGAGCCGGAACCCGTCAAAGGGCAATAGTGGTTCCGGTAAGTCTGTCCAGGTTACCGGCCTTGGTGATAAGGACAGATGAAACACCTGCCTGCAGGGCCTCGAATGCATTCTGGATCTTGGGTATCATTCCACCGCTTATGGTGCCGTCCTGGACAAGTCTCGGAAAATCATAATAGGAGAGATATGGGATGACGCTGTTGTCATCGTTCTCATCCATAAGTACCCCCGGTTTCTCAAAACAGTATATCAGCGTGACCCTGAATGCCGATGCGAGGGCTTTTGCCGCCTCACCTGCTATAGTGTCGGCATTGGTGTTGAGAAGCTGCCCTCTCCCGTCATGGGTAAGCGGGGCAAGGACAGGTATTATACCCTGTTCTATCAGCGAGGCAAGGAATCCTGCATTGACACTCCTGACATCGCCCACAAAACCATAGTCAATATCCTTGACGGGGCGTTTGTCCGACAGCATCACGTTGCAGTCCGTACCGGACAGACCTATCGCGTTCATACCGCGTGCCTGCATTCCGGCCACGATATTCTTGTTCACAAGACCGCCATAAACCATAGTCACTACATCAAGCATGGCCGAATCGGTTATCCTGCGACCATTGACCATACGGCTCTCTATACCAAGTTTCTCCGCCAGTGCGGTTGCCGAACGTCCGCCGCCATGGACAAGCAGCTTGTTTCCGGGAATGGAATTGAAATCGTCCAGGAGCTTTCCGAGGGTTTCAGGCTCTTCAACTATCTTGCCTCCGACTTTTACTATGACCAGCGACTGCTTCATATTATTTCAGGTTTTCTTCAGGTTAAGGAGATTCTCAATATATTCTACCGTTTCGGATATCTGGTCTCGGGTTTCAAGACGGTCTCCGGGACAGATGTATTCGGCCTTCAGATACCCTGGCTCACGCCTTGCGGTCTCCGATTCGATATAGAGACGCAACTGTTCATCATCCATGGAGGCTATTAGCGGCCTCTTGGCACGGGCCACCTTCAGCCGCCGGACAAGAGTCTCAAGATTGCATTTGAGATATACCGTCTGCCCCTGTCGGAGCATATACGCCATGTTGTCACCGATAAGGGGAGTTGACCCCCCACATGAAACAACCACATCCTCGAACTCACCTACCTCATGCAACAGACGGCTCTCGATACTGCGGAAACCCTGTTCCCCGTACTTGGCGAACAGAGCGCTCACACTCATCATGTACCTGCACTCTATATACTGGTCCAAATCATGGAAAGTAACTCCAAGATGCCTTGCCAGAGCCTTTCCAAGGGTAGTCTTGCCGGCTCCCATGAATCCGGTCAGGAATATCCTTATCATTTCCTGGTCTTGAAGATCCGACGTTTGGGTGCCGACCCTGTCTTGGCAATCTGCTTCTTTATCAGTTCCCTGCATTCCCCGGCCGTCAGCTCTGACGGCTCCGTATTCTTGGGTATCTTGTAATTACTGCCCTGGAATGAGATATACGCTCCATAACGACCGTTCATTATCTCAACCTCAGGATCTTCAGGGAATGACTTCAGAACCTTCTTCAACTCAGACTCATGCTTGTTTTTTATAAGCTCTATGGCATCCTCAAGAGTTATGCCCAGGGGGTCGATGGAATCATCAAGTGACACGTAGAATTTCCCTTGACGGACATAAGGACCGAACCTGCCGGTACTCACGACAACCTCCAAGCCTTCATACTCGCCTAAAGTACGTGGCAGACGGAACAGGTTGAGAGCCTGCTCAAGAGTGATGGACTCAAGAGTCTGGTCCTTGTTGAGCTGTGCGAACCTGGGTTTTTCCTCATCCTCGGCACTGCCGATCTGAACTACAGGGCCGTACCGGCCTATCTTGGCTGAAACCGGCTTGCCTGATACGGGGTCCTTTCCCAAGACACGCTCTCCGACCTTATGTTCGTTCTTCATCGATATGGCATTATCGACTGAAGGGCTGAACTTGTCATAAAAGTCACTGATGACACTCTTCCACTGCTTGTCGCCATCGGCTATCTCGTCAAACTCCTTCTCGACCTGGGCGGTAAAGTTATAGTTCAATATGTCAGGGAAATACTGCATAAGGAAATCATTCACCACAATACCTATGTCTGTTGGTCTGAGTTTGGCTTTTTCAGAACCCCAGTTCTCCACGACGGTCTGTTCCGCAATCCTGCCATTCTCCAGGCGGATCATATTGCTGGTCCTGGTTTGGCCCTGGATATCTTCGCGAAGCACGTATTCGCGCTGCTGGATGGTACCTATGGTCGGGGCGTAAGTGGAAGGACGGCCTATCCCGAGCTCCTCAAGCTTGTGTACGAGCGCGGCCTCGTTGTAACGCTGAGGATGCTGGGTGAACCTCTCAACTGCGACAATCTGTTCAAAATCAAGATGCTCCCCTCTGCTGAACTCAGGAAGTGTGCGGGAATCGGCATTATCGGGCACATCATCATCGTGCGTTTCACGATATACCTTGAGAAAACCGTCAAACTTGATCACCTCACCCGTTATGACAAAACAGCCGTCTATGTCAGGCGAAGTGATGGACACCGTAGTCTTCTCTGTTTCTGCATCGGACATCTGGGAGGCGATGGTACGCTTCCAAATCAGTTCATACAGTTTTTTCTCGGGGGCGGAGCCCTCAATTGTCTGGTCATGCATATAGGTGGGACGGATGGCCTCATGAGCCTCCTGGGCCCCTTTTGCCTTCTGCGTAAACTGACGGCTCTTTACATACTCCTCTCCCATGGTCTCCGTGATCTCCTTACGGCAGGAATTTATGCAGAGGGACGAAAGGTTGAAAGAATCGGTACGCATATAGGTAATCTTTCCGGATTCATAGAGACGCTGTGCAAGCATCATCGTCTGGATGACCGTGAAACCGTATTTGCGCATGGCCTCCTGCTGCATGGTCGATGTCGTGAAAGGCGGTGCTGGCTGTTTGTGAAGAGGCTTCTTGGTGATGTCGCTCACGCTGAAACCGGTATTCCTGCACTTTTCAAGGAAACGCTCCGCCTCCTCCTTGCTCCGGAAACGTTCACTGTAATCAGCGCGGATATCCTGGAAGGAGCCTTCGCTGTCCTGCACCTTAAAGACTGCAACAACCTTATAGAATGCCTCAGGAACAAAATCCCGGATCTCCCTCTCTCTCTCCACGATAAGCCTTACAGCCACTGACTGCACACGACCGGCCGAAAGCGATGGCTTTACCTTGCGCCACAGCACCGGGGAGAGCTTGAAGCCCACGATACGGTCGAGCACTCTTCGTGCCTGCTGTGCATATACAAGATTAATGTCGATGTCACGGGGATTCTCTATCGCATGAAGTATGGCGCTCTTGGTAATCTCATGGAAAACTATCCTCTTGGTTTTCTCCGGTTTAAGTCCGAGAGTGTCGAACAGATGCCAACTGATGGCCTCTCCTTCGCGGTCCTCATCGGAAGCAAGCCAGACCATCGAAGCCTTTCCTGCAGCTTCCTTGAGTTCGCTCACTATCCTTTTCTTGTCCGCAGGAATCTCGTAAATCGGTTCGAACGTTTCAATATCAATACTCAAATCCTTTTTCTTAAGGTCACAGATATGACCGTAACTGGACATAACCTTATAATCCGGGCCTAAGAACTTCTCAATGGTTTTCGCTTTTGCCGGCGATTCGACAATAACAAGATTTTTCTGCATTTTATCAATCAACTGAATAATCATCCTGCCTTTCGGCGCGGCAAAAGTAGAATAAAAAATGTAATACTGAAACACCGGACGGACAGAAAAAGTTCTGCCCGTCCACCTTATTAATATTATTAATAAAATTTTCAGAATCTCCACGTCGCTCCCACCAGGATGGAAGGCTTCAGTGTCCGGTATCCGGCATAATAGTAGAAGTCGCCTCCGAGCATGTGCTTGATTGTCGCGTAGAACGACAGGTTTCCGCCCATGTCGTAATCAGCCGTCACAGAGAGGTCATTGACAATCGGCATAGCCTCACCGGAGACTCTATGGAATCCCATAAGCCTGTAGGTGAGCATGGCATCAAGCCCCTTCATTATGTTGTACTTACCGAACAGAGTGGCATCAATTGCAGGCTTCAGCTGCATCTTGTACCCCATATATGAGCCGATATAGTTGTTATATATGAAATCCAGCTTGAACTGAGCCCTGTCCTGGATCATCCAGTCCACAGCGCCTTTCACATAAAAGACCTTGGCATCCTGCTGCTTGAGGACCGATGTCACAAGCAGCGAATCGTCGGCCACCTGGAATATCTCATCGACAGTATATCTGTAGCCTGCACCGAGGAATGAGGAGATTCGGGAAGGTTCGGAATAGCTCAGCCCCGCCAATGCGTCAAAGGTTGTATATCCGTCACGGATACGTTCCTGCTCGGACCAATAGGGCGAAATCACAGCTAACCTGCGCATGTCATGCTCGACAAGACCGCCGCTCATGCTGCCTGTTATCTTCAGGTTGTCAAGGATGCCGTATGAAACCCTCGCTACAGGCGATGCATGGAACAGGTCACCTGCATCTGTCCTCAGATCGATATTGGCTCCAAGGTCAACTTCCCAGTCACCTTTGAAATAGTGCCATACCGGAGATAACGTAAAGGTGGTGAAGCCGCTGTACCTTGAATCATCCATTCCGGTCCAACTATACACTGCGGTTTTCTGGCGATAGTCAAGGGTAAGGCTACCCTTTTCCAGTCTCTTGTTGAATCCGGCACCCAGCCTTACCAGTCCCTCCTTGTTGCTCCTTACTTTCCCGTTCACATTAAGGCCGTCCCTTATCATCCATTCCCCGGATCCGCTCAGATAGAAACTCACGTCATTCTCGGTATTGGTGCTGATATATCCGGACAGTTCACCCTGCCTGACATTCTGGAACAGATTGCTCGCCGCCAGCTTGACAGAGTCCATCTTGCTGCCAGGCATATAGTTGTAACGGGAATAGCCGTAACCTGCCCTGAGTGAGGCCTCGAATAGCCTGAAACGGTGCGTGAACCCGGCCGAGATGCTGCTGTTGAACATTTCGGATTTCCAGTTCCTGTCAAGTTTGGATTTCCATCCGTCCATATTGCCGGACACTCTTAAATAGTCCTTGTCCGTTATCTTCCATCCCAAATCCAGAAGACCGTCGCTTATGTTGCGCACTCCGTATCCGAGACGTACAAGACTTGAGAATCTCTTTGCATGGACATCGTCAGTCTCAAGACCGAAGACATTCATCTGCTGACGTATCCTCTGATTATAGGGGTTCGCAAAAGTCAGATAGCTTACCGGCACGCCCTGCCTGGTCTCTTTCTCCTTCTCGGGAGCCGGCATGATCTTTCCGGCCTCGGTAAAGACAGGATTGTAGTCACCCTCCACTGTCAGGGACCTGGAAGGAAGCTCGTCATTCTTCTGGGCCTGTACATTGATTGCACAGGCTATAGCGATAAGTGCTGTTACAGTAAATCTCTTCATATTGCTCATTCTCCTAAGCGTTCTTTAATCATGTCGGCTATATCGTCATCCCCGGTATAGTTGCTCTTGAGTGAAAGCAGGTACTGACGGGCCTCTATCTCCTTGCCCTGAGCCTTGTAGATGTCGCTCAAAAGGATGAAGCTCCGGGCTATCCAGTACATGTGGGGAGTTCCCTCCTGTATCAGGGACATAATGTTTTCCTGGGCGGCGTTATTGTCACCCCTGTCATACAGATACTGGCTCAACAGATAGCTGGCCTCGGCTCCGTACTGCGAACGGGTGTCCCTGGAGAGCTGTTCGAGCTGCTCCCTTGTATCCGGCCGGTTCTCCGCAAGAGAGGCCTTGGCTTTCCAGTAGCTGACCTCGGTCTTCTGCTCCGGGTTAAGTTTTGTCTGCAAAGCCTTGTCCGCATATTTAAGTACGGTTGACATGTTGTCCGACCTTCCCGCACTGCTCACAATCCCATAGAGGCATTTGAGCTGACGGTCAGCGTTTGCACTCTTCTCGTACAGGCGGATATAGGTGTTCATTGCCCTGGTCCATTCACCGTTGTTCCAGTCGATTGACGCGGCACGGTCAAGAGCCTCTTCACTGTAACGGCTGTTGCTGAAATCAGCAGCACGCAGATAGCTGTCAACAGACTTCCTGTACTCCCGGAGAACCTGGTATATCTCACCCTGATAGAACCATGCATCGGCAGCATACGCTCCATTGGGGAACTGCGACAGGTATTCACCGAACAATGTCAGAGCCTGGGACTTGTCACCGCGTCCGAACAGACTCTCGGCAGCGGCGTATGTGAGGGAGTCACGCTCGCTCACAGCTATCGGAACCGCTCCCTGAATATGTGAGGCATACTCTAAATAGCTGTTAATATCACCCTTCTCCACGTAGATAGACCTCAGGTCCGACATGGCCGTACGGGATTCGTCACTGCCGGGATACTTGTTGATCACATCTTTGTACGCTGATATAGCCTCCTCATAATTGTCCTGCTGATAGTAAATCAAGGCTATCTCAGCCGAAGCCTTGCGAGCCAGGTCACTTGTCGGATATTCGGACACGATACGCCTGAAAAGCCTGATTGCCTGCGAAGGTTTGTCGGTCTGCTGGTATGCCCGTCCCTCCTCATAGAGAGCCGACGGCACGTAGGCCGATTCCGGATAATCCCTCACCATGCGGTCAAGGTTATCGATTTTCTCCACGTAATTGCGCTGAAGCCCGCTCACGATGGCAGACTGGTAAAGCACATAGTCACCGACCGAACGGTTCGATGACAACGCTTTCCTGTAGTACTCCTTTGCCTCGGAATAGCGTCGCTGGTAGAACATGCAGTCTCCGGCACGGAGAGCGGCATCGGCTACAATCTCCTTGGAGACTCCGGTTCCGGTCCTTTCAATCACATTCCTGAAGAACTGCTCCGCCTTGCCATAGTCACCCCTGCGATAGTTTATGTATCCGAGTCCGTAATTGGCCAGACCGCCTGAAGCGCTTCTTCCATTGCCGACAAGCGACAGGTAACGGCTGTAATCTGTCTCCGCCTGTCTCGGGCTGTCAAGCCTGTAATAGGTCTCGCCACGCCAGAAGAAGGATTCGGTAGCCACCCTGTGATTATAACGGTCAAGCGCTATCACGTCGGTGAGGAGTGATGGCACGTTGGTCAGGTTACCATCGGAGAACAGGTCCATCGCCTTCCGGTAAAGCAGTTTCTGCTTAGCCTCGAGAATGGATGCGCCGGGGTTGTTGATCTTGGCAATCGAAGCGAGGGCGATATCATAGTTAGGGGTGTTCAGATAGGCATCGGCCAGATAGCTGTTCACCCTGTCGGCGTAATCCGAATTCGGAAACTCGTTGAGGAAACGCTCGAACGAGGTAACCGACTCGGCGAAAGGAGAATATGAAGTCTCCTGCACGAGCATGGCATAGTTATAGAGAGCCTGTTCCCTGATACTGGGCTGTCCGGGAAGGTTCGATGCCCGCTCGAATGCCATACGGGCCATATTCTTCTCACCCGATGCCAACGCGGCGAGTCCCACATGGAGGGAGGCGTTCTGGGCAATGTCACTCTCCCCCTCCGATACAGGAGAGAGGAACTCTATCGCAAGGTCCGTCTTGCCGGTGTTGAAATATGACATTCCAAGCAGATATGAGTCATAAACGGCATCGGACCTGCTGTCAGAGTTCATGTAGCTGGTCAGGAATTCAATAGCCTTGTCATAGTTGCCCATCTTATAGTAATACTCTCCGAGAATACGCTCGGCCTCCATCTCCACATAGTCATCGGTGGGATTCTCCACAATATCAGTCGCGGTCTGGAGAGCATAGTCAATGTTACCGTAACCGTTCAGGGCCATCTCCGCGAGATACAGCCGCGCCTCATCGTTATGGGGTCCGCCCAGACAGTTCCTGAAACCCTCATCAGCCTTGTCGAAACTGCCCTCAAAGTAATCTGCGTAGGCCCTGTAGAAAACGACATCCGCATCGGGTGCACCCTGCAGCATATAATCCAGTATGTTCAGCTGCAACAGGCCATCCTCAACCCTCCCGCTCCGGAACAGTGAAATGGCGTAATGGCGGGACATACGTATGCACTCGTCAGGTTCAAGCACTGCCGGATCACACTCCTCGAAACAGAGGATGGCATGGTCATATTCATGAACCGAAAAGTAGGAACTTCCTGCCAGAGCCATCATCCTGTTGTCATAGATGGAGTATGGATACTTTATCTGAAAACCCAGGATGTAAGGCATGGCCTGCGTCAGGTCCTGCTCCGCATTTATCACGGCACGCATATAGTCTATCTCTTCAGCGCGGGTAGGATTGACCTTCTCATGTTCCTTCTCCCACTCTTCAAGCAATGCTCCTGCGGCGGGGTAATCCCCCTGGACAAAAAGTGTCCTGCACTCGTCAAGAAGACGGGAGCCCTTCACGGTCATCCTGCTCTGACCGGCGACATCAGTCACCCCCAGGGAGAGCAGCAGTATTGCCGCAGGAATGAATACTCTTTTCTTCATTATCTGATTGTTTTGTTTTTCCACATTTCCAAGGCGCAGTTCTCGGCAGCCTCCATCAAGGCTCTTTCTCCGCGCCCCTTGTCATTGATGCCGCACAGGTGCAGCACCCCATGTATGATCACTCTCATAAGTTCACTGTCGTATGACGTGCGGAACTTCACGCTGTTACTCCGGACCGTATCCAGACTGATGAACATGTCACCGCTCACCACCCCCGGCTCACTGTAGTCAAAGGTGATTATGTCAGTATAGTAGTCATGTCCAAGGAACTCCCTGTTCACCTCCAGGATACGTTCATCGTTACAGAAGATATAATTCAGATTCCCCACCTTGCGGCCATCATAGGTGGCTGCCACGGCAGTTATCCAGGTCCTGACCCTTTTACGGTCCAGCTCAGGCATCTTTATGTTCTCTGTCAGGAATGAAATCATAGTCTTAAATTCACGCAAAGAAAAGATACGCCAGGAATATTGCAGCCAATATCCCTGCCAGATCAGCAAGCAGTCCGCATCCCACCGCATAACGGGTATTCCTGATGTTCACGCTACCGAAATATACAGCCAAGATATAGAACGTGGTATCTGTCGAGCCCTGGAACAGGCAGGCCAGACGTCCGGTGAAAGAATCGGGCCCGTAGGCGGTCATGGCATCTATCATCAGACCACGTGCCCCACCGCCTGAGAGCGGTTTCATGAGAGCAGTGGGCAACGCCCCCACAAACTGGCTGTCCAGACCGCATTTCCCGGCACACCATCCTATCCCGTTCACCAAGGCATCCATCGCTCCAGATGCACGGAACACACCTATGCCCACAAGAATTGCAATCAGGTAAGGAATGATCTTGATGGCCGTGGTGAATCCGTCCTTGGCTCCCTCCACAAAAGCCTCATACACATTTATCTTTCCTTTTATGCCGGATATGATAAATCCTATTATCACCACAAACAGTATGATGTTGGCTGCCGATGTGGAAACCGGTCCTATCTTTACTGCAGGAAGCTGCGAGAAACCCCAGATAATCAGCGCCACTATCGCACTCAGTCCGCCCACAAACAGTATCAGCACCTTGTCGAAGCGTATCTTCTGCATGAAACAGGTGACCAGCAGGCCAACCAGCGTCGAGAAGAATGTGGCAAGAAGAATGGGGATGAACACATCAGCCGGCTGTGCGGCACCCATCTGCGCGCGATACACCAGCACGCTTACCGGAATCAGCGTAAGACCTGATGTATTCAGCACCAGGAACATTATCATGGGATTTGAAGCCACATCCTTTGTCTTGTTCAGCTCCTGCATGCGTTCCATTGCCTTCAGGCCCATTGGAGTGGCAGCGTTGTCAAGGCCAAGCATATTGGCGGCAATGTTCATGAAGATATGGCCGTATGCGGGGTCATTCTTTGGCAGGTCAGGGAACAGGCGTGAGAACACGGGGCTCAGCCAGCGGGCAAAGGTACTCACCAGTCCGCCTTTCTCGCCAATCTTCATTATTCCCAGCCACAGCGAAAGCACACCGGTAAGTCCCAGCGAAATCTCAAAGCCCGTCTTGGCCGATGAGAACGTGGAGTCCATGATGTCCTGAAACACGCTTGCATCGCCCATGCAGAGCTTTACCACAGCCACCGCAAAGGCAATCAGAAAGAATGCGACCCATATCCAGTTCAGTACCATACGTGCACGTACGATTATTACCCGCGAAGATACTATTTTTCACGGGACTCTCTCTACACTAAAGCCTCATTTTATGCTTTTTTGTTAAATGAGGTTTTTCAGGGGGGACAGAAGGGGATAGTGGAATGGGAAGTCCTCTTCCACTATTTCCGGTATCTTTCATGATGACTGTCTTTCCCTCGAAAATTCGCTGATTCCGGTTGTCAGTCTCGTCGTTACTTTGCCCAGGCGCGTCCTTCAGGCGTGCGGCGCCACTCGAAATATTTGTCAAGCACCTTTAGGGAACTTTCACTGGGTACGGGACCGACGTGAGGAACGGGGCCGGTAAGAACCATCACCTGCGGATTGGCATTGTCAAACTCAGGCCAGACAGGGAGGTTGGAGTCAGGTCCATTGGGTGTGCCGTACTTGGCAAAGTTGAGCCAGTAGGTCCCCATTGCATCGGAGAGGGCGGCATCGGAGGCTGGCTGTTCTGAGCGCGGGCCTATGTGCTGGAACACGAAGGACACCTCCTGGCCGTGAGGAGAACCGTTACCGTAACGGGGGCTGCCTTCGGGATAGTCCGGATGCTGGTCAAAATAGTAGAGGAACACCTTGGATTTGCCTGTCTGTTTCTGCAAGCGGGCCCAGCTCCAGGTGTGCCAGCCGAAAGCGGCATCACGCATCAGGTCACGGGCAGTCTTGCCTATGCGCCCGTTCTCCATGGGGTATGCCTCAAGCAGGGCATCGGCGAACTTGCCGTAACGTGCCTCCACGTCACGGCGGTGTGATTCGGGAGTGGCCGGACCGCCGAACGAGAAACTGGCACCCTCATCGGAGTTGTACCCTATGAGCACATCCACATCATTGTACTTGCCTTGAGTGTATAGTTCGAACTGGTCACCGGGTATTACATAACCATCCACTATGGGCCATGCACCGCCTCCGCTCATACCTATGGGCAGGAATGTCTTTGCATCGAGCTTGCGCAGCTCCTCAAGATTTCTGGCTCCGAGCCTTTCGGCAACTGCCATACAACCCTTCTCGGCCTGCTCAAGTGTCTGCATGTTCTCACCGGGATAAGTAGTGGGGCGTGCGGGACCGAATGAACCGCCGCTCTCCGATATAGCACCGCGGAACAACCCCTTGGCTAACGGTGAAGCGCAGAGCATGCTCACAGAGATACCGCCGGCACTCTCACCGAATATGGTCACCTTGGCAGGGTCACCGCCGAACTTGGCTATATTGCGCTGTATCCACTGGAGGCCGGCAATCTGGTCCAGCAGGCCATAGTTACCCGATGTGTGGCTGGGACTTTCGGCATCCAGTTCAGGATGCGAGAAGAATCCCATCTGTCCAACGCGATAGTTGATGCTGGCCATAATGATGCCACCCTTGCGTGCCAATGCCTCACAGTCATAGCTGGGATCAGCGGTATTGCCCATTGAGAATCCGCCACCGTATATCCATACAAGTACAGGCAGTTTCTCACCTGCGCTCTCAGCAGGACTCCAGATATTCAGATAGAGGCAGTCCTCGCTGTAGTCATTAGGGTTACCGTTCTGCATGGGGCCGGGACCGAATTTGGTGGCATCCTTCACGCCCTCCCATTTCTGTACGGGCTGCGGTGCTTTCCAACGCAAATCACCGACCGGCGGTGCTGCGAACGGAATACCTTTATATACTGCAAGGCCGTCAGTGACAGTCCCCTGTATCCAACCGCCTTCAACCTTGACCTTACCCGGCTCACTCTTGGAGCAAGCACAGAATACGCACAAGACAAGTGCCAAAACAACAACTCTGTTCTTCATATCCTTCCTTATTTTATACAATATGCAAATGTAATAACTAATTTCGCAATAGAAAACAGCGGAACGGATGGAAGAAATCAAAATCAGGAAAGCTACGAAAGCCGATGCACGATTCATTGCCGAAAACGTGCTGCGGGCACTCCATATAGAAGAGGCCGGGGATGAGCACATTGAGCATCTGGCCGGAATATGCGGCCGTGAGGATACACTCTACAGTTGGAAGAATGCCGTAATAGCTCTTTATGACGGAGTTCCTGCCGGACTGATGATAGCTTACGACGGAGCCCGGTACCGAAGGATGCGAGACTTGACATTCCCCATGATAGGAAGGTATGTGGGTGACGACTATCCCTTGATGGACGATGAAGCCTGCGCCGGAGAGTTCTATCTCGATTCACTCGCCGTGCTCCCGGAATTCCGCAACAAAGGGATAGCATCGGCTTTAATCCGGGAGATGTTCCGCCTGCGTGATGAGGCAGGTATCCCGCTGGCCACCATAGCCGTAGATCCCGCAAACGACACAGCCTACCGCCTCTACACCGGCAAAGGTTTCCGTCACGACGGCCAAATCACAGTATTCGGAACCACATACGACCGTCTTGTTTGCCGTTAAATAGCTTCCTTATTTCCCTACAGTGCTCTCAGACAACTATTCAACTGTCAGTGTAGCCGAAGACGTAGTTGCGCGGAATGCGGGAGCATAGAGGCACTGCATCACGGCGATACCTTCCTGGAAACGTCCCGGTTTCTGCACGTTCACTTCATATTCGATACGGTAGCTCCCCTTGCTCAGACGGTCTATGTAGAACACGTTACGGGTATTGCCGGGAGCGGCATAATAGCCTATGTCATCACGCCAGTTGTAACTGTAACCGGCTGCCGTGCTTACAGGCTCCATAGTGGCGGCACGCATATCGGACAGCTGCAGATACTCCAGGTTGCGGTCTGTCGTAAGATCGAACTGAATGCGCAACAGATCACCTACACGCAGCTTAGTGCCGGCACGTACCTCCTCAAGACGGTCGCCGTCCGCATCCTTCACCACACGCCATACAGTGCGCTTGAGCGTCATTCCGTTTTCCGAATGCTCCACCTTGTCCATCTCCTCAGTGAACGACCTATAGACGGCACCCCAGCTGATACCCGGAGTCCTGCTCTCTACAGTGACATCGGCCTTGTCCCTGCCAATGGGACCCTCCCAGATATGTGTGGTATATCCGGCTGTAGCCTTGGAATCCGATGCCTTCACCGCATCCTTTCCCACATATATGGTAATGTCCGGATCCGATTCCAGCTGGACATTGCCGCCGGTAGCCATGAGGGCAGTTACGGCAGCTGCGGTGGCAGGTGATGAACACCAGCCTGTAGTCTGTTTCTGTTTGAGCAGCCAGCGGGCAGCCTCCACCGCCTCAGTCCTGTTTCCTGTGGCAAGCAGGGTTCGGATAATCAGTGCCTGTGTCTCTATGGGAGCCTCATGCCAGAGCAGTCCGCCTTCGTTGTCGCGCCAGTAACGTCCCATTTCATCGTCATACAGAGAGCGTTCAAGCAATGTGGCGGCTATGTGCTTAGCCTCATCGTCCTTACCCTGACGGGCCATCAGAAGAGCCAGCTCAGCCCTGAAATAGAGGCTCAGGTTATGGGTGTCCTCTATCTCGGCAAGACGCAGGAAATATGTATAGCTTGAGCGCGTTGTGCCACTGAACGGATACGAAGTGAAATACGAGCGCGTCATAAGATAACTCAACTCATTGTACCCCAGCGATTCCGGCTTATGCTCCACATTATACACCTTATAGAAATATGCGTCCATGTAGTCCAGACCCTTCCGGATCATCTCCCTTATTTCAGGAGTGACATCCACTACACCGTTCTCTATAAGCAGCCCGAGCCCCTGAAGGATCTCATCGGTGATGTGCAGGCTGGAGGGACATCCGTCAATCCATGGCCAGCCGCCGTCAGACTGCTGTGCACCACGCAGTCTGTCAAGAGCCTCCTGCATGGCGCGGGCCGTCTCCTCCGTTCCGAGAGCTTTGGCTAATGAATGAAGGCGGTCCCTCTCGCTGTTTGAACTGCGCAGCCAGGGAGTCTCCTCAAGCAGTGTGGAGGTTAATTTCTGGTTACGCTCCAGCTGGGTCTGCCACTCCGATGCAGGCAGCGCGGCCCACTCGTCAAGCATCTGACGTATGGTGGGGTATCGGCTGTTCAGGTCATTGGATATGGCTGCACCCATATAGCTGTGGAACAGACGCAGGTTACTGGGATCATCCACCCGTATCATCGAGGGCAGAGCCTGGATTGCATACCAGATTGGGCTTGCGCTGTATTCAAGGGTGAGCTGCTCGTCGGCAATTGTGGATGAACGTGTCTTGTCCAGATCACCGAAACGGAACGTCCGTTTCTCATTGCCGTTATTGAACAATGACAACGCCTGCACCACCTGAGTACGGTTCGAGAGCACAGGGATGGTCTCCTGCATCCCGTCGCTGTGGTCAGTAGTCTGAGCTGTGATACGATAGGTAACTGCTGTAAGTCCGGCAGGCACATTAATTGTAAACCCGGTGCCGGCATTGCCTCCGGCAGTAACAGAAATGGTCTTGGACCGGGCACCCTCGATAATACCGAGAGCCTTGCCTGTCACGGCATCGGTAAACGTGAGGGTCACCTTCGCCTTGACGGCTTCATCGGTCAGGTTACTCACCTTGACTGTAAACTCCATGCGGTCGCCCTGACGGAGGAAACGCGGAGCAGCCGGCTCAACCATAATCTGCCTGCGGGTTATCAGAGTCCGTTGCAGACTGCCAGTCTGCAGCGAATCCGTGAACGCGAATCCCTGGAGTTTCCAGCGTGTGAGCAGCTGCGGGGCAGTGAACCTGAGACAGGCCACACCTGCGGAATCAGTAGTGAGATACTCGAACAGCCCCGTGGGGTTCATGTCAGTACGCAGGGCGACTGGCGCCAGCTCCCCTGTATCATCATTGACGGCAGGGGCTTCAGCCGAACCCAGGGTGCTCTCAGGAACATAAGAATCATCCATCACCATGAATACGGCTTCTTCAAACACCTCTTCAGATTCTTCAGACACAGCCATCTGATTCACAGCAGCACTCTTCATCATGGCTGACCCTCTCAGATTGACCGCACCACGTGACAACCGCCTTGGCATGTAGTACTCGAACGGATCTATCAGAATACCTGTGATTGCCTTCTTGCCTGTATATTCCTTTTCCTTGCCCAAGCTGTGGTTCCAAGGGAGGTAATACCCGAAATAGCGGTTTTCCGCTCTCATTATGTCATCCGGCGACACAAAAACCGGATTCCATGGCGAGAAAAGGAAGTTGTGTAATCCGTAACGGTCCAAAGCAGTGTCATACATGTCCATAAGGACAGCTGCTGTCACCGGATTGCCCTTCTTGTCGGTAACACGGACTGTCCACTCTTCCTTACTGTCAGGTTCAAGCATATCCCGGAAGGTCTCCAGTTCCATGTCAAGCTGCTTTTCCCTGTTTTCCACCATATATGAAAGACTCATGCTCCTGCTGACTCCCTCATACGCCAGGCCAAGTTCCACGGCGAACATTCCTGTCATCTCACTGGTCACCGGAATCCGCAGGGTCTGCTGTTTTCCCTCCGTAGCGACCGACCCCCGGCCGCACATACCGAACCTGTCCTCAACGAAATAGTGTATTACTGCACCCGGCAGACAGCTCGCCACCCTCAAGGTTACAGTGTCACCCACTTCGGCCGTAAGGTCGTAACTATTGGCTTCCGAACACCACAGATACTCCGTACCAGGAATATAAATGTTGTCATTTTTCTTAACAATAGTCCGGTAATCCTCAAAATCGTAAGCACCGTCCGAAGTGGCACGTATCAGATAGGTTCCGGACTCCAGTCCGTTGACCATGATGACAGTGCCCTTCTCTCCGCCGTCAATGTCAACCGTCTCGTCAAAGACCGTCTCCGCAATCTGAGGCTCCTCCCCGAATCCGAAATCATACTTCGGGAAACGTTCTCTCAGGTTCTGGTTCTCCACACACTCTGACAGCTCTTTTACAGCCTTGCTCACTGTCTTGTTACCGGAGGTTCTCACCGGAACCGGCAAATTCCGGTTCATTCCGGGAACGTTGAAAGGAAGCGGCAGCCCCTTCAATGAAGGTACAATCCTGGAAACCGAGACATGAACCTTTCCCTTGACGGGATTATTATGGAAAAGTTTCACCGTCATTTCGCATCCAGTATCGGGACCGCTATGGACGGTTTTCGAGACAATGTCAATAACTTTCTTAACACCTACACTGACACGGATATTCCTGTCATGAGTCTCCCCGTTAAGGTCCGTTACGGTAACTGACACATTAAGGCTGCAATTGTCGTTCATAAGGATATCGCCCGGAACAGTGACAGGTATGGAGAACGAGCCGTCGGGGCCTGTCTTCAACTCACCTGCATCTATCCTGACCCTGCCGTTGTCATCCCGGATACGGAACGGGTGAAGCAGATAAGGCTCCACTCCCGCATTCCAGAGCACAGTCGCTCCCTCAACCGGAACACCTGTGAAGGTGACAGCCCTGCCTGAAACCGTGAAAGGACGGTCCAGCTCGGCAGCTTCCGTCATATTGTCCATCATTATCTCGAATTTGGGCTGGCGGAACGATTCAACGTTTATTGCACTGCTCGTCTGGAAATCCCACCCATCATCATTGCACCTGAGAACCAGAGTGGCTCTGCCCGGCACAATGTTCTCAGGTATCCTGAAACTTCCTTTCACCACACCCATGCTGTCCGTTGTCAGAGAGATGCGCTCAAACACCTTATAGTTGATGTCCCTGATCTGAATCTCAGTTTCCAGGTTCTTCAGAACAAGTCCTTTGTCATATCCGTCCGATGAATATGCTATACCCGTGAAACGGACTGAATCACCCGGAAGATATGTGAAACGGTCGGTATATAGTCGGGCTATGCCACGGACAGGCATATCGCTCACCCAGGGAATGCTGAAAGAGCAGTTGCCCTTGCTGCCGCTGTTGTCCAGCTCCATCAGGTAACGGCCGTTGCGCAGTCCCTCAAGGGAGATGAATCCGTCATCGGCAGAGAAGCCCTCTGCGGCCACCCTCACCTGTTCGTCCTGGTTGTTCAGCTGCCACACCGTATATCGGCACGAGGGTATGGCAGTACCGGATTTGATATTGACGGTAACCCCCGAAAGCGCACCGCTGCCCGAGATCATGCGTGCCAGTCCTATGCTGTTGCACTCCACATACTCGTATGCTATGCAGTCTCCACTGTTGAAATACTGACCGGTCGATGCCAGCAGATAGTATTTACCCTGCATTACAGGAGGAATCTCCACTATGGTATAATGCTCCAGCCAGTCACCGGGATTGTTCACCCTTACGCTCCACTCCGCCACCGGTGTCAGATAACCGAGTTCCGAAAGCATTGTCGTCTCGTCCTGCCGGTTGTCATATCTGCCTGTCACCTCGACCATCCTGAAATAGACAGTATTGACATTGGTATAAGTCAGCATGGCCATATTGCGTTCTCCGGGTACAAGGTCCCTGTCCTGCGAAATGGTAATCTGCCTTCTCTCTATCTGAGACAAAATCCTGAGGCATTCGAACGCCCCTTCACTCTTCGGCCATTTCTTCTGGGCATGGGCACAGATATCGTGCGCCGTCTTCTGAAGAGTCACCTGACGTGCAGGGTCGTCGGCGAATCCGGCTATCTGGTCCTCTATCATCTGTGCCGCCAAGGCATAGAACATGGAACTGAACTTGACCTTCTTCTCATAGCCTTGGCCCAGTGCCACCGCCCCATTTATCCATACATCAAGATTTTTCTTAAGTATTTCATCACCGTTCGATGTCAGATAATCGGAAAGCAGGCTCATCCTTCTCAAATCTACAGTCGATCTGATGGAGGGCTTAGAGCCCATGTTATGGAGAGTCAGACACTTCACCACATACAGTTCCCAAAGATCAGCGTCATCCGGTCCGAGGCTCTCCACTGCCTTGAGGAAATCATCGGCACTACCATAGAGACGGCTGTCATTCAGGAACGAACGTTTGCCTTTCACGAGATTCCTGCCGGTCATGGGTGTTATGGCATTATCCATCAGCAGGTCCATCAGCAGGGGACGCAACTTGAGTCCATCCTTGTTTCCTCCGGGGAAGAATTCCTCGTAATAACTTGACCCCACATCACCGGCAAGCTTTATGGACTGGTCAAGATGATGGCAGATGGTATCGGTAATCATTTTGAAAGTCCACATCTCCAAAGGCGGATCAGCCAGGTCGGACGGGGACTGCCTCTGAAGGTTATAGGCGTTGTACTGCTTGTACTGCATATAACCTTTTGCAAGGAACGCATGACAAAGTGCCTGATGTTCCCTGACTTGAAGTTTGGGAAGCAGGGTCTTGAACAATTCTATACCATCTGTAGTACTGTTCTCACCGAATGACTGCTGCACACGGGTCAGATAGACGGCACTCTTGAGCATCTGGCGGGAATCATTGTCCTTTGCCGCCATGTCCCAAATAAGGTTAATCTCCTCTGCAGCACTCTCGGGAAGATCCTTTTCGATAAGTTTGTCCACCTCTTTCCAGGCGCGGGAATACTTGTCCGCGCTGGCCGTAACAGTAGTCAGTGTCATAACGATAATCAAAAACGATAATCTGAACAGGTATCTCATAAGCTCGCGATTTATTTGTTATTCCGGTTTATATATTCCGGAAAACCGCCCATGTTAATCTGCAAAGCGTTGCAAAAACGTTGCAAGTTTAAGAATCAGTCAAACAGGTCGCCCGGCATCGGAGCATAACGCGAGCGTCCCAAATGCCTGTAAGCCAAGTCAGTCACCTCACGGCCACGCGGAGTACGCTTAAGGAACCCCTCCTGAATGAGGAACGGCTCATATACATCCTCAATTGTGCCGGCATCCTCACTCAAAGCCGTGGCGATGGTACCCAACCCCACGGGGCCGCCCTTGAACTTGTCAATGATGGTGGTCAGTATGCGGTTGTCTATCTCATCCAGGCCATACTTGTCAATATTTAACGCCTCAAGGGCGATATTCGCGATGGAAAGGGTGATTCTCCCGGACCCCTTGACCTGTGCGAAGTCACGCACGCGGCGCAAAAGCGCGTTGGCTATACGTGGCGTGCCGCGGCTGCGTCCTGCAATTTCGGCGGCTGCGTCAATGTCGCACGGTATTCCCAGAATCGAAGCTGAACGGAGTATTATCTTCTGCAATGTCCCGGCATCATAATACTCCAGATGCATATTGATGCCGAATCTTGCGCGTAACGGGGCTGTGAGAAGGCCGCTACGGGTGGTGGCACCTATAAGCGTGAACGGATTAAGGTCTATCTGTATGCTGCGGGCCGAAGGGCCCTTGTCTATCATGATGTCAATCCGGTAGTCCTCCATAGCAGAGTAGAGATACTCCTCAACCACAGGCGAGAGACGGTGTATTTCATCGATGAAAAGGACATCTTTCGGTTCAAGCGAGGTAAGTATGCCTGCCAGATCACCCGGTTTGTCCAAGACAGGACCCGATGTTATCTTGAACCCCACACCAAGTTCATTGGCGATAATGTTACTGAGAGTTGTCTTTCCCAGTCCCGGAGGGCCATGCAGCAGGGTATGGTCAAGAGACTCACCACGTTGGCGCGCCGCCTGAACGAATACACGCAGGTTCTCCACAATCTTGGTCTGTCCCGCAAAATCGCTGAACTGCAACGGACGGAGCGCGTTATCCAACTCCTTGTCCGATGCAGTCTGCTGCCGTCTGATATCAAAATCACCGTTCATTCAAACTGAAAATTGAGAATTGGGAATCAGAAAACCGCCTCTGTCAGGGCGGATGTGGCTATCAGAGTCTGTTCTCCTGTTTCCATATTCTTGAGAGTCACCTTGCCCTCTGCCAGTTCATTGCTGCCCACGATTGCCACGAATGGTACCTGCAGGGCATTGGCATAAGACATCTGCTTTTTCATCTTGGCCGCATCGGGATATATCTCCGATGGTATGCCCGCCCTACGCAGTTCAGAGAGCAGTTTCATGCAGAACTGTGCCTCCTGTTCCCCCAAATTCAGGAACAGCACCCTGACGCCGCCCTGCGCCTCCCTGGGATAAAGGTCCAGTTGTGTAAGCACATCATAAATCCGGTCAGCACCGAACGATATACCGACACCGCTTACACCGGGAAGCCCGAATATGCCTGTAAGGTTGTCATAACGTCCGCCGCCGCTGATGGAACCTATCTCAACATCAAGTGCCTTCACCTCAAAGATGGCACCGGTATAGTAGTTAAGGCCGCGAGCCAGGGTAAGGTCAAGCTCCAGCCGGTTGTTGAGCCCCAAAGAGGTTGCACCTTCCAGAATAGAACGGCATTCCTCCACACCCTTGAGACCGGTCTCGCTGCCTGCCAGTACTGTGGCAATGGTATCAAGTTTTTCACTGTTGGAGCCGGTCAGCCTGATTATGGGCTGCAGCCTGTCAATTGCATCCTGCGGCAAACCTTTATCCGCCAGTTCGGCATTGACACCGTCGAGACCTATCTTGTCCAACTTGTCTATGGCTACGGTTATATCGACAATCTTATCCGATTGACCGATGGATTCGGCTATACCGGCCAGTATCTTGCGGTTATTCAGTTTTATGGCCACGCGCACGCCGAAACGGCTGAACACCATGTCAATCATCTGGATGAGCTCAATCTCGTAGAGGAGCGAATCGCTGCCCACCACATCGGCATCGCACTGGTAGAACTCGCGGTAACGACCCTTCTGGGGACGGTCGGCACGCCAAACCGGCTGTATCTGGAAACGCTTGAAGGGGAACTGCAGCTCCTCGCGGTGCATCACCACAAAGCGGGCGAAAGGAACAGTCAGGTCATAACGAAGACCTTTTTCGCAGAACCTTGAGGCAAGCCTGAGGCTGTTGCGTGAGAGCAGCTCCTCATCCGTCAGCCCGCTCATATAGTCACCTGAGTTCTGAATCTTGAACAGGAGTTTGTCACCCTCCTCCCCGTACTTGCCCATAAGGGTGGAGAGATTCTCCATGGACGGGGTCTCTATCTGACTGTAGCCGAACAGGCGGAACACTCCGCGTATAGTATCGAATATGTAGTTGCGGCGCGCCATCTCCACCGGAGTGAAGTCACGCGTACCTTTTGGAATTGACGGTTTCATCAACGTCTGGAATTGAAAATCATTAAGTAATAGATTAATGTGCCAATCGAGCTGACAGCGGCCACCACGTAAGTATATGCGGCCGCCTTCAATGCGTCGCGGGCAGGCTCAGCCGTACCTTTCACAGCAAGACCTGAATGGTCAAGCCATGCCAGGGCACGGCGGCTGGCATCTATCTCCACGGGAAGAGTCACTATACTAAACAGGGTAGTCAGCGCGAAAAGCACAATTCCGGCGAGCATGACGCCGGGAAAGACCTGTATCAGTAAGATACCGACGAGCAGCACCCAGGAGACTATCCTGGAGGAGAACTGCACGGCAGGAACCAGTGCCGAACGCATCTTGACCGGAGCGTAAGCCTGGGCATGCTGGACGGCATGACCGCACTCATGGGCAGCCACGGCAGCTGCGGTTATGTTGCTTCCGTTATACACATCCCTGCTAAGGTTCACCGTATTGTTCTCAGGGTTGTAATGGTCTGTCAGCTGCCCCTCGATGCAGGTAATCCTGACGCCACGCACTCCGTAGTCTTCAAGCATCTTCCTGGCCACATCGCAGCCTCTCACTCCGCCTGGAGTCGCTATCTTGGCGAACTTGTCGAACTTGGACTGGAGGTTTGCCTGAACCAGGTAACTGGCAATTGCTATGCCTATGAAAATAATCCAATACATGATGCGCTAAAAAACTATTCTATTTTTTGCGTAGGACGGTCTGGTTACGGTCCGGTCCGACCGAAACAATCGAGACCGGAGTCTCCAGATAGTCCTCTATGAAACTTATGTAACAGTTGAACTCCTCGGGGAATTCATCCTCGTCAGCCACTTTGGAGAGGTCTGTCAGCCAGCCCTGGAACTCTTCATAGACCGGTTCCACACCCTCACAGTCGAAAGGGAACTCGTCTGTTTCAGTGCCGTCCGGCAATCTGTATGCCACACATGCCTTGATTGTCTTGAAGGTGTCAAGCACATCGCTCTTCATGAGGATCAGGTCAGTCACCCCATTCAGACGGACTGCATAGCGCAGAGCCACCAGATCCACCCATCCGCAGCGGCGGCGGCGTCCGGTCACTGCCCCGAACTCACAGCCACGGTCGGAGAGAGACTCTCCGTCCGCATCGAAAAGCTCGGTCGGGAAAGGACCGCTTCCTACACGGGTGCAGTATGCCTTCATTATCCCGAACACCTTACCTATATTGCGGGGCGCCACCCCCAAGCCTGTGCATGCACCGGCACAGATGGTATTGGAGGATGTCACGAACGGATAGGAGCCGAAATCGATATCCAGCATGGTTCCCTGGGCCCCTTCGCACAGGATACTCTTCCCCTCGCGCATAAGGCCGGCCACAAGATGCTCACTATCGACGAACCTGAACTGCCTCATATAATCGATGCCCTCACGCCAGGCCTTCTCAAGAGGAGCCGGATCATACTCGTATGACAGGCTTCTGAGAGTACGCTCATGAGCCTCCTTAGCGGCCTTGAACCTCTCCTCAAAATCCGGCCGGAGCAGATCGCCCACCCTAAGGCCGGTACGGGCCACCTTGTCAGTATATGCAGGTCCTATCCCGCGACCGGTAGTACCTACCTTGCCGCTTCCCTTCGAAGCCTCAAGGGCACTGTCCAACAGACGGTGTGTGGGCAATATCAGATGAGCCTTCTTTGATATGACCAGCCTCTCCCTGAGGTTGATTCCGGCAGCTTCGAGAGCTTCGGCTTCAGCCTTGAAGAGAGCGGCGTCAAGCACCATCCCATTACCTATGATGTTAAGTTTGTCCCCCTGGAAAATGCCCGAAGGAATGGATTTCAGGACGAACTTCCTACCATCGAATATGAGTGTGTGCCCTGCATTAGGACCACCCTGGAACCGGGCTACCACATCATAACGCGGAGTAAGCACGTCAACCACCTTTCCTTTACCTTCATCGCCCCACTGCAGGCCCAGAAGAACATCAATTCTTTCCTTTTCCATTTTTCTCCGAATATAATTTTTCCATCTTTTTACGTTTTCTCTTCAATGCCGCCGAACACTTGCCGCACAGGCCATGGATGGAGAGTGAATAACCCGTCATGACAAACCTTTTCTTGCGCATATTCTCTATCTGTGCCCTGACCTTGTCGTCACTGCATTCCACGACCGAACCGCATCCGGTACAGATCATCTGTATTGAATACCTGTTGCTCCAGGACCTCCTGTAGCCTGTTTCGCCGTTCAGCCATACCCTTTGTACAAGCCCCGCCTCCTCAAAGAGACCGAGATTGTTGTAAACGGTCGCGCGGCACACGCGGAAGCCGTGTTTTTCAAGCATGTCGTACGACAGCGTTTCAGGATTGAAGTATCCGTCATACGTATAGATAGCCTTGAGAAGCGCACTCCTTTCAGGTGTGCTTCTAAGGCCATGAACACGCAGATAGTCAGTCAATGCCATCATTGCCTGTCTCAACTCTTCATTCCTGTCCATCCTCTCTTTCCAAAAGGGCCAATGCCGCCCTTGCCGCCTGTGACGGCAACAGCTTCCCGCCTGAAACAGCAGCCTCAGCCTGGTCTTTCAGTTCCGAAACGAAACGCCTGTTCATCTGTCCACCCCGTCTGAGAAGGTTCGCTATGACAAGGTAACCGCAATACTGCAGCATCTCCTCATCGGTAGCTATCCAGCGGAAAGCGGTGACAGAAGCATCCTCCATCCTGCTGAAAAGGTACATGGAGCATACCTCGGCAAGATCGGGATATTCTATTTCACTGACCCAGAGGTCAGCCATGTCGGCCTTGAACTCAGCGGCCGGATAGACGAAAGCCGCCAGCATCCTGCATTCACGGATATTCTCCTTCCATAAAGCAACAGCAAGACGGCTGTCTTTCTCAATACCTGACGCTATCTCTTTGATACGGGGAAGGTCAACACCGAAATTAACGCTGTAGCCTATCCCTCTCTCTCTCATGATTTGCGATGCGGTGCCGTTCATTGACAGCCTCAGCATCTTCTTTATCTCCGATAACTGTTCTTCTACCGACATCTTGTCAATTGGCACTTCACATGGAAAGGTGCCGTTTCTTATACTGGTGAGGAGCCTCCCCTTTCTCCCTGAAGAAAGCGGCGTAGAAAGACTGACGGTTGGCGAAACCGCACATCTTCCCTATCTCCTCCATAGTCTTGTCCAGATAACGTCTGTCCACAAGCATGTGGACTGCATCACGTATTCTGCATCCGTTCACCAGATTGGAATAGTTCATTCCGAATCTTGAATTAATCACTGCTGACAGGTAACGTGGATTAGTGTCCAGATCCTTAGCCAACTGCTTGGCTGAATAATCGGGATCACGGTACTTTTTTTGCGCCACGACGATGGTCAGAATCCGGTCATACAGTTCATCTGCAAGTTCTGCACGAATAAGGTTCCTGTAGTCAGCGTTCTTCTCGGCTTTCGCTTTGATCTTGTAAGGTTTAGTTTGTTCTTTCATTGGACTAATAATGTGTTCACAAAGTAAATACTTTTTCAAAAAACAAAATGAAAAAGACTCCATTTTTTTTCGAAAAAAGCATAAAACGGCCTGTTTTTTCGTATTTTTGTGTGAATGATTGACCAACTGACAGTTGAACGCATACTTGATGCGGCTGACATAGTGGATGTCGTGTCCGGATTTGTCACCCTGCGAAGGCGGGGTGTCAATTATGTCGGACTGTGTCCTTTCCATAATGAGAAGACCCCTTCATTCTACGTTTCGCCCTCCAAGGGGATATGCAAGTGCTTCAGCTGCGGAAAAGGCGGCAACGCCATACATTTCCTCATGGAACACGAGCAGATGTCATTCCAGGACGCTGCCGAATGGCTTGCTGACAAGTACGGCATACCATTCCGCAAACGGGAACTGACAGACAACGAGAAAGCCCTCCAGAGCGAGCGCGAGTCCATGTTCATAACCAACAGGTTCGCCTGCGACTATTTCAGGGATATTCTCCTCAACAACGTGAAAGGCCGCGCGGTCGGACTGGCCTACTTCCGTCAGCGCGGGTTCCGTGATGACATCATAGAGAAGTTCCAGCTTGGCTATTGTCCCGACGAGCCTGATGCTCTGGCACGTCATGCCCTGTCAAAAGGCTACACCAGGGAGAACCTCATCAAGACCGGCCTATGCTACGAGAGGGATGACGGCACACTCAGGGACCGTTTCAGGGGACGCGTGATATTCCCCGTCCACTCCCTGGCCGGCAAGATAGTGGCTTTCGGCGGAAGGGTCATGAAGGCCGATGCCAAGACAGCCAAGTACGTGAACTCCCCCGAGTCCTCCATCTACTCCAAGAGCAAGGAGCTCTATGGCCTCTACTTCGCCAAGCAGGCCATAGTACGCAAGGACCGCTGTTTCCTGGTGGAGGGGTATGCCGACGTCATTTCCATGTTCCAGTCAGGAGTGGAGAATGTCGTTGCCTCCAGCGGAACCTCGCTCACCCCCGGACAGATACGCCTTATCCACCGGTTCACCAACAACATAACCGTACTCTATGATGGTGACAAAGCCGGAATCAAAGCCTCCATACGCGGAATTGACATGCTTCTCGCCGAGGGGATGAACGTCAAGGTGCTTCTGTTGCCCGACGGTGAAGACCCGGACAGCTTCGCCCAAAGCCACAACGCCACTGCCTTCCAGCAGTACATTGACACCCATCAGGTGGATTTCATCCGGTTCAAGGTGAACCTGCTCATGGCCGACGCATCCGATGACCCGATAAGCCGTTCCTCACTGATAAAGGATATAACAAAAAGCATATCCGTCATTCAGGACCAGATAGTAAGGTCGGTCTATATCAAGGAGTGCAGCCAGCTTCTGAAAGTTGACGAGAGACTTCTCATAGCCGATGTCAACCGGCAGCAGCGAGAACGTTACAGCAATCCGTACGATGAGCAGTTGCAGACACCTGCACAGCAACAGCCTGTCAGACAGACATCCCCTGAAGAGGAGAAAGACGGAGAACCTGCCGGTGCTGCCGAGACTCCTGTCCAGACTGTGGAAGAGCTCTCCGAAGAGGATAAACTACGCCATGAAATCCGAAGGCTCAAGAATCTGGGACTAGGCCCGATTATGGACAAGGAGAGGCTCCTGGCACAGATGATAGTCCGCTACGGCAACAGGGCAATCTGCGTTATTGAGACAGACGAAGGTCCGAAGGCCATCACCGTAGGCAATTTCATAGTGCAGTCTCTTGCCAATGACGGGATAGAGTTCCGTCACCCCGTATATAAAAGGTTCGTCCAGCTCTTCGGAGAGCATTCGGAGGAGCCTGGGTTCGACCCTGAGCGTTTCTTCATGTCGCATCCTGAGAATTTCGTCAGTCTCACTACCGCCAGTCTGATGGAGGAGAGGTATCAGCTCAGCGAAAAATTCAGGTCACCCAAGTCCGAGGATGACGACTCTCACCTTTTTGACCTGGCGACTCACCTGATGGCCGACTATCAGATGGAGGTGATACGCCTCGACATCAAGGAACTGGAAAAACAGATGGCCGATCCTGCCGCAACCGGATCCGCCGACGGAATGAAGGAGATGCAGCTCCGCTACCAGTCACTGCTCAAAGCAAGAAACGCGCTCGCCAGGAAACTTGGCGAACGCGTAGTCAACCTGTAAGGTACCGGTAACAGGTGTCAGGTTCTGTTTCCTGCAATAAGATTCATAAACTCCTCCCGGGTCTTGGCGCGGTTGAAAGCGCCTGTGAAATCCGATGTCGTGGTCACGGAGTTCTGTTTCTCCACCCCGCGCATCTGCATGCACATGTGACTGGCCTCTATGACCACCATCACACCCAAGGGCTGCAGTGTCTCCTGTATGCAATCCTTGATCTGCATGGTCATGCGCTCCTGAACCTGAAGCCTGCGCGCGAAGGCATCGACCACACGGGCTATCTTACTCAATCCGGTGATATAGCCGTTCGGGATATATGCCACATGCGCCTTACCGTAAAAGGGCAGCATGTGGTGCTCGCAAAGCGAATAGAAATCAATATCCTTCACTATCACCATCTGCCTGTAGTCCTCCTTGAACATGGCCGATTTGAGGATGGCCGACGGATCGACGGTATATCCGCTTGTGAAGTCAAGGAGAGTCTTGGCCACCCTCAGAGGAGTCCTGACAAGCCCTTCACGGGCATAGTCAGGCTCAATGATCTTCAGAATTTCCTCATAGTGATGTTTCAACTCAAGGAAACGGGGTGACTCCTCGTCGTCAAAGGGAATGAGACTGCTCATAACGGAACCCTGATCTCCTGGTTGGGCAAGATGTATATCTCCTTGTAGGTGGTCTCCTTCTTGAGCCGGCGCATGGTTTCGTACGCCTCCTCCACGGACAGGAAATCCCCTACCGTGCAGAGCCATCGTGGTGACTTGAAGAATGTATATACCGGAAGATCAGGATAACTGGCTTTAAGGGTGTTGGCTATACTGGTGGCCTTCTCCTTGGACGCACGCGTGTTGTTACCGGAATAGACCTGGATCCTGAACCCCTTGGCCTTAATCAGGGTGCCGGAGCCTGCATCGGACATATAACCGATGAGACTGTCTATGCGGACATCCCTTTCTATCCGGACATTACCCCTTCCAGGAACCTCCCTCTCAAGCTCCTGGAGCAGTGTCCTGTTCTGGGCACCGGCCAGTGTCGTGAAGAGAAGCATCACAAGTATTAACAGGTTCTTATCCATAGGAGCGTAATCCTATTTTTTCCAGGCGTCGATGATGCCCTTGAAGTCAGCTGCCTTAAGAGAGGCTCCGCCTATCAGGCCACCGTCAATGTCGGGCTTGGAAAAGAGCTCACCCGCATTCGAAGGTTTGCATGAACCACCATAAAGGATGGTAGTGTCCTCGGCAATCTGCTTGCCGTACTTTTCGGCTATGACCGAACGTATATAGGCATGTATCTCCTCAGCCTGTCCGGAAGTGGCGGTCTTGCCGGTACCGATTGCCCAGATGGGCTCGTAGGCGATGATTATGTTCTTGAACTCCTCGGCTGACAGATTGAACACCGAACCCTCAAGCTCGGCCTTTACCACCTGGTTCTGGATAGATTTGTCACGCTCCTCCTCCGACTCACCGATGCAGAAGATTACCTTGAGGCCGTTGGCTATTGCCAGAAGGACCTTCTCCTTGAGAATTTCGTAAGTCTCATGATAATACATCCTGCGTTCGGAATGGCCCAGAATCACATACTCGGCACCCGTTGACTTGACCATCTCGGCCGAAACCTCACCGGTGAATGCACCAGAGGCCTTGTCGGCACAGTTCTGGGCGGAGAGACCTATAAGCTTGTGGTCTATCACCTCCGACACCTTGGCAAGATGGATGAACGGAGTTCCTATCACCACGTCACAGGCAGGCTTTTCAGCAGCCAGCATTACATTAAGTTCCTCAGCGAGAGCCAAACCTTCCTGGAGATTCTTGTTCATCTTCCAGTTTCCGGCAACAATTTTCTTTCTCATGTCTCTTTATATTTAAGTGTTACAGAATCTTTGATTTTACAAGTGAAATAAGACCGATGATCAGCATGGGCAGCAGGAAGAGCAGGGCAATGCCCAATGGTGTGCGCATCGGGTCCGGAGCAGGAACCTTTCCCGCCTCTATGACATCCAACGGACCGGAGAGCCGTGTCTCATCCGGAATGTTGAGATAACTCCACTTATTCACCAGCACACCGTCATGCAGGAGCACCAGACCCGGATTGGAACGCACCATGGTCTCGAGAGGTATCTCGTCACAATGCAGGAAACCATACTCCGCGCCCGTGTTCTCCGTCCACTCGTGGACCGCTCCGCTGCCGGATGAGGTAAGTCCGTACATTCCGTAGCCCCAACGGCGGCAATAGTCGTAAATGTCATCAATGAGGTCTATATTCCTTTCGTTCGCACTCTCTAAATGGGGTGAAACCACAAGGAACGTGTAGCCTGGCTCGTTCAGGATATCAGGGGTCACGTCATCCAGGTTACTGTCCATGATGAAGAAATCGGCCATCCCGGGATTCTCCCCCTGCAGGACACCCCGGCGAAGGTCAGTTCCGGTCTTGTACGGGCGGAAATCAATTGCCGGAAGATACTTTATGTTGCTCACCATGAACTTTATGATGAGAATCATGGAAACGAGCGTGAGCACCCACTGTATCTTCTCATGGGCAAAAGGCACTGAGAGCCTCCTGCGGATGAACACATACAGGGTCAGTGCAAGCAGGAACACGTTCTTCCAGAATGTCTGCCAGTTGGAGAGTTTCACCGCATCCCCGAAACAGCCACAGTCCTCAACAGGGTTGGCAAGCGCCAGATAAAGCGTGAACGGGGTCATCACCAAAAGGAACAGTGACAGGAGCAGCGATGTCCCGCGTATATACGCACCCATAGTCATGTATATCCCGAGCAGAAGCTCCATGCCGGCCAGTATGCAGGCCATGATGAGCAGGGTGGAATCAGGCAGGGTTATATTCATTCCGAGCGCACCCATGTAATCGGTCAGCTTTATCTGGGTTCCCACAGGATCCACAGCCTTCACTGTCCCGGAGAACATGAACACCACACCTACAAGGACACGGCAGAAACTGACCGAAATCCTGGCAGGCAGACTGCGCTTTATGTTCCCCTTGTCCCTCATCACTCCCCGTATTTCATTTTAATCAGCCCGAAAACGGCATAGTTTATCATGTCCATGTAGTTGGCATCGACACCTTCCGACACTAAAGTCCTGCCATTATGGCTCTCAATCTGCTTGGTCCGGTTTATCTTGGTGAGAATCAAGTCAGTATATGATGTCGTACGCATCCCGCGCCATGCCTCGTCATAGTCATGGTTCTTTCTCTTCATCAGTTCCAGGGCGGCATTCGAGTATTTGTCATACTCCCTGAGCGCCCACTCTGAATCCACATCCACACAGTCCGAATAGCCGTGCTCAAGCTGTATCAGGGCTATGATGCCGTAATTCACTATGCCAATCAGTTCTGACCTTATCCCCTCGTCGATAAGGGAGACTCCCTTGGTCTCTATGCTGCGGATTCTCTTGGCCTTTATGAAGATCTGGTCCGTGAGGGACTCGGGGCGCATGATTCTCCACGAGGCTCCATAGTCCTGCAGTTTCCTGACATAGAGAGCCCGGCATATTCCGATCATCTCCTCGAACTGCCTGTCCGTATCGGGTTTCTCACCCTTCCTGCTGTCACACAACTCACACATATCCCTATTCAGTTTACTCTAAGCGTCTGGCCCACTCTCAGAACCGTGTTTTTCGAAATGCCGTTCAGACGGCAGATATTCGTGACCGAGGTGGAGTTCCTGCTTGCTATCCCGCTCAGGGTATCACCGCTGCGAACCTTGTAATACACCTCACGTTTGTTCTTTGTAAAAACATAACTATCAGTGACAATACAGTGATTCGGGAAATCGAATAGGCTCTCCGGGTTGATGGCATTGCCCAGGATCCTCGTCTCGAAATGCAGATGCGAGCCTGTCGAACGGCCGGAATTGCCCCCGAGTCCGATGGGATCGCCTGCATGTACTATATCGTTCTCATCCACAAGCCTCCTGGAAAGATGACCATAGACCGTTTCAAGCCCATTGGGATGCCTGATTATGAGATAATGGCCGTATCCTCGCCTCTCGTACTTGGAAATACGGACCTTGCCGTCAAAAGCGGCGCGAATGGTGTCGCCTATCTTCACCTTCACGTCAAGTCCCATGTGCGAACGGCCGCGGCGGGGTCTGTAGCCGAACTTGTCGGTTATATAAGTACTGTCAGTAGGCAGGCAGTATCCATTCATGGAGACCACTACAGTATCAGGAAGCACGGCACCCTCAAAGGTATGCAGATATACGTTGTTCCAGTCGGGATAGAGGTAAGCCGCAGGATTGTCCAGGTCAACGGCGGTACCAACTGAAAGATACTCAGGCACAAATACGGGGTCCATTGTCTGGACCGGTGCGGACCTGACAGGCATCTGGTCCTGTGCCGTCATAGCCGAGAGAGGCAACATGACAGCCAGCAGCGACATTATTCCGTATTTCAGCGTTTTTGACATTCCGATATTGTTACAATCTGCAAAGTTACTCAAATATCATGATATGGATGACCAGTCATACGGACTTTTCTTGAGACGTCTCAATACTTTGGCCATAAGGACGTTCTCGGGCGAAGACAGTTCCGGATCTGTGGCGACAATCTCCCTGGCAGTCTCCCTGCAATGTTCTATCAGCGCACCGTCCCTTGAAAGGTTGGCAAGCCTGAGGTCAAACGCTATGCCGCTCTGCTGCGTTCCTTCAAGGTCCCCCGGTCCCCGGAGCTTGAGGTCGGCCTCGGCTATCTCAAAGCCGTCATTCGTGGCGGTCATGATTTCAATCCGCTTACGGGTATCCTCCGAAAGCTGGTACGGTGTAACCAGCAGGCAGTACGACTGGTCAGCGCCACGCCCCACCCTGCCCCGGAGCTGATGAAGCTGGGAGAGCCCGAAACGGTTGGCGTTCTCTATCACCATAATACTTGCGTTAGGCACATCGACACCCACCTCTATCACCGTTGTGGCCACCATGATTTGGGTCTCGTTCCGCTTGAAACGCTGCATCTCGGCATCCTTCTCCGCCGGTTTCATACGGCCGTGCACCTTGCTCACGCTGTAAGCCGCGAACCTCTCGCAGACAGTCAGGAAGCCCTCTTCCAGATTCTTCAGGTCAATCTTCTCGCTCTCTTCAATGAGCGGATAGACTATGTACGCCTGACGGCCCTTCTTCAGCTCCCTGTCAAGGAAAGCATATATCGATGTATGATTCCCGTCATAGTAGTGTTCCGTCTGTATGGGTTTGCGGCCGGGAGGCAGCTCATCAATGACTGACACGTCCAGGTCACCGTACAGAGTCATGGCTAAGGTCCGGGGTATCGGTGTGGCCGTCATCACCAGGACATGAGGCGGCATGACGCTCTTGTTCCACAGCCTTGCCCTCTGTGCCACACCGAAACGGTGCTGCTCGTCTATCACCACAAAGCCAAGACGGTTGAACTCCACCGGATCCTCCAGGACGGCGTGTGTGCTCACCAGGATGTTCACGCTGCCGTCGGCCAGGCCTTTCAGTATGGAGGCCCGGCGCTTACCCTTGATGCTGCCAGTGAGCAGTTCCACTCTCAGTCCGAGTCCCTCCACATAACGGGATATGTTGGCGGAGTGCTGCTCGGACAGGATTTCAGTAGGCGCCATTATACAGGCCTGATAGCCGTTGTCTATGGCTATGAGCATGGTCATCAGCGCCACCATAGTCTTGCCGCTGCCCACATCGCCCTGAAGCAGACGGTTCATCTGTCGGCCGCTTCCCATGTCGTTCCTTATCTCACGGATGACACGTTTCTGGGCTCCGGTCAGCTCAAACGGCAGTTTTTCCTTATAGAACGTGTTGAACTTCTCCCCTATGCGTCCGAACACGAACCCCTTGAAACGGCGTTGGCGGTCACTCGCGAACCGCGCCAGGTTGAGCTGCACATAGAACAGCTCGTCAAACTTGAGCCTGAGCTGCGCCAACCTGAGTTCAAGAGGTGTCTGCGGGTTGTGTATCACCCTCAGGGCATCGGTCAACGGCATCAGCCGTTCCTTTTCACGAAGCCATTCGGGGAGGGTTTCCGGCAGGGGCTCCACAATCAGAGCCATAAGGTTCCTAACCAGCTTGCGGACGGCAGCCGAGTTCAGGCCAGCCTTCTTCATCCGTTCCGTAGTGTTGTAATAGGGTTGCATACCCATCTCCTGCAGGTTCAGGTTCGCCTCCACATCAATCTCAGGATGGGCCACGTTCACCCTTCCCCCGAAGATGGTAGGCTTGCCGAACACCACATACTCCACCCCCGGCCTGTAACGGTCAAGAGTATATTTGATACCGCTGAACCAGACTAAATCAGCAACGCCGGTTCCATCGGTGAAATGGGCCACGAGCCTCTGCCTGCGTCCCTCGCCTATCTGCTCAAAGCTCAGGATCCTGCCCTTGAGCTGAATGTAGGGCATAGCGCCATCCACCTCATTTATCCTGAAAATGCGGCTGCGGTCTATGTATTTGTATGGAAAAAAATAAAGAAGGTCCTGAAGCGAACTGATTCCAAGCTCCCCCGACAGCAGGGCGGCCCTTGCAGGTCCCACGCCGGGAAGATACTTGACATCACGCTGGGCAAGGTCCAACATCAGGCACGGCCGAACATCATCTTGTCACAAACCTCCCGTACAGCCTCCTCACCACGCAACAGGCGTATTATGGCCTTGGCGAACTCCACGGCGGCGGCAGGACCGCAGGCCGTGATAAGATTCCCGTCCTTCTCCACGAACGACTCCCTGCACTCGGCACCTTTCAGCATCCCTTCGCATCCGGGATAGCAGGTAGCCCTGCGGCCTTTCAGCAGTCCGTGCTTCCCCAACACGGTAGGGGCCGCACAGATTGCCGCAACGGGAAGGTCCTTCTCCATGGCATCACGCAGCAGGGCCTCCAGCTCCTTGTGCTTGCCCAGATTCGTGGCCCCAGGCTGTCCACCGGGGAGTATCAGCATCTCGGCATCGCTGAAATCGGTGTTCTCGAACAGGTCATCGGCCTGCAATGGAATGCCCTGGGAACTCCTGACGAGAAAATCGTCATCTATGGCTATTGTATTCACCTCGATACCTGCGCGGATAAGCATATCAAGCGGTGTTATTGTCTCTATGGCTTCGAAGCCTTCAGCGAGAAAGATATATACCATGTCTTTGAATTGATAGTTGAAAATACGATACGTCGCTTATTTCAGTTTGAAATAGTAGGTTATGGTACCTGTCTGGTTGTTGACACCGTTCACGGCATTGAATCTGGTCTTCAGAGCGGCCTCCTCCGCACTCTTCCTCAGCTGCAGGTTGGCGGTGTTTGTGCGGTTGTTTATCTGGGTCTTGATGACGTTGCCCTCAGGGTCAACCGTTATCGTCAGCACGACACGTCCCTCCTCCTGGATTCCATCGTATGCAGGACGGGGCAGTTCGCCCAGCATGTCACGTCCGCCAAGATCCCATGTCCCGTAGCTTCCTGTCCCCACGGTTGCCCCCTGTGTGGAGTTGCCCTTAGGAGAGCCTGGAGTTCCGGGAACATCGTCCGGCTTGGGTTCCTCGCCGCTTGACTGCATGTTGCGGCTGTTACCGAACACATTGGCCATCAGGTTCTGGGCCTCCTCCTGCACCCTGCGCTCCTGGTCGGCCACCGATTCCTCCTCCACCTTGTCAAGCGTCACGGTCTCCTCCAGATCCTGGGTGATGGTGACATCGGCATCGGGAACTGTGGGCTGGGGCACGCTCACGGAGGCCGGGGCGGGAAGCTCCGTTATATCCGTGAACTCATAGTCTGTGTCCAGATTGCCCATGTCGCCGAGCTCCACGGGGATGCCGCTCTCCGCCTGCAGCACAGGCTTGTTCAGATGCAGTAAGAGCAGCAGCAACACCACTCCGCCATGCAGCAGCAGCGTCCACAGCAGCGACCAGAAACTGAACTCCCTCTCCTTCTTCTTCATCACTAAACTTTATTTGCGGTCCGGACGGCGTGTGGCAAGCACCATCCGGAACTGATTCTCATTGGCTATATTCAGCACCTTCACAATCTCCTTGTAAGGAACGGACTCGTCGGCATAGAGGGCCACATACATGTCCGGTTCCTTGCCGGAACACTCGATAAGGAAATCCGCAAGCTCATCAAACATGATGGGCATCTCGTCATCATTCCCGAAAGCCGTGTAGTAGTTCAGGTCCCGGTCGATGATCACGCGTGTCAGCGGTTTGGCCGATGTCTGCTGCGAACTCTGGGGCAGCAGCACCTTGATGGCGTTGGGGCTGACCATTGTCGATGTTATCATAAAGAATATCAGCAGCAGGAATATGATGTCGGTCATGGACGACATGCTGAACTGCGGCGATATCCTGTTCTTGCGCTTGAGCATATCACTTGCCTGAATTAACGGTAAACTCCTGAATGAAATACTCCATCTCATTGGCAATCCTGTCAACACGGGTCACCAGATAGTTGTAGGCGAAAAGGGCAATGATACCTACAATCAGACCGCCCACAGTGGTGATCATGGCCTCATATATTCCGCCCGACAGCAGCGACACATCAATGTTGTTGCCCGCATTGGACATCTCCCAGAAGGCGCGGACCATACCTATCACCGTCCCGAGGAAACCAATCATTGGGGCGGCGCTCGCTATGGTCGCCATCCCTGACAGGCCCTTCTCAAGCCTTGAAATCTCAATGTTGGCGGCATTCTCCATACCTGCATGGATATCCTTGCTGTCCAGGCCATAGAGGCCGATACCCTTCTCCACTATGCGGCTCAGCGGTGAATTAGTGGCCTTGCACAGTATCTGGGCCGACTTAATCTCACCGTTCTTCATGTAATCCTTGATACGGTCCAGGAACGACGGATCCTTGACAGTAACTTTCCTATAGACTGCAATCCTGTTGAAAAAGATATAGAAACAGATGAGCGACAGTATCAGGAGGACTATCATGATCCATCCTCCCTTGGTAGCCATCTCAAACAGATTCATACGGTTTGCACTCTCTTCGGCCATCTGGATCGCCATCTGGCCATCAGCGGCAACATTGTCTCCAAGAGCCTGTGCCAGCGATGTGGTTTGTAAAAACATATTCATATAATGCATTTCTTGTATTCAGTTATTGTCTTTTCAAGTCCGAGATAGAGGGCGTCGCACACTAAGGCGTGACCGATGGAAACCTCATCGAGCCACGGGATGCACCTCTTGAGGTAAGCCAGGTTCACAAGGCTCAGGTCATGCCCTGCATTCAGTCCCATCCCAAGTGACTTCACCGCTGCCGCTGCCTCCACAAACGGCCTGACAGCCTTTTCGGGTCCCAAATTGACATAATCCGACGCGTATGGCTCAGTGTAGAGCTCCACACGGTCGGCCCCTGCCTTAGCTGCCGCTTCGACCATACGGAGGTCGGCATTGGTGAAGACCGATGCACGTATGCCATTCTCCTTCAGTCCGGTTATTATCTCTGTGAGGAAACCTACATTGGACACAGTGTCCCAACCGTGGTTGGAAGTGACCTGCTCGGGAGCATCGGGAACCAGTGTCACCTGTGCCGGCCTGATTTCGGTGACAAGCTGCATGAAGTCGGCCGACGGAAACCCCTCGATATTGAATTCGGTGGTGAGGACCTGTTTCAGGTCATACACATCCTTACGCTTTATGTGGCGCTCGTCCGGCCTGGGATGCACAGTAATGCCGTCCGCGCCGAACCTTTCGCAGTCAAGAGCCACCTTGACCACATCCGGGTTATTGCCTCCGCGTGCGTTGCGCAGAGTGGCTATCTTGTTGATGTTTACACTTAATCTTGTCATAAGTCCTTTTACTCAAATAAAATGAACTATCTTTGCCGGAAAGCGGAGATTTCAGTATTCCATGCTTCAATCAGCAAAGATAGAAATAAATCCGCTCACCTTTGCTTAAAAGATTATAAAGATGAAAATCGCGATATTCGGCAACCCTTTGGCGGACAAGACCTGCGGTCACGAGCAGAAGCTCTTCAGCCTGCTGCGATCCTTAGGCGACGAGATAGCCGTTGAAAGCCGCTACTACCGGTTCCTCACAAAGGACATGGGCTGGGATATACCATACGACAGCGTTATTGAAGGCGATGATTTCCAGGCCGATGCAGTGATAAGCATAGGCGGTGACGGCACTTTCCTGCGCACCGCCACCCGTGTGGGGAGCAAGGGCATCCCCATGGTGGGTGTCAACACCGGCCGCTTAGGTTTCCTCGCCGACATAACGACCGACCGCATAACCGATGCCATAACGCGCATCCATAACGGCGACTACACACTCGAGGAACGCAATCTGCTCCAGATAAGCATGGAGGGTCTGCCGCAAGGCCACACCCCCTACGCCCTGAACGACATAGCCATCCTCAAGCATGACATCTCGTCCATGATACAGGTGGCCACCAGCGTGGGCGGCACCCCCATGATCACCTACCAGGCCGACGGCTTGGTAGTGGCCACGCCCACAGGCTCCACCGCCTACTCGCTCAGCGTGGGCGGTCCGATCATCGCGCCGGGAACCAGTGTGATATGCCTCACCCCCGTCGCCCCGCACAGCCTCACCATGCGCCCGCTGGTCCTTCCCGCCGGCGAGACCATCCATCTTGACGTAAGCAGCCGCAGCCACAGTTTCTTAGTATCCATCGACGGCAACAGCTTCAGCTGCCCGGAGCACACGGCCATTGAGATAAGCCGGGCCCCCTTCAGGATAAACGTGATAAAACCCGCAAAAGGCGATTTCTTCGCCACCCTCCGCGAGAAAATGTTCTGGGGAACCGACTCCCGGAAATAACCGACAGTCGTCAAACGCAACAACGAGACTGTCCTACTATATTGAAGGGCAGCCGCAGAACTGTCTGATGCCGCAGGGTGGCTTTGGTATTGCCACCCCGCCTGCATCAGGCAGCCCTGCGGCTGAATGCTTGCTCTTGAGGCCAGTGGGCGGAAGGACAAATCCTACGGGCAAACGGGCCGGACTGAATTACCGCGGTTACGGTATACGATGCTCGTGCCGTGATAGCCGGAATCGAAGTAGAGCTCCACCGCGTAGTACGGACCGCCAGAGTGGAGCGAAGAAGACCAGTGGTAGCCGCCCTCTCCCGCGTCGTACAGGCTCGTACCGCCGCGCCACCCGGCAGCAGGGAGGAAAATAAAGCGGTCTGTGTAACCGGACTTCTTGCTGGTTACCTTATAACCGGCCACACCATTAAACTCTGCGTTGCCACTGCTGTACCAGGTCCAGGTGCAGTTACTGCGTAATTCTTCCTGTTCATCCATGGTGGACATGCGCCAATCACCGCCCCACTTTACATGGGCTACGTCATCCTCCGGGTCAAGGGTGGTCTTGTTATCTACTGTACCGTATGAACTGTCGGTGTTATATTTCGTAAGGGTTGAACTTGAACCGTTGCACCACTTGTAGGTGGACCAGGAGTAAGTGCTCTTGGTTTCTGTTTCACCCCAAGCATAGTAATCGCCATAGTTCTCTGGTTTTTCCGCACCAATATTGCAGGTGGCCCATTTCACACTCAGGCCAAGGTCAACGTACTCATGTGCAGCTTCCTTCTTTTTGGGGCAAACCGGACGGACAGGCAGACCAACATAACGGTAATTCACATAGTCCTGATAGCAGTAATATGAGTCAAAACTGAGTACACAGGAGTAATCCGTTATGTCCGGATACATTGTGTTGGACCAGTAGCAGCCGATAGCGTTGACTCCGGTCAGACTGGTGTCATCGAAATACCCGGCGGCAGGAATGAATATTGAGCGGTCGGTGTAACCGGGAACATTACTTGTGACTGAATATCCTATTACGCCGTTCCGTGTAGTCCAGGTCCATGTGCACATTTTACGGAGCTCATCCTGCTCTTCCTTCGACGGCATACGCCAGTCGCCGCCCCACATCAGCTGCACCACATCATCATCACTGTCAAGAACAGTCTTACTGTCGGTAAAACCGTTGTATCCGAAATTACTGTCAGAATTGTATTTGGTTAGTGTTTTATCCGACCCCTTGCAGTATCTGTATGATGCCCATGAATATCCGGCCGATTTCCCGGATTTCCATACCAGAGATGCAGACTGGACAGAACCGTCCTCATAATAGGGTTCTGTCTCACCCCAGGCGAAATAGTCCCCGGATTCCTCAGGTTTGGCGGCACCCACATTGAAGGTGGCCCAATTGACACTCAGTCCCAAATCAACATACTCATAATCATTGGTAACAGGTTTGACGGAAAAATCCTGAGTGACATTTATCGCCACGGACAAGGAACCGCTTGTAAGATCGCTTAAACTGACATTCACCACACCTGAACGGTTTGAATCGCCATCATTCTCTGTTGCAGTGATTAAGAATCGTGTGTCAGTCTCCTTAGATACAGTCAGCCAGTCAGCATCAGTCGAGATTTCAGGTACTCCATCGGTGGAAATTGTTATCGGTTCCGATGTCCCGCCCTTTTGGAAGAACTCAAGCCTCTCTGTCGATACGGTCAGATAACGGGCAGCCTGACTCACGGTGACACGTACCGGATTGAAGCCCTCGGGCGTAATCACTATGCTTCCCTCACGGGCTGCAGCCGACGGATTGTCCGCGGTGGTGACAATCAGGTCGCAGTCCCCGCTACCTTCCGGTTCAGAAAGCGTAATCCAGCTGTCGCTTGCCACAGCACTCCAGTTGTTGTTGCTCTTCAGGCTGACCTGGGAACTGCCTCCCTTGGAGGTGAATTCAAGGGCCTTGGACGAAACATTCAGGAACTTGCCGTTCTGATATACCGGAACCGTGAGCTGCCGACCTTCCGTCAAGGCAGTCACGGAACCCGTCCTTACGGTGTCCGATCTGTTCTCAGTCACGCTTACCTGCACTTTGGCGCTGCCGGTGCCGGATTCAGGACTCAACGTTATCCACGGCGCTGATGACATGACCGTCCACTCTCCATCAGAAACGACAGAGAAATAAGAGCTTCCCGCCTTGTCCGAAAAATAGAGAGCCGTGGAATCAGTATTGAACACATGACCGCTCTGCCTGATCTCAATAGTCTCGGGAGCATCGAGACTTACCGGAGAGACCTGTACCGAGGCACTCCTTTCATCCATGTGGGGATTGGCTGATACCCTGATCCCGACCTGACTGTCCCCGTCACCGGATGCCGGCCCGATATTTATCCATGACGGCACTCCTCCGGCAAAACTCCACGGGACATTCGATTTGAGCGAGAGTGTCTCCTCCCCGCCCGACACAGGCAATTCAATCAGTGTCCTGTCAATGCTGAACCTTATGGAATCCTGGCTGACCGGAATCTCTATCTTGTTCTCGTCGGACAGGACGAGATAGACATATCCGTGACGGCCGGACTTGGAATTGTTGGCGGTAACCTCAACCGTCACCGTAAAATCCCCAGCCTGTCCCGAGGCCGGCTTGACATCTATCCAGGCAGCGTTTGTCTCAGCTGTCCATGGAGCCTCGGAACTCACCGCAACGGGTTCCGACTCACCTTCCACAGCAAGGAACAGGCGTTCCGTGGTGCTGATAATCCTCGCTGGCCGCTGTACCACTGTGAGGTATTCCACACCGTCGGCAGTGGAGACTTCCACTGTCCCTTCACGCGATGTTTTCCCTGTATTAGGCGTCACGGAGAGACTGATGCTGCCGTCGCCCTTAGTTACCGTACACCATGTCATGGAACTGCCGGCCTTCACTGTCCATTCATCGGTATTTGACTCCACTGAAATATTTCTTGTGCCGGCGGTACCGTCAAACTCAGCCCTGTCCGTCTCAAGTGTCACTATTGACTTAGCTTTAGGTTGTGACACCGTAAGAGTGGTGCTGTAGTTCCACTCTCCATCTGCGGATTTCAGGGTGAAAACTCCCGTACGCCCGATTGTCGATTCATTCTCTGACACCGTAACCGTCACCGTAGCATCGCCGCTACCTGACATGGGCTTGACAGTAATCCAGTCCGGCACACCGGTAATCTCCCAGTTTATGTTATTTGATTTCACGCTGAATGTCGAGCTTTGGGCATCGGACGAATTGAACTGGACCGATCCGGACGACACGGAGAGGCTGATGGGCTTGAGACTGATGACCGCGTTGGTATAGTTCCTGGGGCCATCCTCCCTGCACGACGAGAATGAAATCATTATGAATGCGGCAACCGCATATATGGCCGATATAAGAGTCCTTTTCATAATCTGTCAGAAGAATAGTTCCACACCTATGCTGAATGAAAAACCGCCGCACCAGTCCTTGACGAGACTCGACGTTTCGTCAATCCGGGTAGCAAGCTCACCCTTGCTCAAAGGGAAATCATACGCGGGAATGCACACAATACCCACATGCGGGACAGGCGAATATCCGGCACGCACGCCAAACCTTCCGCTTACAACGAACGTCTTGTGGTCCATCCCCGTCTCCGTGCCGCAGTATTTGCCGTCTATCCCGTTGAAGAGAAGCCCGAACCTCGGGGTGACCCGGAAACGGTTGCCAAGAAGTATCCCGTATCCGGCATGGACAGCAATTGCGTTTGCAAGACGGTATTCGTACTCCAGGCCATCCTGCCCGTTCCAGGATGACGGTTCAGCAATCCACCACACTCTCGTAGCCTTTGCGGAAGAAAGCAGGTATCCGCCTTCAATGTTGAAATTACCTATATAAGCTCCCGCAAAGGCATCCAGTCCCGACAAATGTCCAACCTCGTACCCGATACCGGCATAGAAATTGTTCTTTGAGAAAATCCTGCGCTCCAGGCTGAATGACAGTTCAGGATTGTCGGCATCAAGGTGAACCAGATTCCTGTAAGGGATATATCCCGGCTTTGTCAGGCTGACCTCATAGTCACCCGATGAAACCTCGCCTGTGTAAGGAGTGAAGCCTAAGGGTTTGCCGTCAATGCCTAACGACGCTCCCTGAGGCTCGGATTTTACGGTTATGGTAAAGACATTGCTCATTTCGGCGTTGAAAGTGGCTATCTCACCCTCCTTCACCTCCACTTCCATCGTCAAGGGACGGTAATCCTGCTTCCGGAACTCAACATTGCGTCTGCCAATGAGAATCTCTCCCTTGAGAAGCGGAGTGGTGCCCACCTCCACGCCATCCACAAAGACCGTAGCCCCGATGGGCTGGCTCGTCACCGAAATAGTCCCGTATATCGGTTGGGGCAACGGCAGGGTGACTCTCTTTTCATCCTGCGGCTGAAGGGTGAAGGATGTGGTGCGGGTGGTATGGCTTTCACGCCTCACCTCCACCTGGTACATGGCGGCGTCAAGCTCGCCTGTCCATGAGCCTTTACCCACTAAAGTGCCGTTGAGATAGATTTCGGCCTCCTGCATGGCGCAGTCCAGTGTAACCTTTCCGCGCGATGATTTCAGGTTGACCTCGCGCATGATGCGTTCCCGGCCCACATCCACGATTCCGTTCTCGGACAAATAGCCGGGAGCATCGACACGGTAGGAGTGCGTGCCGTAAGAGAGGAGCTGCGATACCGTACCGTCCGCCTGAAGCCCGTAGGGAGTGTTGTCAATGGTCACAATGGCATTCTGAGGAGTGACACTGAAGGTGACATACTGTGCGGCCACCTCATCCTCGACAATGGTTCTGACACGGCCGGATATGAGCCTCATCTCGTATGTACGCGCACGCTCAATCGGGATAGGGAAATAATACTCAACCTGTCCGAGCTGCTGGTGCATTATCTTTATCCTCTGGAGGCCGCGCGGCACATAGACCCACACCTCCGAGACCTTCTGGACTGTCTTGACTATACCGAGCATTCCACCATCGAACGCGAAACCGGTCTCGGTGGTGATTATCTTGATGAGGGCTGCTATCTCACCGTTCTGGTCACGCTCTATCGTGCCGTAAGTGTTGGCGGTCAGGTCATTCTCCAACAGGCGGAAGCTCTCTACCGACAGGCTCTGGGCATTAGCACAGAGAGTAAGCAAAAACAACAGAATGGTGATAATATGCCGTTTCATCAGTCTTTAAATGAAGTGGTTAATCAAAATCAGGCAATCCCGTGAAGTTCGGGTCACGCTCGGGCTGCCACACCCGCACCTTTATGACAGGCGCCTTGGGTTCGTTCAGGTCAACCATCAGGAACAGGTAACCGGTGTCGCCATAGTTGCTTGAATAATAGTCCTGCCTGATCTGTATGGCGTATGTCTCGTCGCCCTTGCCTGCCTTCACTATGTCATTTTCCGCAAAACGGATGTTTATGAACTCATTGCTCTCGAAACAACGCTCCAGATTACGCAGATACTGCTCCTTTGACTGGCGGTTCAGCACAACATATCGGTTGTTCATATACTGACGGCCGGCATCATCGGTCTCAGGCCGTGTCAGGACCTTGCCTGTTATGATTACGGCATTGTCGTCAAACACCTGACGCAGGTAGTCAAGACGCTTCAGCGAGTATGCGGTCTTGTAATTCTCAAGGAACTCGGTCAGAATCTTGCGGGCGTATTCACCCCATGCCGCATGGTGCAGGATGTCATCGGCCGCACGCTCGTCAAGTCCGAATGCCAGACAGTCTATCATCTTGTCCGCATTGAAAGTGAAGGTGATGTTCTCCACAAACTGACGCACGTTGCCCTTGAATGAGAAGTTTATGGGAATGCTGCGGCATACCACCTCGTCACCTATGGCTATATAGCTCGGCTCGGGATTACCCACAATCCGGCCCTTGCCGTATGACACGAGCCGGTTGAACATATCCCAGCCGTCGGCCGTGAACAGACCGGCCACGGAACCGTAGTCCGAAGTCCTTATGGCCGAAATGACGGCATCTATCTTTTTCCTGTAAGGTTCCGACTCTTTCACGTCAAGACAAGCAAGAGGGCTTCTTTCAGGTTCGAGGTCAACAAGCACTGCACCTTCCTGTTCCGTTACGGATTCTGTTGCCGAAGCGGTCAAGGGCACTGACAAAACAACATCCGACGCTGTTTCCGGCAGTTCCCCCTCCACTCTACGCGTAGCGTTGCGGAACACCCCGCCGCGCATGACCTCAACCACCTGGGCTATCTCCTTGTCGATATGAGCCTCGCCGTAATACTCGTACTCGCACTTGACCTGTATGTTGTCGGTCGATGCACCCGGCCGCATCTCCAGTACGCCACGGCCATCCCGGGCACTGTAAAGGTTACTCCAGTTCATCCCGTCAAAGTACGAATAGTCCAAGCTTGATACAGGACTCCCGTGATAGAGAACGCTTAGCTCAATGTAATTGCCCTTCTGGTTGCTCCTTACGAATTGCACCCCATCCAGTATTCCGTTAATCTGGTCCGGTATCCAATGGACAAGCACATTGCCCGCCTCATTGGTCACCGCGTTGGAGTTGGGAAGGCTCTGGAGCAGACAATAGCCCCAGTAATAGTAACGCAAAGCATCGTCAATCTTACCTTTCTCCTCAGCCCTGCCGGCACTTGCCAGCATGTCAAGGACCTTGGCCTTCCTCGATTCGAAAATCCTGAATACATCAGCACGCTTCACGAACCGGAACACCTCGGCATCCGGTTCCTGCCTGACAATGATGCGCTCGGTATTCTGGAGCGTAGCCTGCGAATATGTAGATATAACTGACCTGACAGCTGAATTTGCATCAATGCCCTCGGATGATACCACCTCCTCCTCCACACTGCTGAAATCACTCTGAACCGACACCGAAATCTTGCTTATCAGACTCTTCAAGGCATCATTGTCGGCCTCGCGCAGAGTGCGCCCGAATCCCTCGCCGTATATATAGTCACTGCTCTCCCTGATCTCATCGATGCTTTGGGACCAGGCTACCGCCGGCAGGAACAGCAACAATCCGGTTATAAATCTTTTCAGGTACATGACTCTATTCTGCAAAATCTATCTTGTGGACAGTGGGAAGCGTCGTTCCGAACTGGCTCATACACTGTCCTACCGTTGATCTGAGATATGTAGGGTCAGCAATAGTGAAGATACGGCCCTCAACATCGTATCTGACTCCGTTCACCTCATAATCCAAAGCCACTGCAGTGGCCATGTGACCGGGATATTCAGTACCTATGACATCATATCCCATGAGCTCATGGACAAGATAGGAGAAAAGCACTGCACGGTCCTCACAGTCGCAGTACGGATAATAGAACAGCTCATCGGCATAAAAATACTTCTCGGTCCCGAACTGCTCCTGGTCGGTCTCGTAGGCAAAAGCCAGCTGCACGAACTGCAGGAGGAAATTCAGGGCAGTCGGTTTGTCCATCTCCTCCACAATCGGTCTCAGGTTGGCCTCAATGGATTTCCTGAGCTGTGGCGAAGGAGAGGCTTCGAAGAAAATCTCATACTGTGCAAGAGGCAAGGAGTTGTAATAATCAATCAGTCCTGAATCAAAATTGAACTCAAAACTGTACTCCTTATCCTGGAAAGTGAAAGAAAGTGAGCGTATTGAATCCTCGCCGAACCTTAACGGCCTTCTTTGGCCGAATTCAAGCTGACGCCCGTCAGCGTAATTGCCACGATATGTATAAATACCGGTATTCGATTCATTCGCCACGATATAATACTTCCGTTCGTCTATGTTCAGATAGTTCAACCCGTAAAGAGTGGTACCGGTAGGCAGGAGCAATACTACTCCGTCATTATTGTAGCCGGTCCTTACGTCCAAACCGGAACGAGTCATCATGAACCATGTAAGCAATAACGCACAGTTCCTGTCAGAATACATCTCACCGGAGAACCTGCTCACAAGGATATAATAGCCCCAGTCGTTCAATCCCATCTCCTCCTTCTTTTCCAGAAGAGCCTTCACTGTTGAAGTGTAATTGTATTCGGAAACTGTTTTCCAGAACTCGGCAATCTCCTTCTGTCCGTATTTGTTCTTTCTGAATGTTTTGATTCTCTGGTCTATGGGAATGGAACATCTGCGGCCAAAGAAATCGAAACGGACGCTGTTTATATCATCAATCAGTTCAACTTCGACAGGCTTGCAAGGCAGGGAATCAATGTTCACCGGCAATTCCCCGACTTCCGATACTGACTTTATAGCCGTAACCTCATCAATCGCGACAGGTTCAGGCATGGGTTGGACAGGAATATCCACATCCACCTTGGGAACCACCACCGGTTTAGGCCGTTCAGGAATCTCATTTTTTAGGAAATCTGTGTAAAGAGTCCATTCGGAGCCACTCAGGAAGTCGGTCCATTCCAGGTCACGGTTGGCTATCACCCTGCCCCAGGCCTCCTTCCGGGCATCTAAGAACTCATCCCAAATATTCTTCCTTTCCTGAAGTCTTGCCTCGGACCGGCGTTTGAGGGCATCGAAGTCAAGCTGGGCATGACTTACTATCGGTAATAAACAGAATATGAGCAATCCTATTATCCGCTTCATAAACTTTCCGGATCTTGACGGTCACTTTACGCCAGCCTTGACAAATTCACTGATTCTCGACCCTAACTTCTGTGCAGCCTCACTCTCCTTCAAGGCCTGCTCGTATGCACGCACACGCGCTTTGGAGGCGGCATTCTCATCGACAATGAAATAGGTCTGCATTTCATAGACCGGGTCTCCCCCGTCCTTGTCAATCTGACGTATCAGGCTGAATTTCTCCTGCAGCTCACCCTGTATCTCCTTTTCCACAAGACGCTCGTAAGCGGCATAGAAATGGTCGAACTCATTGTTCAGGTTAAGCACATCCGATGCCATATCGCTTTCAATACGCCCTTTGACAAAACTGCCACACTGCTGGGCGTATGTCCGGCAAGCGTCATTTATCGCAGACTGATGACCTACCGTCTTGGATTTGAAACGGGAGGCGCTGCCCATTATTTCACGAACATTCCCATCAGCCTCGAGAGCCTCATAGAACTTGGCGAGAGTGACATCAAGGGTTCGTGATGAACCGTACAGTTCCCATTTCCCTTTTTTGAGTTGCTTCATCTTGGCCTTGTACTCTTTCTTTAAGGCCTTGGAAAGATTCTGTGCCGAAACATTCATTACAGGAACCGCCAGAACAGCTGCGATGAGCAGAATCAGTATTCTCTTCATAAAACTCCTTATTATTAAAATTGGTTAATTTTAAACTGCAAATATATCAACTTTTTCATCTTCTTTTCAAAAAGAGGACTATTTATGTTGCAGCAGATTATTAACAAGTGTTAACAGAACCCGCGAAAGATGGCTTGAATACACCATTCTTCGCGGGTTTAACATTACCACGGAGCCGTCCTGAAGTTACGGACCTGCTCTTTTTTTAATTATGCGAGCATGTCGGCATCGGGAGAATCCAGACCGGGAACCTGGCCGAACTCTCCACCCCAACGCTTGGGGGCATCCTTACTGCCGCACAGAATCTGCGCCGTCCTGATCTCAACAGCCTCGGAAGCAGGTTTCGAATAATTCTTCTTCATAACGTTATCTGTTTCTTATATTTTATAGTCTGTTTTTATTTGGTTCCGTGAGGATTCTTACCTTATAATCACCTTGCGGCCATTGTTTATGTACAGGCCCGGTCCGGTGGGTGCGCCATCAAGACGGCGGCCGTACATGTCGTACCACTCGCCGGTCATCACGTTGCCGGTCCTCATGTCCATAGTGCCCACTGCGGTCTCGGTGCCGTCACTGCCCAACAGACGCACCTTTATGCGGTCAGGTATGGCAGGTGTTGATGCCACTCCTCTGCCTGGTGCCTGAAGGGCCTCATCGCTTCCAGAGTAGGTGAGATATGCACGGAACGGCTTGACTGTAGCGCCGTTGGCAGCCCTCACGAACTCACCTGCGGTAATAGAAACCTCTGTTTCAACGGCATCTTTACCATTTGTTCCCGCGAATCCGAACACTTTACCGTTAAGATCAGTTCCATAAACCAGATTGGTGTAGGTGCCGCTGAACGTCCAATCGACACCGCCGGAATACGTGGACGTGGTGGAACCGGCTGAAATTGTTGCGGGCACGCTGCCAATAAAGCCACTGAAGGTGACATCACCTGTAGCACCCGGCATGAACAGATAGGGTTGATCGGCTACGGTGGGTGATGCAGCCAGGTTAGCTGCCTCCATCGTGGCAACCCATCCCTCTGTATCATCGTAGGTCACATCGACAAACTCATAGAGCGTGCCGCCGCTGACACCGGTCATCGGGAAAGGCAGGCAGACGGTCGAGGCCACGTTCTCACTGAACGAGCGCATAAATGAGGTCTTGACATCAGTAGCACCCTGATAGTTGCTTATGAGTTTGGCCACCCCGTCAGTCTCGGTCAGCCGGAAACTACCTGCATCCTGATGCACATTCAAACCGCGCTGGGGCAGGAACGGATAATAAACTGTTCCCTGACTGGAAGCGGGACTGGCAGGAACCTCACTGGAGTAGATGATGGAACCTGAGTCCGTTACCTTAATGAAAGCACCCTCTCCCGGAGCCAGCACCACGGAACCCTCATAGACATCAAATCCTTTACCCGAAGAGTTGAGTTTATAGAAAGTAGCAGCACCACTCTTACTATACGAGATTTCACCGTCACAGGTGTAAGGATTACCCACTAACTTCCAGCCGTTCAGTTCATCTGTGCAATCCGGGTCATAAGTCATGTCTTCCCGCATCTCATTCTGGTAACTTGACCATGTGGGACCAATGTAAAAGAAGTTCAAGTTCTCATTATTTGCATAGTAATATCCGTTACCCCAAAGCATTCCGCTCTTGAAGAGGTCACTTTTGCTATCAGAATCGTATTTCGTAATCTTACCGTTAATCCATTCCATACCTGATGTAGCACCTGGGATAGCGTTCAAAGTACATGTGGGATCAAAGGCATATAAGTCATATTTATCCGTTGAACCTATCAAATAATCAACCATATCACAGTCAAGACCGTTTCTATTTATTTCAGTTCTACCGATAACAGGACTGGAAATGAGATTATCAGTGCCGCCGGTAACGCTCTTCTTCATGGTCATTTTCAACGAGGAGGCACCTTGTTTAAGCTGGGCACCTTCCTCAATGGTTATGGAAGCGCCATTCAGAATGACTTTCATAGCCTGGGCTGTCACACCGGCAGGAATGGTAACAGCAGCATCTATGCGCACCTTATTATCATAGGTGGGAACGCCATTGGGCTCCCAGCTGCCATCTACATTCCAATCACCCGAGTTTCTGAACACCTTCAGATTTGAGGTCATGAATGAGCCAGTGGCCCAACTGCTTTTCCCATTTTCTTCTACACTTCTCACCTGCCAGTAATACGGGGAATCCGCATACAGACCAGTAGCCGAATATGAATTATCGTTGACTGTTATTGGGTCAACATTATCTGGACATACAAATATACCAAAACTCTCATTGCTGTCACTGATATAGTTTCTTGCCTTGAAAGACAGGGTTCCACCAAGTTTTACACCGGATATGATCAACCAGTCATCAGGTGAAAGCCTAGTATCCCATACCATACTTTTTGAATCATAGCCCTTGTTTCCGTTGAAATAATAATTATTGTAAGAATCTTGTGACCTTCCATAAGTGCCAAGATCCCAACCAGAACCATCACCGTCCAGGTCTATTTTAGTAATCGCCTGAGAAATCTCGTCTGCTTCAAAATCCTCAGATAAGATGGTATTATTTTGATCATCAGTCAGCACAATGTCATCAATAAGCAAGCGCGACTGACCAATCACATCATAGTGGCGGATAACGATTGAACCGTTGCCGCTGTAATTGCTCAAATCAAAGCTGTACGTGGTCAGTTTTCCAGTTACGACAACATCCTTGCCTATTTGTACCCACGGTTTCAATAGCAGTTCATAACCGTTGTTGTTACCTTCCCAACTAAGCGTAGCACTGTGTCCAGTCACCTCTGTTGCGGTCAGATTAGTAGGCACTGCTAAAGGCATTACATTTGAATTGCAGTCAACATCATAATAGGCAGGGGCAGTCATGGCGCCTTCTCCAGAGAATATTACTACTCCGTTATTGTTCTTCACTGTGTAAGAACACTCATCGTCATAATTATAGCCCCAATAAGTTGAGCCAGCACTAATCCACTCGAATTTGATTTCCTTACTGTCGGGAACATTGAGAGTAGTAGTCTTTGATGTTCCGCTTTCCAAGGTGACTGTTCCAAGAAGATAATTGCTTTCATTTTCCTCAACTACATATACTTTAATGGCAGCTCCATTCCATCCATTACTTTCTGTGTTATTAAGAAGTTCAAACGTAATTTGGCACATGTCCTCAGGAGCGCAATAGTCAGTGGTAAAGGTGACGGGGTCGGACCATTCACTAACATTATCACCGTTTTTGGCACGAACCATCACTGTATATTCCGTCTTATATTGTAAACTCAATGTATAGGGATTTTCTGTGACTGTCGTGGGCTGAATAACATCATTAACACTTATCTCAAAACTCGTCTCACTACTGCTCCAACTCAACTCCACCTGTGAACCACCAGTATAGTTTGCTGCAAGAGACTTAGGTGTTGACACTTCGCCACTAAGAACAGAATTTATGCGAATCTGGTTCTTAACATCTATTAGAGTATGTTCATTCCAAATATCTTCACCAACAAAGCTTGTTGGATTGAACGGATCCAGAAAAACACTTTGCTTTTCATAGCCATCGTCTTGTATGTATAAAGACTGTTTTTCAGCTTCAAATACACTAAAATAAAGCAAACCAAGGGTTTCTTTCGACTTATCATAAGTAACAATCACTATGTTGTTGCTTCCGTCATAAAAGAATGGATTGGTTAACGTAATCGTTGTCCAGGCCTCAACATCAAAAGTCACTTCACCACTGAAACAAAGGTCATTTTCAGTGATATTCACCCAGTCAAGATTATTTTCAAAAGAGGTTTTGTCGGTGCTGACTATGTAGATATCCAAGTTACGAGTAAAATCTTCAACAGGATCATAGGCCCACCATTCGTCTTTTGCATAATAGAAATCAATACTTTGGATGATACCTGCTGAACTGCCCAACTCATCAGCAGTATAGATCTGCTGTGTCAGAGAATAGCCATAACTAATATTAGTAGGAATATTATAATCAATTTCTGACCCTGAGCCTATCGTAACGGCAGGAATGGGGTTGGGATCCTGTGCCTTTGCTGTCCCAAGTAAGAACAGCAGTGCAATTATGGTCAGAATGACCTTGGAAGCTGCAAGGAAATGTAGTGATTTTCCTTGTTTTTGTACCATAGAAGAGTAAATATTCATAAAATATACATTGTTGGTTTATAAAACGTTATGTTCTGCAAACATAAAAATTTTATTGCCAATGAAATGTAGGCATAGTAAATTATTTTGTTTTTTTAACCATCTTACTCAAAGCACTCAATATATCCTTAGAATCGGTGTACTTTATAGGATGCTTACATGCCTCTTACTTAATAATCACCTTGCGGCCATTGTTTATGTACAGGCCCGGTCCGATGGGTGCGCCATCAAGACGGCGGCCGTACATGTCGTACCACTCGCCGGTCATCACGTTGCCGGTCCTCATGTCCATAGTGCCCACTGCGGTCACAGTGCCGTCACTGCCCAACAGGCGCACCTTTATGCGGTCAGGTATGGCAGGCATACCGGAACCGTCTCTGCCGGGGGCCTGCAGGGCCGCCTCTTCGCCATCATAGGTGAGATATGCACGGAACGGCTTGACTGTAGCACCCACGGCAGCCCTTACGAATTCACCGGCGGTTATTGACACATCTTTGTCTTCTGCATCCTTTCCATCGCCGTCTGAAGCAGCGAATCCGAACACTTTACCATCAAGATCAGTTCCATAAACCAGGTTGGTGTAAGTGCCCTGGAATGTCCAGTCACCGCCACCGGAATAAGTGGACGTGGTCGAACCGGCTGTAACTGTGGCAGGAACACTGGCAATCACACCGCTGAAGGTCACATCACCTGTAGCACCTGGCATGAACAGATAGGGTTGGTTCGCGACAGTGGGCGTTTCGGTCAGATTGGCAGCCTGCATCGTAGCCACCCATCCGTCGGCACTGTCATAGGTCACATCGACAAACTCATAGAGCGTGCCGCCGCTGACACCCGTCATCGGGAACGGCAGGCATACGGTCGAGGCCACGTTCTGAGTGAACGGACGAGTGAACACAGCTTCAACAGCACGGCCTGAGTATGTCGCCAACTCCGTCACTCCGCCATCCTCGGTAAGTGTCACGGTTGGCAACGAACTTGGATCATAATAAAACAATGTAGTCTTGGGCAGGAAGCTCTGCTGAAATATTTGTGTACTGTATCCGCCCAAGGAAGCACTATCGGCAGTCACGCCATACCAATTAAATCCCCTGAGACTGCCTGATACGGTTTGGTTGAAGCCTATTAACAGGTTGCCGCCCATGTATTGGTAAGGAACATCCAGAGTAACCTCCATCTTGTTTCCGATAACCGATAGAGTGCCTGCATTCATGACTTTCTCCATATCGGCCCAATCCTTTAAAGTGGTGGACGGGAATGTAGTATTGTCCACTTCAGTCATATATACCTCAAACCTGGCAACTCCCCAACTGGCAGATGACGTTGAGGCATAAAATGTCAACTTAGTGATTATGTCATCCTTTATGTCTGAAAGATCTGCTGCTGGAATAATGAACTGACTCTTTATTTTATCATCAACATAAAGGCCATATACAGGAACATGACTGTTGGTTGCAGTTCCATCATTCACGGTTATTGAATAAGCGTTAGTTGGCGTGAAACTGACAGGAGCGGTCCATTCACTCTTCTCCTCAACGCTATTGACGGCGCGCACCTTGACGGTATAGGCAGTCTCAGGTGTGAGATTGGTAAGATTGTAAACAGGATTATCTGTTACGCTGATGAGGTTTGACTCGTCATCGTCAATACAAATCTCCCATGCTGTTGCCGTGCCGTTCTCTGTCCAACCCAATGCGGCCACAGTGCCATTGCCCTGTGTGAGCGTAACTGCCAAATCCGTTGGAGCCGGACATGACACGAGTGTGGTAAAGCTCACCTGGTTGCTCCATCGGCTTTGCTCTGTATCACTTTTCCAGGCACGCACCTTGGCTGTGTAGTCTGTCTCAGCAATTAAGTCAGTCAGCGTGTAGGTTGTCCCCCCCACATTAATAAGGGCACTTTCATCGTCGTTCAGGCAAATCTGCCAAGCGGTAGCCTGGCCGTTCTCTGTCCAGTCCAGAGTTGCAAGATGGTTCCTCACGTTACTCACGGTCAGTCCTGTGGGCCTGAGACAAGTATCATCAATAGTGATATCATCAATATAGACACCGTTGGTGGGCATGATGCTGTTGGCAGCTTCTATCATGATGGCCACATAGCTGCCTTCCGTCAGCGTGTATTCAAATTCCTGATAGGAAGTGGTCAACCCGTCCTGTTCGGCAATCTCCGTGAAGGTGCTCACATCGTCAGGGTCAGTCATCATGCCTATCTTGAAGATGCTGGATGTATTATATCCTCTGACATTCAGTGAGATTGTCTTGCCGTTCAGGTTTTTCATTCGGGGCAGAATTACGTACTGGTCCTGAGGGTCGTTATTACTGCTACTGGAATAAGAAGAATAGAGTCTGAGACAGTTGGGTGATGAATGGGCGTAATTTTCATAAGATAATACTGTAGGAAAAACATTGTACGTACTGTTGGTACACGTGTTGACGGCAGCCCAACAGACAGGCAGAGTGCGAACTGAAGGATAATTGCCTGAAGCAACGGCATAACCATCGAAATTCTCAGTCCACGGGAATGTGGTGACTGCCATGCAGTCGGTATTGAACTGCCGCACATCACTCCATGTACCATAATCGCTGCCACAACATGCACGCACCCTTACATAGTAGTGGGTGCCAGATGACAGACCGGTAATATTGTATGTAGTATTATTGACTATAGTTTGTGTCGCGCCCTCAAAGTTGATGTTGGTGCTGTAGGCCACCTGCCATTGGTCAGCTATACCGCCTGTCCAGGTAAGAGATGCACCATTGGTGGTTATGTCAACAACGTTTAATACTTCCACCTCAGCGGAACACGTAATAGGCCTGACACTGAAGTTGTCGATGGCAGCAGGAGGATTGTTGCCATTGCTGCCGTCGTTACGCCAGACAAAGACCATATAGAAGTTACCGGCAGGGACATCGACGGCCACGGTCCTGTTTTGCCAGCCTGTTATCTGGTTCAACACTCCGCCACCGTCCAAGGCTATCCAACCGGATGGAAGGGCCGAAGAACTGAAGCCTGTAGGCATGAGCGTTGCAGCGGCGAGTTCCACCGTGACGGGGACTAAGGCGACTCTCAAGAAATCGTAACTGGTTCCACCCGAGGTTTCACCATTGGCTTTCCAGTCATAGGAGAACTCGTATTTACCTTCGTTGAAACCGAGAAGCTTTGTGGCATAGACCATTGCGGCCTTACTGACAGTGTATGCGTTGGTCTCGCCATTATCATTGGAAATATAGAGGGCCTTGTCACCGCCTTTACTCACTGCATTACCCCAGACCCAGTTGTTTGTGAGGTTGCCGTTAACGAGTTCCCAACCGCAGGAAGAACCTTCAAAACCATCGCTCCATCCGCTTTCTACGGGTTGAGGGACAACCGTGGTCCTGAAACTGACATCAGGTGTCCAGGCGCTGTATTCTTCATTGCCCACGGCACGCACCTTCACCGTGTTGGCAGTTGAAGAGTTCAGACCGGTAAGCATGAAGGGATTAGTGTTGACGTCAATAAGTTCCTCCTCATTGTTGTTCAGGCATATCTGCCAGGATGTGGCAGTGTAGTTCTCAGTCCAGCTCAGCTTAGCTGAATTATGGGTGATCCCGCTCACGACAAGACCGGTAGGTGCCGGACACGAGACGAGGGTAGTGAAGTTGACGCTACTACTCCATTTGATGGACGAGTCATCAGTAAGAGGACGCACCTTCACGGTATATGCAGTCCCCATATTAAGTCTCGTCAACGTGAAAGGATTCATATCGGCACTTGTTTCAGTGAAACCGGTATCATCGGCCGTCTTATAGCCTATCACCCATGAAGTCGCATCACCAGTCTCATTCCAGCTGAGCTTGACACTGGTCCTGTCAATCTCTGACACTGCAAGTCCGTCAGGTGCAGGCCATGCTTCAATAGTTGTGAAGCTGACGGCACTGCTCCAAGGACTTACGTCACTGCCACTGACAGCACGCACCTTGACAGTGTATTCCGTCTCGGGTTTGAGTGTTGACAAGGTGTAAGGCTTCTCATTTACAGTAACCGGATCTTCCTCATCACCGTTCAGGCATATCTGCCAGATGGTAGCAGAGCCTTTCTCAATCCAGTCCAGAGTCGCATGGTGGTTCCTCACGTTGCTTACGGTCAGGCCTTTAGGCTTGGGACAGGCAGGTGCCTCATCTATAGTGATATCGTCTATATAGACACCATTGGTGGGCAGGATGCTGTTGGCAGCTTCTATCATGATGGCCACATAGCTGCCTTCCGTCAGCGTGTATTCAAATTCCTGATAGGAAGTGGTCAACCCGTCCTGTTCGGCAATCTCCGTGAACGTGCTGACATTGTCCGGGTCAGTCATCATGCCTATCCTGAAGGTGCTGAATGTATCAGTTCCTCTGGCATTAAGTGTGATTAACTTGCCGTTCAGGTTCTCCATCTGAGGCAGGATGACGTACTGGTCCTGAGGATCGGAAATACCGCTATTGGAATAATAAGAATAGAGTCTGAGACAGTTGGGTGATGAACAGGCATAGTTGTCGTAACTTGAATAATAAACAGTCGGATAAACCTTATATGTACTATTGGTACAAGTGTTGACAGCATTCCAACAGATTGGTAGAATACGGACCGAAAGATCATTAATTGAGGCAACAGGATAACTGTCAAAATTCTCTGTCCACGGGAATGTGGTGACTGCCATGCAGTCTGTGTTGAACTGCAGCACATCACTCCATAGTCCAAAGTCACTTCCGCCACAACAGGCACGCACCCTTACATAGTAGTGGGTGCCAGGTGACAGGCCTGCAATTTCGTATGCAGCATTGTTGACTATAGCTTGTGTCGCGCCCTCAAAGTTGACGTTGGTGCTGTAGGCCACCTGCCATTGTTCTGCTATACCGTCTGTCCAGGAAAGAGATGCACCATCGGTGGTTATGTCAACAATGTTTAATCCTTCCACCAAAGCGGAACACGTAATAGGCCTGACACTGAAGTTGTCGATGGCAGCAGGAGGATTGCTGCAATTAATGATGTCGTTACACCAGGCAAAGACCATATAGTAGTTACCGGCAGGGACATCGACGGCCACAATCCTGTTTTGCCAGTCTGTTACCTGGTTCAACACTCCGCCACCGTCCAGGGCTATCCAACCGGATGGAAGGGCCGAAGAGCTGAAGCCGGAAGGTGCGTCTGTTGCAGCGGCGAGTTCCACCGTACCGGGGACCAGGGCGACTCTCAAGAAATCGTAACCGGTTCCACCCGAGGTTTCACCATTGGCTTTCCAGTCATAGGAGAACTCGTATTTACCTTCGTTGAAACCGAGAAGCTTAATGGCATAGACCATTGCGGCCTTATTGGCAGTGTATGCGTTGGTCTCGCCATTATCATTGGAAATATAGAGGGCTTTGTCACCGCCTTTACTCACTGCATCGCCCCATACCCACTTGTTTGTGAGGTCGCCGTTAACGGTTTCCCAACCGCAGGAAGAACCTTCAAAACCATCGCTCCAGCCGTTACCTACGGGTTGAGGAACGCCTGTAGTCCTGAAACTTATTGAGCTCCAGTCGCTGGTTCCGTCAATGCCGTAATCTGCCTTTACCCTGAAATCATAACCGGTCTTTGCAGTCAGTCCGCTGAGGGTGACGGATGTGCCTGTTGTTGTTCCTTCGGTTGTATTTACGGTCCCCCATTCTGCATCAGCAGTTTTATACTGATAGGTATATCCTGTCAAACCACTTGCAGAAGCATTGGAGGAAATGCTCCAGTCCAAAGTGGCCCCGGTATCGCTGATGCCGCCTGCTGTCAACCCTTGGGGTTTATTGTAAACAGGTCCGCTACCGGTAATGTAGGTGAAAGTGGTCTTGGGAATGAAGTTACGCTGGTTGGCGGTAATTTCGCCCAAACTGCTGGGGTTGTAACCATGTACACTTGCACCTGTAACAGTTTGACCATAGAAGCTGACATCTTTATGTGTGCCCTTGGCTGTCTGATAGACACCTACGAGCAGGTTTCTTCCAGTGTAGGTAAAATAATCACTGAACTCTATCTCCATGGTGGTTTGCGTACCGTCAAGGGCTCCTTCATAGACAATAGCGGCATCCGAAAGACCTGAGTAACTACTGAGAGTGGTTACGTCCACCTCCTTGAGGAACACACAGAACCTTGCATCGCCCCAACTGTCAGCGGCTGAAGAGGACAGATAGAATGTCATCTTTGAGATGGTGCCGCCATTCATATCCGAGAGTCCGGAAGCCGGGATTACAAACTCGCATTTCTGATAAAGGTCAACGTTAAGACCGTACACCGGGACATAACTGTTTTTAGATGTCCCGTCATACACGGTTAGTGTATCCTGGGCCTTGACAACGCCCAGACAGCAGAACAGTGAAACCAGAGTCAAAACGACCCTACAGGATGAAAGGAACAGGAAACGGTTTCCTCTTCTTGTCCCTTTTCCGGGAAGAGTAAATATATTCATATATTATGCATTAATCTGTCAGATTTTCACTTATTAATGCAAAAATATGAATAATCCTGACAATATGCACAATACCGACAATAAATTGTGCAATTTACATTGTTTAAATGACTATTCTTCCCGCAAATAAAACTGTATCAAGGAGGAACTTCCGGTAAACAATAATCATTAAGAATCCGAGGTCCCTATAACCTTGCTGTAGCTTTCAAGGAAACGGTCGGCATCGGCCTTGGTGATGCATAGCGGGGGAAGCAGACGGATTACGTTCGTTCCGCTCACGCCGGTGAAGATATGCTCCTCAAAGAGCAGACGTCGGCGTATCTCACTGATGGGCCGGTCAAACTCCATGCCTATCATCAGGCCTCTGCCCCGGACCTCCTTAGGACCAGGTATCTGTTTAAGCTGCTCTATCAGGTATGAGCCCACAGTAGCGGCGTTCTCAACCAGATGCTCCTGCTCAATCACGTCAAGAACAGCCAATGCGGCGGCGCAGGCCAGATGGTTGCCGCCGAATGTGGTGCCTAACTGACCTGTTACGGGCTCGAACATGGGGCTTATGAGCAGTGCACCGCAGGGCAGACCGTTGGCTATGCCCTTGGCCACGGTTATGAGGTCAGGCCTGATGCCGTTGTACTGGTGCGCAAAGAACCTGCCGCTGCGCCCGTAACCGCTCTGTATCTCGTCCAGGATGAGTACAGTGCCGTTGGCGGTGCAAGCCTCACGGATGCCGTGCATATACTCGTCGGAAGGCACCTGGATGCCTCCCACGCCCTGGATACCCTCAATGATGAGGGCTGCCACATCACCTTTGGCAAGCTCTGCCTCAGCGGCTTCAAGGTCACCCCATGGCAGATAGGTCACGTGACCGCAGGAATTGATTGGAGCTATGATCCTGGGATTGTCAGTAACTTCTACAGCAAGTGATGTACGGCCATGAAAAGCTTTCTTGAGTGACAACACGCGGCTTCGGCCCGTATGGAACGATGCTAACTTGAGTGCGTTCTCATTGGCCTCAGCACCGCTGTTTATCAGGAAGAGGCTGTAGTCCTCATAGCCTGACACACGGCCCAAACGCCCTGCTAACTGCTCCTGCAGGCTGTTGATCACGGAATTGGAATAGAAACCGAGCGTGGCTACCTGACGGCTCACCGCCTCCACATAATGCGGATGCGCATGGCCGATGCTGATCACGGCATGACCTCCGTAAAGGTCCAGATACTCCTGCCCCTTGTCATCCCATACTCTCTGGCCCTGTCCCTTGACTATGTTCACCGGAAACAGGCTATATACCGGAAATAATTTCATCTTTTTTAATTTGGCTGTTGGCTATTGGCTGCCATCCGGCGTTTGGCTTTCGGCGTAAAGCGCCGCACTGTAGCCATTGTTATTTAAAAACCTGAGGACTTCAGTTTCAAACCCGTAGTCTCCTTAAGGTTAAACAGCAGATTCATATTATGAACCGCAGTGCCGCTGGCACCCTTGAGCAGGTTGTCTATGCAAGACACCACGAGCAGCCTGTCTTCATGTTTCTCAAGGTGCAGAAGACACTTGTTTGTGTTTACCACCTGCTTGAGGTCTATAGGCTCGTCAACAACATGCACGAAAGAGTCCTCGGCGTAATACTCGCGATATATACTGTAGAGTTCCTCCAATGCTACAGCGTTTCTTACCACTGCTGTAGCGAATATCCCGCGTGTAAAGTCACCACGATAGGGTATGAAAGTGATGTCGGAACGGAAACTGCTCTGCAGATGCCTTATGGACTGGATTATCTCAGGCAGATGCTGGTGCGTGAACGGCTTGTAAATGCTGATGTTGCTGTTTCTCCAGCTGAAGTGGGTTGTAGATCCCGGCTTGACTCCGGCACCGGTGCTGCCCGTGATGGCATTGACATAGATGTCGTCATTAAGCATCAGGTTACGTGCCAACGGCAGCAAAGCCAGCTGTATGGCTGTGGCGAAACATCCGGGATTGGCCACATACTGACTCTTGCAGATAGCACGGCGGTTGAGTTCCGGAAGGCCGTATATGAAGGGGTTGCCCTCAGCCTCCAGACGGTAATCCATGGATAGGTCTATCACCTTCAGACCTTCAGGAAGAGTGTTGGCCTCCATGAACTTACGGGTATCACCGTGGGCGGTGCAGAAGAACAGCACGTCAATAGTATCCAGAGGCAGCTGGTCAGTGAAAATCATATCTGTATCGCCTATCAGTCCCTCGTGAACGGCACTGAGCCTGTTGCCGGCGTTGCTGGTACTGTTCACGAACACAATCTCGGCATCGGGATGCCCCAACAGTATGCGAATCAATTCGCCTGCCGTATAACCGGCACCTCCTATTATTCCTACTTTTATCATAGTTATCTCTCTTCGTCCGGATGCACACTGTAGTACGCACGCAATGGAGTGGATGTTATCTTGATGAATCCTTTGGCATCATCGGCGGTCCATGCCTTGGCTCCCTCGCCGTACTCGCCCAACTTGTTGTGGACCAGGTCATCCGGAGTGTCGCAGCCCACGGTCTGGAAGCTGTATGGACGGAGCTCCAGGGTTACAGTACCGTTCACATTACGCTGCGAACTGGTGAGCATGGCCTCAATGTCGGGCATAACGGGCTCTAAGTACTGTGACTCATGCAGGAACATACCGTACCAGTTGGCCACCTGGTCCTTCCAGTACTGCTGCCACTTGGAGAGGGTATATTTCTCAAGGAAACGGTGTGCGCCGATGATAAGCATCGGGGCGGCGGCCTCGAATCCTACACGGCCCTTTATGCCGATGATGGTATCGCCCACATGGCAGTCACGTCCTATGGCATAGGCGGCACCTATCCTCTCCACCTCCTGAATAGCCTTGATTCGGTCATCGAACCTCTGTCCGTTCACGGAAACCAGCTCACCCTTCTCGAACCCAAGGCTCAGTATCTCAGAACCCTCCTTGGTCGGGTGCTTGAGATATGCGCTCTCCGGCAGTCCCTGAGTGCTGTCCAGAATCTCACCGCCGCATATTGAAGTGCCCCAGATACCCACGTTGTAAGAGTATTTGAGCTTGGCGAAATCGGCGCTGAAACCGTTGGCGTTAAGGTAGTCTATCTCCTCCTTGCGGCTCAGGTTGCGGTCACGGGTCAGGGTGATTATCTCCACACCCGGGGCCTTTACCAGGAATGTCATGTCAAAACGTATCTGGTCGTTGCCGGCTGCGGTCGAGCCGTGCGCAATGGCATCGGCACCTATCTCATTGGCGTATCTGGCTATGGCCAGTGCCTGGAATATCCTCTCTGACGATACGGATATGGGATAACAGTTGTTACGCAGCACATTGCCGAACACCATATACTTGAGTGACTTCGCGTAATACTCCTGAGTCACATCCAACGTCACATATTTCACCGCGCCCAACCTGTAGGCATTCTCCTCATTCCTTTTGAGCTGCTCGGGGCTGAATCCGCCGGTGTCGGCACATGCGGCATAAACCTCATAACCCATCTCGCGGGTCAGGTACATCACGTTGTAGCTGGTGTCCAGACCGCCCGAAAAAGCAACCACTACTTTCTTCTTGGCCATATCATGTCATTTGTCTTGTTTCTTACTCTCAATCTTTCTTATTCTCTTCAACACTTCGGAAGGAATCTTGGCCGGCAGATACTCCTGCGGGTCATACAGCATACCGGTACAGATGCAGTACTTACGTTCAGTGCGGTGCAGTATATCCACATTCACACAGCCCTCGCAACCCTTCCAGAAAGCCTCGTCCTGGGTCAGGTCGGCAAAAGTGACAGGCTTGTAGCCCAACTGTGTGTTCATGGTCATCACTGCAGCCCCGCTTGTAAGCGAGAAAATCTTGGCGTGAGGCCAGCGTATGCGGGCAAGAGTGAATGTCATGTCCTTGATGCGTTTTGCAAGTCCGCGTCCACGGTAGTCCGGATGCACGATCAGGCCCGATGTGGTCACATATTTCTTGTCCTGCCATGTTTCGATATAGCTGAATCCGGCGAACCTGTCACCATCCAACGCTATAACCGCCTTGGCCTCGCGCATCTTTGATTCCAGATACTCGTGGGTACGCTTTGCTATACCGGTACCTCGCACTTTAGCAGCATCAGATATGGTTTCCAGAATCGTGTCAATATATTTCTCGTGCGACTCATTTGCAACCACCACCTCAATTCCGCTTTCCATTTCAGTTATCAAAATCAGATTCTGTTATTTATTCAAATATTACAGCGATACGATTATCGGTTCAAGCAGCCTTTTAATCTCCTGGCGGCTGGAACCCTCGGCAAGAACCATCAGAAGGGTATCATCGCCGGCTATCGTCCCGAGGACTCCAGGCAGATTGTGGTTGTCGATATCGTATGCCAGACTGCTGGCATATCCGGGTCTGGTCTTGATGACAACCATGTTGCCGGAAAAATTCAGGGAGACAAACCCGTAGCGGGGCTGGCTGGCCGGGATACCGTCTGCGGCATACGCACTGGCCTTTTTCTGGAGCAAAGCATGGTTTGGAAGCACATACAGGTAATCACCGTATGTATTGGCAACCTTAGAGATCTTCATTTTCTTCAAATCACGTGAAAGTGTAGCCTGAGTAACGGCAAAACCCTTGGAATTGAGAATCTGAAGCAACTGTTCCTGGTTTTTGATGTCCTGTTCAGAGATAATGAGACGTATCGTCTCCAATCGGCTGTTCTTATTTTTCATATTGTATAATTATTCCTAACGGCGGTGCAAAATTAACGATAAAAAGTTTTCAATATACATGAATCAGGAAAATAATTATGCAAAACTTTATAAAAACAAGGCAGAGGGCACCCCTGTCGCCCTCTACTCCTTTTGTATAATGTATATACCTTGTCGTCTCAATCCAGCTCCTGATCAGCCTCATAGCCTCCTAAAAGACGAATCTGGTTCTTAAGCATGGCAAACTGCTGGAACAAGTCATGGACAGGACGTTCGTCATCGTAGGTCATAGGCTTCTTGACATAAAACGAGAGCCACTCCTGGACACCACTCATTCCGGCCCTCAGGGCAAGATCAGTAAATATAATCAGATCCAGACAGATAGGCGCTGCCAGAATGGAATCACGGCACAGGAAATTGACCTTGATCTGCATGGGATAGTTCATCCAGCCGAATATGTCGATGTTGTCCCAGCTCTCCTTGTTGTCCTTGCGCGGCGGGTAGTAGTTGATCTTGACCTTATGATATATATCGGTATAGAGTTCGGGGTATTCTTCCTGCTCCAATATCCACTCTATCGATGATGCCTTGCTTATGCGTTTGGTCTCAAAGTTATCGGGGTGCTCTATGACCTGACCGTCGCGGTTACCCAGGATATTGGTCGAGAACCAGCCCTCAACGCCCAGCAGACGGGTGTGGAATATGGGAGCCATGGCGCTCTTCATCATGGTCTGGCCGCTCTTGAAATCCTTGCCTACTATGGGCAGCCCCTGTTTCTTGGAGAGTTCAAAGAATGCAGGTATGTCCACACAAACATTGGGAGCACCCATTATGAACGGACAGCCCTCCATCAGTGCGGCGTAAGCGTAAATCATGCTTGGGGGCAGGTGCTCGCGGTCATCGGCCTTCATGGCAGCCTCAAAACCACTAATGCTTCCATGCACCGCCTCATTGCGCGGGGTGTATGATTCGGTGCTGGCAATCCAGAATACGATTACGCGGTCGCAGCCGTTCTCCTTCTTGAAGTTCTGTATGTCACGGCGCAGGTTCTGGGCGTAATTCCAGCGGGTATCGGCAGGCATAGCCCACAGCGGATCGGGCACGCGGCCGAATTGCGGATCGACCAGATTCCTGGCGTACCCGGGATCGAAGCAGGCCTTCATGGGCTTGATGCGCTCCAACTCGTCACGCACCGGCTCAATATCCTCACGCTTGAGCACCTGACAGTAGAGTGCGCTCTCGTATGCGTTGTCAGTGAATACATCCCATGCCCCGAATACTATATCGTTCAGGTTGGTAAGCGGAACAATCTCACCTACGTGCCTGTACTGTTTCTTCTCACCGCGTCCCACGCGCATCTTTCCTATCTGAGTGAAAGATCCCACGGGATTGGCAAGTCCTTTACGGGTCATCAGAGTTCCGGTAATAAGGGTTGTCGATACCGCACCAAGTCCTACACAAAGGACTCCCAGTTTCCCCTCAGCCGGTTTTATATCACTTTTCATATAACGTTGATTAGTCTATTCGTAATTAATCAGCGAATATACTCCAAAAAGCGGACATTGTCCAATAAAAATCCAAGAATATGCAAAATGATGCAATTGTGGAGCCAATGGACTTCATTTTACGATGTACTCGAACAGTCTGCGGTAGAACGGATGGCGGGTCAGAGTGGATGCATCGGCCAGGATAATGAGTTTCATGCGGGCGCGGGTCATGGCCACGTTCATGCGCCGCAGGTCACGAAGGAACCCTATCTCGCCGTTCTCGTTGGCGCGCACCAGACTGATGATTATCACATCGCGCTCCTGCCCCTGGAATCCGTCAACGGTGTTGACCGATATCAGACTGCGGTAAGGTTTGAAGAATGCATCGGCCTTGATTAGCTGCCTTAAGTACTGGACCTGAGCACGATACGGACTTATGAGTCCGAAATCTATATGCTCCGTCAGGACTCTCTCCTTACCTATCTTGCTGATGTAGTCCTTGAGGTTCCGGATGGACAGTTCCGCCTCGGGTTTGTTTATGCGGCCGAACGACTCGCCTATGAACTGCTCGTTAAAGTCCATCCCCTCGGTATTGACCCATACGATGGGATTGTCCAGATCCAGGATGCTGCGGAACTTTACGTTTGGTGCGCTCTCTAACAGTCCGTCGTAGAACCAGTCCGATGAGAACCTCATGATGGCATCGTTCATGCGGTACTGAACGCGCAGCAGAGTCACGCATTCAGGGCGCGTCTCGGCCAGATGCTGCATCATGGTGCGGTCCAGTCCGCCGCGCTGCGCCTCCAGGCTCTTGATGGTGGGCGGCAGCTGCTGATGGTCGCCGGCCAGGATGATACGGTCGGCCCGGCGCAGCGCAATCCAGCAAGCAGCTTCGAGCGCCTGACCTGCTTCATCAACGAACAGTGTTGAAAACCGCTTGCCCGACAGGACGCGATTGGCGCTGCCGGTCAGGGTGCAGGCTATCACACGGGCCTCCAGGAACAATGCGTGCCGTATGCTCTGCTCCAACTCCTGGGCATGGTCGCGCAGGCTGTTTATCTTGCGGCGGGTGCTCTCATCGCGTTTCCGGGCAGAGAGCTCGCGGATATTCTTGCGTATGGCCCACAGTTGCGGATAGTCCGGATGGTCCTCAAAACGACGCTCGTAAGTAAAGGAGAGCATCTTCTCATTCACGCGGGTGGGATTGCCTATTCGAAGCACACTTATCCCGTGATCTACCAGTTTCTCGCTTATCCAGTCAACCGCCATATTGCTCTGCGCACACACCAGCACCTGATCCTCGCGCCGCAGCGTCTCATAGATGGCCTCCACCAGCGTGGTGGTCTTGCCCGTACCGGGAGGCCCGTGCACTACCGCCACATCCTTGGCTGCCAGCACGCGGTTCACTGCCTGTTGCTGTGTGGCATTGAGCCAGGGCATTGCTATCGGCTCAAATGTATGCCATGATGTCTTAAGGGTGCCGTGAATTATCTCACGCAACTCCAAGGTACGGCCCTTTTCAACGTTTATCACCTGATTCAGAGCCTCGAACATTAGCCTGTATGTAGTCTCATCAAAATAGAGCTGCACCCCCAGGTCCTGGGCCGATGCGATATCGGCCGCTCCCTTTCCCTGCGGCAGAACCACCACCATGCGGTCCTCATCCACATAACTCACGGTTCCCGTAACGGGCATAAACCGCGACTCGTTCTTAGCGGTGTCCTGGGTAAAGAAACAGACAGGCCGTCCATACTCAAAGCTGTGCTCCACGTCGCGGTCCTGTGTGCGGTATATCTCCACCGCTAACTGGTTGAGCGAGTTGTAAAAAGTCTGGCCGCAGCGTACCGGATACCAGCAAATCCCGCGCTTGACCTTGCGCTGCACAGGCATAGTCTTGCTCTGAAGCAGATAAGCTTCCTTCTCGGCCTCATACTCAATCCTGAGCAATGACGCCTGCCTTCCCAGCACACTCACAGCACTTTCCATGCTGCAAAGGTAGCACATTAGTGCATTAGGGAGCCCCTATTGCGCGATTTTCAGCTCTGCGAGCAGAGATTCCAGTTCCCGGATATCGGACTCCGAGAGGTCGCTGTCGCGGATAAAGGTGTTCAGAAGGGATTTGGCCGATCCCCCAAAGAGGCTGTCCTTCATGTGCTTGAGAATCCATCGGTTGTACTCTGGCTTCTCCACAAGCGGATAGAAGATAAACTTCTTGCCCTCACGCTTATGCGCCAGGAAACCCTTCTCCTCCAGAATCTTCATAAATGTCTGGATAGTATTGTAAGCAGGCTTGGGCTCAGGCAGACGCTGCAACACATCATCCACGCAGCAGTTGCGCACCTCCCAGATGATATTCATCACCTCCTGCTCTCTTTCTGACAGTGCTTTCATATTTTTCAAACTTCTTTTTTGAACAATCCTGACTCCTAATTAGATAGTATCTCTACCACACCATCACGGACCTCCCTTACATATATCCTGCGGGTCAAAGTAGTAACCCAGTTTTCCATCTTTTCCAGTACCTTGTCCATGAATGCAACCGATACCGTCTCATCATCAACCGGAATATCAAACAGTACTATGGCCTTCCTTTCATCACCACCCGGGCAGTTTTTCCTGAAATAAGGTACAATCTGGTCAAATTCAATCGGTTCCAGCTTTGACTTGTCAATGCCCTTGCAGACCAATATCTTTCCGTCCTTGAAACTCATACAGAAGAACTCCTCCTTGTCCCTGTTTTCTGCCAACCATTTCTTGTCCTTTACGTGGCGGGATCTGTCCCCAAGACCGCTTCCATAGTTGCCTAAAAGAATATGTCTGATGGAATCACGGCGGGTGGACATTGCGGGCAGGATTCGGACAACAGGCTTTACCCTGTAATTTTCAAACTTGACGGGATTACCTTTGAATATATCCTCAACTTCATTCAAGACACGCCTGGAGGTTGCAAACCGGTAATCAATCTTATATAATACTTTTTCGTTCTCTTCGGGATAAAGCCTTAAAAGAAGATCTTTCAGTTTGTCCGATGAATCTACTGTATATGATAGTTTCGGAACCTTGACCAGAATCGTATTATCAGCCCTTACCTCGATTGCAACACTATCCGTACCTGACGATGTCGCAAAACTTTCAATCGTTGGCCTTAATTCCTGCGGGGATGTCAAAATGCGTGTAACATTATATGCTGTCACTTGAATGCCGTTTCGGCGATTTACCTCTACTTCAACGCATTTGTCACTGTTATAATCAACTGCGTATCCGGCTGGAGGAGGCGGAACAGTCTTCATGTGAGGCAAAGTAATCAGGACAATTTTGTCATCAGAATAACTTTTTTGGAGCTGTTTGATGATATTCTGAGCAATATCAAGATGTGCATCATTTGCGTAAGTCACAAAAACCAGGTCAGGACGGGCCACCTCAACGGTGCTTTCCTTTTTGAGGCGTTCAAACTCTGCTGCAAAATTGTCAAGAGTTGCAGGATGGAATGTCTGTTCACCGTCCAGTGTAATCCAGATTCCCCCATCCCATTCAACCTCCACAAAGTTGTTAAGCTGTTTGATTTTCAAATCCTGGTTTGCCCCTAATCCGAACTTCTTCATGAATGTTGTATCCAACGGTTCAAGCTGGGGAACAGGCTGCATTAAAGATTCACTCACAAGTAAATACTGAGAGTCGGCAATAGAATCCTGGCTGGCCTTAGGCTTGCAGGCCGATGCCAGCAGGATGATAACCAAAACTACGGGCAGCATAATCAGTGCGCGTAAGCAAGCAAAGGGAGAAGATTGACCACGTTTCATCATCGTTATACGTTTTTTAGTTGAACAATCGGCAAAATTGCTGGTCACATACCCTATCCTGCCGCTGAGGGCGGCCTGGACAAGGCAGAGCTGATACTGACGGTCGTTGAGTCCGTCGGCAAGCACGGCGGCATCGGCCTCATACTCGTGCACCTCCTGGAGGCTGCGCTTCAGGGCCCACGCGGCGGGGTTGAACCACTGCAGCGCGCAAACCATCTGTGCCAGAAGCACGTCTATGGAGTGACGGTGGTGTATATGCGCCTGCTCGTGCTCAATTATCATACGGGAGTGTTCCGATTCATAATCGCTGCGGCTCATGATCACGGTCCTGCGCCAGCTGGTGGGCTGAAACTGGCCGTCGCACACCAGCAGTTTGGAGCCGTCGGGCAAACGGCGTCCGCCCAACCTGCAAAGCGTCTCGGCGCGGATGATGCCAATCAGAAGACGGACCATAAAGAACGCCACCCCCATCAGATATAAACAGGTGATGATTGTAATCCAGTCCATCTGGGTCAACAACTCCGCCATCCTGACTCCGAAAGCCACGCGGTTCCTGACATCGGGTCTGGATGCTACCGATGTCACTGCACCTGCAGGTTCTTCCATCGGAGCAGGCTCGGAAATAATTTCCATTGGCACATACTCATCGGCATGCAAATATTGGGGAACAAACTTTTCTGTGGGGGCATCGGCCACCTTATTATTCAGATTCAGACCATCAATCCTGACAGCGGGCAGAACAGCCGACAGAACAAGGATTGAAAGCAGCAGACTCCTGTTGAACCGGTGCAGGGTAGTGCGGCTCAAAGCCAACCGGTAAACCCCGTAGAGAAGGGCCAGGCAAACGGAGGATAAAACAAGGTAAATCATATCACTGGAGCATTAATTGGTTAATCTCTGCTACAAAGAAATACCCCAAAATTCCAAAATCCTAACGTTTTAGGAGAAAAAATCCTAAACTCTTAGGATTTTAACCTTTATTATTAGGACTTGGAAGATAAATAACGGGAATTCAATAAAAACAGCACAAATGCTTTACATTTATGTAAAGTTATTATCTTTGCAACATGAACAAAAGAACAACATTAAATCTAATTGAACAATCTGAAAGAGTCAGTATATACTCAATCAGTTTCAGTATTGACAATAAGACTGAATTTGAAAGGTTTATGGATAAGTTTGAAACAATTGCATCACTGAACAAGGATTATCAGAAAATCCTGTATGCAATTCAATTGATTCTTGATCGAGGGGCTCTGGAAAGGTATTTCCGCCCGGAAGGAAAAATGTCCGATAACCTATGTGCCCTCCCTATTGATTCCGGAAAAATTCGATTGTATTGTCTCCGTATATCTGATGAGATCCTTATACTGGGTAATGGCGGAATAAAAAACACCGCCAAATATCAAGAAAACAACGAATTACTGGGATATGCCGTTGATCTTCAAAAATTTGACAGACTTATTAAAGAGGAATTAAAGAACGGATCTATCACTATTGAGGAACATGAACTTAAGAACGTTAATAAAAGGACCTTTGAAATATGATTAAGAACAAGCAGTTTCATGCACAGTTGACTAAGGTATCGTCATCTGTAAAAATAGAAATGGAATGGTCTGCAGATATTGTGGACAAAATTGACTTTCTTCTGAAAAAGAAAGGAATGACCCATAGAGATTTAGCCAAAGCTATAGGGTGTAATGAGACACAAATAATTCGATGGACAAAAGGCTTTCCAAATTACACCTTATCATCATTGGCAAAGATTTCCAATGCTCTTGGAGAACCGCTGATATTTACATCATTGTCCAATAATCAAAATGCTCCGGTTCATTATTATAATATGGAACCAGAAAGAACATTGATGGTTTGCGACAACGACGAAAA
>JAGCDE010000057.1 GCA_017651315.1 Bacteroidaceae bacterium
ACCATCGATATGGACTTCATGAACCTGAACCAGAGCGCCCACGGCGATATCGAGTTCGGTCATATCTGCACCCGTATGCGTGTAGCCCGCAAGGTTGTTGTAGGTCACTGGAAGAGCGCTGAGGCTCAGAAGCAGATTGCCATTTGGGCCCGCGCCGCTGCCGGCCGTGCCGATGCACATAACGTACGCTGCCTTATGTTCGGTATGAACATGAACAACGTGGCCGTTACAGACGGTGACCGCGTTGAGTTCGAGCAGCGCATGGGTTACCATGTAGATTACTACCCCGTATCATCACTGATGGATTACTTCAAGAAGGTTACCGATGACGAGGCCGATGCCCTGGTTGAGGAGTACAAGAAGCTCTACACCATCAAGATCGATGAGAGCGGTGAGAAGGTATATTGGGAGAAGGTCAAGAATGCAGCCAAGGCAGAGATTGCCCTGCGTCGCGTCCTGAAGGATGAGAACGCCACCGCTTTCACCACCAACTTTGACGATCTGGGTGACGCCGATATCGACGCTCCCGATTTCTGCGGTTTCGACCAGATTCCCGGCCTGGCATCACAGCGTCTGATGCAGGAGGGTTACGGTTTCGGTGCCGAGGGTGACTGGAAGACAGCCTGCCTGCAGCGTACTCTCTGGGTTATGAATCAGGGTATGCCCAAGGGTTGCTCATTCCTGGAGGATTACACCCTGAACTTTGCCGCTGACTGCACATCAAGCCTGCAGAGCCACATGCTGGAGATCTGCCCGCTCATTGCTACCGGCAAGCCCAAGCTGGAAGTTCACTTCCTGGGTATAGGTATCCGCAAGCAGCAGACAGCACGCCTGGTGTTCACATCCAAGACCGGCCGCGGTATCAAGGCAACCGTTGTTGACCTGGGCAACCGTTTCCGTCTTATCACCAGCGAGGTTGAGTGCATCGAGCCAAAACCAATGCCCAAACTGCCGGTTGCATCGGCCCTCTGGGTTCCGCAGCCCACATTCGAGATCGGCGCAGGCGCATGGATACTGGCAGGTGGCACACACCACAGTGCTTTCTCATACGATATCACTGCCGAGTATTGGGAGGATTTTGCCGAGATGTGCGGTATAGAGTACATCGGTATCGACAAGAACACCACCATCAGCGGTTTCAAGCAGCAGCTCCGTAACAACGAGGTTTATTACATGCTCAACAAAGCACTGAAGTGATATGAACGCACGTAGAACTATAGAAGCCGGCCGCGCCGTCCTGGGAATCGAGTTTGGCAGTACCCGTATCAAGGCGGTGCTGATCGATGAGGACCAGAGACCGATAGCCCAAGGCAGTCATACCTGGGAGAACCAGCTTGTTGACGGACTTTGGACTTACAGCAACGAGACCATCTGGTATGGTCTGCAGGACTGCTACGCCAATCTCCGTCAGGATGTACGCAATCAGTATGACATAGAGATTGAAGACCTTGCCGCCATTGGTATCAGCGCCATGATGCACGGTTATATGGCTTTTAACCGCGAGGGTCATCTGCTGGCACCGTTCCGCACCTGGCGTAACACCAACACAGGAGAGGCTGCCGCCGTACTGTCAAATCTGTTTGTATATAACATTCCTCTGCGCTGGAGTATCTCTCACCTCTATCAGGCCATCCTGAACGGTGAGGAGCATGTTCCGCAGATTGGCTATCTGACCACTCTCGCCGGTTACATCCACTGGAAACTCACAGGCGAGAAGGTATTAGGTATAGGCGATGCATCGGGTATGATACCTGTAGATCCAGAGACCAAGACCTACCGTGCGGATATGGTGGAGAAGTTTGACAAGCTGGTGGCTCCCAAGGGTTATCCATGGAAGCTGGGAGACATACTGCCCAAGGTGCTTATGGCAGGCGACAAGGCCGGCGTACTCACAGCAACAGGCGCCAAGCATCTGGACGTTTCCGGTCACCTGAAAGCCGGAATTCCGTTCTGCCCGCCCGAGGGTGATGCAGGTACCGGCATGGTGGCAACCAACTCAGTCAAGCCGCGCACCGGTAACGTATCGGCAGGAACATCATCCTTCTCAATGATTGTTCTTGAGAAGGACCTCAAGAAACCACATGAGGTTATTGACATCGTGACTACCCCCGATGGCAGTCCCGTGGCCATGGTTCACTGCAACAACTGCACAAGTGACCTGAATGCCTGGGTCAACCTGTTCAAGGAGTTTGAGGAGGTTATGGGTCTGCCAGTTGACATGGGTAAGATATTCACCAACCTGTTCAACACCGCCCTCAAGGGTGATCCCGACTGCGGTGGCATAATCAGCTACAACTATGTATCAGGTGAGCCTGTTACCGGTTTTGCCGATGGCCGTCCGCTGTTTGTCCGCTCTGCGGGTGACAAGTTCAACCTGTCCAACTTCATGCGCGCCGTGATAAGCGGTGCCGTAGGCGTGCTCAAGATAGGTAATGACATCCTGTTCAAGGAGGAGAAGATCAAGGTGGACCGTATTACCGGTCACGGCGGTCTCTTCACCACTCCGGGCGTAGGCCAGCGCATACTGGGCGCTGCCCTGAACTCACCTATCTACTGCATGAAGACAGCCGGTGAGGGCGGTCCCTGGGGTATGGCTATCCTGGCATCATATCTTATCAACGGAAAGAAGAACCAGACTCTGTCCGAGTATCTTGACGAGGAGGTGTTTGCCGGCGATACCGGTACATCGGTTGCCCCCACTCCGGAGGATGTTGCAGGATTCAACGCTTACATTGAGAACTACAAGCAGTGCCTGCCTATCGAGGAGGCTGCCGTCAAGTTCAAGAAGTGACCTTATACCTATAAGGATTCCAGACAATACCATTGCAGTTTGTGCCGCAATGGTATTGTCTATTTTATGAGAAAACCGAAAAACTGACATGGAGATTTGGCAATATCCGTTACAAAGCATTATTTTTGATGATTAAATGGTTATTTACCAACCTATGATTATGAAAAAATTCTTGATAATTGCTTTGGGAACAGCTATGACATTATGCGGTTGCGGCACAGGAAATGACAAATCCGGAACCATTGACAGCAAGAAGGTCATCAGAAAAATGACTCTTGAAGAGAAGGCCCGTTTCGTGATAGGGACCGGAATGGCCGGTTCAACAGGTGACAATGCAGTAATAGGAGCCACTCAGCTCCTTGTACCAGGTGCTGCCGGAACGACTTATCCATTGGAGAGGCTTGGCATTCCGGCTATCGTGCTTGCCGACGGTCCTGCCGGCCTGCGGATAGACGCCACAAGGACGGGCGATGACCAGACATACTACTGCACACATTTCCCGATCGGCACCCTGCTCGCATCGACCTGGAACACCAGTCTCATTGAGCAGGTAGGAGCGGCTATCGGCCAGGAAGTCAAGGAATACGGTGCCGATGTCCTGCTTGCTCCTGCTGTAAACATAATGCGCAGCCCGTTGTGCGGACGTAATTTCGAGTACTATTCGGAAGACCCTGTCGTGGCCGGAAAGACCAGTGCGGCTTACATACGCGGTGTCCAGTCTAACGGTGTCGGTACCAGCATCAAGCATTTTGCAGGAAACAACCAGGAGACCAACCGTATGAACAACGATGCGCACATCTCACAACGCGCCTTGAGAGAAATATATCTGAAAGCCTTTGAAATTGCCGTCAAAGAGAGTCAGCCCTGGACTGTAATGACTTCATACAACTACATCAACGGTGTCTATACATCGGAAAGCAAGGAGCTGGTAACAACCATCCTGCGTGACGAATGGGGCTTTGAAGGCACCGTCATGACAGACTGGTACGGCGGCAAGGATGGCGGAAGACAGATGTGGGCCGGCAACGACATGCTCCAGCCTGGCAAGGAGGAGCAGTACGACTCAATCGTTGCAGCAGCCAGGAGAGGACGTCTGGATATGGCGGAACTTGACCGGAATGTTGAAAGGGTTTTGAGACTGATTGAGAAGACTCCGCGTTTTCAAGGGTACAAGTTTTCCAACAAGCCTGACCTGACTGCCCATGCGGCGGTTACCCGCCAGTCGGCAGCCGAGGGTATGGTTCTCCTTAAAAACAATAATGCGTTACCGCTTGATACCAGGATTAAAAACGTGGCCCTGTACGGCTGCACCTCATACGATTTCATTGCAGGCGGAACAGGTTCCGGCAATGTAAATCACGCCTACGTGGTTTCACTTCTCGACGGTCTGAAGAACAATGGTTACACAGTATCGGAGAGTCTGAAGGAGAGATACACCAAATATATAGCAGAAAAGAAAAAGGAGATCAATGACAAGATTGAGGAGGAAGCCAGGAAGGATGCCCAGAGTGCCATGCTGGCACAGTTTCTTCCCCACCCGCTTCCTGAGGAAATGCTGTTCGACCATTCAGAACTTGCGGCACAGGCTACCGGAGCAGACATAGCCATCATTACCTTGGGACGTCTCTCCGGAGAATTCATTGACCGTTCACCATCCGATTTCGCTCTCTCAGACGCAGAGAGGAGACTCATCGAACAGGTATGCAATGTCTATCACAAGGCACGAAAACAGGTGATAGTCCTTCTGAACATAGGTGGCTCCATTGAGACTGCCTCATGGAAGGAACTGCCTGACGCAATTCTCTGCGCATGGCAGGCCGGTCAGGAGGGAGGCAACAGCGTGGTCGATGTACTCAGCGGGAAACAGTCGCCTTCAGGCAAACTTCCTATGACATGGCCGGTCAACTTCACCGATGTGGCATCCTCCAGGAACTTCCCGATAGACCAGGACCCCAGAATCGACATGTTCTCACAGGGCAAGACCGGCAACGTCAGGAATGTTGACTACACAGACTATGAAGAGGACATATATGTAGGATACCGATACTTCGACTCGTTCGATGTTCCCGTTTCCTATCCGTTCGGATATGGTCTTTCATACACGACTTTTGAGTACAGCAATCCCAAAATTGAACGAAACGGCGAGAAATCCTTTAAGGTAAGCGTCCAGGTCAGGAACATCGGCAAGGCTGAAGGCAAGGAGATTGTGCAGCTATATGTATCCGCACCAGACAACAAGGCAGCCAACAAGCCTGTAAAGGAACTGAAGGCCTATGCCAAGACAAAGAGCCTGAAGCCCGGAGAACAGCAAACAGTGGAGATGACCGTAAATGAACCCGACCTCGCATCCTTCGATGAGGGAGAATCTTCCTGGGTAGTGAAAGCAGGCAGTTACCGGTTCCTGATAGGAGCGTCATCACAGGATATCAGGCAGACTCTTACCGCACAGGTCCAGGGCAGCAAGACAAAGGTCCACGATGTAATGAAACCCGTAAAAAAGCTGAATCTACTTCATAGATGACAACATCCATTCTTTAACAGACAAAAGATACAATGATCAGAAAAAAATACATTATGAAAAAAACTAAACTTATGCTTGCCATTACAGCAGCATCTATCTGTTGCCTGCCTTCAGTGGCAGCCAAACCAAAGTTCCCGTTTATTGACAGTGCTCCATACGACACGGTTATGGACGGCAGGAAAGTGACATTATTCACTATACAGAAAGGCAAGGTAGCTGCCCAGATCATCAATTACGGAGGTTTTGTGGTAGGGCTTTACTCTCCCGACAAGAACGGCGAATATGCCAATCTGGTGAACCACTATGACAACATACATCAGTATCTGCGGTACAATATGGGCATGATAGGACCGGCATTGGGACGCTACGCAAACCGAATCGCCAACGGTAAGTTCACTCTTGACGGACATGAATACAACATTACAAAAAACAGCGGACAGCATACCCTGCACGGTGGCTCCAAGGGTTTTGATCACACTGTATGGACAGTTGTCAAAGCCAAAAAGAGCAAGCTTGTCCTCTCCTGCGTCCTGCCCGATGGCCTGGATGGATTCCCCGGCACACTTACCACAACCCTGACCTACTCCATCACAAAGGACGGCGGCCTGCAGATCAGCTATGAGGCCACTACCGATAAGGCAACAGTTGTAAACCTGTCCAATCACACCTATTTCAATCTGGATGGCACAGGCAATGGCGACATAATGGACCACGAACTTATGATCAACGCCGGCTTCATAACCGAGACTGACCGCAGCAACATTCCTACAGGAGACTACGACTTAGTGGATGGCTCGCCCTATGATTTCCAGAAGCCGGTGAGGATTGGAGACCGTCAGTATTCACCCGCTCCCCCGCAGCCCGGTCAGGCTGGTGCACGTACAGGATTGGGTGGCGGATTCGGAGGTTTTGGAGGACAGGTCCCAGAGGGTATGGTCCGCAGTTTTGACAACAACTTCTGTCTTGTACACTCCGAACAGGACAAGGTTGAGAAGGTGGCCACGCTCTACTCCCCTAAATCCGGACGCTTCATGGAGGTATGGAACAATCACCCGGGACTTCAGGTCTTTACCGGTGCGCGTACTGCCATTGCCCTTGAGTCACAGATGTTCCCGGATTCACCCAACCACGACAATTTCCCGAGCACTGTGCTCCGTCCGGGTGAAAAGTACCGGCACACTGTCATATACAAACTCTCTGTAAAATGATTTCAATCTGAGAATCTGACAAAATAATCAAAAAATCAGCGTCATTAACTAAAAAGCGCACTGGGGACTATCCCTAATGCGCTTTTTTTGCCGTGTTTGCCAAAAAATCCAACAGCAAACCGCGCTACGCGCTGCGGTGTTTGTGAGTATAACTTGTGCAAATGGAAACTTTTTTCATGTTTTGTTTGGTGGTTTGTTTTCTTTGCATTTACTTTGTAGCGCAAAGTACTTTTCAATGCAATATTTATATGAAGGAACAGGAGATTAAGGAGACTCTTAGTGACATTAAGGATTTGATGGAACGGTCACAGAAGGTGCTTTATATTGACGGGACATCGGGTGTAGTGGCAGGACTGTGGGCTCTGATAGGTGCGGCTGTGGTCAGTTTCTGGGTTTATGGAAGTTTCAGTCCTCTTTGGGGGGCTTGGATCAATCCTATCAGGAATTCTGACTGGAGTACATTCTTTATGGTGGCTGGAGTCTGCACTTTAGTATTTGGTGCGGCCTTCAGGAATGTTTGGGAGATGTCAAAACGCAGGGCCGGGCGCGAAGGGATGGAGTTCAAGCTTGATGCAGGGTCCCGGCACCTTTTAGGTAAGTTCTTCACCGTTATGGTTGTGGGCGGATTTGTGTGCCTTACACCACTGGTCAACGGACTTTGGAACATGGTGCCCGGTGTTATGCTTGTGTTCTATGGCTTGGCTATGGTAATCATATCGCCTATTGCACTGAAGGTATCGGTCATGAAATATATAGGGTATGCAGATATCGTATTAGGTATTGCGGCCTTGGCTTTTACTCCATGGGGAATCATGCTCTGGGCCATAGGGTTCGGCATTATCCATATTATTTGGGGCATCTGGTTCCATTTCAGGTTTGACAGTAAAAAGTAATGCCTAGATGACCGCTATCGAGAATCTTGACAAGGCGTTCGAGAGCCGTGTAAGGCTGGGGATAATGTCGGTGCTGACCGGAGCTGGCCAGTCCGATTTCAACACCCTCAAGTCCATGCTCGGAGTATCGGACGGTAATCTGGCAAGTCACATCAAGGCTCTTGAGGAACTGGGTTACATCGAGACCGTCAAGCAGTTCATCGGCCGAAAGCCTAACACCTCCTACTCCGTGACCGACGCCGGCCGCAAAGCCTTCAGCGCCCACATTGAGGCGCTCAGCTCTCTGCTTGGGTTGAAATAAGCACTAAAAGCGATGAACAAATCAATCAGATACTATCTGCTTAAATGGTGGCTTTGGCCATTGGTTCTTATTGTACTGCAGATAATTCAGTTTTTTATCATCAGGAAGTGCCACAACGTAGGGGCAGATGTTCCGGCCAGTGTCGTCAGGGTTGTAAACTTCAGGGATCCGATAGCAATTATCAGTATAATTCTAATAATTGCCAATCTGTGCCTTTGGATCTATTACATAATAAAAAAGCAGGGAAAAGCCATCTCCGGGCATCTGGCATTGATGGTAATTGCTGTGGCCATCTGCTTATGGAATATTCTTTCAATTGGTGTCTGGTGGATGTTCGGCGGTGACCGGTTGGATGACTTTGGCAGGAAACATCCTATACCTGAGAATGTTGAATACAATGAACCCTTGCCATCACACTATTCAGACCGGATTGATGAGTTCGGGAACAGTCAGAAAACAGTTCTATCGGACTTTATCAATCCTTCTGACAGCGCCACATGGCTACAGATTAAAAACGGCGGCCAGGGAGGTTGGTATTATTACAACTTTTACATACCTGAAGGCATTGACAACGGAGAGATTTGGCTGGAATGTTATGAAGTAACTGAAAACATACAGCTGTCATCAAAAAGAATCCGGGAAAGGACCTTGCTAACAGTCACGGAAGAAATGAAGGGAAAAATCTCTGAGAGAGAATTCAGTATCTACGAAGGTGTATGGGAAGAGTATTACCTGGCAAGAATAGAGGTCTGGTTCCAAGACAGCGCCACTCACACCAAGCAAAAGCTTTCTGAAAAGGTTTATAAGGTAGAGGGGTGGATGAGATAATGTTTAATTGTAAAATAATAAGCGATATGAAAACTTTAGCAGAGACGTTTAAGCGGTACTTTCAGTTCAGGGGCAGAGCTGACCGCAGGGAGTTTTGGATATGGGTACTCGCCATGCTGGCTGTATCGGTTCCAGTTGTTAGCATTCTGGCTGTAATTGCGTTTTTGTTTGGCAATACGGCTGGTCATACTGTGGCCGAAGGAGCGTTTCACGCAACAATTGATCTTTTGGGACTGTTCTGGCTCGTAATGTTCCTGCCGTCACTTACAGTATCTGTACGGCGTCTGCGCGATGCCGGGATAACTCCCTGGCTGCTCCTCATCCCAGCAGCTTTGGGTACATTCACACTGCTTGTCCTGATGGACCGCGCTCTCTACAACATGTCCCCGAACACTCCGGCAAACTGGTCTGAAACCTTTGCCTTTGTCCTGACTTCAGTCACCGCATTGGTGGATATTGCTTTCCTGATTCTTTTCTGCCTACCCTCCAAAAAGGACTCCATTTAATGCAGGATAGCAACAGTCATAATGAGAACGATAACAGGAGCGGATGCGGAGGGTGTCTTCTGAAATTGTTGATAATATCCGCCGCCCTGGTTCTATTCATTCTTATTTATGACAGGATAACTATCAACAGATACAAGAAAGATCCCGCTGGTTCACACAAGGAGATTGTTGAAGGTTATGCAGGTTTTGAATTTCCGCCTTATAGGTTGGTAGAGACCATATTGAACCCAGAGAAAGGAAGATTTGAATACGTTGATACTTTTAAAATGAAGTTCCTGACCACACCTGATTCCGCGTTCTATGAAACTATCAGCACAGCATGCAGCAATGTGTTTATTCTGGGAAAAAGCGAGAATCCTACAAAATATAAGCCCTGGTATTTCAATGAGGAAACAAATACATACCATTTCAGATTCTGGGCTTGGCACAACCAGACCGAATATGATACCGTAAGAAACACTTTCTTATCAAGAGGAGTTCCCAAGGAATTCCTGCAGGGAGACCGTGCGTATGAGATTCATCTGCCGGTGGATTCCCGAGAGTGGACAATAGTAACAGGCATTCACTGATTTAAAGACCTTAGATATATGAGCATATTAAAGGAAAAGATTAAAGGTTTGGCCGATACCGTATGGAGCGGGATTCAGAGGTTCCCGCTTACGGTGGCGTTTGCCATAGCGCTTACCGTGTGCATGATGATTCTTGACTGGAAGGGTTATCACGGTATCAGCAAGGAATGGAGGTTCTTTATGATCTGGTATCCGGCCACGGGTATTGCGCTTTCACTGAGTCTTTCACTGTGGCTTGAGGAGCATAAAGGCCGATGGGGCTACCAGCTGGCATCGGCCCTGATTCATATAGCATGGATCGGAGTGAGCGTTCTGCTGATGCGCAATTATGACATGCTGGGATATGCACCTTATACCTATGTAGTTGTGGCTCTTATCGCTGCGCTCACGCTTTCGCTGCCTGTGCTTTCATTCTTCAGCGACGGGACCGATGTAGCTTTCTGGAACTTCAGCCTGCATTCCATCGGTGCAGTCTGTACCGCTTTCATTGTAAGCGGCATTGTATGCGGCGGATTGGAATTGCTGGTAGTGGGTATTGAGAAACTGTTCGGAGTATCTGTAAATTCACACTGGTACAGCAACATTGCTATAATCTGCCTATGCCTGCTGGCTCCGGTGCTGCTGATACAGGGTGTGCCCGGAGGAGAGCAGAAACATGACTCTGAGCCTATGGAGATATCCCGCCTGCTGGTTAATTCCGTAACTAAGCTGTTCACTCCTATTGCCATAGCCTACTTTATAACACTTTACTGTTATGCAGCCAAGATACTGTTCACATGGCAGCTGCCCGACGGTTGGGTATCGTGGTTAGTCACTGCATCAATGCTGGCTTTTGTAATACTGTTCATGATGGTCTATCCCTATCGAGACAAGGCCGACAAGAGCGCATCGGGCTGGAACCGTAAAGCCGTGCGGATAATAACGCACCGGATGCCAATACTGATGCTGCCGCTGTTGCTGCTTATGAGCATTGGTATTGCACGGCGTATATCGGACTACGGAATTACCATACTGCGAGTGTATCTGGTGGCGTTCAACCTTTGGTGCTACGCGGTTTGTGTGGTATTGATCCTGAAACGGAACGCTGGAATCCTGTGGATTCCGGTATCGCTTGTACTCACTTTTGCACTGCTCACCCTACTCCCGGTTAACGTATCCACAGCGGTCAGAAAGAGCCTGACCGCAAAGATTGACACTGCCCTTAAGTCTAACGGATGGGACGGCAATACTATGGACGATGACGAGTACGGCAAATTCATCAGCACGCTTGATGCCGGCGTATCACATCAGATAGACAGCCGCATCGACTACCTCAAGAGTCAGTTCTCACGCAAGTCGGTATCGGCCTTTATTGAAACGGGAGTGCTAACGGGACGCGTTCCTGAGGCGGTGTTTGAAGACGGAAAGGACGGTACGGTGGAGATCCACCGTTACCGCAGCATACTGGGCGGCATCAGTTTCAATCTGCCAGCGGGTGCCGGCAGTATCCGTCTGTATGATGCCCGTGTTGACCTGGACAAGGATTGCATTAAAGATGATATCCTGACCGTGCAATTGCCGGTTTCATGGGACGGCAATGAACTGAAGTATGAGTTCCGCATACCTGTGCAGCAACTGCGCGCATTGGAGAAAGAGATGACACCCGAGAACATAGCTAAAGATGACTTCAACCATGCGATAAGTTACACCGGCACGCTTGTGGGCAACAAGAGAACTGATGCCCCGGCAAGAGTGACACTCTACTTAGACACATTCCACCTGCGTCACGACGGCAGGCAGGGTTACTTTGAGGTTACCGGCCCGCTGTTCTGGTGAAAAACAGCACAATTGTTAGGCCCTTTGTCCTAATTTCCGATTGTGAGGACCAGGTATTCGGAGCGGGTGCCGATGCGGATGAGGGCGCCCCAGATACCTATGCCGGAGGTGATGTAGTACCGGGTTGCGCCTCGCTGGTGATGCCCCCAGGATTTTTCGTACATGGCATCGGTCACCCATGAGATAGGCCATACCTGTCCGCGATGGGTATGGCCGCTGAATTGGAAGTCTATACCGGCCTGCTCCGCCTCCTCCAGATGATAGGGCTGATGGTCCAGCAGTATGCTGAATCCTCTGATACTGTCGGTTAGCGCACTAAGCGGTTTTCGGTGCGGGTTGGTGCGGTCATCACGGCCTATTACGGTAAGACCCTTGAACTGCGCCGATTCATCGCGGAGTAACCTTATGCCGGCATCCCTGAAGAACTGCTCTACCAAGGGCTCGTTGCTGTAGTAGTCATGATTGCCCAGAACCGTCCAGAAAGGCGCTTTAAGCCGATGAAATTCATCGGCATAATTACCCTCAAAAACGGGACGGATACTGCGGTCCACCACATCTCCGGCGGTAAGTATAAGGTCCGGATTCTCGGCATTTATCAGATCCACCCATCGGGCCAGTTCGGCTCGACGGTTATGATAGCCCAGGTGCAGGTCGCTTATCAGCACCACCTTGAGCGGCTTGTCAAGTGGCTTGTCGGTATGGATGGTAAGCTCCTCGCGATACTTGTGGTGATAGTGCAGCCCGCCTATGAGCATAAGCAGCGCCACACCTCCTATTATTGTACAAAACCCTTCGGGGCTGCTCTTGAGGAAACCGGGCGGGAGTATGCGGCACCATTGTGCAATCCGGGCAAAAAGGAACGCCAGCAGCAGATACAGAAAGAATATCAGCCAGGGGTTGCCCACATTATATACAACCTGAGCCAGTCCAAGCGGTAACCTTTCTATGCGGATGAAACTGACAAAGAAAAGAGCCATCCAAGCCAGGAATAGAGAGAGCACTCCGGCCTTCACGGTCCACATACCCGGGGTGATTCGCCACAGCCGCCAGCCTGCATAGACGGTAAGGCCCAGTAGCAGCCCGATAAACAGCAATGCAATTGTTTTGTTCATAGATTGTAAAGGTAGCGTTTTTTTGTCTATCTTTATGCCTCAAATCAGATAACCCGAACTAAAATGAAACAATACAAAGGACTGACCTGGATGTGCATGGCTATTACCTGCTGTGCCGCCATGACGGTTTCATGTTCCGGACAGGCCGGAAGCCAGGAGAAAGAGCTTATGACTGTAGGTAACCCTTATCTGCCCATGTGGGAGCATATCCCCGACGGCGAGCCGTATGTGTTTGAAGATCCGGACAATCCCGGAAAGCAGCGTGTCTATATTTACGGCTCTCATGACAGCCGCATAACCGACTACTGCGGCCGCGAGCTCGTGGTATGGTCAGCGCCTGTGGAGGACCTGAACCACTGGCGCTACGACGGCGAGATACTCAAGGTCGATAAGAACCGTGACGGACAATCCATAAGCCGCCGCGGAGAGGCTGACGTGCTGTTCGCCCCTGATGTCACTCTGGTAACAGCCCCCGACGGCACAAAGACCTACTACCTCTATCCCAATGACCAGGCGGGCGGACGCAATGGCCTCATTGCCAAGAGCTCACGCCCGGACGGTCCGTTCACGGTCTGCAACTGGAGCAAGGCCAACCCCAACATCACAGACGGTGTGCTGGCATTCGACCCTGCCGTATTCGTGGATGATGATGGCAGGATATATGGCTACTGGGGATTCGAGCGTTCATACGGCGCCGAGCTTGACCCCGCCACTATGGCTACAGTCAAGCCGGGAACCGATATTGTGGAGGATATGGTCCCGGGACGCTATCAAGACGGGGTCTTCAAGTTCTTCGAGGCATCCTCAATACGCAAGATCCAGGACAAGTACGTGTTCATATACAGCCGTTTCACATTAGAGGGTGAGTTCGGATTGCCGTCATCCAATTATACATTAGCATACGCCTACAGTGACAAGCCCTTAGGCCCCTGGACTTATGGAGGTACCGTAATAGATGGCCGTGGGCGTGAGATTGACGAACAGGGCAAACCCTTTGCTTCAGGTACCGTTGACGGTAACACTCATGGAGGAATATGTCAGATAAACGGACAGTGGTACGTGTTCTATCACCGCCACACCGGAACCGACGAGTATGCACGCCAGGCAATGGTAGCCCCTATCACGGTGAAGGTGACACCTGGCCCCGGCGGCAAGGTGGAGATATCCGAAGGCGAGTATAATTCGGAAGGATTCTCGCTGAACGGTCTTAATCCTATAGAGCGTCACTCAGCCGGTATTGCCTGCTGGTACACCGGCCCCAAGACCGCCATCCACGAATGGCCCAACAACAAATTCTTCGGTTCATATGTAGCCTCATCATACGGCACTGACAGCAAGTTCGACAAGCCGTATGAGCTGGCAAACAACACCAATCACGTGGTGAACAATACTGACGGTTCAATTGTGGGTTACAAATATTTCAACTTTGACGCCACTAAAGGCCGCAAGAACGTTAAGCTGCTGCTTAACCTGATTCCGGAAGGTGTGGACGGCACTGTTACCATTATGGCCGACCGTCCCTGGGCATCACAGAAAGGCAGGGAACTTGGCAAGATCAGTATCAAGGCCGATATGCCCCGGCAACCCACTGAGATGGCTGTAAAACTGCCTGCCATAGGTGAACTGAGCGGCAAGCACGCCATATACTTCACATTCTCATCAGACACAAAGGAGAAATCCATTTGCACGCTGTTAGACTTTCAGTTTAATTGACACAATAGACACAATAGGAACGTTTCCCTGTGTCACCTTGACCTTATATTCAAATGAGAAAGATTCTGTATTTAGTTGCAGTGCTGGGTTTATCGGCCTGCAGTGGTAAAGATTTTAATGACGGTGTGATGCAGAAGAGCGGAAAGGTCTATACAATCAATACGGAGACCATCTGCAATGCAAAGGGATTCCACGGTGCCACACCTATCAAGGTTACCGTAAAAAAGGATAAGATAGTGAGTGTGGAAGCACTCCCCAACCGCGAAACGCCGCGATTCTTTGAGAACGTACAAAGGAATATGCTTCCCAAGTTCAAGGATGTGAAGTTCAAGGACTACGCCACGGTCGATTGCGTATCGGGCGCAACCATCAGCAGCAAATGCGTGCGCGAGAACCTAAAAGCGGCGTACGAATACTACAATGCACATAAGTAAGCCACTAAACTCACATTAATAACACTTCTATATTCTTAGAATCTGTTTAAATGTGTTCCATAAAAATGATTATGGGCTATTTTATCCTATGGTTTTATCGTTTCCGAGGGAATAATGGAGGTCCATTTTGACTGAGGAACGATGAAAGCAGAGGATAAAAGAGGCTATAAGAAATTTATGGAGACAAATTTAAACAGATTCTTAATCCTTTAAGCAACCTATAGGGATAACATATACTCCATCTTGCCTTTGATAGGCATACTGTCCGACACCGATGATAACTGCCATAAATGATGGTGCCGGCATTTTATCGGTATCTATATTCCCTGCAAGTTCTATCATGTTAGCTGCGCTATCATTAATATGATTTTCTCCTCCCAGTTTTACCTCAAGCAGGGCGTAGCTACCATTTCTTCTATGAAGAACAGTATCACATTCAAGGCCATTGCTGTCTCTGTAATGATAAAGCTGACCATCCAAGGCTTCTGCATACACACGCAGGTCTCGCACGACCATGTCCTCAAAGAAAAGTCCAAACGTATCTAAGTCATTAATCAAGTCTTTTGGACCAAGCCCCAATGCGGCAGTCCCAATGCTCGGATCCACGAAATGGCGTGTGTCGCTTGTCCTGATGGCTGCCTTGCTTCGCAGATTAGGATTCCATGCGGCTAAATCTTCAATCACAAACAATTTCTTCAAGACTTTGATATAGTCTGCTACAGTGTCTTCATCTAACGTACTTGCATCATTGGCAAGCATGTCTTTGCGGATTGTGGCATAAGAAACTTGCTGGGAGATATTCCTTGCATACGAACGAAGGAGCAATTTTGTACGTTCAGGACTTCTTTTTACCTTATCCACGCGTTGTATATCCCGTTTTGTCACAGAGTCCACATAGTCGAAAGCCTGATCAAGGGCAACATCCTTGGAAATCAATGTAGCCCATGGCCATCCACCCCGGCATGTAAGGTAGGCAATGTCATCAACATCAAGGTCACATTGCTGAACTTCTGGTGTTTTTCCATCGAACAAATCCTTCAGACTAATCGTGCCCGATGATTCGCCCGATTCATACAAACTCATGGGACGCATCATGATATGTGCGAATCGCCCTGTTCCACTATGAATTGTTTCATCGGCATCGGGAAGTACAGAAGATCCTGTAAGGATAAACTGAGAGGGCTCCCCTCGCTTGTCCACCTCGCCACGAACGGAATCCCAGATGGGAGGCAGCGCCTGCCATTCATCAATCAATCGAGGAGTCTTTCCTTCCAAAAGGGACTTGGGACTTATCTCTATCATTTGTGTGCTTTGTTTCAGTACCGATGCATCCCCTAAGTCAAGTACACTTTTGGCCAATTGTTTTGCCGTTGTTGTCTTTCCGCACCACTTAGGCCCTTCAATAAGAACGGCGCCTTTTCCGAGAACCTTACGTTCAAGAAGCCTGTCTGCTATTCGTTGTTTGTACTTTGCCATCATATTACTGTATAGGTGCAAAGAAACAAATTCTATCGCAAACCGCCAAAGGAATTTTCCAAAATTCGGTGATTTGAGGCGATTTCATTCGGTTGTTTGTGGAGTTTTTGTTCGGTTAATTATGATGATTTCATTCGGTGAAATATGATTTGAGCGGCAAGCGGATAGAAACCGATGACATATCCACATTGCCTGCCGGAATCTATATCCGTAACGGGCGTAAATATACAGTACAGTAACGGCTTGCATGCAAGCAATTAAAAAACCGGTCCTGAAGGTGCACCATTCAGGAGCGGTTTCTTTAATACAGTATCAGCCGTCAAGCGTCAAACCGGATGCTTTTCAGAGTTGTTTACCGGGATGCTATCTACCCGAGCCTGATGGCGACCGCCCTCGAAGGGGGTGTTCAGGTACTCGTCCATGATTTTGCGGGCCATGTCGGTATCGATGAAACGGCCGGGCATGACAAGGACATTGGCATCGTTGTGCTGACGGATAAGGTGGGCTATCTCGGGAATCCAGCACAGTCCGGCGCGGATGCCCTGATGCTTGTTCAGGGTCATGGAGATACCCTCTCCGCTGCCGCACATGGCTATACCCTTCTCTACCTCACCCTGCTCTATGCCGCGGGCCAGTGCGTGGCCGTAATCGGCGTAGTTGCAACTGTCGGGAGTATAGGTGCCGTAGTCCTTGAACTCCAGCCCCTTCTCCTTCAAGTATTCTATCACGAACTGCTTTAGCGGAAAAGCAGCGTGGTCACTTGCAATTCCTATCATATTTACTTTGGCTTTTGGCTGTTAGCCATTGGCTTCCATACGGTGTGATTAAAGCCAACAGCCAATAGCCAATAGCTAACAGCTAAAGTTTACTTAAGCAATGACTTAACCTGAACATAAACGTTCTCAGCGGTGAAGCCCAGCTTCTCATCGAGCACCTTGTAAGGAGCCGAGAAACCGAATGAGCTGAGGCCCCATACCTTGCCGCTGGCACCTACCAGACCCTCAAGGGTTACAGGCAGACCGGCGGTGAGACCGAATTTCTTCTTGTTACCGGGCAGGATGCTGCGCTGGTATGCCTTGGACTGGCTGCGGAAGAGGCCCTCTGAAGGAACGCTTACTATGCGGCACTTGATACCGTCCTTGCGCAGGAGCTCAGCACCGGCAACCAGAGTCGATACCTCCGATCCTGAAGCCAGCAGGATTACGTCAAAGTCGGCATCCGAACCTGCTACGATGTAAGCACCCTTGGCAGCCTGGCTGTAGTCGTTGCCGGCGGGCAGGGTCTTGATGTTCTGACGGCTGAAGATAAGGCCAGTGGGCGATGTGGTATTCTCCATGGCGAGCTTCCAGGCCTGGGTGGTCTCGTCGCTGTCGGCGGGACGCAGAACCAGCATTGAGTTCTTGCCCTTGTGGGTCTTGAGTTTCTCCATGAGACGGATCTGTGCCTCCTGCTCGACGGGCTCGTGTGTAGGACCGTCCTCACCGACGCGGAATGCATCGTGAGTCCAGATGAACTTGACGGGGAGCTCCATCAGGGCAGCCATACGTACGGCGGGTTTCATGTAGTCGGAGAATACAAAGAAGGTACCGCAAGCGGGGATGACACCACCGTGCAGAGCCATACCGATGCAGCAGCAAGCCATGGTGAGCTCGGCTACGCCGGCCTGGAAGAATGCACCGCTGAAATCGCCCTTAACCATATTGGTGGTATATTTCAGGAATCCGTCGGTCTTATCGGAGTTGCTCAGGTCAGCGCTGGCACAGATCATGTTGGGAACCTGCTGTGCGAGCTGGCTCAGAACTGCTGCAGATGCTGAACGTGTGGCGTCATCGGGTTTCTGCTGAACCTTGCTCCAGTCAACCTTGGGAGCCTTGCCGCTGAACCACTCCTTGAGCAATGCAGCCTTCTCGGGGTTGGCCTTCTCCCAGGCAGCCTTGCGGGCATACTTGGCATCCATGATCTTGCGGAGCTCCTTGGCGCGGTCAGCATAGAGCTTCTTGACCTCGGGGAATATCTGGAAGGGATTCTCGGGATCACCGCCCAGAGCCTTGATTGTGTTAACGTATGCGTCGCCGCCAAGAGGAGCGCCGTGAGTCTTGCAGTTACGCTCGTAGCTGCTGCCGTCGGCCTTGAGGGCACCCTTACCCATTATGCACTTACCGATGATAAGGGTCGGTTTGCCGTTGGCGTTCTGAGCCATGGTCAAAGCGCCACGGATCTGGTCAACGCAGTTACCGTTTATCTCATATACGTTCCAACCCCATGCGCGATACTTGGCGGCGGTGTCCTCGGCGGTCACCACCTTGGTCTCGGTTGAGAGCTGGATATCGTTGGAATCGTAAAACATGATGAGGTTGTCAAGGCCCAGCGTACCGGCTATGCGGCCTGCACCCTGTGAAATCTCCTCCTGGATACCACCGTCGGAGATGTAGGCGTAGATCTTGTGGTTCATAACCTCCTCACCCAGCACGGCTGCCAGATGCTTCTCGGCAATGGCGGCACCTACTGCAAATACGTGACCCTGACCGAGAGGACCTGAGGTATTCTCAATGCCGCGTGCAACCTCGAGCTCGGGGTGACCGGTAACGGGTGAGCCCCACTGGCGCAATGTGGCCAGCTCCTCCATCGAGAACTTGCCGGTGAGTGCCAGCTGTGAGTAAAGCATGGGAGCCATGTGGCCGGGATCGAGGAAGAAACGGTCCCTACCCTCAAACTTCATGTTGCGGGGATCATACTCCAGGAACTCGCTGAAAAGCACGTTTATGAAATCAGCGCCACCCATAGCGCCGCCGGGGTGACCGGACTTGGCCTTCTCGACCATGGATGCAGCCAGGATACGGATATTGTCGGCTGCCTTGTTCATCAATTCTTTACTGTTCATTTTGTTATTATTGTTTGTTCGAATTAGCGATAGTCTGCAAATTTAGCAAAAAATATGGTATTACACTGAAGCCTGCACCTTTTTTATTCTGAGACATCTTCCTACCCGTTATCGTACAGATTTGAACATTTTTTCCTATTTTTGCGTACAAGCATAAAAACAACGACAATTATATCCAAATGAAGAAATTACTATTCGTTGCCGGCATGGCTCTTCTGCTCCCGCTGGCCATCAGTTCACAAGTCATCAAGAAAGAGGACATCAATGCGCAGAATCTGTACAATTTCAGAGGCAGCATGACCCAGTACATCGACCCCGGTGTAAAGTACTCCAAGGCCCCCAAGGGATTCAAACCTTTCTATATGAGCCACTACGGACGTCACGGTTCGCGTTACCTGTTAAACACCCCGCAATACAATGACCCTTACAATATCCTCCACGAAGCATACGAACAGGGCAAGCTCACCCAATTCGGCAAGAGCGTAATGGATCGCCTTGAGATAATGAAAGACGATGCCAACGGACATCTGGGAGACCTTACGAAACTGGGCCAGCAACAGCACCGTGGAATAGCACGCCGCATGGTCAGGAACTACCCTGAAATATTCAACAGCAAGTCAACCATAGTTGCACGTTCCACCACTTCACACCGTGTGATGGCCAGCATGACATCGGCTCTGATGGAGTTTTCCACTATCCTGCCTAAGATGAACATTGACTTCAACGACAGCGATTTCGACAGAGGCTACATGAACTATGAGGACAATGCCATCAGCCGCGCCAAGAACAGTCGCGAAAAGAGTGCCGCAGTCAGCCAGTTCAACGCCCGCCACACCCATCCCGAGCGTCTCATGACCGCCCTGTTCACAGACACCACATTCATAACAAGATATGTAAGACAGTCCAGCCTGACCCGCACCTCAACCATAAACGGTGCGATGGAATCCACAGTCACCGTTGCAAACACCCAGGACCGCTCTGCCAATCTTTATAACCTTATCTATGACATTGCAGCCAACATGGGAAGCCATGATTTAGGATTTGACCTGGATGACGTGTTTACATACGAGGAGTGGTATGACTGCTGGCTCCAGAACAACATGTACTGGTACTCCGTCTCGGGATTCAGTCCCTTCACCGAGAACCTGGTGCCCTACGGACACTCCACTCTGCTTCAGGATATAGTTGAAAAGGCTGACCAGGCTATTGCCGCAGGTTTCCCCGCCGCAAATCTCCGCTACGGACATGACACAGCACTCTTCCCGCTGCTGTGCCTGATGGAGGTCAATGACTGCGCATGGGCTCCCGATGACCTTGAGAAGGTGGCAGACAAATGGGTGGACTACAACATAGTTCACATGGGCAGCAACCTGCAGCTGATATTCTTCAAGGACAAGAAAGGCACCGTACTGGTCAGGGCTCTGCTTGACGAGAAGGAGGCCACCCTTCCGGCAGAATGCTACAAGGATGCCAAAGGAAGGGAATATCCCTATTTCTACGAATGGGACAAGGTGTCCAAAGTCTATCGTGAAAGACTCGATTACTGGGCAGCCAAGAAAGAGGAACTGACAAACAACAGATAACCCGATATGGAAAGACTTGCCATCGGCATAGACATAGGCGGTCAGTCCTCTAAGTGCGGAGTGGTCGATGAGAGAGGTAATATCCTTAGCCAGCGTGTCGTCACATCGCTGATTGACAACACTAAGGACTACATAGAACTGTTGACCGTCACTGTCAGGGAACTGATCAGGGATACCGCCGGAATAGGCACTGTCGCCGGAATAGGCATAGGAGCCCCGAATGCAAACCGTCTGGACGGGACGATAAGGTACGCCCCGAATCTCACGTGGGCACGCGATGCGGAAGGCAGGCCCTGCGTAATACCGTTCGCAGAACTGCTCGAGGCGGCCACCGGCCTTCAAGTCCGCATTACGAACGATGCCAATGCCGCTGCACGTGGAGAGCACACATACGGTGTGGCACGCGGAATAGACGATTTCATAATGATTACCCTCGGTACAGGTGTCGGCAGCGGGATCATCACCCACGGACGCCTGCTTTACGGTCATGACGGATTCGCAGGCGAACTGGGTCATGTCTGTGTATTTCAGGGAGGCAGGCAGTGTAACTGCGGTCTCAAAGGATGTCTTGAGACTTACGCAAGCGCCATGGGAGTGGCAAGGACAGCCCGTGAACTGCTGCAGAACGACAAGAGGGAGAGTCTGCTGCGCAAACTCGACCCCGGGAAGATATCATCAAAGGACATCTACGATGCCGCCGTACAGGGTGACACACTCGCCAAGGAGATTTTCGCTTTTACCGGCAGGATACTGGGACGGGCCCTGGGTGATTTCGTCAAGTTCAGTTCGCCTCAGGCTATAGTGCTATTCGGCGGTCTGACCAAGTCGCGGGAGTTCTTCCATGACGAGATGGTCAAGGCAATGAATGACAACCTGATGACAGTCTGGAAAAACAAGATACAGATTCTCTACTCCTCACTCAAGGAGTCCGATGCTGCCATCCTCGGGGCATCATCGATGGTCTGGTGAAAGGAGCTTTCGAAAACAGATACGGCGGCCTTCGCTGAGTGGCCGCCGTATCTGTTTTCACTTCCGTTCGTCCTCCTTCCAGTTCTTGTCGATAAACTCCTCGCGGGAGAGCGCGGCAGCTATTATGTCACTGGCACTCTTGATGATTGTACTCTTGATTTGGGTAGTGCTTACACCAGGAGTATAAGGAAAATATACCACCTCCTTGCCAGGTTGCCGTTTCATCCACTCCAGTCCCTCCAGATACTTGCCTTTCCAGTCATCACCGATGGTGACGATATCTATGTTCTCACGCTGAAGCTGGGCGATCTCAGTCAGCTTGGTCTGCTTAACCACTTTGGTGACACACTTTATGGAGGCCACTATACGGGCACGCTGCTCGTAAGGGATTATGGGTTTCATACCCTTGTAGTGTTCAATCAGCTCATCGGTACTGACACCCACTATCAGTTCGTCCCCGAGAGCGGCCGATTTTTCCAGAATATTCAGATGACCTATATGGAACAGGTCGAAACTGCCGGATGTAAAAACCCTCTTCATATCATTGTCTCTTTTTCCTTGCTAAACTGTCCATCCCCTCGTAATGGGCTTTGAGCTCACTTAAATCGACCCCCGTATATCCGTTCTCAAGATCGCAGTAGTCATGAAAATGGGAATCACGCTTCTCCACAGGGGGCGGAGTCATGAAATCCTCGCCATATAATACCGACAGGAATCCCTCGGGATGTTCAGGTGCACAGAATGTGTGCCCTTCGAACTCACAGGGCTGAGGCTTACCGAACACGGACTTGCGGTATGCCTTGAAACCGTCGTCATGGGTCATTACATAGTTACAGTTACTCTTTCCCTCAAATTCAGTAAGGACCCTGCGTGTCCTTCGGTGAAGCTTCTCCTTAGAGACCATTTTCTGCAACAGGCGCAGCATCAGCGAACCTAATCCCTTGCCATGCTTGTACGGATCCCGATAGACCAGGTAGAGCATGCGGCGTTTCAGATTGAAACGGTAGTAATGCCATGCCCTGAGCAACCTGTTGTCAGGAACTGAATCCAACGGGAAGATATCCATGTAGATGCCTCCCACATATCCCAGATAGAAACGCTCCACAAGAGTGGTGCTCCTATCCTCCAGTTTGGCAAAATACTTGGGGTAGTTCAGGTCATTGCTATAATCCACTATCGAATAAGGCTCAGGAAACCACTCAGCGGCATGTTCAATCAGCAGGTCATAGTCTCTGCGCATCAGAGCTATGTCCAGATCGTCATCCCATGGTATGAATCCCTTATGACGCACCGCCCCGAGCAACGTGCCTGCAATCACATAATATCTGATATTATGTTCTTTGCAAACCTTGTCAACAGCATCCAGAAGGCCTACGCACTTGAGCTGGAACTGCCTCAAATCATAGTTGTATGGCTGGTCAGATATCATTTTCCGTTCCTTTTAATTTTTCCGAATGTCTTGATACCGGTATATCTGCGCCAAAGATTCAGCTTTCTCTTAGACGGGACTCCATGCCTCCTGACATAGTCCTCGGCCTCGGCAATCATCCGGCGGCAGCAGCAACCATCCAGATGCGGATCATAATTCTCCACGATCCAACGTCTTTTCATTTCGGCCCCCGGGTCATTGAGAGCCCTGTCAAAAGCCTCAGCAAGCATCCCGGGATCGTCTATGTTCTCCCAGTAGATATCTTTGGCGATTGTCCTGAACGTCACTACGGGACGGTCCAGCAGCAGGAACTCATATACCGATGACGAAGTGTCGCTTATCATCAGGTCACTCATCATCTGGTAGCGGGTGACATTCTCCGATGCCTCTATATATATGGTATCATTACGGTTCGAAGCCCACTCGCGGTATTCATCGGTCCAGGCACTGGCGGTGAGCGGATGAAACTTGAGGATGAGCAGAATATCCCTTGAAGCGCACAACTCCTCCAATGCAGGTTTGAGGTATGGCAGCGATGTCAGCTTGGGAGAGAATGTAGGGGCATACAGCACCACCCTGCCCTTTCCGTATTCCTTCAGCAGCCGCTCTTTCTCATCATCATAGTCATGAAGATGCCTGTATATCCAGTCCTGCTTGGTCCAACCGGTCTCACGTACCTCGAAATCCCCGTACTTGCGGGCCGATGCCTCAAAATGTGAAGTAAAATAGGGGCCCTGAGTAAAATAAGTATCGAAATAGCGGCGTATGACCCAGTGGTCCTTCTTCTCGGCAGCATAACCGTGGAACACCTGGATCTTGACTCCCGGCAGATAGTAAGGGACTATATTGCCTGGGACGAATATGGCCTCGGGGCTGAAATCGTACAGCTCCTGGATGCTTGATGTCCAATGTGCCTCATCATCAAGCCTGAAATCCCTGATCTTAGGAGTATGGATATACCAGAGCACATCGTGACAACCCTGCGACACAGCCTCCTCATAAAGAGGCTGGAGTATGTCTATCGCATACCGGTTTTCGCAGAATAACGCTATCCTCATCAGGGTCTGTTCTCTATTTCACTGATTGTTGCAGCCAGTTCGTCCAGATCCTCACGGGTATCGCATCCCATGTGTGAGACACGGAAGAAATGGGGCTTGCCGCTTGGCATGATGAATATTCCGTGCTTCTGGAGTTCATTGCAAAGGATGTCTGAATTACGGTGGACAAAGAACCCCGTAACAGCATTGGCTGGATTACAGGCGGGGATCTCCCAACCGTACCTTACGCACAACTCACGGAAATACAGAGATTTGGCATGTGTGGCTGCGACAATCCTGTCTATACCGGTCTCCATATTGCGGCGCATACGCTCATGAACCTGCATGAATATGGTGGTAGCAGGACTGAACGGTGTCTGACCACGCTCCAGATTCCTGAGATTCTCCTGAAAATCCAGATAATAGTTGTTGTGAAGGAAATCCACCTTCAGGGCATTCTCAGAGAGGAAGACAAGAGCCGCCCCGGGAGGCAGGTTCAAGCCTTTCTGTGTACTGGTGACAGCCACATCTATCCCAAGCTCATCCATATCAAGTCTCTCGGCCAGGAATGAGCTTATCACATCCACGGCCAGTCTGGCTCCTGTCCTTTGGCAGATATCCGACAAGCGCTTCAGGTCAAACAGCTGACCCGAAGAGGTCTCATGGTGCTGGCAGAGGAGGACTGCCGGCTTGTATTGCACCATTCGCTCCTCCAACAGTCCATAGTCTATGTCCTCGGCAAAAGGTATCTGCATGGATTCATGTCCGATGCCATGATACCCGCAGAGTTCCACCCAGCGGTGTCCGAAAGTACCTCCGTCAATAATGAAGGCCTTCCCGAGAGCCGCCACATAATTCTGCACTACGGCCTCCATGGCCGCCGTTCCCGAGGATGTGAAGAACATCACCCTGCCGCCACGGCAACCGATTGCCTCCAGCAACATGCATTCGTTCTCTTTCATGAGTCCGGAGAACCATGATGTACGCATATAGGGTATCTGCTGAGAGGCTATACCCAGGATATCGTCCTCTATTATACCGGGGAAAGCGAATGGTTTCATATCGTGATAACGGGAACTGTCGGAACAGTATGGTCTATTTAGCAAAAATCGGGAGACAATCTGACGGTTGTCTCCCTGACTATGCTTTCAGAAAGAATCATTCCTGGGTGGGAATGTCCTGTATCTCTATCGGTGAATCAAACGTTGTGGTGGAGGATTCGGGATTCTCCATTCTGGTCTCTATAGCCTCGTTCTCCAGTACGGAACCGGTATTGACGGCTCTCGGTTTGGATACATAAGCGGTGACAATGCTGAGCAGGGCGATAAGGATTATCAGCGTCCATGTGGTCTTTTCGAGAATATCGGTGGTCTTGCGGACACCCATAATCTGGTTGGACGATGCAAAACCGGCAGCCAGGCCGCCGCCCTTGGAATTCTGGATCGTGACAATAAAGCAGAGGAATATTGCCAGAATCACGATAATAACAAGCAATGTAACAAACATTTTTCTATTCTGTTTTTTGATTTATCCTAACTAATTTCTCCAAATACCGGATTTGGTCCGCAAAGTAAATGCTTTTATTTGGAAAATTCAAATATAGAGAGCGAATTATTTCCAATGCCTTGACATATCTGTGCTGTTTGAGATAAATCCGGGCCAATGTCTCAGTACAGAAGGCATCATCCGGTTCTTCCTGCTCCAACGGTTCAAGGTCGTCCATCCCGGCAGGACCTTCCCGGACAGGCAGATCCCTACCGGGCAGAACCGGGCCTTCGGCGGAGTATCTGATGAATGCGTCCAAAAGTGACTCGGTTTTTGAACGGATGACACTCTCGGCAGGTGTCTCAGGACTGTCTGGCAGATTCTTCACATAAGCCTCGACATAATCCGCCGGTAATCCTGACAGTTCTTCATCCGGGATAGAGTCAGCAGACGCATTCTCTTTAAGGAATCCGTCAAAAAGGGACATCAGCCTCTCGTCCTTCTCCTGATCCATTACCAGTTTGCCACTGTGGCATTGAAAATCTGATCCACGATATCGTCTATCATCTGCTGCACAAGCTCCTCCTGGACCGATGAAAGCTGTTGGCTTGAATCATACTCCCTTGTTGCCGAGAAACTCTTCTCGAAATCATCCTTATGCTCCTTGGTATTGACGAACTTGACCTTGACGGTCATCTTGAGCTGAACCATGGATGAATAACCGCTGGCGGATATGGACTTGTTGGTCTGGTCGTATGACGTTATCTCACCGGATACGGCAAGGTCACCGTCCCGTTTGACCTGACGCAGTTTGGTCTGACGGTTATAGAAATCACTGAGGGTGTTGTTGAACATGGGAGCCATGGGAGCCCACTGGTATGTCGCCCTGTTCTGGAAACTCTCAATGGATATGGTCTTGATGACATTGTAATCGATAGACGCCCCTTTCAGCTGGTATGAAGGGAGGCATGAAACTGCTGTCAACAACATGAACAGACAAGCTGCCGCTGTAAGAATCCTGTTTTTCATTCCAGATTGTACTCCCTGATTTTTCTGTATAACGTGCGCTCCGATATGTTCAGGTCAGCAGCGGCATTACGGCGTTTTCCGCCATGCTTGGCCAATGCCCTGCGTATCATATCCTTCTCCACCTCATCAAGCGAAAGGGTCTCCTCGACATAGACTTCTGTATCCTGAATGTCATCATCCGCCCGGTCATTGGCATTTCTGACACTCTGCACAGGTGCTATCGTATCGTGCGGAGTGATTATCGAGACAGGCTGCGGCTGAATCTGGGAGGTATTCCGCGAAAGCGTATCAACCTGAGCCTTGAGATCCGTAACGTCACGACGCAGGTCAAAAAGCACCTTATAAAGGATCTCGCGTTCATCCCGGAACTGATTCTCCGGCTGTCCTGCACCGGCCAGCATGGGAAGCATGGGGCCAGGACTCTCCGGAAGGTACCCTTGCAGCATTTCGGCAGTAATCAGCCTCTGCTGGGCCATGATTGAAATCTGTTCTGTGATATTCTTGAGCTGTCTGACATTTCCCGGCCATCCGTATGCAAGCATCATCTGTCTTGCATCATCGGAGAGTTGTATCGCAGGCATGTGGTATTTCTCCGCACAGTCGGCGGCGAACTTCCTGAAGAGCAGGAGTATGTCATTGCCTCTCTCTCTCAATGAGGGGACTTTGACAGGGATGGTGCTCAGACGATAGAACAGATCCTCGCGGAAGCGGCCCTGCTCTATCGCTTTCTGCAGGTTCACATTCGTTGCCGCCACTATCCTGACATCGGTTTTCTCCACATTGGACGAGCCCACCCTGATGAATTCACCTGTCTCCAGCACGCGCAGCAGACGGGCCTGAGTGGCGAGCGGCAGTTCTGCCACCTCATCAAGGAATATAGTGCCCCCGTCGGCCTCGCCGAAATAACCCTTCCGGTCATTGATGGCATTGGTGAACGAGCCCTTGACATGCCCGAACAGTTCGGAATCAATGGTCCCTTCGGGTATGGCGCCGCAGTTCACAGCCAGATATTTTCTGGATTTGCGGGCACTGTTATCATGTATGATCTTGGGAATGACATCCTTTCCCGAACCGCTTTCACCTGTAATAAGCACCGTCAGGTCAGTAGGTGCCACCTGCATGGCCACATCAATGGCGCGGTTCAGTTCCGGTGCGTTTCCTATGATACGGAAGCGCTGCTTCATTCTCTGTACCTCTTCTATATTCATTCAATCCTATTAAAGACTGACAAAAGTACATATTTTCGCGCAAATGCGGAAATTTTGGCAGATTATTTCGTATGAATTAAGAATCTGTCTTGATTAGCTCCGTGAAGATGGTTACGGGTTATTTTAAGCTATGATTGAATATAGGCTGCGCCTCGGAATAAAAAAGAGGCCGTAAGAAAAACATGGAAACAGATCAAAGCCGTCAGCCGCTAAACGAAGCGCCGTTCCTAACGAGATCTTCTAAACCTCTCCGCTGATGCTCCCTAATTATTAAGGTTCTGCTCCTGCAAATGGGAACAAATGACTATATTTCCTCTATAAAAAGTATTGTTCATATCCGGCGGGCGTAAAATCAGCGGATTTTATGTAAGTTTGCGGGAGTATGGAATTCGGATTGTACAGGGAGTTGGTTGGAGTGGCCCGGCCTTTGTTCGGGGCGGATGAGTGGAGCAGGCTTAAGGGGTTGCTTCGCGATGGCATTGAGAAGGGGTGCTATGGCGTTGACCAGCATGGGATTTCCACTCTTGAGCGATGCATCAGGACGGGCATCGTGATTGTAGAGAAGACTGGACTCAGGAAAGCATCTCTGCTCACAGCCCTGTTTGATCCTATGGTTCAGCATGGGCTGATTGTCCCGGAACAGTTTCAGAGAGAGTTCGGCGAGGACGCATATAGACTTATGCAAGGAATGTGTCGTGTCAAGGAGCTCTATTCAAGACACGACTCCATTGCCGATGAGAACTTCCGCAAGCTTTTAGTATCGTTTGCCGAGGATGTCCGCGTGATTATATGCCTCATTGCCGACCGTTACGTACTGATGCAGATGCTGACCAACACTACCGATACCGAATATAGGCTTCATGTAACCGGGGAGGCCCGCCTGCTCTACATACCCATGGCGCACCGTTTGGGTCTCTACGCCATCAAGAGCGAGATGGAGGACATGACTGTCAAATATGAGCACCGTGATGTATATGACAGCATCGCCCGGCAGCTGAATGAGACCAAAAGTGCCCGTGAGGCCTATATCAAGGCGTTCATCGGACCTGTAAGGCAGCGTCTTGAGGAGGCCGGACTCAAGTTCACAATCAAGGGACGCACCAAATCCATATCGAGCATCTGGAACAAGATGAAGGTCCAGAACACTACCCTGGACCACATCTATGACCTGTTTGCCATACGCATAATACTGGATTCCCCTGCCGACAAGGAGAAGGCGCAATGCTGGCAGGTATATAGCATTGTGACCGACATGTACCAGCCCAACCCCAAACGGCTGCGCGACTGGCTGAGCGTACCCAAGAGCAACGGATACGAATCTCTGCACATTACCGTCAACGGCCCCGAGAACCGCTGGGTGGAGATCCAGATACGCACCCGACGCATGGATGACATTGCCGAGCGCGGCCTGGCCGCCCATTGGTCATACAAGGGAATCAAGAGTGAGGGAGCAGCCGACAAAGTAATGGCAAGCATACGTGAAATTCTGGAACACAACTCCAACCCTGATGAGATGCGCAAGGATTTTGCGCTGGACATGTATCAGGAGGAGATTTTCGTATTCACCCCAACCGGTGAAGTCCGGCAACTGCCCAAGGGCGCCACTGTGCTTGACTTTGCATTCTCCATTCACAGCCGGTTAGGTCTGACCTGCGTGGGGGCTCGCGTGGGAGGACGCAATGTCCGTATCAGCCACAAGCTCCAGAGCGGCGATACGGTGGAGGTTCTGACATCTTCCACCCAGACTCCCAAGCAGGATTGGCTGAACATCGCTGTGACTTCCAGGGCACGCATGCGCATACGGCAGGGACTCAACGAAATACGTAATCGCGAAGCGCAGGCAGGAAAAGAGATGCTGCAACGCCGCTTCAAGAACCGCAAGATAGATATATCGGAAAGCGACATGTCGCGTCTCATCGTGCGCATGGGATACAAAGGCCAGACTCCATTCTTCCATGCACTTATGGAAGAGGAAATCACAGTCGATGATGTGCTCAGAGTTTATGAGGAGATGCACACTCAGGCTGAAACCGGAGTTCACAGTGCGCAGGATTTTGATATTGGAAAAACCTTTGCCGAGACCGGGAAGAAAGTGGCTCATGAGAGTGATGTCCTGGTGATCGGCGACGGGCTTACGGGATTGGATTTCAAGATGGCGGGATGCTGCCATCCCATTTATGGTGACGATGTGACTGGGTTTGTGAGCATAAACGGCGGAATAAGGATTCACCGCAGCGGTTGCCCTAACCTGCAGCGCATGAGAGAACGCTACCCATATCGTATTGTGAAAGCGCGCTGGTCAGGCAAAAGCGGGAACCAGTACAGTATTACGCTGAATGTGGTGGGTCAGGACGACATCGGTATAGTATCGAACATATCATCGATAATAAACAAGGAGCCCGACACTCTGCTGCGCTCCATCAGCATTGACTCCAACGGAGGATTGTTCCAGGGACGGCTTACCGTTCTTGTCAGCGACCTTTCTTCATTGGACCGTCTGGTCAAGAAGCTCAAGCAGGTTAAGGGTGTAAGAGAAGTAGAAAGGATTAATTAACACAATAGGGACGGTTCCTATTTGTCAGAAAATAAAATATGAAAAAGATTCTTATAATCACATTGGTGGGTCTGTTGTGCTCACCGGGAGTGCAGGCACAGGAGGAGCGCAGGTTGCTTACGATGGAGGAGGCTGTCCTGATGGGCGGCGCTCCGGTCAACGCCCCACGCTACTCATGGGATATGGGCGGATCGGTCTATACCTACAGCTGGGAGGGCGAGACTCACTACATCGATGCCCGTACCGGAAAGGAGATGGGTACGCCTATGGTCAAGATGGCCAAGAGGGACCATTTCAGGGCGTTCAGCCGTGACGGCGAGGTGTGGTATATAGACAAGGACAGCGTGGAGCATCAGGTTACCCGTTTCAACCAGAAGGGTATTGTATGCGGTGAGAGCGTGAGCCGTAACGAGTTCGGCATAGACGGCGGCATATTCGTATCGCCCGACCGCGGCAAGATTGCTTTCTACAGGAAGGATGAGAGCCGCGTCACCTTGTTCCCGCTATTAGACATCACTACCCGCACCGGCACGCTCAAGGAGATACGCTACCCCATGAACGGCATGACATCGGAGATAATTACCCTGGGCGTTTACGATATAGACAAGGGCACAACCGTATGGATGGACGTGACCGATTTTGACCAGGAACGTTACCTGACCAACATCACATGGGGGCCTGAGAGCGACCGCATCTACATCCAGGTGCTGGACCGTGCCCAGAAGAACATGCATCTGAACGTTTACGATGCCACAAACGGCAAGTGTATAGGCACGCTCTTTACCGACCACGATGACCGTTACGTGGAGCCGCTGTACCCGCTCACCTTCCTGCCCGATGACCCCGAGCACTTTATCTACCAGACCAATGTGCGTGACGGCTACTGGAATCTTTATCTGGGCAGCACTAAGGGCGGTGAGCCCAGGCGTATAGTCAGTACCGATGCTGACTTGGAGCTTATTACTGTTAAAGGCAAGTATGTCTTTTACTACTCGTTTGAGCTGTCACCGGTGGACCGTCATCTATTCCGCGCCGACATCAAGACGGGCAAGGCCCAGCAGCTGACGCGCGAATCGGGCTGGCACACCTGCCAGATAAGCCCTGACGGCAAGTACTTCATCGACACCTGGTCCGAGCTCAACACTCCGCGAGTTATTACCATTGCACAGACCGACGGCAAGAAACCGCGTGAGATGTTCCGTGCCGAGGACAAGAGAGCCGATTACAACTACTGCCCCATAGAACTGGGTTCCATCAGGAGCGCTGACGGCAAGTTTGACAACCACTACCGTCTTATCAAGCCTATCGACTTTGACCCGAACAGGAAATACCCCGTGATCCTGTATGTTTACGGCGGTCCGCACTCACAGCTGGTCACCAATTCATTCAACGCCTATCTGCGACCATGGGAGATGTATATGGCCCAGCACGGCTATGTGGTGTTCGTGATGGACAACCGCGGCACCCAGCACCACGGAGCCGATTATGAGAAAGCCATCCACAAGTATTGCGGACAGGCCGAGATGGCCGACCAGATGGAAGGCATGAAGTGGCTTATGGGTCATGACTGGGTCGATAAGGACCGCATTGGAGTCCACGGCTGGAGCTACGGCGGATTCATGACCATATCGCTTATGGTCAACTACCCGGAGGTGTTCAAGGTGGGCGTGGCCGGAGGCCCGGTGATAGACTGGAAATGGTATGAGGTGATGTACGGCGAACGTTACATGGAAACCGGCAAGACCAATGCCGACGGCTTGAATAAAACCAGCTTGATTCCCCGCGCAAAAGACCTGAAAGGCAAACTCCTGATATGTCAGGGAGCCATAGACAACACCGTGGTATGGGAGCACAGCCTGAGTTTCGTTGAGGCCTGCATCAAGGCCGGTGTCCAGCTGGACTATTTCCCCTATCCCACCCACGAGCACAATGTGAGCGGACGCGACCGCGTACACCTTATGCAGAAGGTTACCGACTATTTTGAAGATTTCCTTAAATAAACCGATTGTTATGAGAATCATCAGTTCATCACTGCTGCTTGCAGCCGTTTTGCTGGCATCCTGCGGAGGAGCCAGGCAGGTGGGTGTCATAACCAAGCCCACAAGTGCCACAACCAATCTTGAAGGTCACGAGTATCCCAAGATCAACCCGGACCTTTCGGCAACCTTCCGTAACGATTTCCCCGACGCAAAGACCGTGACCGTCAATGTTGGCGGCAAGAACTACCCTCTTGTCAAGGGTGATGACGGCATGTGGGAAGTCACCACCGAGCCTTTAGTTGTAGGATTCCACTACTACACGATGAATGTTGACGGCAAGCGTGTATCGGACCCCAACAGCAAACAGTTCTACGGCTCAAGCATGTGGCAGAGCGGAATTGACGTACCCGAGGCCGGTGTGGACTATTATTTAGAGAAGAAGGTTCCGCACGGCGAGATACAGATTGTAAAATACCAGTCCAAGCTTACAGGCGCAGAGCGTACCACCTGGGTATATCTGCCTCCACAGTACAAGAAGGAGCCAAACCGCCGTTTCCCCGTGCTATATCTGTTCCACGGAGCCGGCGAGGATGAGACCGGATGGGGCACCCAGGGTAAGCTTGGCAACATAATGGACAACCTGATTGCCGCGAAGGAGGCCGAGCCTATGATCATAGTAATGGAGCATGCCGTTGCCACCGACCCCAGTGCCACAGGCCGTCAGAACATGTTTGACTTTACCTTCTTTGAGAAAGTTATGGTAGAGGATATAGTTCCTTATTTCGATGCAAGCTACCGCACCCTTACCGACCGTGACAACCGCGCCATCTGCGGCCTATCATTAGGCGGATTCCAGTCATATACCATCGGTCTGGACCACCCGGAACTTTTCGGTTGGATCGGCGGATTCAGCGGTTCCGGCCGCGGCCCCAATGACCGTCGTGATGCCGAGATGTACCCCAAGTCCATCAATGACAAGTACCACCTGCTCTACATAAGCATAGGTACCGATGAGCCCGCCGGCATGTACCAGGGCATCCACGACCTGCATGTAGCGCTTGAGGGCTTAGGCATAAACCACATCTACTACGAGTCACCCGGCACAGGCCACGAGTGGCTCACCTGGCGCCGCTCCCTGCATCAGTTTGCGCCGATGCTATTCAAAAAATAAATCAAAAAAAGAGACCGGCTAAAAAGCACTTTAGCCAGCCTCTTTTTTATTTCTCATTGAAGATGAGATTCAATCCCTGTTTACGGTAAAAATCAAAACGTGTATCACTGGAAATAAGTGGTATTTTAAGTGTCATGGCATGGGAGATGATAACATGATCACTTGGATCGCGATGGTTCTGGGAGTAGTTGATACGCAATCTTGAATACGTATACATCACCTCTTTCTGTATAGGAAAGATTTCAACAAAATAAGTCTCCTCAATAGAACGGACCATATCCTCTGCTGTTTTCCATTTCTTATTGCCCCAACCTTTATTGTTATAGGCTACAATAAGTTCACGTACACTCTCATTACTGATATACAACAAGGTATCAGGTTCACTAAGCATCGCCATAACATCAGGACTAAATTTACCATGGTCAGTGCTCAGGTATATAAAGATGTTTGTGTCAATCAGGTATCTCATAACAAGCATCTTTATGTCATAACAACAGCATAGGATCTTTAACCCAAACTTCCCCCAGATGTTCCTTAAAAGCTTTCATACTTCTATTCTGTGGAACAATTGTAGCATTAATTGCTCTTCTCTCCTCAGGAGTATATTTCTTCATCTTCCTGGGAGATTTTCTTTTTCTCTCTGTTTCCATGATTTTGAATTTTAATTATTACAGCCGTAAAGGTACAATAAAAAAAAGAAGAAAAAATCAAGAATTGTTATCCCATTTTGTGAATTAACAGATATTGTGGATATTTGCCTTTAGCATCAGGCTGAATATGCCGTTCTGATGCTTACATATTAGAAAACGTATAGCTTTATTCCTATCAAGAGAATCTGGAAAAATCATCTGACAACAATGGAATAATGATAAACGCCCACGTTGGCTGTATCATGGGCAACGCTCACACTATAGTCTTCTGTGTGAGTTTTGCATTAATTGTTTTTCCGTTGTCAGGCATTCCAGAACCCTCTTGAGGAAAAAGTTTATGTGGGCTCACACTTTCTTTTGTTTATATCCGCATAGTGCCCATCGGTGAAAAAGAACTATAAGACTTATGAGAAGAAGGACTATCCTAGCATTGATTGCCCTGGTGTCAGCATCTGCTGTCATTGCATCTCCTGTAGATCCGTAGCGTGCCGTTCAAGTTGCACAACAGTTTGTACCCCAGTCTATATCAGCTTTAAGAACACAAGGTCGAGGTTCGGCCACGTCACCAGCAGGTAACATCGTATACACCCACAAAATGCCCCAAAGCGACCGCCCGGCATTTTACATAATCAATGTGAATGACGCTTTTGTCATTGTCAGTGCCGATGACATTGCCCATCAGATCTTAGGATACAGTCTGAGCAAGAACTGGCCTGTATCAAAAGACGGAACAATTGAACTGCCAGCTCATATTAAAAGTTTCTTTGATGATCTGGCTTCACAAATTGAGGCCGCAATAGACACAGAGCCCAAACAGGTACCCGATGAAGATTGGACCGATTCACGCTCAAGATCTCCAATGCGTGCTCCAACAAATCTGCCTGACAGCGTAGGTCCGCTGCTTACCACCACATGGGACCAAGGGCAGTATTACAACGCCCTTTGTCCTAAGGATGAGAATGGCCCAGATGGACATGTCTATACTGGCTGTATTGCCACTGCTATGGCACAAATAATCAAGTATTGGAGTGCTCCCAATCCAGGACTAGGAACACATACTTTCGAAACAAACTATGGAGAACTGACCGTAAACTATGAATCAAGCACCTATGACTTTGATAATATGCCGTCTATATTAACCGAGTCATGCTCTCAGCAACAAATTTCAGAAGTTGCCAAACTCATGTATAACTGTTGTGTGGCCGCTAATATGAATTATGGTGCAACAGAAAGTAATAACACATATAATGATTTGGTAGATGCCAACAACGCCTGGGTAGATGCCAACAACGCCAATGGCCAATATCGTCACTGGATGAATGACACTACAAATGTGAATGGAGGTTATCCAATATTTGCTCCTCTATATATTGATAATGAACAAGAAAACTCCAACATATCAGATGATGAAGTGGGATGGGATAATAACTCTGTGTCATCAAATAAGGCTTATTCCGACAAGTCTGCCATCTATGACCTGACAGGAATGAAGATTGAGACGAATGATATTAATGCTCTGCCCTCGGGAATATATATCTCTAACGAGCGCAAGATTCTTATCAACGTGAAGGAATAAAGCATCTGACCGACATATCAAGAGTCGATAAAGTGGTAATCTGGAAGGTGTGGCAGCCGATGGATTGGGCGGGTAGGATGTCTTTTTCCTGGCTGTCACCTATCATTACGGTTTCCTCAGGTTGTAGGCCTAATGCTTTCACTCCCAAGCGGAATATCTCCGGATCGGGTTTGCGGACTCCAACAACGGCCGATTCTACCACATATTTAAATAGGTAGTCCAGACTGAACTCTTCCAGTACGGTGTGCATATTGCCATAGAAGTTGGTTACCAGGACTATAGGGTATTGGGTGTGGAGCTTTTGCAAAACGGGCTTGGAGACTGTGGATATATGGCTAACTACATTGTTATAGCATGTATCCAAGATAGTATCCTGTGCCGGTACAGCAATGCCGTGCAACTGCAGATACTCCATCTGTAGGGCAATCTTAGTCTGCAGGGTCTTGCGAAAAGTATAATCGGGTCCGATGATAGGGTTGTTGCCTAGTGTGCGCTCGGTGTGAACGTAGGCATCCCACAGCAGTTCATGAGGAATATCGGCCACAAGGGCGTATGCCTCACTGAAGGCATTGAACCAGTGGATGCCGTCGGAGTCGATGGTTCCGCCAAAATCTATGAGTATTCCCTTAATCATTCTTACGACCGGTTTTCATAATCAAAACACCTATCACAGTCCACACCACCTGACGCAGGCGGGCCACCAATGCGGTGTAAAGTCCGTATGCACCGGGCACCTGAACTCCGCCTGCCGCAAGCGCCATACCGCCTTCATATCCGCCCATCTGCATGGGTGAAAAGAATAACAGATTACTGAACAGCGATGAGAATGCCATAACCAGGATACTGTCCCAGAATGTGAATCCGGGCATAAGCATTCCTATCAGGAGCCAGTACTCAAGGCAAGAAACCACCCGGGCGACGTACTCCAACAGCAACGACCACCAGAACGGAGCGCGACGCTGCGAATGCAGGAACGCTATCTGGCTGTCAACCTCCTCCATATCGGCACGATGCCTGTCAAGGAAACCGGCTGACCACTTCCTGAGCAGCGGAATCCGGCTGAGCAGGCTGAAAACCTTTACCACGAATCCCATGCGGTAACCAAGCGTGAACAGCCACAACACAAACACAAAGACTACGGTCATCACGCCCAGCATAACGCTCATCCATAGGTCCAATCCGTAACCATCGGCCACAAAATGCAAAACCACGTACAGGGCCACGGCCGACAGCCAGAAACAGAAATGGGAGCAGATATGCATCATGGAGTAAAGTATCACTGCCGATGTTGCCTTCCGTCCGCCCACATACCTCTGTAGCTCCAATATACGGTAAGGCTCACCCCCCATTAAGCCAAGCGGGGTGACATAGTTCAGCGCATAGCCCGAGACGGTCAGTTGGAACACCTTGCAAAACGGCACTCCCCTACCCGTCCCGTCATTGATTATCAGCCCGAACGAACAGGCGTTCATAAGATAGATGCCCCCCCAGAGCAGCACAATGACTGGGAACCATATTCCTGCCTGTGACAATACCTCCCTGACCCTGACCCAATCAGCATCAAAGGTGAGCAGCATCAATATAACTGCCGCCACCCCGGACAGGAAGAATAGGGTCTGCCATCGCTTTTTCATATCAGGCCCATCATTTCACGGCACACTTTTTCATGCGCCGCCCTCATGTAAAAGAAAATCACGTTCATTACAGTTAGCTCGAAAATGAAGTAAATCCAAGGCATTCCGGCCAATAGGGTTATGTAAAGCACTATGGCGCGGGTATTGAACGTGGAAATGTTTGTCCATTTGAGAAGTCCGTACGTGCGGCGGCAGAACTCCCGGCCAAGTTCTGGCGGGATCTCATCTCCATACTTGCCGCGAAGAGCGGAACGGAACTCCTGAAAACAGGGAGTCATCCGCTCCTGTGTGCGGGTATAACCCTGATAGAAGAAGAGCCATATCTTCCAGAACCAGCGCTCACGCCACGGTGTGCCGCGTTGCTGCCCTGCAAGTTCCGTGCTGTCATTGAGTTCCGAGCTGTCACCGTGGAACAGCAGATAGATATTGCGGTAGTAATCGGCCAGGCCTGCCTGACGTGAGTGGAACAGTATGCTTGACACAAACTCGAGCACCCATATCCATATACCCCACGCCCTGCCACCGCCAAAAGGCATCGGCTCGGGCGTAAGCCTGACAGCCAGGAAAACGTATATGGATGCAAACCACAGATCACCGGCAAAACCGTCTAACAAACGGCCCCACAATGTTTTCTTGCCGGTCATGCGGGCGAGCTGTCCGTCAGCACTGTCCAGGAAATTGGCCAGCATGAGCATCATTATGCCCAGAATGGTCCAGCCCATTGTGGCATGCCACCAGCAGAATCCGGCAAACACACCGAGGAAGATTGAAATGACGGTCACCACATTGGGATGTACCCCCATTGCGCCGAACATACGCGCAAACAGCAGTCCGACAGGCCTTGTGAACCATATATCCAGCCACTCTTCAGTATCCTTTGACTTGAATGTGGCTTCAACCGCCCTTTTTCTTTCAGTCATCCCGTTCTGCCGATTATAAGTTCCGATATCTTCCGTGCCGCTTCTACCGTACATGTACGGAAGCTTGGCCAGTCATTGAAATCTATCAGGGTTATTTCACCGTCCGGACCCACGACAGCGTCACCGCCGAACACATCAAGATCCAGCATACGTGACGCCCGTTCCACCATCGCTGCGAGAGTTTCCATACTGACACCGGAAGAATCGGGGCGTTCATTATACCGTTCCTGACCGAACCTGCTATCCTTCAATGAGACAGCGTAGCAGTCCGTGATTCCGGCACCTCTTATCCCATAAAACTTGGCCACCCATCCGCACACGTGATCCTGGAGTACACATGTATCTATACCACGCCCAGCGAAAGCCCGCATCGCGGCATTACACTCGGCTACATTCCGCAAAAAAAGCACGTCACCGGGCTCCATGGAATGGCTGTCACCCCGCTTGATCCAGCAGGGATAACGGTCCCACACATCCGCCCCTCCGCAGGTACTGCAAACCAGGCTTTCCGGAATAAGTCCCGAATCCTTCAGGATCTCCGTCTGTATGGCACGGCCGCAGTTCTTTACCGCTCTTGCGGAATTGGTCACAGGAACAGTCGCGTTTTCCAGAACCGCAAGCACCTCTCGGCTTCGTGCCATCTGGAATATACCGTCTATACCGTCAGGAATACCTTGCCGTACCAGTTCCTGCCCGGTCATGCAGAGCACCTCGTTCCCCTGACGCTCCAATTCGGCAACTACTGCATGGAACACGGCAGCATCGCCCTCCACACGGTTCGGCGAGAATATCTCCTCCCTGCTTACTCCAAGATACCTCATCCCTCCAATGCTATCTGTCCGGCTTTCTGCACATCACTCAGATGGTCCACGTCAATCACCCGACCCAAGTCGAAAGCCTTGAGTCTCATTCCCTCCTCAATCAGACTGCGCTGGAAAAGGCGCATTCTCCTGCCACCAGACTCCACACATTCTGACAGGACATCGAGAGCTGCCGGTTTCAGGCAATAGACTCCGGCTGACACGAACCGGCATCCTTCCGCCAAATCGTGGAATCCTTTTATAACCATTGACTCATCCACGCCTACATAGAGAGGTTTCTCGTCATCGACAAATGATGTCACTCCCATAATCCCGTCAAACCCTGTCTGTTTGAACTCACTTACCATTTCGGAGAACCGTTTTTCCTGAAAGACGGTATCAACCGTCATTGCACAGAACCGGTCACATGCAAGGAATGGAGCAAGTGCAAGGAGACTGTGCATGGGAGACGGAGTGTCCCTTACCACGAAGTCAATGGGCATCCTCAGGGACATGCTCTCAAGCAGGGCACGGGTGTCGGGTGACTGTTCATTGATTATGACGGCTATACGGTCAGCGTCCTGACGCATGAGAATTCCGGCAAGACGCTCTATCATGGGAACTCCGCCAATCGGGACCAAAGGCTTCGGCACATCCAGACCCTCCTCCGCAAGACGGCTTCCTTCACCGGCTGCAATTATGGCATAACGCATGGTCCGACCGGCTTGGATGAGTGGTTATTCCCTGTCGCCGTCAAGCTGCTTGAGCTTGTCGCTGTCATCCCTGCGGTCAAAGAAGAGCTTGCGCAACGGATTGGCACTGATTTCAGCTTCATTACGGCGGGAGCGGTATATGTCAATGGCAGTAAAAATAGCCTGACGGAGGGATTGCTCGCTGGCCACGCCCTTTCCGGCAATGTCATACGCAGTTCCGTGATCCGGTGATGTGCGCACCACGGGAAGGCCGGCAGTGAAATTGACTCCACACTCCATATCAAGGGTTTTGAGAGGTATCAGGCCCTGGTCATGATACATGGCCAGAACGGCATCAAACATCCGGTAGTCCCCGCCGCCGAAGAATCCGTCAGCAGGAAATGGTCCGAAACACTGGATACCGTCTGCGGAACACTCCTTTATGGCTGGCTTGATCATAGTCTCCTCCTCATTACCGATAAGTCCGTCATCACTGGCATGAGGATTCAAAGCCAGTACTGCGATACGGGGAATCTCTATCCCGAAATCGACCTTGAGGGAGTTATGCAGAATTGTTATCTTCTCCTTTACCAGATCTTTGCTGAGGAGTGAAGCCACCTTCGATATAGGCTCATGTACTGTCACCAGAGCCACCCTCATGGCACTGTTCATAAGTATCATAAGAGCTCTCCTCCCTTCGCCCAGTTCCGATTCAAGGTACTCAGTATGACCCATGAAACTGAACTTGTCCGAATGGATGCTCCTCTTATTTATGGGAGCGGTCACGAGCACATCTATCATTCCTTCCCTATACTCCTTCACAGCACGCTCAAGAGCATTGAAAGCTGCATTTCCACTCTCTGCAGTCGGTATGCCAAGATCCACCTTTACGTCCTCGGAGCAGCAGTTCACCAGGTTCAGACGGTCAGGTACAGCTTCCGAAGCGTTGTTGACCACATTGAAATTGGTCTGGGAATCAACCGCCTTCCTGTGATAAGTCGCTATCTTCGGGGAACCGTACAGCACAGGGGTACAGAACTCGAACATTGAGGAATCCTCAAATGTCTTCAGGATAATCTCGTAACCTATCCCGTTTACATCACCGTGGGTGATGCCCACCTTTATTCTATTATTCATCGTCCGGATTGATTGTTATCTCTTCTAACTTGAAATTGTTGGTATCCTCGTCAATCTCATCAGGAAGCCTGAGAGTGTAAAGAGCGGCTTCCATACGGCGCATAAGGCCCTTCTTGGAATCACCCGGGGCATATACGAACCCTTCCACCACGATTACTCTCTGGTTCTTTTCATCCACCCTGGAGATACTGACGAAAGGACCTCCCATATCGTAATTCTTCATATCCCACAAGCCTCTTGCTATCTGGGCATACTTTCCCTTTACCTCGGCATCCCGTACCTTGACGAACTCGCGGGTGGTAGTCATGTACTGCCCTTCACGGGGCCCGGGAATGTTTCTCTGCATGACGGAGTCCCGCTTGTCGAAGAAATACCCGGCCGTAAAGGTGTTGGCATCGGTATAAGGATATGAGTATATCACGAAATTCATGTCCCTTTCACCCCTGTCGGTACTTGCCCAGAGGAAGTTCTTTGCAGTCTTCATCCGTCTCAGGTCCTCCGGCACATAAACGTCACAGCCGAATATGTCCTGGACCTTCTCTTCGATGACGGGGTGATGACTACGTTTGAGATGCTCCACCTCACGGTTTATCTCCACCTTGTCGAAAAAAGTGAGGATTGAACCGCCGCTTTTTTCAAGAAACTTCTTGAACCCGGCTATATCCGGGGCCTGGATGGTCATGACTATCTGAGGCGATGCATACACGTCCCTTGAGAACTTGTATTTGGCCTGTGTGAACATCCGGTCTATCTTCACGATGATAATGTTCCTGCAATAGCGGTGGGAACGCGTGAAATCCCTGCTTGTAGTCTTGGAAACCTTGAAGAACTCCTCTGACTGTGGCAATCCGGGAATATCGTCGGTAAGGACCTCGTGAAGAGCGTCATACACCCCGTTCTGAAAATCCTCAGGATCAGCCACCACAAGCATCTCATAGGGTGCCCCTGTGGCTGTGGGGGTCATGATGGATTTCTTGTTGCTGCTTCCGCCAGTACAGGAGACTAATGCGAGAAGCATGACCGGCAATAGCGCCGCAGAGAATCTGACGTTTTTCATATTTTCTGGTTTTTATCGTTTTATTCTATTCTACCTTTCCCGCCAAGACAGGGTTAACGGGTTCCCTCTGTCCTTCCCGCTTGACGGAAACGCCGCTTTTTTCCTGTTCCGAAGTACTGAGCATTCCGCAGGCGGCCCAGATATCCTCACCTCGCGATGCCCTTATGGTGGCGAACACGCCATGTGCCGTAAGCCAGTCACGGAACTCCGCCATACGTCCTTCCGGTACGGGACGCAGGGGACTGTCCGGAATGGCATGGAAACGGATCAGGTTTACCCTGCAGCTCAGCCCGTGCAGGGCTTTCACGAGCTGGCGGGCATCATCAGGAGAGTCATTAACGCCATCGAACATGGTGTACTCAAATGAAAGACGGCGCTGGTGGCTGAAATCATACCGGCGCAACACCTCCAACATCTCAGTCATGGAAAACGCCTTCTCAGCCGGGATAAGCTCCCTGCGTTTCTCCGGCGTAGGGGCGTGCAGGCTGACCGCTATATGGCACTCGCAACCCTCAATGAGCTGTTTGAGCTCCCGTCGCAGACCTACTGTCGAGATTGTGATACGCTTTGGACTCCATCCGAACCCCCAGGGGGCCGTAAGAATCTCCTGCACGGCAAGCACGTTCTCAAGATTATCGAGCGGTTCACCCATGCCCATGAATACCACATTCGTCAAGGTCTCCTTTCCCGGAAGTGAAAGTATCTGGTTGAGTATCTCGCCTGCGGTGAGGCTGGCGGTATATTGCTGACGGCCCGTCATGCAGAAGATACAGCCCATCTTACACCCCACCTGACTTGAAACACAGAGGGTGGCGCGGTCTCCATCCGGAATATAGACAGTCTCCACGGAGTGGCCGTTCCGTACCGGGAACAGGAACTTGACCGTTCCGTCATCCGATGCAGCATTGAGTGACGGTTCAGACAGGCCCACCTCATAGTTTTCAGCAAGCATAGCCCTGTGCTTGAGCGAGATATTGGTCATGGAGTCTATCGAGCTGACCTGCTTCACATAAAGCCAGTCGGCCAGCTGTCTGGCAGTGAACAATGGCATACCGTTCTCCACGGCCACCTGCTGCAGCTGCGCCAGCGTCATTCCTACAAGATTCTTCCTGCCCATCGCTCAATCAAAACTATATGATGCAAAGATATGAATTTATTTTATTATTTTTGCTGATATGATACAGACCATCGATTTACCCCAGTACGGAAGTTCGACACAGCATGTCAGAGACACGCTGAAAGCATACCGTAACCAATATCTCCTGCTCAATCTATGCGGTAGGGAAGTGACCGTTACCGAAGAGGCCGTGGAGCGCATGAAACAGTGCGCCGGCTCCGCACATGCAGGACTAGTATATTCAGACTATCTCAAGACTATGGGATCCGACTCCATAGTTCCCGCACCGCTGACTGACCTTCAGGAAGGCAGCCTCAGGGATGACTTTGATTTCGGTGCATTGGTGCTGCTCACGCCCACCGGAATTGAAGCATATCTGTCCTTTGAGGGAGAGGAATTCAAAACCGCAGGGTTCTATCAGATGCGCCTGGCAATACAGCGTTCCCTTCCCATTGTGCGCATACCTCAGCCGCTCTACATCATTGCAGAGACTGATTTCCGCACCTCGGGACAGAAACAGTTCGACTATGTGAACCCGCGCAACCGCGATGTCCAGATTGAGATGGAGGCAGCATGTACCGAACATCTGAAACTGGTTGGCGGCTACCTCAAACCCGGATCGGGGCAGGCTGTGGATGTCGATGAAGGCTGTTTTCCTGTCCTTGCATCGGTCATCATACCTGTCCGCAACCGCGCCCGCACTATTGCCGATGCCGTGAAGTCCGCACTCAGCCAGCAGTTGGACGGAACATACAACGTGATTGTTGCAGATAACCATTCCACTGACGGGACCACGCAGATCCTGAGCAGTCTGGCATCCCAAGACTCCCGTCTTGTCCACATCATACCGGAGCGGACCGATCTGGGGATTGGAGGATGCTGGAACCTTGCCGTGAACGACAGCCGCTGCGGAAGGTTTGCTGTCCAGCTTGACAGCGACGACCTTTACAGCGGACCAGATACGCTTCAAAAGATAGTTGACAAATTCCACGAAGGTGGTTACTCTATGGTGATAGGCAGCTACCGCATGTGCAACTTCGACCTTGAGACTTTGCCACCGGGCATAATCGACCATCGCGAATGGACCGATGAGAACGGTCCCAACAACGCACTGAGAATAAACGGCCTTGGAGCACCTCGTGCATTCTACACTCCGGTAGTACGTTCAATAGGATTCCCCAACGTAAGCTACGGAGAGGATTATGCAGTAGCCATCCGCATCGCCGGTGAATACCGCATAGGCCGGATCTTTGACGAGCTTTACCTGTGCCGTCGCTGGGAGGGCAACAGCGACGCAGCACTGAGCCCCGAGAAAGTCAATTTAAATAATATTTACAAAGATTCGCTCCGCACAGCCGAGTTGCAGAGACGGATCGACAGTAATCTCAACCGCTGATGCAAGACATATTCAATCATCTGGGCACCATTCTGGAGGAACAGCTCCGGGATTGGCCCGCTGCCCGTGAGGCTTTCCGTAATCTGGAAAAGGTACAGACCCGCATACTCTCCTCATCGGGACTTGCCCTCCAGCACAACCCGGCACGTATTATCTCGACAACTGCCAGGATCAAGCCTGCGGAGATAGCCGCCCGTTCCTGTTTCCTGTGTGAGGATTGCCGCCCAAAGGAGCAGCGTTCCATAGAGCTGGATGACAGGTTCTACCTGTTAGTCAACCCATACCCCATACTCCGCGAGCATTTCTGTGTGGTGAGCCGCGAGCATCGCCCTCAGCTGTTCAGGGACTGTTACGTGGAGATGCTCTCCATCGCATCCCGTCTGGAGCCCGGCTACATGATATTCTACAACGGTCCCCGCAGCGGGGCATCGGCACCGGACCACCTTCACATGCAGATTGGACGGGCCGAGGGAATACCGCTTGTTGACAAGCTGCGGCTGAACGAACCGCCAGCCTCTGACGGGCCAGTCACCATCCAGCCGTTCGGATTCCCTGTGACAGTGATCAAGGGCTCTGACCCGGCAAGACTATGGGAATGCGTGAGCGGCATGTCCATATACGACGGCGAGAATGAGCCGCGCATGAACGTGCTCTCATTCAACCGCGACGGCCAGGTCATAACCGCCATAATCCCGCGAGGCAAGCATCGCCCTGACTGTTACTACGCCGAGGGAACAGACAAGATCATGGTCAGTCCGGGCGCGGTCGATATGTTCGGGCTGGTAATCACTCCGCGAAAAGAGGATTTCGACAGACTTACAGAGCGTCAGGTTCTGGACATTTACCGTCAGGTCACGCCTCAGCAGCCATGTATCAAGGTGGGAGTCATGGCCGCAAGCGAGATCCGTTTCCGCCTGAACGGAAGTTACACCGACGGCCGCGGCATCCTCGAAGGCGAGATGTCGGTCACTGCCTCAGGAGGAATGCTCTTCTGGAACGGCATGCAGACAGGAAGCCTCACCTTTAAGCCTGACGGAAACGGAAGCACCTTCACGCTTCATGACGTGACCATCGGCATAGGGTTCCATTGGGAGCGCAAAGAGGACCAGACATTCTCCGGTTCGCTTCATTTCATCCCCGAAGGCAATATGGTGCGTGCCGTGAACATACTGCCCGTGGAGGAGTATCTCACCAGCGTCATTTCATCCGAGATGAAACCCACTGCCAGTCGCGAGTTTCTCCGGGCACACGCAGTGATTTCCCGCAGCTGGGTACTGGCGCAGCTGCGCTCACCATACCGCAATGCATTTGTGACCGATGGAGCCGGTGTTCCTGCACCATCTGCACACGATCATATCCTGAACCGCATTATAAAATGGTACGACCATGACCAGCATACCCAGTTCGATGTCTGTGCCGATGACCACTGCCAACGCTATCAGGGGCTGACACGCATAATAAGCGCAGCCGCCCAGGCCGCAGTCAAGGACACCTTCGGGCAGACCCTGGTGTTTGACGGCCATCTGTGCGACGCCCGTTTCAGCAAATGCTGCGGTGGCGTGACCGAGCAGTTCGAGACCTGCTGGCAGGACGAGCACAAGCCCTATCTGTCAGCCTTGCGTGACAGCAGTGTGAATGAAGGTCCCCTGCCTGACCTTACCGACGAGGAGAACGCCCGCAAATGGATTCTCTCCGAACCCAAATCATTCTGCAACTCTGCCGACGGCAACATCCTGGCTGAATCACTGAACGGCTACGACCTGGAGACACCGGACTATTACCGATGGCGAGTGGAATACACCGTGGAGCAGATATCGGACATATTCCGCCGCAAAACAGGATTGGATATCGGTGATATTGTTGACCTACGTCCCGTTAGACGAGGCCCATCCGGTCGTATCTGTGAACTTGAGATTGAGGGCAAAGACAGCTCTGTAACCATAGGCAAGGAACTTGAAATACGCCGCGCACTTTCCGAGAGCCATCTGTTCAGCAGCGCATTCACGGTTGAGAGAACAACCGATGAAAACGGCATCCTAAAGGGTTTTGTGCTGCACGGAGCCGGCTGGGGCCACGGAGTCGGCCTGTGCCAGATAGGAGCCGCCGTCATGTCCGCCAAAGGCTATACCTACCGCGAAATCCTCCGTCATTACTATCCCGGCACCACCCTTGGCCGCTTCTATTGAAAAAACCAGGAATCTGTTCTTATTTCCGGATTACCGGTTGAGCCAGATACGGCGCTCTGATTCGGGGAATTTCTCTATGGCGTACCTGAGCATGGTGCGGGGCATGGCGTGACAACGCGGTTCGAGCCAGTCCTTCAGAGCCTGTACGTCACGCTTTCCCGCCTCACGCAGCAGCCAGCCCACGGCCTTGTGTATCAGGTCGTGGGGATGGTCTATCAGGATATCGGCTATGGCGTATGTATCGGCTGTCTGGCCGTGACGGATGAACTGCATGGTGCTTACCATCCCTATCCGCTGTTCCCAGACAGTCTTGCCGTTACGCGCCAGGTCATACAGGATGGTGCGGTCCTTGTCAAGCAGCCATGTCCCGAGCAGAGGGTAGCATGACAGATCGACCAGATCCCAGTTATTGATAGAATCCGTATGTGACAGATAGAAACCGACACACTCTTTCTGCAATTTCAGGTTTTTCCTGTTATGACTGAATATCTCCACCAGCGTAAGGAGGGAGGCGAGCCGTACTTCGTGGTACCTGCAGGTGACACACTCCTCCAGATCCTTAAAATCCACATCCTTCCAACAGGACTTGACCACCTCACGGGTCACAGGCACTTTAATACCGAGGAACGTATCGCCCTCACCGTACTGTCCGGGACCGGTCTTGAAGAATCGCATCAGCCCCTCCACCTGGGCAGGGTCAGCATGCCGCAACATCTCATCATACAGTTTATTCATAGTATTTACGGATTATCTGTGCGGCAAGTTCAAGAGCTTCGGGCTTTCCGGCATCCACCCAGTCCGAAGCTTCGCTTTCCGTCATACGGAATTTCAGACGGCCTGAATTGGCTACATAGAAATCCGTTATTCCAAATTTCTGTCCAGGAACGACATCAAGCTGTGCCAGCACATTGCGGGATATGACATGTATCCCCTGAAATGCGTATGGAACGAACCTGGACTTGTCAAACCCAGGCAAAGGTGAGCGTATCTCGCCTGTTTTCTCATTGCTCCACCCGCACAATGCGCCCTCCTGACTGAAATACAGATGGCGTGATGTGTTGCGGCGGGCTGTGAGCAGAGTGGCATCGGCCCCGCTGTCAAGATGGTTCAGATACAGACTGCAAAGGTCCGTTCCTGAGAATATGTCCACATTATGGACCAGCACAGGCTGTTCATCGTCAAACAGGCGCATGGCCTTGCGGATACCTCCGCCGGTATCAAGCAGCATGCCGCTCTCATCGGACAGACGGATGTCGAGTCCGAAATTGTCATGCTCACCGAGATAATCCCTGACCTTTGTGGCAAAATGGTGTATGTTTATCACGAAATGACCGAATCCCGCTGCTGACAGGTGACGAAGCTGATGCTCCAACATGGTACGTCCCCTAACCTCGACAAGAGCCTTTGGGCGGTCTGAAGTCAGTTCGCCCAGGCGGGTCCCGAGTCCGGCTGCAAGTATGAGTGCATTCATAAGCATATCTTTATGAAACCCTGACAAAAAATCAACACACATCTGTACGGCTTTTCTGCTCGCGGTGCTCCAGCACTATATGTATTCTGCCACCGTACTTTTCCTTCAGATGTCCGGCCAGATGGTTGGCACAGTAGAGTGAGCGATGCTGACCGCCTGTACATCCGAACGCCACCATCAGGTTCCGGAATCCCCGCTCCACATAATTCCGGACTGCGGGATCGACCAACCCATATACGTGCTCCAGGAAGTCCTGCACCTCACCATGTGCCTCAAGGAATTCAATCACCGGGGCGTCAGCTCCTGTTATGCCTTTGTACTGCTCGTACCTGCCGGGATTCTCCATGGCACGGCAGTCGAATACGAATCCGCCTCCGTTGCCGCTGCAGTCCTCGGGAATACCCTTGCGATAGCTGAAACTCATAACGCGGACAGTAAGCAGTCCGTCAGCAGGTTGCCGGACGGGGGCAAATCGAGGCAGCCCGGCAAGTCCGGTGAGCAGTTTGTAAAGATAGGGGTATTCCCGCTCTCCCACTCCCTGCTCCAATAACTCATTCAGGTTATTCATGGCAGACGGAATGCTCTGCAGGAAATGCTGCTTGCGCTCAAAATAACCACGGAAACCGTATGCACCGAGAACCTGCAGTGTCCGGAAAAGGACAAAATGCATCAACCCCTTGCGGAATGTCCCGCCATCCACATTGCGATAACGTCCGAGCGATTCCAGATATTCATTGACAAGGTGCTCCCTGAGCTCACGGGGATATGCCGCACGAGCCTGCCACAGGAAAGATGCCACATCATATTCAACCGGTCCGCGGCGACCGCCCTGGAAATCTATGAACCACGGCTCGCCGTCCCTGACCATCACATTACGCGCCTGGAAATCGCGGTACATGAATGTATTGTACGGAGCGTCAGCAAGCAGGACCGAAGCAAGATTCCCGAAGTCATCCTCCAGGCACGCCTCATGGAACTCAAGTCCCGAGGCCTTCAGGAAACTGTATTTGAAATAGTTCAGGTCCCAGAATATGCTGCGGCGGTCAAACGAAGCGCATGGGAAACAGACACTGTAATCCATCCCGTGACCACCTTTGAACTGGATGTCCGGCAACAGGCGCATCACCTTTTCAAGCATCTCCACCTGCCCGGAACCATAAATCCCGTCCTCACGAGCACTCTCCAACATACCGAACAACGAGACATCACCCAGATCCTCAAGAAGATAGCACATTCCTGTATCCGAGACGGCAAGAATCTCCGGGACCGGCAATCCCGCACCACGCAGATGCCTTCCTATCTCTAAAAAGGCAGCGTTTTCATCGGCATTAGTACCCTCAACCCCTACCGTCGTGCGCCCGTCCGGATAGATGATCCGATAATAGACACGGTTTGAGCCAGCGGCCGTAAGCCTTAACACAGACTTCGGCTCACCACCGGCATAAGCGACGTACAAATCCCGAAGTTCATCATTCATAATGTGACCAGACATATTCCAATATACCTCCAATGCACCTGCCCACACTATCAACTACTTACCTGCCCCGACCCTTTCACCGGTATTTGGAACAGGAACCGGAACGGAAGCGGATAACGGCAAGGATTGCTCTCTTTAATAATTGGTTAATATTTCACCAAAAATGCAATAAGCGTTCAAAAATACAAAAAATGCAGACAACTCGGATTCAATCCCTTATTGTAAAGGGGTTTTTTCATCTTCAATCAGGTGTTTCAGACTTTAAATACATGAACAGAGTATTTGGAATATTTTGTGTATCTTTGCAGAAAACAGAAACCATATGAAAAAGTTAATTACCTCTATCATGCTGTTGGTTACCATAATGACAGCAACCGCACAGGAGAATATCTATTCCTTCAAGGCAAAGGATGACAAAGGCACAGAAGTCAGTCTCGGGCAATACAAAGGCAAACTGCTGCTTATAGTAAATACAGCCACACGCTGCGGATACACACCTCAGTACAAGGATCTTGAGGCCATGTATGAAAAATACCGCGGACAGGGATTCGAAATACTGGACTTCCCCTGCAACCAGTTCGGTCAGCAAGCCCCCGGCACCATAGCGGAAATCAAGGAGTTCTGCTCAACCAATTACAAGGTAAAGTTCACTCAGTTTGACAAGATTGAAGTCAACGGAGAGAATGAGCATCCGCTTTACACCTATCTAAAGGCCAATGCCGAAAACAAGAACAATATACGTTGGAATTTCACAAAGTTCCTGGTTTCTACCGACGGTAAGGTGCTCAAGCGGTTCGAACCCGGCGACAAAATGACCGATGTGGAGGATGCCGTAGCACAGGCCCTCAAATAAAGTATTGCTTCGCAGTTTGAGAATCTGGAATTAATATGTACTTAAGACTTTCAAGAAAATGAAAAAGAGCTTGATTTTAGCAATGATGGCTATAGCGATAGCATCTTGCACCGCAAAGGACAAAGTGTTGATAACCTATTTTTCAGCATCAGGAACCACTAAGACTTTGGCACAGGAGTTGGCAGCAGCTACCGGTGGAGACCTGTTCGAGATAGAGGGTGCACAGCCTTACACCGCCGAGGATGTCAACCTGGGCAACCGCGAGGCACGTGCTTTCAAGGAGATGGCCGACAAGTCATTCCGTCCCGAACTTAAGGAGAAACCCAAGAATCTTAAAAGCTATGATGTCGTGTATATAGGATTCCCTATCTGGGGCAACGCCGCACCCAACATCATCTACACTTTCATTGAGCAGAATGAGCTTAAGGGCAAGACAGTAATCATATTCTCCACCTCAGGCAGCAGTGACCTGGGCAACTCATTCCGTCTGCTCAAGGAACAGTATCCTGACCTGACTCTGGTTGAGGGCACGACCCTTAAGCGCAACCCCACCCCTGAAGCACGTCAAGAGGTAATCAACAAGCTCAAGGAGGCTATTCCTGCTAAGTAAATGGCCAGGCCCAGGACCTCGTGGGCTTGGGTTCCCACGTTATATTTTGCCGAAGGCCTGCCGTACGTGCTGGTGGTTACGGTTTCCAGCATTATGTTCAAGCAATTGGGCGTAAGCGTTGGAGACATCGCCCTCTACACCAGTATGCTCACATTACCCTGGGTAATCAAGCCGTTCTGGAGTCCGTTTGTGGACCTCGTCAAGACTAAACGTTGGTGGCTGTTGCTTACCCAGCTCATCCTTGGAGCCGGTCTGGCAGGTGTAGCCCTCACAATCAATACGACCAACTTCTTCAGATGGACTCTCGCCATCATGTGGCTGCTGGCATTCAGTTCCGCCACCCATGACATTTCAATTGACGGATTCTACATGCTTGGCCTGGACGAGGGGGAGCAATCAATGTTTGTAGGCATCAGAAACACCGCCTATCGCATTGCCATGATTGCAGGCCAAGGCGGTCTTCTCATTCTGGTAGGATTTTTTGAAAAGACATTTGGCCGGACCGCATTCGCCTGGAGTCTGGGGTTCCTGATTGCCGGAGGACTGATGATCCTTCTATGGCTCTACCACTCCTATATACTTCCGCGTCCAGTCGCAGACTGCAACACCGGAGTCTCGGGCCAGAACATAATGAAAGAGTTTGGATTGACGTTTTTGAGCTATTTCAGGAAACCTGACATCATTCCCGCCCTGCTTTTTATCCTGCTCTTCCGTTTTCCCGAAGCACAGATCACCAAGATCGCACCTCTGTTTCTGATTGACGATGCCGCAAGCGGAGGTTTGGCCCTTACCACAGGTCAGATAGGTTTTGCACAGGGAACGTTAGGTGTGATTGGACTCCTTACAGGTGGCATCCTGGGTGGAATCACGCTCTCACGGTTCGGACTGAAGAAATGCATCTGGTATATGGTGGCCGCCATTTCAGTGCCGGACCTGGTATATGTCTATCTGAGCTGGTTCCCCACACAGGATCTCCCGCTGGTAAGCAGCTGCATTTTCATAGAACAGCTGGGTTACGGATTCGGATTCACAGCCTATACCCTTTTCCTGATGTATTTCGCACGCGGTGACCACCAGACTTCGCACTATGCCATAAGCACCGGCATAATGGCCCTAGGCATGATGCTGCCGGGCATGATATCCGGGTGGCTTCAGGAGCACATGGGTTACCGGTGGTTCTTTGTCTGGATAATCGCATGCTGTACCGTTACCTGCATAGTATCGGCCTTAATCAAATATGAACCTGATTTTGGAAAGAAACAATGAAACTGACAGTTGACAGCGGATCCACCAAGACAGACTGGGGATTCTTCAATACCAGGGATGACCTAAAGACAGTAAAGACACAGGGTATAAACCCATGCCACCAGAAAGAGGATGAAATAAGGGGCATAATACTCAACGAACTTATTCCCGTCGTTCAGGACATTGACCTGAAAGCGATAAAGGAAGTATTCTATTATGGTGCGGGTTGCGCCACTGAATCCATCTGTACACAGATGGCAGACATCCTGAAGGAGTTCCTGCCTGATGCCAGCATAATGGTTGACAGCGATATGCTGGGAGCCGCCCGCGCCCTGTGCGGCCGTTCCGAGGGCGTAGCCTGCGTGCTTGGCACCGGCTCCAACTCATGCCTGTACAACGGACGCGATATAGTGGACCAGGTGCCGTCGCTGGGATATATCCTGGGCGATGAGGGCAGCGCATCGGCTCTTGGACGCCGCCTCATCGGCGACTGTCTTAAACGCCAGTTGCCGGAACCGGTCTGCACCGAATTCATGAGTAAATACTCCCTGACCAAGGACAGTATCATAGAAAGTGTTTACCGCAAGCCGATGGCAAACCGGTATATTGCAGGTTTCGCCCCGTTCCTTATCGAGAAGCGCGCTATTCCTGAGGTTCACAAGATGCTGATAAGCTGTTTTACTGATTTTTTCGTCAGGAATGTGATTAACTATCACAAGCCTTGGCTTCCGGTGCATTTCATAGGTTCGTTAGCCTACAGTTTCGCCGATGAGCTCAAAGAGACAGCCGATTCACTCGGAATGACGATAGGAAAGATTGAAGCAAGTCCCATGAGTGGCCTCGTATATTACCACAATATACCAGACTGAGCCTCGAAATCATGGATGAGCATAGCGACCGACGCCGCATAACCCTTTTCACGGTTTATTGTGGTGGCGGTCGCTGTTTTTTCTGACAGGATTCCGTGCAAATCATCTGTTATACCGGTACCCAGAAGCTTGAAAACGGCCTCCTTTCGCGTCCAGAATACAGTAAAAGACTCTTCAGGTGACACCGAAGCCAAAATCTCCCTTCTTTCAGGATCATTCATGGCCTTGACAAGCAATCCGTCACTGTATTTCCGGAAGCCCTCCACATCTATCCCCACAGGCTTGTCGCTTACGGCCACAGCTATAGCCTTTTGACAGTGACTTATGTTGAAGTGGATATCCGGATGGTCGGGAAGAAAAGGTTTGCCGTGCTCTCCGACCTCCATACGGAACTTTTCCAGACCGAATTCCGAAGAGAGCAGCCCGGCAAGCAGAAGATATGATTTCAGGCAGGCGAACCGTCCGAAAGCATGTCTGTACCTGAGAGCCACGCTGCGACGCTGTTCCGGAACCAGGGGAAGCATACGCTCCACCTCGGCATCGCTGCAGAGTGACATATCATCAAAAAGGGATATGCGTATCATTTCCTGGCTGCTATCTTGAAAAATCTCCCGGGAATACTTGTCACGAATATTATTCCCAATACTATGGCAATCGTGACACCCAGTGCGGTGAATCCGGTGGTCACAGCTGTCCCAAGCTCCTTCACGACCACCCAGTATGCAGTCCAGAAGATGCCGGCACCGGGAATCAGCGGAAATACTCCGCAAATCTGGAACACTATGACAGGGCAGCGGCGGCGTACAGCCATGAAACGTGACACAAACACCACAGCCAGGGTTGCCACAAAGGTAGCCTCTATGACCGATGCTCCGGTCAGACGTGTCATGAGCAGATAGACTGTCCATCCTGCCATGCCGCACACTCCAACCGGTACATACTGGTCACGAGGGACACCGAACAGCACCGCGAACCCTGCAGTACCCAGGAAAGCGGCGGCCATCTGGACAGGCCATACGGATGTCATGGCGTCAGTCCTCATCCCGTCCAGGACAATTATCCCGTTCTCGATGCGGCCGTCCACGAGAAACGTGAGAGCCACTCCCGCAGCAATGCAGAAAAAAACAGTAAGGGCATCTGTCAGGCGTGTCGAGCCGGCTATGTAATCCTCATTCGCAAGGTCACGGATGCCATTGGTGAACGGCACGCCGGGGATAAGGGGGATTATGGAACCGATGATCATGTTGCCGGGATTATCACCGAACCCCATGCGATAGAATACAATGCACAATGCAGTGGCAAGCATACTGCCGAGGATATTGGTCACTATCTTGGAAAGCCCTGACCTGCATACCGCAAGCACGAACGCGTAAAGGATCATCCCCGCCATGAAAGATGCCACGCAATCCAGGGGACTGCCGCCGAATATTGCACAGAAAGCTCCGCTGCCTATAGCCGAGGCCATCGTCTGCTCCATGAACGGTTTGGGTTTCATGGCTCGGATAGCAGCCAGACGCACACGCGCATTCCCCAACGTGCATTGACCGGACTCTATCTCACGCGACAGGCGGTTCACCTCGACGACCTTCTCCAGCTGGGCACCCTTGAACGGAATGAACTCCACATTGGAGTAGCTTGTTCCTCCAGAGGTGATGATTCCGTTACTGAGGACAAAGAAATGGCCGGATTCAACTCCAAAATGACGCGTAATACGCTCCATCGTCTCCTCCACGCGGAAAATCTCCGCCCCGTTCTCAAGCATGATATGGCCGGCGTCGGTAGCCACCTGCATCACGTCGGCCAGATTATAGACCTTCCCGCTGTCCTCCATCAGAAAAAGTCATTTGCCGTTCGGGAAGTACTTCTTCTTGACCGGATCACATGTAAGCCCCACACCCAGCTTGCGGAATATCTTGCGGTCCACTTCACTGAGCAGCACGGTGCAATGTACCTGGCAGCCGCGCAGTTCTGGCAGCATGTCAAGAGCACGGCGGCAGTTGTCATCCTGCTGGCTCAGTATGGAGAGCGCCACCAGGACCTCATCGGTATGCAGACGCGGGTTATTTCCGTGCAGATAGTTCACCTTAGTCTTCTGGATGGGCTCGATCATGTTCTGCGCTATAAGCTTCACATCATGGTCAATCCCGGCGAGGAACTTGGTGGCATTCAGTATCAGAGCGGCGCTGGGCCCTAACAGGGCCGTGGTCTTGGATGTTATTATGGTTCCGTCCGACAGCTCTATTGCAGCCGACGGCACACCTGTCTGCTCCTGACGTTCCCTGGCCGCCACTGTGGTGCGACGGGTTGCGGTTGTTATGCCGGCCTTGTTCATGAGCAGTGCAATCTTGTTGACCTCGGTCTCGTTGGTCTTTCCGCTGGCCAGGTCACCCAATGCGGTGTAGTAGCGGCGTATCACCTCATCCTTTGCGCTTCGGCAACACACCTCGTCATCACTTATGCAGAAACCTGCCATGTTCACGCCCATGTCCGTCGGTGACTTGTATGGATTTTCACCGTAAATGCCCTTGAACAATGCATCCAAGACAGGGAAAATCTCTATATCACGGTTGTAGTTGACGGCCTTTTTGCCGTATGCCTCCAGGTGGAACGGGTCCAGCATGTTCACATCATCCAGATCGGCTGTTGCAGCCTCGTAGGCTATGTTCACAGGATGATTGAGCGGCAGGTTCCAGATAGGGAATGTCTCGAACTTGGCATATCCTGCCTTGATTCCGTGTTTCTGTTCCTGGTATAGCTGGCTCAGGCACACCGCCATCTTGCCGCTTCCGGGTCCCGGAGCGGTGACAACGACCAGCGGCCGCGAGGTTTCCACATAATCGTTGCGTCCGAATCCTTCATCGGAATCAATCAGGGCGACATTATTGGGATAACCGTCAATAGTATAATGCACGTATGTACGTATGCCAAGCCGCTTGAGACGCTCGCGGAAAGCATCGGCGCTCGACTGGCCGTTATAGTGAGTTATCACTACCGAGCTCACCATAAGCCCGCGTGTCTGGAACTCCTCCCGCAGGCGCAGCACGTCCATATCATATGTTATACCAAGGTCACTGCGGACCTTGTTCTTCTCAATGTCCAATGCACTGATCACGATGATTATCTCGGCACAGTCACTGAGCTGCATGAGCATCCGCAACTTGCTGTCCGGCTGGAAACCGGGGAGTACGCGGCTGGCGTGGAAATCGTCGAAGAGTTTGCCTCCGAACTCAAGATAAAGCTTGTCTCCGAACTGGGCTATGCGGTCCTTGATGTGTTCGGACTGTATCCGAAGATACTTGTCGTTGTCGAATCCGTATATCATAACGGATTGCAAACTTACATAAAAACTTCTTATTTTACAAGCTATGGGTGTTCCATGAAAATAATAATTCATATTTTTGCATATCAAAAACTGTGCGCATGAATTCCAGTTCCATATTGACCAGAAAAAGATCGGCAGGAAAATTCGCCAAGGCTGTCGCAATCGCCATGCTTCTGTCATTTCCGGCAGTCAGATCCGTCTCAGCCACAGCACGCATGGACTCGCTCATGCGTCTTGCAGGCAACATACACCAGTTCAATTCCATCTTTCCCCAGGAAAAGGTATATCTCCAGTTCGACAACACATCATATTATATCGGCGAGACCATCTGGTTCAAGGCTTTCGTTTCAAACGCTTCCTCTCTCGGACGCGCCCAAAGCAAGGTCCTGTACGTCGATCTCATATCTCCCGACGGTGTCCTGCTGAACCGCGAGAAACTCAAGATTGTGGCAGGCCAGGCCGACGGTTCCCTGCCTCTCATGGATGGCTCGACCGCACAGGCCCGTGACCTTCGCGGAGTCCTCAGCTTCCCGAGCGGTTTCTATGAAATCAGGGCTTACACCTCCTGGATGCTTAATTTCCATCAGGAAAACGTCTTCTCACGCGTGTTCGCCGTTTATGAAAAGCCTAAGGAAGAGGGCCATTACTACGACGGAAGCCCTGTGGTAACCATTAAAAAGAGTCCTCTGCAACAGAAACGCCCCGAGACACCCCGCCTGCGCAACCTGAACGCATCGTTCCACCCGGAAGGAGGCCATCTTGTCATGGGTGTGCCCAACAGGATTGCCTTCAAGGTGACCGATGAGAACGGCTTCGGGACTGACGCCACCCTCACAGTCAAGGGAGATGACGCGTCGGCTGTCACCGTACACGACGGAATGGGTGTATTCACATTCACGCCCACCTCAAGACGGAACAGCGTTGAAATCACGGCCGACGGGAACAGCAGGTCATTCGACCTTCCCGACGCCGAGAACGAAGGCCTGGCCCTGATGCTTGACCAAACCGGGAGAGACAGCCTGTCCATAACCCTATACCCCTCTGCATCACCCTTGCCGGACACCCTCGGAATGACCATAACCTGCCGCGGCGAACTCATGGACTTTGCAGCCATACCCGTCGGTGGGCAGCCATATATCCACACACTCTCCCTTTACGGCATCCCTGAGGGGGTTTGCCGCATGGTCCTGTTCGATGAACACGGCAGCATCTACGCCACCCGCTCGTTCTATCACAGAAGCACCACATCCTTCCCCCCTGTTCTGACTGTCACTCCTGACAAGAACCGTTACGGCTTCTTTGACAGGATACATCTTGACCTGGACCTCAAGGACAGCCAGGGCAACGCCCTTCGCGACAGGTTCTGCCTTGCAGTCCGAGACGTACGCGGTCAGGGCAACACGTTCACCGATGACATCCGCACATCCATGCTCCTCTCATCAGACCTGCGGGGACTCATCGAGCGGCCTTCATGGTACTTCGAGTCCGATGATTCAGAACATCTCCATGCCCTTGACCTGCTCTGCATGGTCCAGGGTTGGGAAAGATATGACTGGCGTCTCATGACCGGCCTGGACGAGTTCAAGGAGGTGCACCGTCTGGAGGAGAGCCTTACACTCAACGGATGGATCCTCAACCCCGCCGGCCGCAAGCCCATGTCCGATGTCAACGTGACCGCCTCCCTTATGCCCGTGGACAAGACCCTCACCGAATCATACTCATACACCACCGATTCCACGGGCTACTTCGGGTTCAACATAGGCGTGGATTTCTACGAGAAAGCCAGATTCACCATAAGGGCCAACACACCCAAGGAAAGGCTGATAGGAACCAGTGCAAGAATCATGTTCGAACGTTCCATCATGCCCGATGTCAGGGCATACCACCCGGGAGAAACCGTATTCAGGAGCCTGACTTCAAAAAAGCCGTCATCAGGTCAGAAACGTGAATCCACGGAAGATGACGGTCTGCCTACCGTTATAAACGTGGATAACGGATTCCTGCTTCCGGATGTGGAGATTGAGGAACGGCGCAAATACGTGGATTACTATACGTTCAATGCCTTCGATGTAACCAAGGATGTCGAACTGGACCTTGACAAAGGTGAATTCACCACCGATGTCGAAGGTTATCTGATTGAGAAGGGATACCAGATCATTGACACAATCAATGATGACGGCGACTACCTGATTACCGAGATCAACGGATTCGAACCGTTCTTCTACGTACACAACTCCACCGTCTTCCGCAACACCGGCATATTCTCCAACCCCGGCTCCATCGACTCCCGCGACATAAAGAGCATCCTGGTCTATGACCGGCCTGTCTATAAGCGTGAAGCATGGCTTCTGGCGCCACTCTACATGGATTACATGAGACATACCGTGACTAATGTGGAAGAGAGGACTGACGAGGAGTATGACCGTGTCATCATGGTTGATATCCTGCTCAAGGAGGACCACCAGCTCAGCTCCCGTGAGGACAGGATGAAAATCGACCACCGCGTGACGACCGCAGAGGGTTGGTCAACCCCATACAGTTTCTATGCACCTACCTACCCTGACGGTCCGGTGTTCGGTGACGTAGATTACCGCAGGACACTCTACTGGAACCCCAATGTGGTGACAGACAGCGTGGGACACGCTCAGGTCGAATTCTACAACAGCTCCATAACCGAGCATATCAACATCTCTGCGGCAGGCATGACATCAACAGGACTCCCCTACACCCTCGATGCAAACTATTGAGAATCTGTTCTGATTTTTTCAGTGTTTTTCCCCGATTATCGGAATAAATTCACTACCTTTGCACCGCTATTCGCGCAACGCGCGTGTAGCAGTGTTCACAACATATTGTCTAACTTAATCTTAATTCGAAAATTAACGAAAATGGAAGATTTTAAGAACGTAGCTCCCCTGCAGGATTTTGACTGGGATGCATTTGAAAACGGCAATGCCGAGAACGGCATGACCAAGGAACAACTTGAGCAGGCTTATGACAACACCCTCAACAAGGTGGCCGATAACGAGGTCGTGATGGGTAAGGTCATCGCCATCAACAAGCGCGAGGTAATCGTCAACATCGGTTACAAATCAGACGGTATCATCCCAATCAGCGAATTCCGCTACAATCCCGACCTCAAGGTAGGCGATGAGGTTGAGGTCTATATCGAGAACACCGAGAACAAGAAGGGACAGCTGCTTCTTTCACATAAGAGGGCTCGCGCTTCACGCTCATGGGACCGCGTGAACGAGGCTTTAGAGTCACAGGAAATCGTAAAGGGCTTCATCAAGTGCCGCACAAAGGGTGGCATGATTGTCGATGTGTTCGGCATCGAGGCCTTCCTGCCCGGCTCACAGATCGACGTGAAGCCCATCCGCGACTACGATGTATTCGTGGGCAAGACCATGGAGTTCAAGGTTATCAAGATCAACCAGGAATACCGCAACGTGGTCGTTTCACACAAGGCTCTTATCGAAGAGGAGCTTGAGCAGCAGAAGAAGGAGATCATCAGCAAGCTTGAGAAGGGTCAGGTACTTGAGGGTACCGTCAAGAACATCACCTCTTACGGTGTATTCATCGACCTGGGCGGTGTTGACGGTCTTATCCATATCACAGACCTCAGCTGGGGCCGCGTAAGCGATCCCAAGGAGATCGTTGAGCTTGACCAGAAGATCAACGTGGTTATCCTTGACTTCGACGATGAGAAGAAGCGTATCGCCCTTGGTCTCAAGCAGCTCACTCCGCACCCATGGGATTCTCTGGATCCCAACCTCAAGGTTGGCGACGTTGTCAAGGGCAAGGTTGTCGTTATGGCCGATTACGGTGCATTCATCGAGATCGCTCCGGGCGTAGAGGGTCTGATCCACGTATCAGAGATGTCATGGAGCCAGCACCTGCGTTCAGCTCAGGATTTCATCAAGGTTGGCGACGAGGTTGAGGCTGTCATCCTGACACTTGACCGTAACGAGCGCAAGATGTCACTCGGTATCAAGCAGCTCAAGCAGGATCCGTGGGAGAACATTGAGGAGAAGTATCCCGTTGGTTCAAAGCACACCGCTACCGTACGCAACTTCACCAACTTCGGTATCTTTGTTGAGATTGAGGAGGGTGTTGACGGCCTGATCCACATCAGCGACCTGAGCTGGACCAAGAAGGTTAAGCATCCGTCAGAGTTCACCTCA
>JAGCDE010000058.1 GCA_017651315.1 Bacteroidaceae bacterium
CTTTTCAGGCTTGGTTTCCGAGTGTAAAATTATTGGTTATACCACCTATTCCGTATGCTTTTTTGTGCTATTTTCAGAATTCCCCACCACATAGCCGGTTTCACCACATTCTCAGTCATTTCGAGAGGATCAGGGTCTTTCTCATCCTTCCGTCCGGCAGACGGACGATGTGGAGGCCCGGAGCATCAGGTGCAACTATCCGTCCGTCTATTCCGTAGTGCAGCTCATTGCGGGAATACTGTTCTGTCGTACTATTGACATTAAGCAACGGGTCATCGGAGGGAATCCCAACCAAAAGGTAACTGTCGGACAGTTTTGCCACGGATTCGTATGCAGGCAGGTAATCCTCCGGAACATGAACCGTAATCTTGCGTTTCATTCTCTTGTCCTTTATTTCAGGCAGGGAAACCTGAGCTGGATCCGAAGCATTCAACAGATATATGTCTTCTAAAACCGGACATGACACAACACCAACACTACGTATTTCCACCTTCCTGGAGCCTATTATCAGCTCTTTCAGCGATGAGCAACCATCAAGACCTATTTCCAGTCCTTCAACGCTTTCCGGTATCCTAATTGATTCCAGCTTGTACGCAGCAAGAAAAGCATCGGCATCAATACTCTTCAAGGTATTAGGGAGCGTGATACCCTCTAACCTTAATGCTGGCAACAAGCCTAATGATGAAACAGATACTACAGTGTAATCTGAACCATCTATCATCACTGTGCCAGGAATGGTAACATTTCCATGAAGGATATACCGGTTGACTGCCACACAACAAGTCCTGTCATCCTCCGACAGTATTGAGTAGGTTATACCATCTATCTCATGCAGATTGTCGAATTTCCTGGAATTGAAATCAAAGAAGGGATTGGCGTATTTCACTTCATCACTCAGACTGTACCCGTAATCCGGACCTGAACTGAGATCAAATTCAACGGTGGATTTAAAATAGTTCCAACCTTCCGATTCAGAATAGAGGTCCTTTGTCCCGGCAGGTACATGAAGCACACAGGGCCACCAGAAACGGTACAAGTCACCGACTATCTCCTCAGAATCATTATAACCACGTTTTATCTTTTTCTGTACAGGTGGAAACGTTGCCTCAATATATACATTGGACAGGTTAGGACAATCAAACTGAAAATAGCGGAGATTGAAGTTACCTATCTCCTCAAGGGTGCCCGAAAAGTGTATTGACTCCAAACGGTTGCAATATTCAAACACACCGGCCCCGATATAACGGATGCCTTCAGGAAATCTTATCTCCTCAATGTTCACGCAACCACAGAAAACACCGTCAGGAATTGAATCTAATCCCTGGGGAATGACAATACCGTGCAAACGGCAACAATCCTTGAGAGCATAATTACCTATGTACTGCAGATGTTCTGGCAGTCTTAACTCATTCAGGGACATACAGCCGGAAAAGGCCGATGCACCTATGAAGGTTATGGCATCCGGGAGGACTATGGACTTCATGTCATAGCAGTCCACGAATGCGTAATCCGATATTGATGTGACCTGATATTCCAAACCGTTATAGGTGACCGATTCCGGGATTACAACATCACCTTTGTAGTCGCTGTATTTGGTTATACCCATATAATATGGGGAATAACGATCGTCATTCACTGAATCCCTTGAATTTATCACACTGCTTGTCAGCCTTTCACCATCGTCACGGAGTTCATACCTTATCCCGCCTATACGGACGGTGTCGACCATCGCAAAACATTTGCTCCCCAAAAAGATCAGGACGCACAACATTAAAAATTTGTTATATAATTTAACCATACATTAGATTTTTAAGGTGTAGGCATTGCATTTATATACATATATGAATCACTAACAGAAAAAAGGCCTGTTATCTCAGTTGCGACATCAGAATTAACTTCTAACGAATGACTGGGATGATTCAAATCTTTATAATCGCTCATTCTCACAATACAGCCATTAGTAACATACAATGAATTAAAGTTTGCATCTAAGATTGAATCATTAACCTCTTTTACCAAAGACTTATAAGCATCAACTAATCCATATCCATAATCGGCTATCCACGGACCATTGGGTTTATTTATTGTGTAATATGGATTTATCACATGATTTTTATCACAAGACTGTTCTATATAATCAACAACCTTCTTCCGAGTCAGATTTGGTGCCACAGAGAGTATAAGACCTGCTATGGCACTGACATGAGGGGCTGCGAATGAAGTTCCCCAACCTGTGTAATAATGTGAACCAATAACAGAACTTGGATAATTGTAATTTGATGCGCTTGCCATATAGATATCATGACCTGGAGCCATCACATCTAAACCGGGGCCATAGTTCGAACCGTTATTATTTGCGATATAAACTCTGTTCCCATTAATATCTACAGCTCCTACCACTAACAAATCAGGATTATATCTTGCCGGATATGGAAGACTGTCTCTATTCTCATTTCCTGATGAAAACACTACAATACAACCTTTTCCATTACGGCCCATATATAAAGCACTATCTATGACATCTTCTACTGTCCAACTATTAACAGGGAAATTATCATAATGGAAAGACCATGAACAATTAATAACATCAGCACCATTATGAAAAGCATAGGAGATAGCTTTGGCATAACTTTCAGCTGCGTTAGTGGAATTTATATCCTGAACAATAGTATTAAGGTAGGTTAATTCTGGGGCCACACCTGCTATCTCGTATGAATTATGATTCGCAGCCATGATACTCGCTACGGCTGTTCCATGCTTATCAAAATAGTCAAATCCCGGAGAAGCAACATAAGGATTCACAAAATTAGTACCAATAAATTCATTATGAGTTTCATCTATTCTGCCTTCAACTACTGCCACTTTGATGCCTGGCTTACCTTTAGTCAAATCCCATGCATCCTTAGCATGGATATCAACACCTAGGCCATCAATTGCCCACTGCTGATCAAAACTGCTATCAGTAACTGATGCATTATGTACAATTTTCACAATAAAACCAGGATCGACACCCTTAAATAACCCTGATTCATAGAAAAGATTGCAACAATCAAGTGCATCAGAACTTGAAGCAACAGTTGTTTCCAACACATACCAATTATCCAGACCAAACCTCTCTATTATACGGACATTGTTGGCATCGGCCATCTGCTTTAAATGCTCAAAATCCTCCGGATTATGAAGATTCACATAAAACCGATTAGATATACTTACGGGATTTTCCGAACCAAATACTCTTTCTATATCAATAATATTTTGATCAGAATGCAAACGCTCCAATATAGTAAAATAATCTTGAGCGTTTTTCAGCTGGAACTCCCCGCACAAGACGTCCTTTTGTTCTGAAGAAACGCACCGGTCTTGTACCTTTGTCATTCCATATTCTGTTTCAAGATGTTTTTCTGTATCTTGATTGTTCTGATAATACAACAGTATCCTCTCCTTATTCAATGGCAGTTCAATCTTTTTGTTTTTATAATAGTAATAATTACCGAACGGTTGTCCATTTACCATACAGAACGAGGTACAGAAAACAAGCAGAATTAATATATATGGTGCTTTGATCGTTTTCATAATGTCACTTTGTTAGAATCATTCTCTTGGTGTCAATAACCTGTCCGTCCGCTATCAGGGAATACATGTATATACCTGCATCAAGGCTGCCGCCCTCGATGGTCACCTCTGTGGCGCCACGCTCCACTATCATGCGGCTGTCTATCTGACGACCGTTCATGTCATACAGGTAAAGCACAGCATCTGCAACGCTGTTTTCAATATCACACCTGATTGTTGTTCTTTCAGTGAAAGGATTCGGGCTGTTCTGGTAAAGGGCCGTATTAAGCACCGGAACATCTGGTCCATCAGACTGTTCCGTCAGGACAGAACCGCGTGTCGGGGCATGGCCGGCACCTTTCTTGACTTCGTCAAGCTCAGTCTTCAGCTCCTGAATGGACTTTATAAGAACAGGCACAAGCTCAACATAGTTAACAGACAGATATCCGTTGCCGTCTTCATATACCAGTTCAGGGTATATCTCACGGAGTTCCTGGGCTATAAGTCCGAAATGGGTCTGTTTCAAGACTGGCGAATCCGGCTCGAACTTATAGCTGGGGACAGAATCACCGGCATCAACCTCCACCTGTTTGAGATTGTAGGTCACCACATTCATGTCCATTATATCGTCAAGACTTCTTGAGGAGAAACTCCTTATGTTCTCCTTCAATCGGTAATCCGAATCTGTAAGCATGGACGGAGTGATTACTGCTCCTGTAACATATACAAAACCGTCAAAATAACCGGCCCAAGCATTATTACCCATATATACTCCATTAGGATGAGCACCAGATGAGCCATAGATTGCTGATCCAAAATTACCATTAACTATTGACGCACATATGGCATAATTATCACCGCTATCATTAATATTACCTGCTTTGGCCCATATACCGAATGAGGACCCATAACCCAACTGACTGTTACCTGAAGCATCCACCTTTATACCATAATTATAATGATACTGGGAATTGTTGGAGATAACCTCAAGACCTATTCTTTCATCACTGTTCTGCCAGTCGGAATCCGTCCTTTGAATCCTTAGACCTTTCTTGAAATTCGTTGCATTGAAATCTGACAATATCTTAGAATTACCTCTTGTGTTTATGCTGAATTTTGACAACAGTGGATAGTCTGAAGAATATTGCATACCTACGGCTGCTTTTCCACTCTCCTCAACAAGGAACTGTGCCCTTGAAACCATTGGCAAGAGCACTAATAGTAAAACAATAATAGATTTTCTCATAGCAATTTAAATCAAAGTTAGTAATAAGTGAATCAAAAACAAAATTTTGGCAGATAAACTATTCTATTTCAAACGTTCCATACCATAAAAGGCCATACGCATATATGTATAAGGTGTAGTTGCCTGCTGGAAGTGAGGTTAGATTAGCTAACACACTATAGGCTGGGTCATAGCTTTGATCGAACAATGTGATTCCCGTTTGAGATTCAGTAACTACCACACGAGAATCAATCAGTGATTCAAAAGAAACCGTCACTATATGGTTACTGACGGAAGCGGATACCTCATAAACTGAACGTGGATTGTTACCACCACCAGGAAATGGGACGCCGCCCTCTGACAATGGTATGTCATCATTTGCATTGACACTAAGGCTCAATACCATCATTAACACCGAAATAAAAAATCTTGTTTTCATAATTGTTGGGGTTTGTTAAATCATGACATCAAATATATGTAAAAATAAATCTGAAATACAAAACTGGGACAGAAATATTTGTGACAATTTGTCACAATTGAATATCAACGAATTACGTAACAATTATTACTATTTCGCAGATTTATGTTTAATTCACTGGGACAAAAAAAAGTTCATACTGGTCACCGAGTTTTTCCTTCAGACGGCTTTTATTCTTACGGAAAGTGTCATCCGAAAGATTGATTATGCTACAGATAAGAGTCTTGTCAAACTGAAGATAACACATTATCATCTGTAACATTTCATCAGCATTAACATAGGGGAAGTTGACCTTGTAATATGATATTATGCGGGAGAAACTGAGAGTAAGATCATGGACATATACTATTCTTTCTCTCTTTTCAACTACGGCAAAAGGTCCGGTTCTTGAATATAACCTGAATGAAGGACTCTTTTGCCAGATCTTTTTTCCGGATTCCAGCATTTCCTTTGGTGTGGCATCCGAGGCGGGTAAGTTCTCAGGATTATTCCATGACTCATCGCTTAACTGGATGTAATTCCTGTCATAAAGGTTTCTCAAACGCTGGATTATTATAATGGAAGACAAGGCCAGTAATACAACCAGAATGAGACATACAGCAAAGAATCTTATTTTGAACACACGTTCATGAAGACTCGCTATTTCTGCTCCGTGTGCAATCTCCAGCTTTGCTATATCATCCGTCTCCCTGATTACCCTTATCGAATCAAGAAGTTCAGAATAAGCGGATGCATATTCTGCTGCCGTTGCTGTATCGCCAAGCATGGCAGACAACTCATACAGTCTGCGGCTGTTCTCGCAGCTTGAATATACATCGCAAGGGTATTCGGAGGACTTGATAAAATACGAATATGCCGAATCATATTCAGACAGTCTATAAAAAGCATCGCCTTTCAGACTATACCCTGCACCCTTAAACCCTGGTGTCTCCGACAGATAACGGTTCAGATAATGGAGCGCGGAATCACAGTTGGAATGACCGAACAAATGGATCTTAGCTAGTTGCAAGAGTGATTCACTCCGGTAGAAAGCCGGAAGACTACTGTTTGATTGAAGACGCATGAAAGAGTCATATACTTCACTAAAGTGTTCATTGCGCAACCCTATTGTCGCTATCCAATAGTCTGCGTATGAGACTATTGAAGAATCATTAAGGCGTAAACCGTTGTCACGGCTTGGAATGAAAAAGGATAAAGCTGAGCCATACATCGCCCTTTCAATGTAGCATTTGCCAAGATTAAGTTCCGCAAGGGCGTAATAGCGGATTAAAGTGTCTGGGAACAGGTCAATAGCATTTAAATAAGCATTTATGGCATAATAATTGTTCCCAAGCTCAGAATACACGCATCCCTGGGAATACCAGGCCATTGCCGCACGGTATCTGCGGAGCCTGGATACATTCTTGTACGGTGTCCCGTAATATTCAGTGGCTGTCTTTATCAGGCTGTCTGATTCTATTTCCCTGTACAGCTTGTAGTCAAGCTGTGTCTTGAGAACGGCATACCACGCTTTCCGGCCTCGTCCTCCGGGTTCAGGGATGGAAGAGAGAAGAGTGTCGGCTTTGGCCGGATCGGTTTCAAGCAGCCTTTCAACCGCATCAAACGGTTCCTGCTCCCCGCTTCCACATGATAAGAGACCCATGCACAGAAGCAGGGCGTTCACTACAGTCAGTATGTATGGCTTTACATTCATACACGATTAGTGGTTTGTTGTTACTGCTCTCAGGGTTAATATATTATCAATTGCGAAATTAAAAAAAATCAATATGTTGAGAAAAAAATTCAGAAAATATTGTCAATCCACCGTTTGCGTACAAATGATGCTTCTCCGGCTGGAAAAAACTGCCGGAAAGCCTGTACATTTTTCCCTCCAACCTTAGGAAAACTTCATTTTACGACGTGAAATGTACATTTTACGACAAGAAACGTACGTTTTACGTCGTAAAATGAAGTTTTTCCAGGCAGAGGGTATTTTTTCTACGGCATATATGTTCATTATTTATAGCGGCAATCAAAACATATTCTTGAGGAAATGATGTAATTTTGCGGAAACAACAGAAAAAACAACAGTCGTTTATATGGAATTGATGGAGAGCATCATTGCGCGGGCCAAGGAGAACAGGCAGCGCATTGTGTTGCCGGAGGGTACTGAGGAACGTACGCTGAAGGCTGCGGACAGGGTTCTGGCCGATGGCGTGGCGGACCTTATCATTATCGGTAACCTGAAGGAGATCGAGGGGCTTGCCGCACAGTGGGGTCTCAATAACATATCAAAGGCCACAATCATTGACCCGGAGAACAACCCCAGGAAGGATGAGTACGCCAACCTGCTGTTCGAGTTACGCAAGAACAAGGGCATGACCATGGAGGAGGCACAGAAGAAGGTGCTGGACCCGCTCTATCTGGGCTGCCTGATAATAAAGAGCGGGCACGCTGACGGTCAACTGGCCGGTGCCCGTAACACTACAGGCAATGTGCTCCGTCCCGCGCTGCAGATAATAAAGACCGCCCCCGGGATATCAGTCGTCTCAGGCGCGTTCATCATGATAACCAACACCCCGCAGTACGGCGAGAACGGCATTATGGTGTTTGCTGACTGCGCCGTGACCCCTGTGCCCGATGCTGACCAGCTGGCACAGATCGCCGTCGCTTCGGCCGGGACAGCCACAGCTGTGGCGGGATTCGCTGAGCCGCGTGTGGCCATGCTGAGCTTCTCCACGAAGGGTTCCGCCAAGCATGAAGTAGTGGATAAGGTTACCACCGCCCTTCAGAAGGCCAAGGAACTGGCTTCCAACCTCAAGATAGACGGCGAGCTTCAGGCCGACGCCGCCATTGTTCCGTCAGTAGGCGCAAGCAAGGCACCGGGATCAGAGATTGCCGGTAATGCCAACGTGCTGGTGTTCCCCAACCTTGAGGTGGGTAACATCGCATACAAGCTGGTTCAGCGCTTAGGCAACGCGCAGGCCATAGGCCCTATCCTGCAGGGAATAGCACGTCCCGTGAACGATCTGTCACGCGGCTGCTCGGTGGATGATGTATATAAGATGGTTGCAGTCACCGCCAATCAGGCTATGGCTGCCAAGAGACAGGCATAAGGAAGATATGAATATTCTGGTACTTAACTGCGGCAGCTCGTCCATCAAGTACAAGCTGTTCGATATGGACAAGAGTGAAGTTATTGCACAGGGCGGAATAGAGAAGATAGGGATGAAAGGCTCATTCCTCAAGCTGACTGACAAGAACGGTGAGAAAGTAGTAATAGAGAAGGAGATTCCGGAGCATACGGTGGGTGTAAAGTTCATCTTTGAGGTGCTTACCGGCAGCCAGTACGGCGTTATCAGCTCCCTCAGGGAGATTGATGCCGTAGGTCACCGCATGGTGCACGGGGGCGAGAGGTTCAACAAGAGCGTGATCCTTACCCCCGATGTGCTGGAGGCGTTCGCCGCCTGCAACGATCTGGCTCCGCTGCACAACCCCGCTAATCTGAAGGGCGTGAACGCTGTGAGTGAGCTGCTGCCCGGTGTTCCGCAGGTAGGTGTGTTTGACACCGCATTCCATCAGACCATGCCTGACTATGCCTATCTGTACGCCATCCCTTATGAGCTGTACGAGAAATACGGTGTGCGCCGCTACGGATTCCACGGGACATCACACCGTTTTGTATCAGGTGAGATATTCAAGTATCTGGGTATGCCGGTTGAAGGTTCAAGGATCATCACCTGCCATATAGGCAACGGCGGGTCAATAACCGCAGTCAAGGACGGCAAGAGTGTGGACACCACCATGGGACTCACCCCGCTTGAGGGCATCATGATGGGAACACGCAGCGGCGATATCGATGCCGGAGCCGTGACCTTCCTCATGGAGAAGGAGCATCTGGACAGTACGGGAATGTCTAACCTGCTGAACAAGAAATCCGGTCTGTTGGGAATATCGGGCGCATCAAGTGACATGCGTGAGGTAACAGCATCAATGGAGGCCGGCAACGGGCGTGCAGCACTTGCCAAGAAGATGTACGCTTACCGCATCAAGAAATACATAGGCGCTTTTGCAGCCGCAATGGGCGGTGTGGATGTGGTCGTGTTTACAGGCGGCGTGGGTGAGAACCGTCACGAGGTCCGCGAGGCTGTATGCGAGGGTCTTGAGTTCTTAGGCATAAAGCTGGACAAGGAGCAGAACGCCAAGGTCATGTTCGGCAAGGACGGAATCATCAGCACAGCAGACTCAAAGGTCAAGGTAGTGGTACTGCCCACCGATGAGGAGCTGATGATTGCACAAGATACTATGGCGTTAGTGAAGTAATCTGACGCTCTGATTCAAATACAAAGGCGGCCGCATGGCCGCCTTTGTTATTATGGCTTGGAATCTCCTTCCAGGTAATTGTTCATTGTGAGGGTCTTGCCGTCAAACACAGCGTATGTGTACTGAGTTATCCAATCACCTATTATAAGCACGCGACAGGAATGGCTCAGCATAAGATCCAACTCGATGTGACGGTGGCCGAATATGAAATAGTTGATGTCAGGATGTGTCTTGAGATACTCCTTGGCAAAGATTATCTCATACTCCCTGTCCTCACCCAGATATCGTTCCACACCGGTGAGCCTGTGGGCGCTCATACTCTTTTGGGCCCATTTATGTCCCATCCACATGCTCCAGCGGGTGGGCAGCAGAGAGAACAGGAACTGGCAGGTACGGTTACGGAACACTCTCCTGAGGAAACGGAACTTGGGATCGGGGTCACCCATCCCGTCACCGTGAGCCAGGAAGAACTCCTTGCCCATTATCTCGATTGTCATAGGTTCACGGTGAATAGTAACCCCGCATTCGCGCTCCAGATATCCGAACATCCATATATCGTGGTTGCCTATGAAGTAATGAACCTCCACCCCACGGTCCGTGAGCTCCGAAATCTTGCCCAGGAAACGGGTATAGCCCTTGGGGACCACATATTTGTACTCATACCAGTAATCGAACATGTCACCCAGCATATAGACGGCCTGCGCCTTGTCCTTGATATCATCAAGAAAACGCACCAGTCGCCGTTCCTGCATTCTCTTATGGTCCAGCGCCCATGAGCCCAGATGGGCATCCGATATGAAATAAACTGCCTTCATTCCAGTCCCAGTTCAAGCCTGGCCTCCTCGGACATCATCTCCTTGTTCCATTCCGGCTCAAAGACAAGATTGACTGTAGCCGATTTCACGCACTCCAGCCCATCCACCCGGAGCCTTACATCCTCCACGATAAAATCGGCCAGAGAGCAACCCGGTGCAGTCAGGGTCATGTCTATGACCACATTGGCATCATCATCCACATCCACCTTGTAAATCAGTCCAAGGTTGTAGATATCCACGGGTATCTCAGGATCATACACGGTCTTGAGAACCTCAACCACTTTCTCCTCTATCTCGAATCTCTCACTCATCTCATTATCATAAACGGCCCTTGTCGGCATAACTGTAATAACCACCATCCGTGAATATCACGTGATCTATCAACTGAATATCGACCGCGCGGCAAGCCCTCATGACTGATTGGGTAAGTTCATCATCCGCACGGCTCGGAATCAGATTACCTGAGGGATGGTTATGGCACAGGGCTATTGCGGTAGCTCTCTGCAGGAACGTCTCCCTCAGGATGCAGCGCACATCGACCGATGCACCCGTCAGACCGCCCAGACTGACCCTCATACTGTCAAGCACCTTGGCAGCCTGATTCAGGAACAGCACGTGGCACTCCTCAACCTGCATATCGGACATCATAGGATAGAACCAGTCGTAGATATCACGCGATGTCCGGATTACCGGTTTGCGGAGAGGCTCTTCCTCCCTGCGCCTCCGGCCCAGTTCACATGCAGCCAGGATCGTTATCGCCTTGGCCTCACCTATCCCTTTGAAAGAGCATAGCTCCCCGACGCTAAGTTTTCCAAGTTCGGAAAGACTGTTGCGGCAGGAAGCCATCACCTTTTGCGTCAAAGCCACCACCGAATCTTCAGTGTTTCCCGTGTGTATCAGAATCGCCAATAACTCAGCGTTTGTCAGCGCACTTGCGCCCTTTTGCCTCATCTTTTCACGGGGGCGATCCTCAACGGCCCACTGTTTAAGATTCAGCTTGTCTGGCTTATCCATTCATCTGCTATGCCTTTACGCGGCCCTGATATGACCCGTCGCGGGTATCCACCTCTATGAGTTCACCCTCGTTGATGAACAGAGGCACGCGAACCTCGCAACCGGTTTCAACCTTGGCGGGCTTGGTGGCGTTGGTAGCCGTATCACCCTTAAGGCCGGGTTCTGTATAAACAACCTTCAACACGACCTTGACAGGAAGGTCTGCAAATAGGATCTCACCAGTGTTGGCATTAGTGACCACATCCACGACCTCACCCTCCTTGAGGTAATCAACTCCGTTGATAAGGTCCTTGATGATGGTAACCTGCTCAAAATCCTCCTGGTTCATGAAAATGTAACCCATCTCGTCCTGGTACAGGTACTGGTACGGACGACGCTCCACACGGACATCCTCCAGTTTGAAACCTATCTGGAATGTGCGCTCCAGCACACGGCCGTTGACCACGTTCTTGAGCTTGGTGCGCACGAATGTATTGCCCTTACCGGGTTTCACGTGCAGGAAATCAATGCAGAAATAAAGCTGGCCCTCCAGATTGATGCAGGTGCCGATCTTGATGTCTTGACAAAGAATCATAAATTAAGTTCTGTTTATTAGTAAATCGTTATCGTATTCCATCTGATCCCCTTCCGCCAGGCATATACGGATATAATTAATCCGGTTCAAGGCCGAAAGAAAACGTTTGTTTTGCAAATGTAGTGCAATGAGGCAAATAGACAAAACTTTAGACAAAAAAAGAGATGCAATTTGCATATTCGGAAAAAAGAGACTACCTTTGCCCTCCGATTCCCGATTTGGACAGAAACAATAAAAAAACATAACGATGAAAAGAACATTCCAGCCTTCCAACAGGAAGAGAAAGAACAAACACGGTTTCCGTGAGAGAATGGCCACAGCAAACGGCCGCAGGGTACTCGCATCACGCAGAGCCAAGGGCCGCAAGAAACTGACAGTATCCGACGAATACTGCGGAAACAAGAAGTAATTCCTTTACATAAGGTACCCAAAGAGGGCCGGACTCAACGTCCGGCCCTCTTTAATACTATTTCCTCAATTCCTTCGGGAGAGGCAGGATTGTCCTTCCATATAGAGAAGAGGTTCTAAGGTCATCCGGAAAGACCAGGTTCCTTTCAGTCGTTGTGCCTCTTGTCTGCACACTCAATAACTTTGGCAACTCGGGGAACTCGCCGCTTACGATATGCTCAAGGCATGCCTTGATGTTATCCTCTTCGACCCCGAAATCATGCCTTAGATCATCAGGACGGTAATTGTCAGGGATAAAGCCTTTGTACGGTATTGACTCATCCAGGCAGTTTTTGCTGAAGAAAGCTATGGGAAGATATACCAGCTTCAACCCGCTGAAATCATTGGCATCGTATCGGGCATAGTCCTCATCTTCGCCCGGGTAATACAGGACATACATTCCGTTAGGCTTACCGTATGTAGTGTCGCCCACGAGATACAGGTTCAGATAGGGCTTAAGCCCGTTTATCGTAACCTCGCTCGCCGATGCCGTACCTGAACCGCCAATCACATACAGTTCATCAAGGTCAAGGGAGTTGGCCTTACGATGTATGGTGTCATTGCTGTTCAAAAACGTCAGCTCTCTGTTATGGATTGTCCTTCTGTAAACCTTATTGTCGGCTGAATCCGGAGCAAGGTAACTGACCAGCAGATTGGATGCCCTGCCGTCACCTCCACCGTTGTATCTAAGGTCAAGTATGAACTTTTTCACACCGGCTGCCTTGAACAGTTCAAAAGCATTGTCAATGTCATCCATGAAACCGGCCTTATAAGACATATACAGGAAATAGCCCACCGGTTCTGTCAGTCCGGGATAATCGCCAGGCTCAAAAACCTCAGCCTTTAAACTGGACCGCGTGGAAAGTGATTCGAGAGGCGATGTCGTGAAAGTATGTGATTCACCATTGGTATCCTTGAATGTATAAGTCTGGTTATCCTTTAGATACTCTGAATAAAAGGTCCCTTCCGCTATATATTTCATGACCGGTATGGAGTTTATGTGGGTTAATATCCAGCCGCGTGTCACCCCATGGCGCTCAAAAGGAGAGCCCGGATAAATATAACGTATTCTGATGCTGTAGTCATCGTAGTACTCTATTGATTGCCCTATTGAGACACCGTATGTACCGGTCTGTTCACCTGCTTCGTCCGAGAGGTACTCATCGGCTGTCATCATCCAGCTCCAACGGTCCTCCTTGAACAATGTGGCATAAAAATACGATTCGATTGTCGAGAATTTATCATAGCTTAACGTCCTAACATCCTGCACCACATCATCATACCAGAAATAGTACGGGAAATAGTCCTCATAATACCGTCTCATGTAATAACGGTTGGCCGCCAGTTTCTTTTCCTTTTCCGTCTGTTTGGGGTCCTGGATCTCAGACTCTTCAATATCATCTTTATCCTCCTTGCACGAAGAGAACGGAAGGACGGCACACAGTGTAAACGCAAAACCTAAAATCAGATATGTTTTCTTCATATACAAATGAATAAAGGCAATTAAACCTGCATAAAAAGGCCCACTGTCAAATTACCCAAGACAGGGACGGAATGCTCCGCCCCTGCCCTGAATAATAGGATCTGTCACCCGGAAATTACATATCTGCACTGTATCCGGTGTAACGGTAACCTGAGAACTTGTAGGTCAGGCCATATCCGTCATTGTAGAACACATAAGCTATGATGCTGTCGGCCTTCACTCCACGCGGAGTTGTAGCGGCACCTTTCATTATCTTGCCATAACGTATCACGGCATTGCAGCCTGAACCGGACTCTGCGTCAGTTCCCTCTGTGCCAAACGTGAGATTCTTGTAGTCAACGCCTATCTTGAACTTCTCGCCCCACAGATTGTCGTCATCGAACCAGAGTGAATCAGGATCATTATTCGCAGTGTTGTATGTTCTGAGAGCAGTCTTTCCTACACCGTGAACGTCCACCCAGTCTTCAATGGCATCAAGTTCAGCCTTACTCATTGACTGAAGATTCACCTTGGGATACTTTTCCGGATCAACACGATTGTACAGATATTCTCCGTACGAAGCCTCTATTGTCACGGTCCATGTGCCACACATATCCTGTACGGCAACTCCGCCCGGCTCTTCGTCTGTATAAGGGCTGCAACTCCCAATAAAGAGTGCTGCTGCAAATGAAACTAATGCAATATACTTTTTCATATCTTTATTCATTTTATTACTGTTTGACAAGAACTGGTGAAATGAAAATCTGACCGGCATAACTAACACTATAACTAAGTATTCCTGTTGCGGCATCATAATTGGATTTATCGAGATAATCCAAACCGTCGCCCCAACCGGCAACATAGCTCGAAACAAGCGTTAAAGTATTGTTTGCATTCAGCATCACTACACCTGTCATGTTATACCTAGCGCCATAACCGCGTATCTGACAATACCAGCCACCCAACAAGTCAGAGCAACTATAGAACCCAGGAACAATCTCACTGAATGTGACAACAGGTGTTCCTTCATATCCATAACTAGGTGCATAATCTGCAAATGTCTTACCAGCTTTACCATATTTTGTAGAACTCATATCTGTTGCGTAAGTTCCAGCTATCGAAACCGGGAATGCAGGATCATACACTATCACTTCACGGGAAGAAGATACACTGAATCCATCAGCATTTGCAGCACTATAATCAATAGAATAAGCACCTGGAGTTTTTGTATTAACGCTTGACTCCGTTTTACCGCTAATAAGATTGGTAATAGTAACTATCACATGGTCTCTGACATCTACTCCATTTTCAGTTGCAGATACACCGGGATCACTGAATGCAGAATTAACTGGAACATACATGGTCTCATCACCTTGGAGCTCAAAAACAACGTAATGAGTCACCTTAGACGGATCTTCGGTAGTGACTTTCTTCTCGCAAGAGGCAAGGGCTACCAGACCGGTGCATATCATTATGTTAAAAAGAATCTTTTTCATATTCATTCGTTTTTCAGTTTATATCAAATCAATGAATATCCCACCATACAGGATCACTACCCTTCTTTGCGGTAGGGGTGTTCTTGTTAAGGTCACGGGCCTTCTTGGGATAGAACATACGCTTCATCAAGCCACCGGCCTCAATTCCATTCTCCTCCGGCTCAATAAGGTCGCCGGCACTGTAGATTGTAGGATCAGCAAAAATAGCACTACCCTTTAACCTCGAAAGGACAGGTACATCAGTACGACGTATCTCACTCCATGCCTCCATATTGTCCATGTAGCAGAGAGCAACCCATTTCTGCATATAGATCAGCTTGAGCTTATCGGCAGAAGCAGTCCATGCGACCTTGGGACCTGCAATGAATGCATCATAACCGGCAATGCCCTTGGCGTTGAAGTCAGCCTCAATGGCAGCCTCGTAAGCAGCCTTGGCGGCGGCATCGTTGTTGTTGAAACGCAGATTGGCCTCGGCAATCAGGAACTGGAGATTGGCCTGGGTGAAGAGATAACCGGGACGGGTAATACCTGAACCGTTAAACAAAGCGTAGTTAACCACACTCACGTTCTTGTTCAGCCACTCGCCACCGTTCCAGGTCTTGGATAAAGCCTTGCCGCCCGGTATCTGACCGACATACTCACCATCCTTGGTGTTGACGTTGAAGCAGTATGCAATACGCGGGTCATCAGTTGAAAGCAAGTAAGAGATGATAGGATAGGAAGCGCAATGGTTGGAAGTGCCAAGAGCATAATAGCTGGCATAGAACGGACTGCGGTTGCCATCCTGATCGGAGAAGATGGAGATCATGGCATCACCCTTGAAGAACTTGTTCTCCTTAACCAGATCAACGATCTTGTCCTTATACTCAGCCATTCCGGCATCATACATACGGAAGTACATACGGAGCAGCAGAGCGTTTGCATAGCCTTCCCACTGGGCAGCGTTCTTATCGAACATCATATCCGTCATGGTCATTGCATCAGGAGCATCCTGATAAGCCTTGAGGGCAGTAGTCAGTTCATCGATTATACCAAGATAAATGGTCTTGCCGTCATCCCATTTGGGCTGCGGTACTGCGCTACCCTTAAGGGCATCGGTATAGGGGGCATCGCTGGTATTGTCAACCATAAGCTGGAAAGCGAATGCACGCATTGCTGTTGCGGCAAGGATATCAGCCTTGTTGGTCACTTTCCCCAAAACCACATCCACATCCTCGAGAGCACGGGCATAGAGCTGCAGGTAAGCACGGTCGATTGTCTGGTCTGACTCAGTGATTGAGTAGTTTGCAATCTTGTTGAACTGGTTGGCCTCAGGCATCTGCTCAAAATACTGAGCGAAGAAACCTGCATAGTTGAACATTATGTCGCAAGAGGTGGCCATAATGGCATTCTGGACCGACGGGAACACCAGGTCAGCAGTAATTGCATCGTTATCCGGAGTGTTCGGGTTATCGTTAATATCCAGATCGCAGGAAGTGAGGGCTATAGCCACTGCACTTAATGTCAGAAGATATTTTTTCATAGTCATACCCTAATTAAAAATTGAACTTGAGGTTGAAACCGAAGTGACGTGAACTCGGGTTGGCTGAATACTCACCGAAGTTACCCTCCAGGTCATTACCGAAGGAAGTCAACTCAGGATCAACGAATGTGTTGGAAGCGGGAGTCCATACAAACAGATTACTTCCAAAAGCAGAGAGAACAACATTCTTGATAAAGAAATCCTTGAACCAGCTCTTAGGCAACTCGTAGCTGAGGACAACTGAACGCAGCTTGACGTATGACTTGTCAATCAGGAAAGAGCTTCCCAACTGGTCGCCGTCATTCCAGTAGTCATAAATCTTGTTATTGTATGCAGTAAGACCGAGAGCAGTGCTGTTCTCAACGTATGTTACATTACCTTCGGCATCAGTAACCTCATTAACAGAGTTGGGGATGACGAAGTCGTTACGGTCGTTGTATGCAGTCTGGATGGCATTACCGGTAAAGTACTCGATATCCTTGGTACGTGAGAACATCAGACCACCCTGACGGATATCCATGTCGGCTGACAGAGCCAAGCCCTTGTACCTGAGAGTTGTCGAGAGACCCATCTGGTAATCATAGTTCATGTCACCGACAATCTGCATCTCATCCTCTGCAACGGGAAGACCGGTGCTTGCGTTGACAACGATCTTGCCGTCAGGACTCTTCTTGGGAACCACTGCCTTGAATGTACCTACAGGCTCACCAACGATTGCGTACATTCCTGTACCACCGCTGAAACCGTAGATAATGGTCTCGCCGCCAAGATCCTCGGGCAGGCTCTCTACCTTACTCCAGTTCTTGGTGAAGTTGGCACTCAGAATCCACTCAAAATCCTTGGTACGGACAGGAGTTACTGAAACCATGGCCTCGATACCCTTGTTGGATACCTTACCGAGGTTGGTGTTCTGGGCGGAGAAACCCGTCGAGTAATCCATGTCAAGCGAATAGATCTGCTTGTCGGTATTACGGTTGTAGTATGCCACATCGAATGAGAAACGGTTGTCAAGGAACGCCATGTTCAAACCGAACTCATACTCGGTTGTCATCTCAGGGCTGAGGGTTGTACTGCCAAGTACGTTACCCAGGGTATAAGCGTTGTAGCCTGCACTGGTGTAGGGGAAGTCGAATGCACCCCAGTAACCGGAACCACCAGCCTGAGCGAATGTAGCGTTTGTCATATAGGGGCTTGCATCGTTACCTGTCTTACCCCAGCTGGCGCGAACCTTACCCAGACTCAGCCAGTCCTCAGCCTCAGGCATCAGCTCGCTGAACAGGAAGCTGGCGGTCACACCGGGATAGAAGAAACTGCGGTTCTCCTTGGGGAGTGTTGATGACCAGTCGTTACTGGCGCTTACGGTCAGGAACACGATATCCTTATAGGAACCTTCCACCTGTCCATAGACACGCATCAGACGACGCAAAGACTTGCTCTGATCAACAGATGGTGCCGACGTTGTATTGCTCAGGTCGTACCAAGTAGGTATTGTGAGCTTCGAGATACCTGCACCGAAACTGTTGGCCCTGCGCTCGTTGCCGTTGAAACCTGCGAGGGCATTGATGTTGATGTCGTTTACCTTCTTATTGAAGTTCAGCATGATGTCATGGTTGATCTCCATGCGGCGGGCCATGCTTTCCGAGTATGAACCCTCATTGCCGTCAAATGTCGAGGCACCGTTCTCACCGTTCCATGTTCCTGTGCCGGGACCGAACAGAGCCCACAGGTTAGGAGCGCCATGATCGGTCTGGGAGATTTCGGTGTCAAGACCCAGACGGTATGTGAATTTCAGGTTCTTGAGAATGTCATAGTCCATCTGGAACTTTCCGTAAAAACGCTCTGCAGAATACTGGTGCATGTAGTTTTCAAGTACCCAGTACGGATTGGTGATACCGTAAGGGGTATAGTAGTAACCCGGAGAGTTGAACGGGTCATCCAGATCCTTAAGTCCTATGATGCTGATATCACGGGGAGTCTGCATGATGGCATTGTACATGGAACTCTCACCCTGACCGGTCAATGCGAAGCTGTTCTTCTGGTTTGCATAGTTCAATGCGGTCGAGAATGTGAGATTATTCACTTTGTGGCTACCACGGACTGAGAATGTGTATTTGTCGTATGAGTCAGCATCGGTAGGAATCATACCGTTATCGGAAATCTGGGAGAATGACACGAAATAGTCACTCTTGTCGGTTGCACCGTTGAAAGAGAGGCTGTTGTTGTAACGGATACCTATATCGAAGAAATCCTTGATATTATCCTCCAATGGTGAATATGGTTTCATCTTCTGTGAGTTGTTGTAGATGGCACCGTAGATCTGATTGGTTCCATCAAAACGGGGACCCCATGAACCGTTCTCGTCATCGGTCTTGTCACCGTACCAACCCATACCGAAGTCATTCTGCATCTGCGGGAGACGGAGAACGGTGCTCCACTGGATACCGCCGTTGTACTCTACGCCAAGACCCTGCCCTTTCTTACCGGACTTGGTGGTTATCATGACGACACCGTTTGCGGCACGGCTACCGTAAAGAGCGGTAGCGGCAGCACCCTTAAGGATGGTCATGTTCTCCACATCATCCGGGTTGACGGCATTGGCTCCGTTACCGAAGTCATAACCGCTGTTAAGACCGTCGCTTGAAAAATGTGCAGCATTATTCATGGGCACACCGTCGATAACGTACAGAGGCTGGTTGCTTCCGCTCAGAGAGCTCACACCACGGATAATAACCGACTGGGAAGCACCCGGGTCAGTGGATGTTGAAGCAATCTGGACACCTGCCACCTTACCTGCAAGGCTGGACATGATGTCGGAAGTACGTTTCTCAGAGATAGCATCACCTTTTACTGAGGTTGCGGCATAACCCAAGGCCTTTTCGGAACGCTTGATACCCATAGCGGTGATGACCACGTCCTCAATCTCAATTGAGCCGGGATTCAGCGAAACGTTTATGACCTTTCTTCCATTTACAGGCACTACAGCATCCTCATAACCCATAAATGAAAACACCAGGGTACCGTTTGACGGCACCGTAATGGCATAGGCACCATCCAGATCAGTTGTAGTACCTCTACCTGTTCCCTGAACAGCAACTGCAACAGCCGGCATCGGACTTCCGTCATCGGCAGCCGTTGCAATTCCCGTAACTTGCACATCCTGGGCAGCGGCAAAGCCGACACACAGAAAAGCAATCATCGTTAAGAGAAATTTTCTCATAGATAAGAGTTTTTGTTTGACAATATGTTAATTAATAATTCATTTTAAGCGTAAGACACTTTCGTGCAAAAATCAACTTTGCGCATAAACATAGAATATTTATACACTTCAGTGACATATTGCCTTATTAATGCGGCAAAGATAACACTTTTTTAGCATTGTTCACTCTTTTATCGGCGTTTTTATCAAAAATACAGAATTAATACAAGTCGGTCCCTGAATGGAAAACGGAAAAGAAATATCACTGCGACATGCAAATATACAGAAGACCGGGGTTACCAGGAATCTGTTTTGAAAATAGGCTGTAAGAAAATTATGGAAACAAATCAGAACAGATTCTTATATATAAAATGGTATATCGGGATTTGTTTCAAGCTTTTTTGGAGTACAGCAAGGAATATTACTCAGTAAATGACTAAATTTGCAGGTTGTAAACACCGTTTCGAGTCATGACTGAATCCAAAAACCGCAAGAAGAGAGGCAACCTGCTCAGGCTGCTTATCCATCTGGCATTGATGATGATTGCTTTTATCATCATTTTGATGCTGGTTTTCAGATGGTTGAACACATATACCCGCCACGGGAAGTACATTGAGGTCCCCTCTGTCACCGGCTTGTCCCAGGAAGAGGCCGAATCACTCCTTGCAGCAGGGAAGCTGAAAGCAGAAGTCTCTGATTTCCAGTTCGACAGAAACATGACGCCTGGGGCTGTCATCAAGCAGCAGCCGGAAGCCGGGGCGCGTGTGAAGGACGGCAGGACCATCTATCTCACCATCAACTCGGGCAAGGAGCCTCTGCGTATGGTTCCCGACGTTGCTGACAACAGTTCGCTCAGGGCGGCGGAATCCAGACTCAGGATAGAAGGTTTCCGGCTGACAGAACCGGTCAGGATAGACGGAGACCTCGACTGGGTCTATGAGGTCCGTTACGGCGACTCTGTCATCTCAGCAGGCACAGAACTGCCCGAAGGGGCGTTGCTGACCATCGTCGCAGGCAATGGAAACGAAGTGGAGGAGGTCGAGGAGGCCGATTCGACCATGATCATCGAATACGATTTCTTTGGTGACGGTCTATGATTGACCTTGAGGAGGAGATTGAGGAGTCGCTTGACGACCTTGAACCGACTTCGGATTCAACGGAACTGTTCGAGCACTTCCGGGTGGTGGCGGACAAGGGTCAGTCGCTGCTCCGGGTCGATAAGTTCCTGTTTGACCATCTGGAGCACTCCTCACGTAACCGCATCCAGAAAGCCGCCGACGCCGGTATGGTGATGGCAAACGGACGTCCGGTCAAGAGTAACTATAAAGTGAAGCCTCTTGACGTTATAACGGTCATGATGGACCGTCCCCGCTACAGCAGCGACATTACGCCGGAGGATATACCTCTTGATATAGTATATGAGGACGAATTCCTCATGGTGGTGGACAAACCGGCCGGAATGGTGGTGCATCCGGGGTGCGGGAACTATCACGGAACACTGGTGAACGCTGTTGCATGGCATCTCAGGGACAATCCCGATTATGACCCGAACAGTCCTCAGGTGGGGCTTGTCCACAGGATAGACAAGGACACTTCCGGACTCCTGGTGATCGCCAAGACACCCGATGCCAAGACATCGCTCGGGCACCAGTTCTTCGAGAAGACCACCAAACGGGCTTACCAGGCTCTTGTGTGGGGTGTCCCTGTACCGGCCGAAGGGACTGTGGAGAGCCAGATTACCCGTAACCCCAAGGACCGGCTGCAGATGACCGTATCTTTTGACCCGGAGGTGGGCAAGCATGCAGTCACACACTACACGGTGCTGGAAAGGTTCGGTTACACTTCGCTCTTGGAGTGCCGTTTAGAGACAGGGCGCACGCATCAGATAAGGGTGCACATGAAACATCTGGGACATCCGCTTTTCAATGATGAGAGGTACGGAGGCAACCAGATCCTGAAGGGTACCACCTACAGCCGCTACCGCCAGTTTGTGCAGAACTGCTTTGAAACATGTCCGCGGCAGGCCCTGCACGCCAAGACACTGGGATTCGAGCACCCGGTTTCTGGCCGGGAGATGTTCTTTAATTCAGAACTGCCGGCCGATATGCGGACGCTCATACAAAGGTGGCGGGATTATGTGAATTCAAGGGAATTTGAAAAATAAAGACAATAAGTAAGAATGAAACGCAAGATTGCAATCGTTGCAGGGGGTGACTCAAGCGAGAATCCTGTATCTCTGCGTAGTGCCGCAACAATACTTGAGTACATGGACAAGGAGAAGTACGAACCCTATATCCTGGAGATTGAAGGGAAGGACTGGCAGGTTCATGTCAGCGACGGCGTTACAGCTCCGGTGGACCGCAATGACTTCAGCTTCACATATAACGGGGTAAAGACCGTATTTGACTATGCATACATAATCATACACGGCACCCCTGGTGAGAACGGGGTGTTTGAAGGCTATCTGCGCCTGATGCGCATCCCCTTCTCCACCTGTGATGTGCTGGCATCGGCCCTTACGTTCAACAAGTTCGTGCTCAACAAGACCATGAAGAGCTGCAAGGTGAACGTTGCCAACTCCCGCCGCCTGCGCAAGGGCGACGTTGTGGATCCGGACAAGATAATCCGCAAGGTAGGCCTCCCCTGCTTCATCAAGCCCACGGACGGCGGTTCAAGTTTCGGCACCACAAAGGTCAGGACACGCGACCAGATAATCCCCGCCGTGGAGGAGGCTTTCAGGGAGAATAACGAGATAATGATAGAGTCATTCATGCAGGGTATTGAGGTTACCAACGGCTATTACAGGACCCGCAAGCGTGAAGTCAGGCTGCCGGTGACCGAGGTGGTACCCAAGACCGATTTCTTCGATTACGACGCCAAGTACAACGGCAAGGTTGAGGAGATCACCCCAGCCCGCATTCCTGATGAGCTGCGTGACCGCATCCAGGACCTCACTGCCAAGATATATGACCTGTTAGGCTGCCACGGGATAATCCGCAACGACTATATCATTACTGATGGCGGCAAGATAAACCTGCTTGAGGTGAACACCACTCCGGGCATGACCGCCACCAGTTTCATCCCGCAGCAGATAAGGGCCGCCGGAATGGACCTGACCGATGTGCTTACCGAAATAATAGAGGACAGTTTTTAGATAGCTATGCAGATACCAGCCGAGTTTGAGTCGATGAGGTCCCTTGAGGACGATGAGGTGCGCGGCGCCGTGCTCACGCTTCTGGACGACCCGGAATTCCAAAAGGTGATCAAGGGTATAGTCAAGGGGGTACCTATCTGGGCTCACAAGCTCTATACCAGAAGATTCAAGACGGTGAACAGTTTCCAGAAGGGAATGATATACCCTTTCCTCAGGAAGATTCTCAAAAGAGCGAGTACGGGATTCACCTATGATTTTTCCGCTGTCCCGCAAGGAAGGGAGGATTTCATCTATCTCTCCAACCACCGCGACATAGTGCTGGACTCCGCATTCCTTGACTACATTCTGCTATTGTCCGGACAAAAGTCCGTGGAGATAGGCATAGGCAACAACCTTCTCATCCGTCCATGGATAGAGACCATGGTGCGCCTGAACCGCAGTTTCATAGTGAACCGCTCGGCTACCGCCACGGAACTGCTGGAATCATCCAGGCAACTCTCAAGGTACATACGTTTCGTGATTGAGGAGAAGAACAGTCCGGTATGGCTCGCACAGCGGGAAGGTCGTGCCAAGGATTCCGATGACCGTACACAGAAGAGCGTACTCAAGATGCTGGCCATGTCGGGACCCGATGAGATGCCGCTCTCCGAAAGGCTGCAGTCCCTTCACATCGCTCCCCTCACCATAAGCTATGAATATGACCCCTGTGACTGGCTCAAGGCGCAGGAGTTCCAGCTCAAGCGCGACAACCCGGACTACGTGAAGAGCGAGCAGGCCGACCTTGACAACATGAAGACCGGGATATTCGGCTTCAAAGGGCATATCCACTATCATGTGTCAGCACCGGTCGATGCCGAGATTGCAGCCCTCGACCCTTCCGTACCCCGCAACAGGTTCCTTGACCAGGTGGCCGGGATAATAGACAGGCACATCTTCCGTGGATACAGGATATATCCCTGCAACAGGATAGCCCTTGACATGCTGAAGGGCGATGACTCGCAGGCCGTTTTCTACACTCCCGCTGAGAAGGAGGCATTCGAAAAGTATATCTCTGACCAGCTTTCACGCGTGACTATCCAGAACCCTGATCCTGACTATCTGCGGGAAAGGATGCTGACCATGTATGCGAATCCCCTCATAAACCATCTCAACGCTCTCTGAATATGAAAAATACAATTATACTTGCCCTGTTTTACGGAATCATCCTTTCGGCGTCATCCTCCTGCACAAAGGAGGAACAGCCAGTCAAGCCGATGACGGCCGGGTTCGTCAACTGCCACACTGACAGCGAAGGTTACGTGTCAGTCCTGTCGGACGACATGGGCAACACCTATATGGTGGGCGAAAAGGGTGAAAGGATGCGTCCCGACACCACCTACAGGATGGTATGCTCCTATACATTCCAGGAATCAGGTACTGTCACAATAGACCAGATGGTACCCACATACTGCGGCGTGATAGGCGGCGAACGGAACTACGAAGCCCCCGAAGAGAAGGATTTTCACTACAAGGAACTGATGAAAGACCCCGCCGACATTGAACTGGCCTACCCCGGAAGCGGTTTCCTGAATATCAGGTTAGGCATCAAGGCAGGAAGCAGGAAATCATTCCACGAGATACAGGTGGTGCATGTCCGCGACCGCGGAAAAGTGAGGTTCAGGGTCTATCACAATGCCTCAGGCGATGAGGAGGGATATACCCTGAATGCCTATCTGTCCGTTCCCCTGACAGGATACGGCCTCTCCCGTGGCGATTCCATCTACCTGAGCAGCAAGGGCTATGACAAGGATTATGACCTGATCATGGTCTATTGACCCTGCAGTCCCTCAAGTATCTTCTTTATAACGACGGTAGCCGAGATCTCGCGGTTGGCTGCCTCGGGAATGACAAGAGAGCGCGGACTCTCTATCACATCGTCAGAGACAATCATGTTGCGGCGCACAGGCAGGCAGTGCATGAAGAAGGCATTGTCCGTAACCGCCATCTGACGGTCGCTTACCGTCCAGCTGCGGTCCATGCTGATCACCTTGCCGTAGTTGTCAGGAGTTGCGACCGACCAGTTCTTGGCATAGATGAAGTGCGCGCCCTCGAAAGCCTTCATCTGGTCATACTCAATCCTGGCACCCTTGGTAAACCTGCTGTCGAGCTCATACCCTTCCGGTTGAGTGATGACCACCTCATAGCCGGCAGCCACCATCCACTCGGCGAACGAGTTGGGCACAGCCTGTGGGAGAGCCTTGGGATGGGGAGCCCACGTCATGACGACCTTGGGACGTTCCACAGTCTTGTGCTCCTCAATCGTAATCCAGTCGGCAAAACTCTGCAGAGGATGTCCAGTAGCGGCCTCCATGGAGAATACCGGACGGCCTGAATATCGGATGAACTGGTTCAGTATCTTCTCCTCATAGTCATCCTTGCGGCTCTCGAAACGGGCGAAAGAACGGACACCTATCACATCGCAATAGCAACCCATAACAGGTACCGCCTCAAGCAGATGCTCGGACTTGTCTCCGTCCATGATCACCCCCCGTTCTGTCTCAAGTTTCCAGGCACCCTGGTTAACATCGAGGACGATGACGTTCATGCCAAGGTTAAGACCTGCCTTCTGGGTACTCAGACGGGTCCTCAGGCTGGAGTTGAAGAACACCATGAGCAGAGTCCTGTTACGACCCAGCTCTACATACTTATAACGGTCTCTCTTAATCTCAAGGGCCTCCTGCAACGCCTGGTGCAGGTCGCCTATATCCTTAACTCCTGTAAAATGTCTCATATCATGTCATTAAAATTCAGCTTCTGGTCTGTCCTTCACCGTTTATCAGCCACTTGTATGTGGTGAGCTCCTCAAGTCCCATCGGTCCGCGGGCATGGAGTTTCTGGGTACTGATGCCTATCTCGGCGCCAAGTCCGAACTGCGCCCCGTCAGTGAATGCGGTAGATACGTTCACATATACGCAGGCCGCATCGATGCACTGCTGGAACATGGCAGCCTTCTCCCTGTTCTCCGTGATTATACACTCGCTGTGCCGTGAGGTATATCGACGGATGTGCGACACAGCCTCATCGAACGAGTGGACTGTCTTTACGGACATGCGATAGGCCAGGAACTCCTTGCCGAAACTCTCCGGTACGGCATGTTCAAGCAGGTTCCGGGGATAATTGCCGTCAAGGGCCGCCCACGACTCCCCATCGGCCTCAATGACCACATCCTTTCCGGCAAGCGGGCGGCAAAGCTCAGGCAGGTCCTTCAGGCGGCCGGCATGTATCACGAGGGAGTCCAGCGCGTTGCACACGCTTACCCGGCGCGTCTTGGCGTTGAACACAATCGCCGTGCCTTTGGCCAGGTCACCTTCCGAGTCAAAATAGGTATGACAGACTCCTGCACCTGTCTCGATAACCGGCACGAGAGCCTGTTCACGTACGGAACTGATAAGTCTGGCACTTCCACGGGGAATAAGCAGGTCTATCCGGCCCACAGCACGCATGAGTTCCGAGGCGGCCTCATGGCCGGGAGGCAGAAGCTCCACCACATGGGGGCTGATGCCGGTTTTCACCAACTCCTCCTGAATCAGGTCAACTATGGCCTTATTTGAATTGAAGGCATCGCTCCCGCCCTTCAGGGCACAGGCGTTACGGGATTTGAGGCAAAGCGAGAATACATCGAAACTCACATTGGGACGAGCCTCGTAGATGATACCTATCACTCCGAAGGGTACACGTACACGGGTGAGCTTCATCCCGTTGGGACGGACTCTTTCATCGATGACCTTCCCCACCGGACCCGGAAGTGTGGCAACCTTGCGCATATCCTGCGCTATGCCGTCAAGCCGTTCACGGGTCAGCATCAGTCTGTCATACATGGGGTTGTCAGGCTGCATGAGCGCAAGGTCTGCGGCATTGGCCTCAAGCAGCCTGTCCGATTCACGGCCGATTGCATCGGCCACAGCGTTCAGCGCAGCCGTAATACGTTCCTCATCCGCCAAAGGCAGCGTGTATGAGGCTTCAATCAGTGAGTCAAGGATTTCGTCTATCATTTTTCTGCTTTTTTTAATGGGTGGAAACGGGTGCAGAGGGCTGTCTCAGGATTGTTCAGCACATCTGTCAGGACATCCTGGCGGCGGCCGTCGGCTATACGGACCTCTATTCCGTCAAGCGCGACCCCGGAGGCTGTCTTCATTTTGGTCATCATTCCCCCGCGGCCATAACTGGATTTGCCCGAGCTCACACACCCGGAATAGTCATCATCGGGGAACACATCATGTATAAGTTCCGAGCCGGGCTCACCGGGAACACCTGTGAACACCCCATCGACATTGCTCAAAATGACCAGGACATCGGCTTTCATCATACGGGCCACCAGTCCGGAGAGTTCGTCATTGTCAGTGAACATCAGCTCCTCCACCGACACCGTGTCATTCTCGTTTATCACGGGCACCACCCCGTTGTCAAGCATGGCTTTCATGCAACGCATCTGATTGGCCATGCGGGTCTCGTCCATGAAATTCTCCTTTGTGGTAAGTATCTGTCCCACGGTAATCCCGAACTCCTGGAAGAGATTGTAGTAGTGCTCTATGAGCTTGGCCTGGCCCACAGCAGCGAAGAGCTGGCGGCTCGTCACACTGTCATCCCTGATGGAAGGCAGAGCCCCGCGTCCGGAAGCCACCGCCCCCGATGAGATTATCAGGACCTCAGTCCCGCAATTGTGCAGCTCAGCTATCTGGTCAACCAGGGAGGCCATGCGTGAAATGTCCAGCCTTCCGTCCGGACGGGTGAGCACATTACTGCCTATCTTTATGGCTATCCTCATAGGTCACTTCATTTTTCCGACAGGATACGGTTGGCCTCTGTCTCGTCCTCAGGATTGACCATGACGCTTATTGGGCCGGCCATGACAGTATATGTGGAGAATATCGCACTCATGGAATTATTCATTATCATGGCAGGTACGCCCTCGGATTCAAGCCTGGCCCTTACCACCTCCGCTTCAAAGGCCTCACCCTTGAAAACGCATACAAGATCCCTTTTTTCCTCTTTCATAGAGCCTACGAGTGATGTTTTTGATTGATTTGCAGCAAAGGTAACGTTTTTCATCCATTTTTCTTAACTTTGCCTCATTCATGAATGTCCGGAAAAGAATTTTATTCAGGCTATTGTTATGATTCCGCATAAAGATACAGAAAAAAGGTACTTAAAGGCTGGCCGGGAACAGTACAGGGGAATGTTCCATCCACTCTGTATATGCGCTTTTCTGACTCTCCTGTTCTGCATGCTTCCCTCAAATGACGCATGCGCCCGCAGAGTCGGAAAAAAGAAGCAGACCGTGACCCTTACATTCGATGACGGCTCCACCTATACCGGCCAGATAGCCGACTCCTTGTTCAACGGACACGGCAAGATGGTCTATGCCGACAGCACCACCTATGAAGGAGACTGGAAGAACGGACTATGGGAAGGCAAGGGAGAGCTTCATTTCGCCGACGGCGACTGCTATATAGGTGAATTCAGGAATCACGCCATGCACGGCAACGGAACATACTGGTACGCCAACGGTGACTGGTACGACGGAGAGTGGAAAAACGGGAAATTCAACGGAACCGGCCGTCTGAACATGAACGACGGCAGTTTCTACTTCGGTGAATGGAAGGATGACATGAAGGACGGATTCGGCTGGCTCTATGTGGCCTCCGAGGACAAGGACTATCTGGGTAACTTCAGCTACGACTACTATGTAGGCAACGTCACTGTCGAAGAGGCTCCGCCTGAAATAGTAAAAGACCTGATTGTCATAGAAAAGGAGCCGTATTTCTCTATAGACATGAGCTATGGCATCAGGCAGATGACAGACCTTTCGCTTCTGTTTGAAGGTCCGCGCAACTTCGGAGGCTTGACCGTAGGCTTCAGCACTCACTCGCTATACTACGGAAAGTCGGTCGAAGTGACCGATGATAACGGAAAAAGCATTTTACTGGTGGATTGGGACCAGAAAGAGGATGAAGTGGAGATGTCCGGTGACCGCACATTCATGTCCATCTATGCCGACATAGGTCACTGTTGGAAAAAGATGGCAGTAGGCTGCTCAGCAGGAATAGGTATCCTACAATCCTACAAGATCTGCCGTTCAACGGACAATAATGTGTTCGAACGGGGAACCATATACCACAAGGAAAAGATAACCGGTGCCACATTCGGCTACCGGTTATATTCAAGATTCCGCCTCAAGAGCATCAAGTATCATGAGGAATCCCCCGATATATTTGAATCCCCCGGCAAGACTGACATAATGCTCAACCTGGGATATGGCAATCTCGACGGGTTCTTTATCGGATTCGGTCTAAGGTTTTAAAATAATTCTTACACCAACTGCCTTACGAGATCCTCTCTTTCTCCGTACAGATAATCTATTACGGGTATCTCTATCATAGTGTAGCAGCCAGGTTCCTGAAGCATCGACGCACGTGCGGCGGCAACCAGCAGCTGGCCGGTGAGGGCCGGGTTGTTGATTTTCATGTCGAATTCAAACAGCTGGTTCTGGGTCCTGCCTGACACACCCTTGCGGGTCATGTTCACACCATGTCCCATATCCTTGAGGCTGTCAACCGAATCCACCTGCATGACATGTGTCTCATCGTTCACGAAATAGGGGTCAGCCTTGATGGCGGCCGATATATCCTCAAACCTGTAACCGTCAAGGACCTCCACATATACCATCCGGCGGTGTATGCCTGTTCCGAGTGGAATAGTCATGGAGAGAGCCTCCCTGACACCGGGGACAGCCTTGACAGCCACGGTATGGCCCATGGACATGCCGGGACCGAAATTGGTATAGCTGAGACCCTTGGGAGCCATGGCCTGCATGAGCGCACGGACTATCGAATCCGAGCCCGGATCCCATCCAGCCGAGATGACAGCCACACGACCGGAATCCCGGGCCACCTTCATGAGGCGTTTGCGGGTTTCGGGAATGAGAGTGTGTATGTCAAAACTGTCAACAGTGTTGATGCCAAGCGGAAGTATCTGAGCGGCATACTCTTCAGTCTTGCGGCTCGGCACGGCGAGAATAGCCACATCAGGTTTTGGCAATTGTGAAATATTCCTTACAACTTTAAACTCTTTCAACTCACTCGGACAATTGGCGTCACCATTACGGCGAACTATTCCCGCAACTTCAAAGTCAGGTGCTTCAAGCAGTGCTTCGAGCACATATCTGCCGATGTTACCATATCCCACGACAGCAGCCTTAATCTTTTCCATACGTATTCATTCATTTGGTTTCCGGCCGCAAAGTTACTAAGAATCTGTTTTGATTTGTTCCGGGAACTTTATTATTGTCTGTTTTAAGTTCCGCTTGGATATAGGCTACGCCCCGGAATAAAAAAACATGGGACAGATTTTCTAAAAAAGAAGCCCCGATGCATACGCGCGTGCAATAAACAGGGTTCCCGCGCGTTAATTATCTATATTCCTACAATAGTACAGGCATGATAGAATTCATTCAGGGGAAGGTTGTTGAACTGACCCCGACACAGGCAGTCATACTGACACAGGGCGGGGTGGCGTATTCGCTCGGCATATCCGTATATACTTATTCATCCCTCCAGGGCAAGGACGAGGCAAGGCTCTATGTCTATGAATCTGTCCGTGAGGATGCATGGGTCCTTTTCGGATTCAGTGAGAAAGATGAGCGCGAGCTCTTCCTCATGCTGGTTTCCGTTCCCGGCATAGGCGGGGCATCGGCCAGGATGATACAGTCCTCCTTCTCCCCGTCAGAGCTGACCGGGATCATCAGTTCCGGCAATGACGCGATGCTCAAGAAAGTCAAGGGCATAGGAGCCAAGACGGCCCAAAGGATAATAGTTGATCTCAGGGACAGGATAATCAAGGGGAGAGGCAATGACACGCCTGTCATGCAGTCGCTCGGAATCCAGACCGGAAGGATAGCCGATGAGGCCGTGACCGCACTGATGACACTGGGATTCCAGCAGTCGGCATCGCAGAAAGTGGTGACAGCCATCCTGAAGGAGAAGCCGGAGATCACAGTCGAGGCGCTTATCCGCGAATCACTCAAGAGGATCTGACAGTCATGAAGAGACTCCTTGCCGCAATCCTGTTCACGGCAGGTTCCTGCATAGGCGGGAGCCTCGTGCCTCTGTATGCGCAGGAGTCCGGGACAGGCCTGAGGGATCCGGAAAACATCACCCGGGTGGCCGAATTCGACGACAAGGCGGGCTTTTACCGCATCGGCACAAAACTGGGGGACGATTTCCTTGAGATCCCCGAACTCCTCACGCCAGAGGAATACCTGAAGCGCACCATGCAGAAATCCATGCAGTCCTACTACAAAAGCAAGAACGACGAAGCTTTCGAAAACCATGAGGAGAACAAGTTCGACTTTACCGACATGAAGTTCGACCTGGGACCTGCCGAGAAGATTTTCGGACCTGGAGGAGTGCAGATCAAGACAAGCGGTTCGGCCTCCATAAAATTAGGATTCGACATCAACAGGATAGAGAACCCCGCCCTCTCCGTAGAAAACCGTAAGAACGGCGGATTCGACTTTGACGAACAGATAAACCTCAACATGAACGCCCGTGTAGGTGACAAGGTCTCGATGGACCTGAACTACAACACGGAAACCACATTCGACATCGACACCAAGAAGATAAAACTGCGCTATGAGGGCAAGGAGGATGAGATAATCAGGCTGCTTGAAGCCGGCAACGTGAGCTTCCCCACCAACTCCTCACTCATCCAGGGCGCGTCATCGCTCTTCGGCATCAGGACAGACCTCCAGTTCGGCAAGCTCAAGCTTCAGATGGTACTCTCGCAGAAAGAGTCATCCTCCTCGTCGGTAAGCTCGCAGGGAGGCGAGCAGCTGAACGGTTTCGAGATCGATGCAAGCAGCTACGACGAGAACCGGCACTTCTTCCTCTCCCATTTCTTCCGCGACAACTATGACAGGAACATGTCCATGCTGCCGAACATCGTGTCAGGGGTCAAGATTACCAGGATAGAGGTCTGGGTGACCAACAAGCGCAGCAACTATGACAATCCGCGCAACATAGTGGCATTCACCGACCTCGGCGAGACAAGCCACATAAGCAATGGTATCTGGAACGCCGTCTCGGGACCTGCTCCGGCCAACAATGCCAACGACCTGTATGCAAGGCTTAACTCGGACTACACTGATATCCGGGACATAGACAAGGTGGCTGTAACAATTGGCAACTTCCTGAACGGCAGCAACGACTACGAGAAAATCTCCAATGCCCGCAAGCTAAACAGTTCTGAATATACCCTGAACAGTGCCCTGGGCTATATCTCACTCAGGAACGCCCTGGCATCGGACGAGGTGCTTGCCGTCGCCTACGAATACACCTACGCAGGTCAGAGCTACCAGGTGGGCGAGTTCTCGTCCGATGTGACTGACACCGGCAAGGCCCTCTTCGTGAAACTCATCAAATCCAACTCCAACGCTCCGGGAACAGGCACATGGGACCTGATGATGAAGAACATCTACTCCATAACCACCGGAACACTCAACAAATCCGGTTTCAAGCTGGCTGTGACCTACCAGAGCGACAGCACGGGAAGCCGGATGACATATCTGCCGGAACAGGGACTCAAGGAGACTCCGCTGCTGCGCATGATGAATCTTGACAGGCTTGACGAGAACCAGGCGACACATCCCAACGGAAAATTCGATTTCATAGAGGGTTATACAGTCATTGCATCCTCCGGAAAGATCATTTTCCCGGTGGTGGAGCCTTTCGGAAGTCATCTGCGGAAGGCTATAGGCAATGACCGCACCGCTGAGAAATATGTATTCCAGGAACTCTATGACTCCACAAAAGTGGTGGCCAAGCGTATCGCCGACAAGGACAAGTTCATACTCACCGGAGAATATTCAGGCTCATCGGGCAATGTGATACAGCTTGGCTCAGGCAACATACCGCGCGGCTCGGTCATCGTCACCGCAGGAGGGGTTACTCTTACCGAGAATACTGACTACACCGTGAACTACAACATGGGCACGGTGACCATCATCAACCAGAGCATCATCGATGCCGGCACCAACATCAATGTCCAGCTGGAGAGCAACACCTATTACAGTATGCAGCGGAAGACCATGGTGGGCATGAACTGGATGTATGATTTCAGCAAAGACCTTCAGATTGGCGGAACCTACATGCACCTGAACGAGAAGCCTCTCACGAGCAAGGTGACCATGGGCGATGAACCCCTCGTGAACACCATGTACGGGCTGAACATCAGCTGGAAGCACGAGAGTCAGGCTCTGACCAACCTTATAGACCTGATCCCGTTCGTGAATGCCACCACGCCCTCCTCCATCAATTTCCAGGCTGAGATGGCCGCACTCCAGTCCAATGTATCCGACAAGGTTCAGGGCAAGTCCTCCTACATCGACGATTTCGAGTCAGCAGAGAGCGGGATACCCCTGCTCCAGCCGTCGGCATGGTCATTATCGGCCGTACCGACCGGCATGAAGGGATTCGGCAAGACAGGCAGCGTGGAGGCGGGATATTACAGGGCACTGCTGAACTGGTTCACCATCGACCCGCTGTTCACGCGCCGCAACTCCTCACTGACCCCGTCCCACCTCAAGGGCGACAACGAGCAGCTGTCCAACCACTACGTGCGTGAGGTCTATGAGAGGGAACTCTACCCTAACAAGGAATCGACATCCAGCGAATCGACCACACTCCAGATACTCAATCTGGCCTACTATCCTGATGAACGCGGTCCCTATAACCTCAATCCCGACCTCGATGTGAACGGACACCTGGGAAATCCGGCACAGAACTGGGGCGGAATCATGAGGAACATCACCACAACCGATTTCGAGAGTGCCAATATAGAATACATAGAGTTCTGGATGCTGGACCCGTTCATCTACAATCCGGCATCACAGGGCGGTGACCTCTACATAAATTTAGGCGAAGTGTCGGAGGACGTGCTTACCGACGGCAAGAAATTCTTCGAAAACGGTATTCCAGTGGATGACGACACCACTAAATACGAGTCAACGGTCTGGGGCAAGGTGCCCAACGTCAAGAGTCTGGTGTATGCATTCGACAACAACAATGCCGACAGCCGCATCCGCCAGGATGTGGGTCTGAACGGACTTACCTCCGAGGAGGAGCGCACATGGCCGGCCTACGCCTCTTTCCTCAACGAAATAAGGCCGAAGGTGTCACCCGAGGTTTATGATGCCATTTATGAGGACCCGGCAGCCGACAACTACCACTACTATCGGGGCGGTGACTATGATGCCGCAGGGATGCCGGTACTGGACCGCTACCGTCTCTACAACGGAACTGAGGGCAACTCGCCCAATTCCGGCACCAGCGGGAGCGCGTACGACCAGTCCTCCCGCACCACCCCTGATTACGAGGATGCCAACGCCGACTTTACACTCGATGAATACGAGAAATACTTCCAGTACAGGATATCCCTCCGTCCCCAGGATCTTCAGACAGGCAGGAACTACATAGCCGACAGGCGGGAGGTAAAGGTAAAGCTCAGGAACGGGAACAGCGAGACAGTCAACTGGTACTGTTTCAGGGTGCCAGTAAAGGAGTATGAGAAGGCCGTAGGTTCAATACGCGATTTCAGTTCAATACGCTTCATGCGCATCTATCTGACAGGTTTCACCGAAGAGGTACACGTCAGGTTCGGCTCTCTCGAACTGATGCGCAGCCAGTGGAGGAACTATGAGCAGCCCATTGCCAGCGCAGTGAACCGCACCCCCACTCTTTCGGGTACATTCTCCGCAGCATCGGTCAATATAGAGGAGAACGGCGACCGTTCCCCCGTGAACTACGTCGTACCGCCCGGGGTGACCAGGATACTGGACCCGAACCAGGTGCAGCTCGTACAGGACAACGAACAGGCTATGAGCCTCAAGGTCAAGGACCTGGGAGCAGGAGAGGCACGCGGCATATACAAGAAGACCTCGCTCGACCTCAGACGCTACAACCGCATACAGATGTTCACCCATTTAGAGGCAACAGTACCTGACGTGTCAGGCCTTCAGGACGGGGACATGTCCGTATTCATCCGCCTCGGTTCCGACTATTCCGGCAATTTCTACGAATACGAGATACCGCTCAAGGTTACACAGCCCGGATTCTACAGCGGAAGCAGTGAGCAGGACCGCCGTCTGGTATGGCCTGAGGACAATATGCTTGACATACCGTTCGACGTGCTCACAAAAGTCAAGAACAACCGCAACCTGCAGAGGAACCTGGGCGCCATAAGCGCGAACGGGATATACAGTGAATATGACCCCGACAGACCAGAGAACAGGGTCAGCATAGCGGGTAACCCCTCCATCGGCAATGTCAGGGCCATTATGATAGGTATAAGGAACAACTCACTCGGCAGCAAGTCGGCCGAGGTATGGGTAAACGAGCTGCGACTGCAGGGCTATGAGAGCAAGGGAGGTATGGCGGCCCGGAGCAAGTTCTCGCTAAAGCTGTCCGACCTGGCCTCCCTGGATCTGTCAGGTCAGGTCACTACTGCCGGTTACGGTGGTATTGAACAGGGAATCCAGCAGCGGAGAACCGATGACCTTTACAAATACTCGTTCACCACAAGCCTTAACCTGGGACGTTTCCTGCCTGAGGTAACGGGAATATCTGTCCCCATATATTATTCGTACTCACAGGAGAAAGTGTCACCGCAGTACAGTCCGTTCGACACAGACCTCTATCTTGACGATGTGATAGAATCCTATCCCCAAGCCGATGCAAAGGACTCCATACGCAACATCACCCAGGAGTTGAGCGTGAACAGGAACTTCAGCATTTCCAACGCCACGATAGATATCAGCAGCGAGAAACCCATGCCATACGACCCCGCAAACTTCTCGTTCAGCTATTCAAGGTCCGAGAGGGACAACAGCGGAAGCACCATAGAGTACGAGCATGACAGGAACTGGAAGGCGGATGTGGATTACAGCTACTCGCCCTCCATGAAGGGTCTGCAGCCGTTCAAGTTCATCAAATACCAGTCACCGTGGCTTAAGATACTGAAGGAGACCACCGTCAGCGTCCTGCCGCAGCAGTTCAGCTTCAACACAGGCATCCAGCGAAACTACCACGAGCTTCAGGAACGGGATCTGGAGGGGGAGCAGACCGGCATTCCCGTAATCTTTTCACAGCAGTTCTGGTGGGACAGGGACCTCTCTCTCACATGGAACCCGCTCAAGGAGCTCAAGCTGTCATTCACGGCCCGTACAAAAGCCGAGATAGAGGAGCCTTACACGGTGGTCAACAAGGACCTGTATCCTGACCGGTACCAGTTGTGGAAGGATTCCGTCAAGACAAGCATCATGAACATGGGCCGTCCGTTAGACTACAACCAGTCATTCCAGGCATCCTACAACATTCCTCTGAGCAAACTGCCTGTTCTCGACTGGACAAGTGTGGACATAGGTTTCAACTCCCGCTATACCTGGGACAGGGGCACCACATACGCCGACGGTTCATCATACGGCAACATCATATCCTCCGACAGGAACATTTCGGTCAACGCCCGCCTGAACATGACCAACCTCTACAACAAGGTGGCATACCTCAAGCAGGTCAACGACCGGTTCTCAGGTTCAGGAAGGAACAAGTCCAGGAGCGGGCAGAGCGCGGCTTCGACCAAGAACAAGTATCTGAACAAGGAATTCACCTTCCTGCCCGATTCCACATACACGGTAAATCACAATCTGGGCACGCTGACAATCAAGGTCACAGCCACCGCGAAGGACGGTTCCAAGGTCAAGCTGAAGTACAGGCGCATCGATGCCGACAACATCAGCGTAAAGGTCAAGGACACCCTGAACGTAGTGGTACGGGTCATCCAGGATCCGGACAAGGCAGCGAGGGAGGAGAAGATAACATTCAGGGACGGACTGGATTTCGGTCTGCACACCGTCATGATGCTCCGCAACGTCTCCGTATCCTACAGGAACACCTACAACATGTCCCTGCCCGGATTCATGCCCTCATCGGGTTTCCTCGGACAATCCAGGTCATCGGGACTTATGGCTCCCGGCCTCGATTTCGCATTCGGTTTCACCGGTGATGAATATCTGCACAAGGCCATGAACCGAGGATGGCTGCTCAACAATGACAGCGTGGCCCATTCGGCGGCATCGACAGCAAGCCAGGACCTTCAGGTGAAAGCCACCCTGGAGCCCTTCCCGGATTTCAAGGTGGATCTCAGTTCGAGCTGGACCAGAAACGGCTCCAAGCAGATACAGTACATGTACGCCGGTATGCCAAGCACCCGAAGCGGCTCCTTCAACATGACCGTGATCACATTCGGAAGCGCATTCGAACGGCACACTTCAAAGAACGACTACCGCTCATCGAGGTTCAACAAGCTGCTTGACAATATCGCGACCGTCCGTACCCGTATGGAATCGGTCTATGACGGTACGCCCTTCCCCGCCCAGAGCTCAAGGGCGGGAGAGACCTACAGCAGTGCCACGGACGGCATGGACCCCTACTCCGCAGATGTGATGATACCCGCTTTCCTGGCCACCTACACCGGAAAGAACGCCTCAAGAAGCAGCCTTAACCTCTTCCCCTCAATGTTGTCCATGCTTCCCAACTGGAGCCTCACATACGGCGGGTTGAGTAAACTGCCCTTCTTCGAGAGCCATTTCAAGAGCTTCAATCTGCGGCACGCCTACAAAAGCGTATATGCCATAGGAAACTACAACACATACAACAGCTATATGGAGTTCATGAACGGCCGGGGCTTCATCCAGGACGTGACTACCGGTGCTCCCGTCCCGAGCAGCATGTACAATATAGGCTCTGTATCCATAAACGAGTCATTCGCCCCACTTGCCGGTGTTGACATGACATTCAAGAACAACATCACTGCAAGACTCGAGTTCCGCAAGACGCGCGTCCTCACACTCAGCACCACTTCGGTCCAGCTCGTGGAAACGAACTCCGACGACATCACTGCAGGCGGCGGATACAAGATCACGGGACTGCAGATTCTCGGGGCACGTCCCGGAACCGGCAGGAACCGCGTAAGCAACGACCTTAACATGAGTGCGGATTTCTCATACCGTAACCAGAACGCCCTCTGCCGCAACATCACCGACGGCAGTACCCAGGCGACAAACGGTAACAGGGCCCTGAAGCTCTCCTTCCAGGCCGATTATACCTACAGCCGCATGCTCACGCTGAATTTCTACTACGACTACCAGAGCAACTTCCCGTTAGTGTCAACATCGGCCTACCCCACATCCACTCATGACTGCGGGTTCACTCTGAAATTCACGCTTACAAGATAGGATTCCGCCAGGCAATCGCTCAATCCCGGCCTTTCAGGGGAGTCAGACCGTGTTTACAAGCCTCCCTGATGACAAACTCCAGAGCCTCGTCATGGTCATTGGAAATCACACCGTCCAGAATGGCATCCTTGACTGCACTCTTGAGCTGTCCCACTATGGCCGACGGTTCCAGTCCGAACACCTCCATTATCTCCATTCCGTCAACAGGAGGCTGAAAGTTGCGTATCCGGTCACTCTCCTCCAGATCCTTCAGTTTCTGGCGCACCACCTTGAAGTTCTCGAGCAGACGGTGTTTCTTCTGTTCATTCCTGGAGGTTATGTCGGCTTCACAGAGTGCCATCAGGTCCTCTATGTCATCCCCTGCATCGAAGAGTAGGCGGCGTACGGCGGAATCGGTCACCTCATCATCCACAATGGCTATCGGGCGCATGTGCAGATCCACAAGTTTCTGCACATATTTCATCTTCTCGTTCTTGGGCAGCTTCATCCTGTCAAATATACCCGGAATCATTTTCTGTCCCACATAGTTGTGGTTGTAGAATGTCCAGCCGTGCTGCGGATCCCACCTCTTTGTGCGGGGCTTGCCTATGTCATGCAACAAGGCCGCCCAACGCAGCCACAGGTCATCGCTCACACGGGCCACGTTATCCAGCACCTCAAGCGTGTGCAGGAAAACATCCTTGTGGCCCCGGCCGTTCACCGTCTCCACCCCCTGAAGGGCGGACAGTTCCGGGAACACAAGCTCCAGCAAGCCGCACCGGTCCAGGTCGATGATGCCCTTGGACGGAACAGGAGCGAGCAGTATCTTGTTCAGTTCGTCCGATATCCGTTCCTTGGATATTATCCCTATACGCTCGCGGTTTTTCACAAGCGAGCTGAATGTTCTGTCTTCGATATAGAAATTGAGCTGTGTGGCAAACCTTATGCAACGCATCATGCGCAGCGGATCATCGCTGAAGGTGATGTCGGGATCCAGAGGCGTGCGTATTATCCGGTCCTCCAGGTCATAAATGCCGTCGAAAGGGTCAACCAGCTCTCCGAACCGGTCAGCATTAAGGCATATAGCCATGGCGTTTATCGTGAAGTCACGTCGGTTCTGGTCATCCTCGAGAGTGCCGTCCTCCACAATGGGATTACGTGATTCCCTGTGGTAGGACTCCTTGCGGGCCCCCACAAACTCCACCTCCAGGTCACCCTTCCTGACCTGAGCCGTGCCGAAATTCCTGAAAAGGCTCACATGTGCTCCTTTACCCAATGCCTTTCCGTAAGCATTGGCCATCTCCAAGCCGCTGCCCACCACAACCACATCTATATCCTTGCACGGGCGCTCAAGGAACAGGTCCCGGACATATCCCCCCACCACATAGCACTCCAATCCCAGACTGTCGGCAGTCCGGGACAGAAGCCTGAACTCCTCCCTGTCAAGCAGCTCAGCCAGCTCCAAGTCACTGTATAGTTTCATGGGTGCAAAGATAGTGCAAGCCGAGAGGAGAAAAAACAAATTCATTTGGTTTTTATCCCGAGGCGCAGCCTATCTTCAAACGGAGTTTAAAGATAGTGCAAGCCCTATCCTACAGATAACAGCTTTTTGGCAAGGCATACTTGACGGAAACCGCCAAAAGAGTATTTTTGCAGATGCAAAGACAAATCATACGTATAAAAATGAAAAAGACACTGATATTCGCCATAGTGGCACTATTATCGGCAAACGGCTGCAAGGAGAATGTGGAGAAATCCGCTTCAAGACACTTAGACAACGCTAAGGAGGCCTTCAGCAAGTCGGATTACAGTCTGGCCAAACAGGAGATTGACAGCATACGTATCCTCTATCCCAAGGCATTCGGGGCCCGCAGGCAGGCATTGGCACTCATGCAGGAGGTGGAGGTGGCCGAACAGCAACGGACCATTGAATTTGAGGACAGCATGATCGCAGTCTTCAGTGCCGCATTCGAGAGCGTAAGGGAGGAGTACATGTTCGGAAAGGATGCACAATATCAGGACATCGGACTGTACACCATCAGAAGCCAGGACCCCATCCGCAACACAGGGCGCAATTACATACGCGGACAGGTCGATGAACTGGGACGCATGACACTGGTTTCGCACTACAGGGGCAGTTCATACATTCATCATGACCAGATACGTCTGAACGTGGGAGATATATACGTGGAGACCCCTGTGTCCGATGACCGCCATGAGTTCACCGACCTCGGGATATGCTACGAACGGCTCTCCTTCATGAACGGGAATGACGGGGGTGCCGCAGCTTTCATAAACGCCAACCCCGACAAGGATATAACATACACTCTCTACCGCAAGACAGGACCCGACAGCAGAAAAGCCGTATCAGGCAACCTGAGTATGAGCAGGGAGGACCGCATCGCCATAGCCCGGCTATATGACCTCTCTCAGATTCTCCTCTCCCTGGACGCACACAGGAAAGCACGTGAGGAAGCGGAACGTCACCTCAGTTTCATCCGCTCCAGGATGAAGGAGGGTTCAGCTCAGGATGCAGTTCAGGAAGATTAGTGAGATGGCCAGCGGAGCCACAAGCTTTACCAGATAGTAGATAGTGAGAGCCAGCCAGCGCGGGAGTTTAAGCGATCCGCCATTGGTGAGCTCATCCAGATAGTTGGCACGTCTGAGTCTCCATCCTGCAAATATAGCGAGCAGCAGGCCGCCCACCGGCAGCATGATGTTGGAGGTTATGTAATCAAAGAAATCGAACACACTCAGTCCGAACAGTCTGAACCCCTCAAGAGGTCCGAAAGAGAGCGAACAGAACACCCCTACTCCGCCACACAGCACGAAACTAAGCAGCACCGCCCGCATACGCGAACGATGCAGTTCCTCAATGATGAAAGCCACCACCACCTCCATGAGCGATATGGCCGATGTTATGGCCGCCAGCAGCAGAGCCAGGAAGAACAGGACCGCAGCCACTCCGCCGAGAGGCATGGACTGGAAAACACCAGGCAGGGTAATGAATACCAGTCCCGGGCCGGCACTGACATCAGGATCGGTGCCATTCATGAGAGCTATGGCATAGACGGCAGGGATAATGGCCAGACCGGCTATCACGGCAAAAGCCGTGTCAAAGAATGCTATCCAGGCCGATGAGGCTGCTATATTCTCGTCCTTATGGACATAAGATGCGTATGTCAGGATTGTTCCGCACCCTATGCTCAGCGAGAAGAAGGCCTGTCCCATGGCGGCTATGCAGGTATCGGCCGTGACCTTGCTGAAATCAGGCACGAACATGTAACGGACACCCTCAACCGCACCGGGAAGAGAGAGCGAACGTATTACCACAAGAACTATGATCACGAAGAGTACCGAAATCATGATTTTGGACATGCGTTCTATACCTTTCCGCACTCCGAACGCAATAATCAGTCCGGTCATGCCGAGGAACAGCAGGGTATAGGCCAGCGGCTTCCATGGACTGCTTATGAAAGAGCCGAAGAACTGTGCATAATCCCCCTCGTAGCCCATCAGCCTGCCGGAACATGCATCATCCAGATACTTGACTGACCAGCCTCCGACAACACAGTAGAACGATAGTATGCATGCAGACGCCAGTACAGCTATGAATCCCATCCAGCGCCACCTGGAACCCGGGGCCAGACGGTCAAAAGTCCTGAAAGGGTTGGAACCGCCTCTGCGGCCTATCAGATATTCGGAAATCATGACCGGCAGGCATATAAACAGCAGCATGATGACATAGATGAGCAGAAATGCCGCACCGCCGTTCTTGCCCAGCGTATATGGAAAACGCCAGATATTCCCCAGACCAATGGCGGAACCGGCCATGGCCAGAAGCATACCCATACGGCTGCCGAATGTCTCCCGGGGTTTACGTGCCATCAGAACAGACGCAGTATATCGTTGAGATTGGCGAAAATGAGCAAGCCGAAGAGAATTATCATACCTATGGTATTGGCCACCTCAAGGAACTTGTCACCGGGTTTCTTACCTGTCACCACCTCGACCAGCAGGAACAGCACATAGCCGCCGTCGAGCGCCGGAATAGGCAGTATGTTCATGAACGCCAGGATGATGGAGAGGAATGCCGTCATGAGCCAGAAAGCATGCCAGTTCCATTTCTCGGGGAAGATACTGCCTATGGTGCCGAACCCGCCGAGACTCTTGGCCCCCTCCTTAGTGAAGACATAGCGGAAATCACCGACATAGCCCTTGAGTGTATTCCAGCCGTAACGGATGCCGGCAGGGATGGAAGCCAGGAACCCGTACTCCAGATTCACGGGTATGTATTCATCGGTCTTGTGAATTATTCCTATCTTGAAACCGGCATCGGCCGTCACTGTCAGAGTGTCACGTCCTGCTCCGGGACGGCCTATAACCATCCTCAGGTCACGGTCCACATGTTTCTCTTCGGCACGGCTGCGCAGTTCAGCGAGGATAGTCTGGAACGATGTCCAGGTGGATGCATTCTCCCCGTTCACGGTCAGGATGGTGTCACCGGCCATGATACCGGCAGCGGCGGCTCCACCCTCAACCACGCTATCGACAGTCATCGGACTGAGTATGGAGACAAAGGGGACAGTGCGGGTGAAGTCAAAGAGCGAGAGGTCCTCAGGCATGTCAAGCACCATCTCCCTGCCGTCACGGAGGACAGTCACCTGACTGGCCTTGGCAATGGCACGATACAGGTCTCCGTCAAACTCCCGGGTAGGACGGCCGTCGGTTGCCATGATGATGTCCCCGTCACGGAAGCCTATCGATTCGGCCTGGGCGTTGAACTCCATACCATATTTCAGCTCCCGGGCAGGGATATAGCTGTCCCCCCACTTGAACAGCACCATGGAGTAGATGAAGAATGCCAGTATAAGGTTGAACAGCACACCGCCCACCATGATGAACAGACGTTGCCAGGAGGGTTTGGAGCGGAACTCCCAGGACTTGGGCTCCTGCTGCATGGCCGCTATGTCCATGGACTCGTCGATCATGCCGGCAATCTTGCAGTAACCGCCGAAAGGTACCCAGCCCACTCCGAACTCGGTGTTCTCCGGTGACCGGCGCCAGTCACCCTCAGGCAGAGACTCAAGGTCTATAGGTTTGTAGGTCGTCTCCTCCTTGCCCTCGAAATTGAAGCGCTTCTCCTCCTCGTAGCTGTCAGGCACATTGGGGCTGAAGAACCTGACCCTGAGCTTGCCATCCACCCTCTTTATGCGGAACAGGGAGAATCTCGGATTGAAGAAAGCATAGAATTTCTCCACCCTCACACCGAAAAGGCGTGAGAACAGGTAATGGCCGAACTCATGGAACACCACAAGAATGGTAAGGGAGAGCACTAACTGAAAAAAACGGATCCAGAATGTTGACATGATTAAAGTTTTTATCTCGGGTTTATCAATGATGCCGCCACACGGCGTGACTCGGCATCGGTTTCAATATAATCTTCAAGCGAAGACTCCTTGCGGAAGGGTACGCGGGCCATTGTTCCGGCTATCACATCACTCATCTGAAGGAAACCTATCTCGTCATGAAGGAACGCCGCCACGCAAACCTCATTGGCCGCATTCAGGATACAGGGCATGTTACCGCCACGCTCAAGCGCCTCGTAAGCCAGGGCAAGGTTACGGAAACGCCCGGTATCCGGCTCCTCGAAAGAAAGTACACCCAGTCTGGTGAAATCAACCCTCGGGAAATCGGCTTCCAGGCGGCGCGGATAGGAGAATGCATACTGGATGGGCAGACGCATATCGGGTGCACCGAGCTGCGCCTTAATCGCACCGTCGGCAAACTGCACCATGGAGTGGATGACTGACTGGGGATGCACCACCACCTGTATCTTGCTGTAAGGCACGCCAAAAAGCCACTTGGCTTCAATGACCTCAAAACCCTTGTTCATCATGGAAGCGGAATCGATGGTTATCTTGGCACCCATATCCCAGTTGGGATGCTTCAGGGCCTGCGCCTTGGTCACAATGGCAAGCTGGTCTCTTCCAAGAGTCCGGAACGGGCCTCCGCTTGCCGTAAGAAGTATCTTCTCCACAGGATTCATGGACTCGCCGCTCAGGCACTGGAAAATGGCCGAATGCTCGGAATCCACAGGCAATACCGGTGTCTTGTACTTGACGGCAAGCGAAGTGACGAGCTCTCCGGCAACGACCATCGTCTCCTTGTTGGCCAGGGCGATTATCTTGCCTGCCTTGATGGCCTCCATCGTCGGGCACAAGCCGGCAAACCCCACCATCGCCGCCAGCACGATGTCGATGGGGTCAGCCTTGACAATCTGGTTGATGGCGTCGCTACCGGCATAGACCTTCACCGGAAGGTCGGCCAGATCATCCCTAAGCCGTGAATAATGCTCCTCATTGGCAATGACAACCGCCTCAGGCCTGAACCTTCTGGCCTGCCCGATGAGCTTGTCAACGTTATTGTTGGCCGTAAGGGCATATACCTCGTACTCCTCGGGATGAGATGCTATCACATCAAGTGCCTGCGAACCTATCGAGCCTGTGGAGCCTAAAATAGCTATCTGTTTCACTGGAACAAAATATATTTTTCCGGGTCAAGAGGCTGACCCTGATACCACAATTCAAAATGCAGGTGTGAGCCTGGTGTCTCCCCCCCGTCGGAATTCCGGCCCACAAGGGCTATCACGTCACCCTGACGGACTTTGTCTCCTGACTTGTGGAGCAATGACTCGCAATGTCTGTAAACCGACACGAGCTCCCCGGGATGAACCACACAGATAGTATATCCCGAATCGGCGGTGAAGGAGCTGATAAGCACCGTACCGTCAAGGACGGAGACCACGCTCTGGTTAGGACTGGCGGCTATATCCACACCGAAATGGGACTCAAGCGGGTTGAAACTCGAGGCCACAAGTCCCTGGGTCGGCCTGAACAGGCTCAAGGAACGTATATCCTGCATGGGTACCGACTGTGAGGTGATATTGTAACGTTCGGCCTCCTCAAACTGGCGCACGAACTCCTCCTCACGGCTTGAAGGCTCCATAAGACTCACGCTTTTCTGCAATGAGACGGAATCAATCGGCATTACAGTGTCCGGACTGACACGTCCGGCTATTATATCCTGGATATTTGAAATATATCTGTTGCGGATCTCTATCACATTCATAAGGGAATCAACCCTCAGGGCATCGTCAATCACAGTCTGACGGAGCTTGTAATCGCTGTCAACGGAATAGGGCTGAGGGGAGCGTCTTGAAATCATGTCGCCTGCGATAGCGCCGAGAAAACCTGTCAGGAGTATAGCCAGACCAATGTGAACCCTGGACACCCTGGTTCCCAAGACCTCCTTCTGTTCATCCTCGTTCACCACGGATACGCGGTAACGGTATGTGAGTCTTCGCAACAGACTCAGGCGACCTATGGATTTCCTTCTTTTCTTAAGGCTCTTCATTCTCCTGGATTCAAAGCTCCGCCAGACCCTCCGGCAAGTCGTATTCCAATATCCTTCCGTCCCTGTCAATTCCCTTTATCCAGTCAGGATTGGCAGGTATTATACGCTCTCTCGTGCCGTCATCGGCAAGGAACAGTATGTTCGGCGTGGAATCATCCACTGCCTTGACAACACCCAACGGACCTGCCGAGGAATCCTCGATCTTCCAGCCGATGAAAGATTCCCACTGCAGTTCACCGGAATCCTGCTCCACCACGAACCGGGCCGGCATATACACCTCAACCCCCATGAAACGGCCTATCTCATCCACGCTGTCATACCCTTCGAACCTGACAAGTATGACTGTACTGCTCTTGTCCCTTAACGATTCTATGAAGAACGGCACCGGAATGCCGTCCATCATGCAGACAAGGCAGTCAAGTCCGTCAGTCCAGTCAAGCCAGGACGGAACGGAAACCGCCATTTCCCCGTTCACCCCGTGGGACTTCAGCACCTTTCCCACCCTGACAAGCCCTTCCATGTCAATCATCTCACTCAATCCTCTCTATATGTGCGCCCAACGCGTTGAGGCGTATGTCAATGTTCTGATAACCCCGGTCTATCTGCCCTATGTTGTCAATCCGGCTTGTCCCTTCAGCACTCATGGCTGCTATTAGCAGGGCTATTCCGGCACGGATATCGGGCGATGTCATGCGCCTTGCCTGAAGCGGGAAACGGCGGTCATGGCCTATCACCACCACGCGGTGCGGGTCGCACAGTATCACCTGGGCTCCCATGTCGATGAGATTGTCCACAAAGAAAAGACGGCTCTCAAACATCTTCTGATGTATCAGCACGCTGCCGTTGGCCTGTGTGGCCGTGACAAGAAGGACGCTGAGCAGGTCCGGTGTCAGTCCCGGCCAGGGGGCATCGGCTATGGTCATGATGGAACCGTCTATGAACGAGTCAATCTGGTAATGTTCCTGAGCCGGGATATACAGGTCCTCGCCCCGCTGCTCCATCTGAATCCCTAAACGGGCGAAACTCCCGGGAATTATGCCGAGGTTATGGAACGAGACATCCTTGATGGTAATCTCACTCGAGGTCATGGCAGCCATCCCTATGAAACTGCCTATCTCTATCATGTCGGGAAGTACGTTATGGGAAGCCCCGTGCAGTTTATCCACCCCACGGATGGTAAGCAGGTTGCTGCCTATCCCGGTAATGCTGGCGCCCATCCTGACAAGCAGACGGCACAGCTGCTGCACGTATGGCTCACAGGCCGCATTGTAAATGGTGGTGGTACCCTCCGCCAATACCGCCGCCATCACGATGTTGGCGGTACCGGTCACGGAAGCTTCGTCAAGCAGCATGAAACACCCCCTGAGCTGTTCCGCCTCCAGTTCGTAGTAACCTCTTTCCCCATTGAGCCTGAATGTGGCGCCGAGCGCCTCGAACCCCCTTATGTGCGTATCAACACGGCGACGGCCTATCTTGTCACCTCCGGGTTTGCTCACCACGGCATGGCCGAAACGGGCCAGCAACGGGCCAAGCAGCATGACCGACCCCCTCAAACCTGCGCTGCGGGTCACGAAATCCATGCTCTCGGCGTATGAGGAGTCAATGTCATCGGCCCGGAAGGACCATTCGCCCGGAGCGGTGTTCCTGGCCTTGACACCAAGCTTTACGAGCATTTCGATGAGGTTCCTCACATCCAGTATGTCAGGGACATTGGAAACTGTAACCTCCTCCGGAGTCAGGAGCACGGCACAGAGAATCTGGAGCACCTCGTTCTTGGCGCCCTGCGGACAGATGGTCCCTTTAAGCCTGCGTCCTCCCTCAATGACAAATGACGGCATATATACTACGGTTCAATACCTGCGTTTGTTCTTTTTCTTGTTATACTGCTGCTGGCGCTGCGGCTGGTGTGGTGCCGATGAGAAGGTAATGTCCAGTTCACCCTCCTGAAGCCTGAGCCGGCCCTTGGAATACCACTCGATATCAGCCATTATACGCGCATCGTCAACCATCTCCTTGTTCCAGAGCATGAGGTCTTTCTTCATCTGTACGGCAGTCAGGTGCAGAAGCTGGCTGCGCTCCGGCCCCTCCGGCATGGAGGCTGCCACATCCAGCATCTCGGGAATCATACGGCCGTAATGACGGAACCTGATGTCGCCGGCCGGATACCCAATCCTTTCCGGGACCTGCCTGCCCTTCTCTAACCTGGTGATCGGATAGGGATAGTCAATGTCCAACCTGTAGTCCGACATGAAGGCAAGATGATCCCACAGCTTGCCCTGGAAATCGGGTACGTCGCGCAATGCGGGGAACATGCTGCCCATGATAGCTATTATGCTTCTGGCACAACTCTCACGTTCGTTCCTGTCTTCAATGGTTACGGCATAGTCAACCATGTCCTGTACGGCGCGTCCGTACTCGGGCATGGGCAGTCTCTCTCGTTGTGTATTGTAGTTCATCAAACCAGTCTTTTAGGTTTAACAGCTATGAAATCCTTCAGATAGTATGGCTCAAAGTAAGCCACGTCACGGAACTCCTCACGGTTCAATGACTGTTCCGCAAGCGGGAACATCCAGCGGGCCTCCGGAACAACGTCATCTAAGAAATGAGCGTTGGGGTGACTGATGGTCCCGCGACACTTGGCCGCTCCGTTACCCATGAACCATACAGGGTGCCTGTCCAAATATTCCCGATATGTGCTGCCGTCCACAATGTCTGCACGTATCTCGCGTATCTCATTCAAGGCACGGTCATAGACAGCCGAATAGACCTCCATACGGCGGGCGTCGATCATGGGACAAAGCAGTGCGTCATCAGGCAGTTCAAGTGAAAGCAACGGCTGCACGCACAGCAGCTTGAGGGTGGAGACCGATATCAGCTTGAGTCCGCGGCCGTAACATACTCCCTTGGCCATCGACACGCCTATGCGCAGGCCGGTGTATGAACCGGGGCCCTCACTCACCGCCACGGCATCTATCCTGAGACCGCGGCTATCGACCAGCGAAAGCGCCTCATCGACCAACACGCCAAGCGATACGGCATTGTTGTGGCCCTCACGGTCAGCCTTGTCAAACACAAGCTGCCCCTCGTCACTCACAGCAACAGAACAGCCGTCAGTCGCAGACTCTATGTGCAGGATCACACTCATTCCTTCCTGTTTTAATCTGCAAAAATAAGGATTTTTTCAGAAAGGAAAGGCCGTATCGGGACCTAATTGCCGCCCCGATACGGCCTTTAAGCCGTTTTAACGTAATCCTGCAGATATTACTTGCCGAAATAACGCTTGTAGAGAGCCTCGAACCCCTTACCGTGACGCGCCTCGTCCTTGGCCATCTCATGAACAGTGTCGTGTATGGCGTCCCAGTTCTGAGCCTTCGCGGTCTTGGCTATCTCCAGTTTGCCGGCACATGCACCGTGCTCAGCCTTCATGCGTTTCTCCAGGTTCGTCCTGGTGTCCCATACTACCTCGCCCAGAAGCTCAGCGAACTTGGCGGCATGCTCTGCCTCCTCAAAGGCATAGCGCTTGAAAGCCTCGGCCACCTCGGGATAGCCCTCGCGGTCAGCCTGACGGCTCATGGCCAGATACATGCCCACCTCGGAGCATTCACCGTTGAACTGCATGCGCAGGTCATTCACCATCTCAGCAGAGCCTACCTGGCCGTCACCAAGAATATGCTCGCAGGCAAACTGCAGGGACTCACCGTCCTCTACCACCTCCTTGAATTTCTCTCTGGGTGCCCTGCACTGCGGGCAGCGCTCGGGTGCCTCGTCTCCCTCATGTACGTATCCGCATACGGTGCAGATGAATTTCTTCTTCATAATCCTTCTATATTAATTGGTTTGTTAATGGTCGTTTATTGCGGTTGGAATGCAAATATAACTCAAAACATATATAATCAAAGTAAATTGCGACAAAAAACTAATCTATGAGAGAGAATATTAGAGACTGTAAGAAATTCATGGAAACAAATCAAAACAGATTCTGAATCAACGCTTAGAGAATACATGGTTCTCAAAGAAATCTGCATAACGGTAGTTGTGCAGGTCGGTACCAACCCAATCAAACATTCCTGCAGAATCCATTTCACGGGCACGAATGCTTACCCTTTCACCATACAAGCCCTCAAGTGAGCCAAGATTGCGCTGGAATTCCGCACCTGCATCCTTAAGGGTACGGATATCATCCATCCCAAGAAATGTGTATCGTTCCGGATGAGCCACAACAGGCTGGTATCCATCCTCAATCAGGTATCTTATTTCATTGGCTGGAACTAATCCGCCCATCTGTGCCGGCTCATGCATCGGAAGCTCAACCAGTATATGGTTACCCTCCCAAGGCATAAGCCAGTTCTTGAGGCGTACCGTGGGCCAGGTAGATTCAATTAACCTATATTCTCCATGGACGGAACCAGATCCAGCCTTATACCCTGACGCTCCAACTCCTCACGCAAAAGGTCACAGGCATCGGTAACGGTCTTAGGGGTGTTATGGAACAGAAATGAGCAATGCGACGTGCATACGGCACGCTCATAGCCGAACTTGACAAGACGGCCAGCCAGATAGACAGCCTCCTCAAGGTCTGCAGCACCATCATCAATACCAGGCAAAATGTGACAATGACAGTCAATCTTCATAGAACAGCCAGATTATCAGAAAACATCTATATACACAAACAGGCCATTTCACATTATACTTTTATCTAAACTTGAAAACCGCACGAAAATGCGGCCTTTATCCATTCTTCCCTGGAATATTCTGGCACTAACCCTTCTTTTAAGTATCCTTCAAAGAAATTATGATATCCAATCCAGGAGGGATATTTTTTAAAATCTTTAATGAAACGATCTTCATTTATTTTTACAATATTTTTTAGTTGTTTTCCCGTTATATTAGCCGATTCTATAGCTTGTAAAATAATGTCAATGCTGTCACTAACATTACATGGTTCAGACACTTTGTTATTAATGTATGGGAAAAGCAAACGATTGAGATAATAGAGCTCCTGTGAGATAAAACCCTCAAACTCAAATTGACTGCAGTGTGCGACACCATTATCATCCACTCTGTTGAAAAAGGAGTTCCTACGCATTTCTATATCATCTGATTCCAACGGAATACGGGTAAATTCTTTTCGCTTATATTTTTCCCTAAGCGGAGCATCAATGGGATTCTTTATTTTTTTAAAAATGAAGTCTTTATTAGTGTTGGAATAGTCAACAGAATCCATTTTATATATTAAATCCTGTATCTCTTCTGCATATTTCAACAAAACTTCCTTATTCCCATCAACATTCTCCGGAGCCTCATTTAAACGAGCTTCTTCGTATGAGAACTTTTTAACTATCTCAAGAATCGTATCCAATGATATAACAGATGTTTTAACATATCGACACCTTTTATTATCTATAACAAATTTGACAATTTCTAAAGCTTGTTGAAAACTAATATTATCTAATCCGATAACCATACATAAAAGATCTGCCCTTTCGGGAATCCGTAACGGAGAATGGTCAAACAGAAGATTATCCCAAGCTTCAGTCAATCTATCTTTAATCTCATCTATATTTAATTCTTTCGTCATCAAATCAAATGCGAGGAAATGATTGTACTCAAATACTGAGAGCTTTATAGAATCACTTGATTCATCAACGAGTCTTCGAAGAATTCCTTCCAATTTTTCGTCATAAGAGAAACGGTCACAAAAAGCACTCAACAAATGATTGATGATATCCAAGAGAAATACCTCCTTCTTTGTAGCCAAGTCAAGACAGACCTCTCCTATCTTTTCTAATATATCCTTATTATCAGTTAAACGTATTACTTGGGCCCATAATATTCTATCTTGTTGTAAGGACACTGGATTAATCTTGTAAATTTCTTCATCAAATCCTATTAGTTTTCTAACATCATCCGTGTTTATTTCGCCCTTCTCATCAAGATACTTAATATCCTCAATGATTTGGAATAAGGACAGTTTATATTGGTTATCACTTGTCATGTGGGCGTTTTCACGTATTTCATCAACACTTTTGGCCAAATCAATAAGTTCACGGCAATGTTTGATTATATCTTTATCGTTAGCATGCCTGTAAGCTTCTATTGCATTTTGAAGGATGCATTTTAGATTGTCAAGATTCCTTGTAGCTACGGACAAATGTTCATCAAAAAACAAATTCTTAAGATTCGCTGTAACTTTGCTAATAGGTTTATGTGGTTGATTATAAAAAATTACATTCAACAATTTTTCAGCAGCACCATAATCTTCATATCTATAAGTCTCCTTGAGTCTCTCTGACAAAATAGACTGTATTTGATTATACAATTCATCCTCATATGACAGGGATGTCATTTTTTTAGCTAATGTCACAGTTAAAATATTGAGCCACTTTCTTTTTTTCTGTTTTTCCATTAATGTAACAACTTTTATCTCCTCATCCTCAATCTTCGGGCATAAATTATTGTAAATCTCCAAGCAAACTGTAGAATCGGGACAATTCTGTATGATATAATTGATGCCAATATTGCGGACTTCTTCTCTCACTTTAAGAGGTGTATTGTCTATTAATTTGTTTGATAACAACAAAAAAAGAGGTGAAGAGGCAGAACCGCTTTTTTCCTTTATATGAGAGATTAGCTGTTTCAAGGCAGAATTATTAAGATATAACTCTTTGTACTTTGAAAGATAAGAAAAATATGTTTCAATTTTGTCTCTAGAATCAGCCTTAAGGACTAACCTATAACAGAAATTGTTGAAAATCGCGTCACGGTTTTCTCTCTCATCTTCTGTGAGGTCAACAGACTGATTGTATATACGTATGGCTTTTTCTATCCTTTTTTCATCGTATAACGATTCCGAAAACTCCATCATATCCAAAAATGACAAATCATCCTCTATATTGTATTTACTTTTGAGTTCCAGAGCATAGTCTATAATCCTTTTTTTATCTTTAGCAGTTCTAGATGTCTGAGATGAACGTATCAATTCTGATATCAAATGATTTTTCGGCGTAATACCTGCCTCAAGAAATATACGACATGCCTCTATTGGATTGGCATCTCGTCCGACAATAACACCAACAACATGTAGAATAGTGGGCAATTCTGAGCTTTGTTTCCACTTTTCTTTGATATTAATGGGAATATATTTCCAGTTGTTATCGTCCGATTTTTTATAATCAAAGAAATCCTCGATAAACCAATTAATAACTTTGTCTCCATGTCCAGGGTATAAAGATCTAGTTATCATTCTTGAATAAACTGCGGGATCCTTTTCTTTGCCGACATTTCTAAGGCATGTCATTTGATTTAATTCAGAGGAACGGGTTCCAGACAAAAATGTTCGTATAATAGTGTTTGAATTATGATGATTTGTACAATAATCTAAAAAAGATTCATATAGCTGTTCGTCATCTACCACAATCTCCTCCGTCTTGTTCAATAATCTAAGCATACCCTGCTTAAATAATGTTTTTTTTATTTTGTCAATGTTTAGTGTTTCCGGAATTTCCGTATCACCATTTTGCGCAATAGTATTCCTAATAGCTTCATACATAGGATAAATACGCTCCAACATAACCCTCTTTTTGTTTCTATACTTCTTTAGTATGACAAAAGCTGTTAGAAAAACTACAACTTCATTGTCTTTATTTATTTCCTCAAAATAAGCAACTGTATGTTCTGTAAGAAGTTTTATATATCCCCCTATAACTTTCGAATATGTATTATTTGACAAATTAGACGTACACCAATTGAATATCTCATCATCCTTCTGAATATCATCAATTTTCACTATTACTATTCTTTTATTCCTATTTTGTCCTAACGAATAGTCGGTATTAAATAAATAAGCGATATCATTATAATTAGTGATATCATTAGACACTGTTATCAAACATGCTAGTCCTCTATTATTTATTTCAGAAAGAATACTAATAAAATGACTTTTAAAATCTGAAGCAACATGTTGATACCAGAATCCATCTATATCATCAAAAAATATCAAAGTGGACAATGGGAGTTTAGATATTCTCGCTTTTAAATGATCAAGATCAGAAGAAACATTGGGAATAAATACATTTTTAAAGAGCTTGTCTCCATAATATCGAAGGAATTGCCATACAGCACGCGATTTACCACTTAAACGTCTTCCCGTAATAACAACAATATTATGATCTCTATCATAGTCTGTTTTATATATTTCATTTAGGTACATATCAACTTCTCTAGGACAATATACGTTTTCTTGAAATCCATATTCTTTCCTACCACGATCTTTCATGACAACAACAGGTTCTTTAATAATCTCAGATAAAGAATACCTAACTCCACAGCCTGTTTTATTAGCAAATTTTCGATACAAAAGCTTTATTGGTTCATATATTACATTACTCAAAAGACTCAATAAAAAAGCAATAATAGTTGTCATCATAAAGGTTCCTTATTAAAAAAACATAATGTATCAAAAGCATAACATCAAAGACGAAATTAATACCCCACCCGTCCTTTGCGGCTGTTCCACTTGAAGGTCTCAATGTCGGCCAACTGGACCTGATGCACCTTGGGGTGGCGCGTGAGGCCGGACTCACGCAATATTACCTGCTGGTGGATGGTGCGTGACATGAGCTTCATTGTACGGGCGTTAGCCTCATAGTTGGATCTGAGCGTAGCGATATACTTCTTGATATGAGTCTCTGCAGCAGGAGTGAAGGTTATCTTGAACTTAAGTAAGCAGTTGCAGAGTATGTCATAGAGTTCATCGGGGGTAAAGTCCTTAAACACTACCGTATGGTCAAACTCATAGATGCCGGAATCTGTCATCTGCTCGGCCACAGTCTTGTTGGGTGCATCAAGCTCAGCCAGGATAAGGGCACACTCGCCCCCCACCTCAACAGTCAGTTCCTCAAGCTTGAGGCGAATGCGTTCCACAAAGTTGGCGTATTCATTCTTGTAGATGCCCAGTTGTGACTCATCGGCGTCAATGAATATCAGGCCGTTGCAGGATTTCTTGACTACATCCTGAAGCATGTTGTTAAAGTCCATATCCGATACCCGTAGCAGGCGCTCGGCCTTGAACTGGGTTATGTTGCTGTTGGCTATAAGGTGCATGCCCTTGAGTATAGCGGCCATAATCTCGGCCACAGTGCTCTTGCCGGTTCCGGACTTGCCTATAAAACGCCATGAAAGCAGGCCCTTGCCCACAAAGGGCTCGCCAATGGAATGCAGATAACGGGCCGACTGCACAAAGTTGCGGATGGCCTGCTTTACATTATCCAGACCCGACAGTCTATCAAGACGTTCCAAAGCCCTGTCTATAGCCACATCATCAAATTCCACATCCTTATGGGCCTTACCTATAACCACATCCTCGGGAAGGATTGTGATAAGTTCCTCTTTTGTGGGGTTGGGTATGGCGGCAAGACGTGAGCCCATTGTGGCCAGGATCTGGTTCTGTAGCAGGTTAGCAACGAAACGGCCGTTTCCAAAACGTGGTGACGGTTTCTTGGCCTCCTCATCTATGATGGCACGCAGATTGTTTTCTGCTCCAGGTGCAAGAGTAAGACCTTGCTCCTTTATCATGATGTGGGCTATGGACAGAAGCTCATCGGTGGTATAATCCTCAAAGTTGAAGACGTTTGGGAAACGGCTCTCTATACCCTCATTGCTCTCCAAGAGTTGTTTCATGGGGGCGGTATAGCCGGCCAGGATAACCACCATATCTGATTCATCATTACCCAGTTCTGTAAGCAGAGAGTTCATGACTATGCGGCCGAAATCCTTCTCGTTATCCTTAACCATAAGCTGGTAAGCCTCATCTATGAACAGCACATTACCGCGGGCACGGGCCAATAGATTACGCATCTTAAATTCTGTCTCACCTATATACTGGCCTACCATTTGACTTTTCTCTGTACGGATAACGTGACCGGTAGAGAGGATGCCCCATGATGCGAATATCTTACCTATGATTTGGGCCACTGTGGTCTTACCGGTACCGGGATTGCCCAGGAACGCCATGTGCAGGCGAGGCATCTTAGTGGGAAGGCCGTGTTCCATACGCAAATTGACCAGACGGATTACATTCAGATAGTCCCTAATCTTTTTCTTGAGGCTGCCTAAACCGATGAGTGAATCAAGTTCTGTCATGGAATCACCGGCATTACCGTTCAGCTCGGGGATATCATCTATCTCTATAAGCTCCAGCTGGCTTGCAGTTGGCTTGCTTATGGAGTCAACACGGCGGAACATGGCAGGAATGATCTGCTCATCAAAAATGCGGCTCACAATATCCAAATTCTCATACCCAACGCTGCTGTGTTTCTGACGGTACTGAATATACATCTCCAGCTTGCGGCGGGCATCATCAGTAATCTTAAGCTTCAGTTCACTGCATACAGGGTCTATGAGCCTGAACAGTTCGGTTGATTTGTAATTCTCAATATATATGGGGGCCGTAAAGAAGCATTTAAGTTCCGGATTGGCGGCAAAGAGGTTTTCAAGACCTTCCTCATAACCGGACAGGACCATCATCCATCCGGACTCTTTTGTGGTTTCACGAAGGGTATCTATGAGAGCACGGATTATCTGAGGCTCTGTGTCCATAGACTTATATTCGGGCTTATAGAGCTCATGGGCATTCTCAAACAACAGGGCACCGGCATGGCTATCTTTAAGTTTTTGTACCAGATTATCTACACCTCCGTTAATGGAGTCTGACAGCAGGTTTGACACATTGAATGACTTGACCTCACTGCTCAACATGAGGCCGAGCGACTTATAGACATCGGCCAAGATGGAAACACAGGATGAAAGGCCTGTACCTATGCCACCTATAATTATTGTGTGAAGACATGGCGGGATTACCGGAAGACCTGCATCCTGACGGAGCTTGTTGACACGGCAGCGCACTGCCATCTCATCAATACGTTGTTTTAGGTTATCAAGACCCGGCATGTTATGGATTCTCTCCAGCTTATCCTGAAGAGCTGTGCCACTCTGATAGAATAAATCGGATGGTGGCCACGGGCCTATAATTGAAACCTTACTCATCTTTATCTTATGGCCATCCTTATACAATGTCATGAAAAGTGCGTCTGTCTGGCCCGGCTCTAATTCATAATCCTCATATATGATGTCCGAGTAACGGAACGGGGTAAAATGTAGATGATTGCCGTCGCGGAACATTGCTATTGACTTGTTGTCCCATGAGCATTCCAGTTCCTTCTGTTTACTGGCGGTTGTAACCACTATGCGCAGGTCATTCTCCTCATGAGGATACGGGACTTCAAGGTCTATATGGATATATGTGTTGTCAAGCGGGCGTATGGTTTCAGCCATACCTTCAACCGGATACTCGGCAGGAGTGTCATCGGTCTGGCAGTGGAAACGGTAGGTGTAATACTTTACGCTCCTGCCAAACATTTTCTGGAGTTCTTCATCATTCAGGTCAACATCATCGTCATCATCATCCGTTTTCTCCACGTCATCCTCTGTTATGTTATTCTCTATAGAGTTGATTTCATTAAGATATGCATCCAGAATATGATCAAATATCTCAGCATTTTTCTTATCCTTATCGTCCTTTTTCAACGCTTCCGTCCGTTTCATAATCAAGTCATTAACTGGTTAAGTCATACAAAAATACACATTATGTCCAATCTCAGAAAGGCGAGTCTGAATTGTGGTCAGGATCATTGTCACCTGCCAGATTGTGATAGTAGTCCGCCTTTTCCTGATTTCCAATCTCTTCATATATATCGGCAAGACTGCTATATGCGCTCTCCATGCGGTTTTTGCGGTGTTGGGCCCAGTCATCCAGAAATGAGAGGTCATCAAGATACTCAAGTGCCTTGTTAAAAGATTCTATGGCATTATCATAGTATTTAAGACCGCGGTAACATGAGCCCATCATACTATAGAAACGGGATATGGCATCATCGCGGTCGGTTTCCTGAGGCTCATCTATGACCAGGTCCAATGCCGTCTTGTATTTTTCCAGTGCCCTGGTATTGAGACCTTTCAGGTAAAAAAGATCCCCATATTCTCCATACGAAACGGCTAACTCCAGGGGAGTTGCATCACATATCTGACTGTAATAAATCAGACGGTCAAAGACATGCCCGGCATATTCAATGCTCAAATGAAAACGGATTATCCCGGTCTCCATTATGGAGCAATAGGAATAATACAACTCTTTACAGACTGTCACACAGCAATCATGCCGCTGCGCATAACGGGCAGCCTCTTCATATAAATGAATTGCCTCTTTATAATATTGGGTCCTGGTCAATTTGCCTAAATCAGAAACGGGAAATGCCTGCTTTATGGACTCTAATTTACGGTTCAGGATCTCATCAAAGTTTTCACGCTCCCGGTCTATGCTTTCTATACACAGCTTATATGTGTATTCCGGCCAGCTACACAAGTGCAGATTGTTGTCGGCAAGAAAACTGATAACAAGCTGAAGCTCCTGCTTGTCTGTGAAAACCAGGTCAAGTTCATCTATGGTCATTTGCATCAAGTCTGCCAGGCAAAGGATGTAGTGATAGTTCAGGATGTCACGTGTATGTTCAGGTAAAGGCATCTCACTGCGTGGCATAAGAAAGACTGGATTCTCACTGGCATAATCGTTAAGGGCTGTACGTCCCACATAGTCAGCCCAGGAATATTTTGTGGAGCCGCCCCTGATATAATCCCTGTAACCCCTGCGCAACTCATCATCAGGATGGTTGCGGCGGTATTCCAGTATGAGCTGACCTAACCAGGGATTGACAGGGTTATTATCCATGAAAGTCCTTTTTTGCTGACATTAATGACAAAAATATGACATTTTTTGCAATTTAGCGGAACTCTAACCTATTATTGCTTTGACAAAAAAGAGTAATTTTGCGGAGCGAAACCAAAAGGAATACAGATGATTCAGTCAATGACAGGTTACGGCAAGGCTACGGCCGAGACCGCGAACCGCAAGGTGATAGTTGAAATAAAGTCGCTCAACAGCAAGGCCATGGATATATCGGCCAGGATTATCCCAGCTTTCCGCGACAAGGAACTAGACATACGGTCGCGCATTACCGCCGCCCTGGAACGCGGCAAGGTGGATTTCGCGCTCTACATAGACACCTCCGCCGCAACGGGAGCTCAGGCAATAGACACAGCTGTGTTCAACAGCTATCTCAAGCAGATTGAAGCCATTGCCCTTAGTACTGGATACAAGGTACCTGATGATATCATATCCACCATTCTGCGCATGCCTGAGGTGCTCAGCACAAGCCAGCAGGACGAGGTAAGCGATGAGGAGTGGCAGGCTGTATCAAGAGCCTTGGACAGCGCCATTGCCGCACTTGTGGAATACCGCAAGGCCGAGGGCGTGGCACTGGAGAAGAAGTTCCGTGAGAAAATCAGTAACATATCGGCCCTCCTGGCATCGGTAGAGCCGTACGAGAAGGAGCGTGTGGCGAGGATAAAGGAGCGAATGCGCACTTCCATGCTTGATGCGGTGGGCAAGAGCTATGACGAGAACCGCTTTGAGCAGGAGATGATATTCTACATTGAGAAGCTTGACATAAGTGAGGAGAAGCAGCGTCTGACCAACCACCTGGACTATTTCATCAAGACCCTTGAGGAGGGTCACGGACAGGGCAAGAAGCTGGGATTCATCGCTCAGGAGATGGGCCGTGAGATAAACACCCTCGGCAGCAAGAGCAACCAGGCCGAAATGCAGAACATCGTGGTCCGCATGAAGGACGAGCTGGAGCAGATTAAGGAACAGGTACTGAATGTCATGTGACTTCAGAAATGTTCATCACCGTATATTGTTAACCTGAAATATTATGGCTATGCAAGGCAAATGTCTGGTTTTCTCGGCACCGTCGGGTTCCGGCAAATCCACTATAGTTAACCGGCTGCTCGAACATCCCGAGCTCAGGATGGTATTCTCAATATCGGCCACAAGCCGTGCCCCGAGAGGCAGCGAGCAGGATGGAGTGGAGTACTATTTCCTCTCAGCCGACGAGTTCCGCCGCCGTATCGCCGCCGATGAGTTCCTTGAATATGAGGAGGTCTATCCCGACTGTTTCTACGGCACGCTCAAGAAGCAGGTGGAGCAACGTCTCGACGAGGGAATGAATGTGGTGTTCGATGTGGATGTGAAGGGCGGATGCAATATCAAGGAGTATTTCGGGGAAAGGGCCCTCTCCATCTTCATTCAGCCGCCCTCCATAGCCGAGCTGGAGCGCAGGCTTGTCAACAGAGGAACCGATGCTCCGGAGATGATTGCAAAAAGAGTGGCCAAGGCGGCCTACGAGCTTGACTTCGCACCGTTTTTCGACACCGTCATCGTAAATGACGACCTTGAAACGGCCGTGGAGGAGACACTAAACCGCGTAAAGGAGTTCCTCAATGTCTGAACCTGTCAGGACAGCCCTGTTCGGAGGCACCTTCAACCCCATCCACAACGGACACATAGCCATAGCGAGGAGCGTGATTGAACAGGGACTGGCCGATGAGCTCTGGCTTATGGTAACCCCCTGCAACCCCTGGAAGAAGGGCAAGCAGCTTCTCGATGACCGGCTCAGGTACAGGATGGCCTGCGATGCCGTGGAAGGGTTGGATGGCATCAAGGCCTCGGACTATGAGTTCAGACTGCCCATCCCCTCATACTCCGCAGACACCCTCAGACATATCACCGCCGACTATCCGGACCGTCGCTTCATACTGACTATCGGAGCCGACAACTGGGAGAAGTTCGACCGCTGGTATGACAACGGCTACATACTTGAGAATTTTCCCATAATCATCTATCCCCGGACAGGTTCCCAGGTCGGAGAGCTTCCGGACAGCGTCAGGCTGCTGGACTGCCCGCTCATTGACATCAGCTCCACTCAGATAGTGAACCTTGTCAGGCAGGGGAAATCAATAAGGAAACTGGTCCCGGCTACGGTTGCCGCGACCATCAGGGAATTGAAACTCTATCGTTAGGGCTTTTCAATCAGAGCTACGGCATGGGCCGATATCCCCTCCATCCTGCCGGTGAATCCCAGTCCCTCGGTAGTGGTGGCCTTAACTGAAACCCTGTCCGGCTCCAGCCCCATCAGTCCGGCAAGGACCTGCTGCATACGTGGGATATGGGGATTCAGCTTGGGTTTCTCGGCACATACTGTGGCATCGACATTGCATATACCGTATCCGTGCTCCTTGAGTATCCCGACTGTCCTGGAAAGCAATATCCGGCTGTCTATACCTTTATAGCGAGGATCTGTGTCAGGGAAATGATAGCCTATGTCACGCAAGGCTGCCGCCCCAAGCAGTGCATCGCAGATGGCATGGATGAGCACATCGGCATCGGAATGGCCCAGCAACCCCAGCTCAAAATCAATCTTCACGCCTCCTATTATCAGGTCACGGCCCTCAACGAGCCTGTGAACATCGTAACCGTATCCTACCCTGATCATACTCACCGTCCCAAAATGGCCTTCAGACCGTCCATATCGAATGACAAAGTAAAACGCAGCGTCTGGTCAAGAGGATTGCTCTGGGCCGTGGATATGAGATATGCGGCATCGAGCGAAAAGACATTCATCCTGAAACCGGCACCGATCGTGAAGTACTTGCGGTTCCCTTTGAACTCGTTCTCGTAATGGTAACCGCCGCGCAACAGGAACTGGTCGTTGTAGTTGTACTCTATACCGGCTCCCCAGTATATCTCCCTGAGTTCCTCCTCTATTCCGCCCGGAGCATCCTTGAAGGACTTGAATATCCCGGCAATCGGAGAGAGCTCGTTGTAGCCTGTAGCCGCTAACCAGGTGGCATAGTCCGAGGTGTAACTCAGGTCCTTCTCATCCTCACCCGGATGCTCCTCGCTCATGAACTGGCTGTAGGTGGGACGCGTGGGAACCATCAGTTTGTTGACATCGGCATTGAATGAGAATGAGTTGTATTCGTCAATCGGCACGCTCAGAGACAGCCCCAGCCTGAGATTGGTGGGTATGAACTCGTTGGTCTGGCCACCGTCGTACGATATCTTGCTGCCTATGTTCGATGCATTCAGCCCGAAGCCGAACAGGCAGTCCCTGCGGCCTAACCCTATGTAGTTGTTATAGTACATGGATATGTCGGCCGAGAAAGCCTTGCCGGGAGTAAGCTCGTCATCATAATGGTACTGGAGGTCAGAGTAGATGAACCTGAGACCCACTGCAGCGGAGAAAAGCTCGGACAGTTTTCTGGAATAGTCGAAATCGAACGCGAATTCGTATGGCCGTATTATTGCCTGGGGACCTTCTGAGATAGATGCGCCTCCACTCAGCACAATCACCTCGCCAAGTGAGAAATATGTGAGCGAGCCGCTCAATGCCGAATAGTCGTCGAGCTTGTAGTAGCCCACCAGGTTGGCCAGGTCAATGTCCGAAACAAGCTGCCGGAGCCATGGGGTATAACAGAGTGAAAGACCTGCCTGGCTGTTGGCGAACGGATATTTTGACGGATTCCAGTACTGGCTGTTGTTGTCATTGTAAGGGTCAGTGGCACACCCCACATCACCCATTGCGCCCGCCCTTGCGTCAGGGGCAATGGAGAGCGATGTGACACCCGTATAGACCGGGTTGAACTGCTCCTTCTGGGCCGATACCGCCTGTGCGGAAAGCACGAGCAGAACGGCCAAAACCGTTTTTCCTATTTTATTCTTCATCATCATATACAATAACTCAAAAATGGTCATGATATTGTGCCGGAGTACATTCTCATGGACCTGCTATGACCAGTTTGCCGTTGACAACGCCCCTGCCGTCAGTCTCATCCGGTGTCCTGACTTCGGCGCTTATCAGATATAGACCAGGCTGGAGCCGCTGTCCGGAGCTGCTGCAGAGATTCCATTGTATCATGCTGACTCCGGAGTCCGATGACTGTGTGGTGCTGCCTGTCCAGACCATCACCCCCGCCGTGCTGTAAACTCTCACGGTAATCTCTGCATTCTGGCCAGGCCGGTCGTGGCTTACCACGAAGGTGGTACTCTCACGGGCAGGATTCGATGTCGCCTCAACTGTAAACTCAGGCTTGAGCCCATTCTCAACCTTGAACTCCAGCTGTCTCACCGAAGAGTTGTTCATCACGTCCCATACCCGGAACATGAGCCGGTGCTTCCCGTCGGGAAGCGGGGGCAGGCTGAACACGACCCTGCCGCCGGTATATCCGCCGTCATTTGAAGAGAAATAGCTGTTCAGGACCCATGTATAGTTGGGGTTGTTGTCAATAACGAGCAGTATGTCATGCCCCAGTCCATTGCCAGAGGTGTTCAGGCCGCTCTCGTCAAAGAGGTCGGCCACGAACAGAGGCGTTGAATTCACGTATCCGCCGTAACGGAACGAAGGCGTGTTCAGATAGAGGCTGACCGATGGGCCCGCCGTATCAGTCCTGAGCGAGGGGTCCGTTCCACCCACCCTGAAATTCTCGAAGAAACCCGCTGCGGAGACCTTTCTGTCGCTACGGTCAGCATAGAGGCTTATCCTGCCGGGATCCCACGAATAGTTTATGTCCAAAGGTACCGGAAATGTGAACCTGAACTCCCCGTGGCGGACCGAATCAGTGCCGGAGAACAGGATACGGTCACGGTTGTAGAAAGTAAAAGGCTCATCGGCCGTCTTGGCATTGTCAAGACAGACCACCTTGCGCTCACTGTCAAAGACCGAAACGAAAAGCTTTCCGTCAAAACCGGTGTCGCGGACCGTACCTGCCCCGATATGTCCGCAGACCTCAATCACCGAACCGGCCATGGCGGTGAGACTGTCCGAGAAAGCAGGCTTATGGGAGAACGAATCTATGACTGCCGTCATACCGGCCATCCCGAGACGGAGGGCGGGGTCACCTAACAGGACATAATGTATCTTGTTCTCGGAGTAATCGGTATATTCACCTCCGCTGGTGACCAGCTCGTTCTTGGCAAGACGCAGGGCACGTCCAAGCGTATTTGACCTGCCATTGTCGCCGACTGAGAACAGATACTTAGTGAAACTGTTATTCATCAGCCTGTTGTAACTTGAATACACTGTCCTTGTAGTGGACAGGAGTCCTATCGCCCCGCCCTTGTCATTGTTCATCAGGTTCATACCGAAACTCTCCAAAGGGGAGTCAAAGGGAGCTATGTCGCATGAAGCCGTTATCCAGAAAGGCAGTCTGGGCGAAGTGAGGGCGGCTGCATCGGCCTTGTTCAAAACCAGTTCATGTGACAGTACGTCGGTACTGCCGTGACCCGTATAGTTCACCACCAGGGCACCTCTTTCCAACTCTTCGAGAATGAGTTTGCGGACTGAAGGATAGCCGTTGTAGGAGGCGTTGACCTCCATCTTGAACGCATCCCAGTATATCTTGGTCTGGTCAAGCACCGGATAGAGTTCGCGGTAGAGCGAAGCCACTGCGTCGGCATCGCGCATGTGGGTGTTGTTGTCACCGTCATCGCCAAGTATAAGCACCCTGTTACGCCATGCACCGGAGTTTCTACCCTCCATATAGCCTATTATCCTGTCAACCATTTTTTCCGCATCGGAAGCGGTTTGCACAGGCAGACGCCCCACCCCGATGTCCACCTTCTCCCTGAGCGGCAAATAACCCTCGGAGTCATCCAGGAGACCGAAATAGTCCTCCATCACGTACGATGCGGTATGACTCGTGGAGTTGTACGATTCATAGCAAAGCAGGTAGTCGTCAGGGGACTTCCCCTTCCAGTCCGGTACAAGCATACGGTTGTCCCAGGCCCCGTCGCCCATCAGGAGCAGATATTCGGGGGCCCTGCCCGTCTCGCCGGCCCTGTCATAGAGCATCTTCATGAAACGCCGTATAGCCGTGGCATCGGGTGTGCCTGACGAGAACTCGTTGTATATCATGTCGGCCCTGACCACCTCCACGCTGAGACTGTCCATCTGTCTGTGAGCTTCGGCAAGACGGCCGGCCTGAGCGGTGAGTTTGCCCGATGCAGGCACGACTATCACCATATCGGCCTGCCTAATCCCGTGCAGGTTCTGGTTCGCCACGTTTCCCACCACCTCCGGTTCGGGCAGGGAAGCCGTCACATCCACGGCCACAAACTCGTCATCGCCTGCGAAATCGGATGCAAGGGTGACAGTCCGTCCGCCGTCATGAAGTGAAGGCAGTACACTCACCGTCCCATCGGACGAGACTCTCCACACCCTGACACCGGAACCGGAACCGCTGATGCTGAAACTGACACCCTTCATACCCGCTCCTGTCCTGAACAGCGTGCAACCGCCATCCATCGAGAGCCTGCGGATGAAATTAAGGCGGATGAAGTCAAGATGTCCTGCCGGATTGCCCTCACGCTCATGCACCAGTTTCACACTGCTTCGGTCCGCGAAAAGGCCACGGACAGTGAAAGAGTGTTCCGTTACGGCTGCCACCTCATTTCCACCCTTTATTCCGACGGGCATGGTGCCAACCTGAGTGTTGTTGACGGAAGCGGAGACTCGGGAAGAGTTGTCGCTGTCGGAGGAGAAAGCGACTGTCATCAGCACACTGTCCGCCACAATGCCGTCAAGCCGGAAGGAGTAAGAGCGGGAACTGCCGGCGGAATAGTCGTATGACTCGAAGAGACGACGTCCGGAACGGTACCAGCTGAATTCGTCAGGGTCATAGAGCATACGGTCAGGAAAAGTGTCCACAATAGTCCCCGGAACGGAATCTGTCTGCGCCTCCATGAACTGCAGAGCCTCACCCGGAGCGTCATCGGTCAGGAAATAGTATCCCCAATCGGAATATGTGTTCCGCTCGTGGATATACTCACCCCTGCTGTTCCTCTTCCAGCTTACCGGCCCCTGTCCATAAAACAGCAATGCGTTTCCCGTGTGCCATAACGGCTGCTCCGGAAGGTCATCGGCAATATCCTGAAGCCTTGTCTCAGGCAGCACCGCTCCACCGTAACCGAACAGCCTGACTTTATCCGGCTCACTGAATCCCATGGAACGCAGTGCGCTGAATGTAAGCCTATAGACACCTGTCTCGGGAATGCGTATCTTGACCCATCGGCCCTGCGAGAGCTTCGAACCGGCGGCATAACGTTCCGCAGTCCCCCTTATCAGGGCCTCCCTCTTCACTATGGCCTCACGTTTCACCACAGGCTTGAAAGAGTTCACGGCCATAAGCCGGCCGTCACGTTTCATAACAGGAATAAAACCTATATCCAGCATGGCAGTCCCCCTTGAGACGCCTATGAAGCTCTCCACTTCAGGCCATTCGCGGACATCATCAGCCTTCAGCCCCCATCCGGCGGCCGTCCCGTCAGGAACCGGCACCAGCTCCGGAAACTCTATGCCGGCGGAATAGAGAGTATCGGCCCAACTGCCCGAAAGAGGGATGCTCAGGCCTGTCCACGGGGGCACAGAGTCATTCATGGAGAGCCGCCATCCGGTCTCCATGACAGGAAATTCCTGCGCCACCACTCTCTCGGCTGTGAACAGGACCAGCAGGATATATGTCAGTAATCCTCTTCTCAAATCTACCTTATATTCTACCTTATATGAAAATCAAGAACGTTCTCCCCCTCAAGAAATCCCTGCAGATGCTGTCCTATGCTGACCGGTCCTACGCCGGCCGGAGTTCCGGTAAATATCAGATCACCTGTCTTGAGTGTACAGAAACCGCTCACATACTCGATTATCCGCCCCACAGGAAATATCATATCGGCAGTATGCCCCTCCTGAACCCTATTCCCGTCTATGTCAAGACTGAAATGCAGGTCCTGCAGGTCAACAATCCGCTCCTTAGGGACCCAGTCGCCAATCACGGCCGACTGGTCAAAACCCTTGCACAGCTCCCACGGCAGCCCCTTCCTGCGAAAATCATTCTGCATGTCGCGGGCCGTGAAATCTATGCCTAAGGTCACAGCATCCCAATATCGGTCTGCATAGCGTGCGCTTATGCTCTTTCCCAAACGGTTTATCCTCACCACTACCTCCGTCTCATAGTCAACCCGGCCAAGATGGTCCGGCAGGAAAAAGGGACGGCGGTTCCTCAGGACAGAGGAATCCGGTTTCATGAAAATGACCGGACTCTCCGGCTTTAATAACGTCTCCCCCAGTTCTTTATTGTGCCTGGAGTAGTTCATTCCCACACAGATGATCTTCATTTTTTTGACGTTGGCGTTGGCCTTGGCGTTGGCTTTGGCCGGTTCGGTTTGATATTATGAACAAAGTTAGTACTTTTGCCACAAATCCGTTTATTACATGGGAAAGAAAGATAATGATTGGAAAGACAGGCTCGGAGTAATGTATTCCACCAATCCGGATTTCAACTATCAGACCGATGGGGAGCCGGAGCAGGAACTCCTTCCGCCCGCGCAGCAGAAACTGCGCCTCCGCATGGAGAAAAACGGCCGCGGCGGCAAGACAGTGACAGTGATAAGCGGCTTCCAGGGCCCCCGGTCGGATATGGAGTCCCTTGCCCGCACCCTGAAGACATTCTGCGGCTGCGGCGGATCCGCCAAGGACGGCGAGATAATCATCCAGGGTGATTTCCGCGACAAGCTCAAAGCCAAGCTGCTCCAGTTGGGCTACACCGGCACAAAATAATACATGAAGAGAAATACTGCCACCTGTCAAGACAAGAGCGTGACGCTGTTGTGGAATTCATCAATTCCATATAACTTAGCGGGCATGATTCTGGGGCATAAGTCAGCATGAAAAGGGAGAAGCTATTTAAATATCTGGCATTCGGTACGACAGCTGTCATCATAATCATGATGGCGGCTGCCACCGTTATTGAGAAGCTGTACGGTACAGGGCAGGCTTTCCGTTCCGTGTATCACAACCCTCTTTTCATCGCGCTCTGGGCTGTCGCGGCAATATCGGGTGTCATCTACCTCATAAGGCGCAAGGCCATCAGGAAACCGTCCGTTTTCCTCCTGCACATAGCTCTGGTGCTGATTCTGGCCGGCGCACTGGTTACGATGCTGACCGGCAGACAGGGGCGGATGCACCTCAGACAGGGAGAAACCACCACCGAGTGGGCGTCGGACGAAGGATTCCGTCAGCAGCTCCCTTTCAGTCTCACTCTCCGGGAGTTCAGCATTGAGTACTATGAAGGCTCACGTGCTCCATCGGACTACAGCAGCACGGTCCTGCTTGATGATGCCGATGCCGGGTTCCACGCCACACGTACCATCTCCATGAACAACATCCTCAAGTATCGCGGCTACCGTTTCTATCAGTCCAGCTATGACGAGGACGGTCAAGGCAGCCTGCTCTCGGTAAGCCATGACCCATGGGGCGTGAGCCTTACATATACCGGATATATCCTGCTGCTTATCTCAATGACCGGCTTTTTCTTTCAGAAGAATTCAGGATTCCGTACGGCTTTGGGGAATCTCAGGAAACAGGTATCTGTCATCACTGTCCTGTTGATCGCCGCCACAGGAAGCGCCAAGGCCGCCGATGCGGACTTTGACCTTCCGGTGCTTCCCGACACCGTTTCGGCACGTTTTGACCGGCTTCATATCTACTACAATGACCGTATCGCCCCACTCCGGACAATGACCCGCGACTTCTGCCTGAAAGCATACGGCAAGAACGGTTATCAGGGCTTCACCTCCACACAGGTGGTCACAGGATGGCTTTTCTGGTATGACTGGTGGAACGTTGTCCCTTTCAAGCTCAAGAGCAGGGAGCGCGGCACCGATGTCGAGACCGAGAAGGAATCCATACGCATGCTTGCAGCCTCAGGAAAAGCATTCAGGATATTCCCGCTAAGGATTGATCCGAACACCGGACTTGCCGTCCGCCAGGGAGGACAAGTGGAATGGTTCTCCCCCAATGACCCTCTGCCTGAAAACCTTGATTACGACACATGGGTATTCATACGCCGTTCCTTCGACCTTATTCATGACGAGATACGGAATGAGGAGTGGGATGAGGTCAGCCTGATTGCGCACAAGATAGCCAAATACCAGCAAAAGGTTGCCGGCGATATACTCCCCTCTACCGCTCATTTCCGTGCTGAGATGCTCTACAACAGGATTTCAAGGCCAATGATTCCGTTTATGGCATCCATAACGCTGGGACTGGCCATGTTTGTAATAACCGGCATCATGATGGGGCGCGGCCGTAAGAATCCGATATGGCTCAGGACATCGCTTCTGTTCCTGTCGATAGCTTTGCTGGCTTACCTCACGCTTGTACTGGGCTTGCGCTGGTATATTTCAGGCCATGCTCCGTTTGCAGGCAGCTACTCGGTCATGATGCTTATGGCGTGGCTCGTTTCCATAGCAATGACAGCTCTGCACCGCAGTATTCCCATCATCCAGCCAATAGGCTTCATCCTTGCCGGATTCACCATGCTGGTGGCATCGCTTGCCGGCTCAAACCCGCAGGTGACACACCTTATGCCTGTATTGCAGTCGCCGCTGCTCAGCATCCATGTCCTATGCATGATGGTCTCCTATACGCTGTTCGGGCTGGTGGCACTTATCGGGATAATGGGATTGATTATGCCCGCGGAGTCATCGGCCATGTTGCGTGACATCAGCCTTGTGATTCTCTATCCCGCCGTATTCATCCTGACCACAGGAACGTTTATCGGAGCCGTTTGGGCAAATATCTCATGGGGTAACTACTGGAGTTGGGACCCCAAGGAGACATGGGCGCTGATAACCATGCTGATATACGCCGCCATGCTTCACAGCAGTACATTGTCCAGGTTCAGCCGTCCCAGGTTCTTCCATATCTACTCTATTGCAGCCATCATAGCTGTCCTGATAACATACTTCGGAGTCAACCTCATCCTGGGAGGCATGCACGCATACGCCTGACATACCCTTACTCTCAGGTATCAAACTGCAATAAGATGTAAGAGAGGCTCCCCGTTCAGGAAGCCTCTCTTACATCTATAGAATAATCTGTTTTATTCAGATTTCCGCGGACCCGAAGGGCCGCCCCGTTTACAAAGTAAACTAAAAAAGGTCAGGTTTACCTGGAATCTGAATTTATTCAGATTTCCGCGGTCTCGAAGGGCCGCCCCGTTTACAAAGTAAACTAAAAAAAGGTCAGGTTTACCTGAAATCCGGATTTATTCGGATTTCAAGGTAAAGCGGCGGAAAGCAGTAACGGTGAGGTCCTTGTCCAAAGCCTTGAGGTACTCGGCAACGGTCTTCTTCTCGTCAACGATGTACTTCTGGTTCAGGAGGCAGCTCTCATCGTAGAACTTCTTCATACGACCCTCGGCAATGCGCTCGATCATGTTCTCGGGTTTGCCCTCCTGACGTGCCTTGTCGGCAGCGATCTCCTTCTCACGGGCCACGATGTCGGCGGGAACCTCCTCGGGCTTCACTGCGATAGGATTCTGGGCGGCAACCTGCAGGGCTATCTCATGGACATAATCCTTGTCGGAAGCCTCCTTGTTGAAGGCAACCAGGCAGCACAGGAAGTTCTTACCCTGGTGATTGTATGAAGCAATCTCGGGAGCCTCAAGGAAGTTATAACCATCGAGCTCGAGCTTCTCACCTACAATACCGGTGCGCTCCAGAACGATGTCAGCTACGGTCTTGCCGTCAAAAGGCAGAGCCTTGACCTCATCAAGCGACTTGGCCTTTGCGGCAACAGCGGCATCCAGGATGCTCTGGGTGAGAGCAATGAAATCCTTGTTGTTGGCCACAAAGTCGGTCTCGCACTTAAGGGCGATGATGGCACCGAAGTTACCGTCAACCTTAACCAGTACGCAACCCTCGGAAGCCTCACGGTCAGAACGCTTTGCAGCGACCGCCAGACCCTTCTTGCGGATAATCTCGATAGCCTTTTCAAAATCGCCTTCAGCCTCAGTCAGGGCCTTCTTGCAATCTGACATACCGGCACCTGTCTTGGTGCGCAGGGCTTTAATATCATCAAGTGTTACAGCCATTTCTTTAATTGTTTTTGCAGTTAATAAAATCAGGCCTCAGCCTCCTCCTTGGTCTCATCATCATCGGAAGCGGCAGCCTTACGGGTACGCTTGGGCTTGGCGGGAGCCTCCTCTGCAGGAGCTTCGGCGGCAGCGGGAGCCTCCTCTGCAGGAGCCTCGGCTACGGGTGCCTCAGCAGCCTTGGGAGCCTCTTCAATTGCCTCCTCCCTCCTGGGTGCCTTACGGATGCGCTCGCGGCGGGGCTTCTCAGACTTTTCATCATCGGAAGCGGCAGCCTCCTCACCCTTCTCAGCCTTGCGCTCCTCCAGACCTTCGGCGATAGCAGCGCAGCAAGCGGTCAGAATCACATCGACTGACTTGGTGGCATCGTCATTGGCAGGAATAATGTAGTCAATGGGAGTAGGATCACTGTTGGTATCGACGATAGCGAATACGGGAATACCCAGACGGTTGGCCTCACGTACGGCGATGTTCTCCTTGAGAACGTCAATCACGAACAGGGCAGCCGGCAGACGTGACAGGTCAGCTATGGAACCGAGGTTCTTCTCTAACTTGGCGCGCTGACGTGTAATCTGGAGAATCTCACGCTTTGAGAGGTTTGAATATGTACCGTCGCTTGTCAGCTTGTCGATGGTAGCCATCTTCTTGACAGCCTTGCGGATTGTGGGGAAATTGGTCAGCATGCCACCGGGCCAGCGCTCGATGACGTAAGGCATACCTACTGCCGAAACCTTCTCGGCAACTATATCCTTGAGCTGTTTCTTGGTACCCACGAAAAGGATTTTCTTACCGTCGCGGGCCATCCTCTTGAGAACCTCGGCAGCCTGGTCAATAGCGGCCACGGTCTTATTCAGGTCGATGATGTGAATGCCATTGCGCTCCATGAAGATGTAAGGAGCCATAGCGGGATTCCATTTGCGGCGCAGGTGGCCGAAGTGGCAACCAGCTTCGAGAAGCTGATCAAAATTTGTTCTTGACATAGATAATTGTTGTTTTGTTTACATTCCTTTTAATCAACCGTCAGGTAGCTGACCCTCTTCAGGCAGATCCCGACAGTTTAGATACTAAACACCGATCCCGTAGGCCTGCAAATATAATAAGGTATATAAGGCAGGCATGGGAATATATCCAGAGCTTAACGCTTGCTGAACTGGAATCTGCGGCGTGCCTTGGGCTGACCGGGCTTCTTACGCTCAACAGAGCGGGCATCGCGGGTCAGGAAACCTTCCGAGCGGAGGGTCTTCTTGTCATCAGGATTAATCTTTACGAGAGCGCGTGCTATAGCAAGACGCAGGGCATTGGCCTGGCCATTGTAACCGCCGCCGTCCAGATTCACCTTAATATCATACTTCTCGGCCACCTCAAGTTTCTTAAGAGGCTGGAGAACTACGTACTGAAGCAGTGATGACGGGAAATAGACTGCAAGGTCTCTCTTGTTGATGGTAATCTTACCTGTTCCTTCAGTGACGAAGACACGTGCCACGGCGCGTTTTCTACGGCCTATTGCATTGATTACTTCCATTCTCTTTCAAATTAACTAAGTGAATTGATATCTATTGTCTTAGGCTGCTGTGCCTCATGCTTGTGCTCTGTACCGGCATAAACATAAAGGTTATCTAAAAGTTTGTCGCCAAGCTTGGTCTTGGGCAGCATACCCTTGACAACTTTTCTCATAAGTCTCTCAGCGCCGTTGGGCTTAGCCATCAGCTGTGCAGGTGTCATCTCACGCTGACCGCCGGGATAACCGGTGTAACGCAGATATACCCTGTCAGTCCACTTCTTGCCGGTCAGGACAACCTTGTCGGCATTGAGGACGATGACGTTGTCACCGCAGTCCACGTGCGGAGTGAAATTGGTCTTGTACTTACCGCGCAGCAGCTTGGCAACCTTCACGGCGAAGCGGCCCAGGACCTGGTCCTTGGCATCCACCACGACCCATTCCTTGTTAACGGTAGCCTTGTTGGCCGAAACAGTCTTGTAACTTAAAGTATCCATTCTAAACTTTAAATCAATAATTAAACATTCATTTCTACGCAACCCCTCCGTCATCCCGACGTCACGGAAACTCCCTAAACGCTTGTTTTCAGCGGTTACGCTATACCGCAGAACCCGTACTCGGGGGTTTAACACGCTAATAACTAACCTTTTACCCAAAGGTTGATAATAATCGGCTCGCAAAGTTACAATTTTTCAGTGAAATAGCGCACAAATCGCCATGTTTTTTTATTGAATTTTGAACTGTCCCGCTGCCACGCTTGTCCCGGGTTTCGGGTTCCCCTGATTGTTGGTTTCCCTGTTTTTTCCATATATCCATTGCAAAGCCGGAAACAACGATTATCTTTGCAGCGACTAAAGGGGGTATTCTTCATAGGCCGGTAGGTCAGAAAGGAATTCCCCCTTTTCATTTTTGTTTAATGCCTAATAATACCAGGTTATCATGAAAAAAGAAAAAACCATAAGAGAGAAGGAATTGCGGCATGAACTGAATGCCGCGGAGTTCAACGTAACGTTCATAGACCTCAAGCGTGACTTCGCTTTCAAGTGGGCCTTCGGTACGGAAGGCCATGAGGATCTCCTGCTCATGCTCGTGGACAGCCTCCTGCCAGAGAAGCACATCAGGAGCGTCTCGCTGGGGCCTCAGGAGCAGGAGCCCGACCGCGAGGATGCGCAGACGGGGATATACGACATCCACTGTGAGACTGACGACGGATCGTCGCTAACCATAGAGATGCAGGTGTGCCCGCAGACGGACTTCAATGACCGCATGGTGTTCTACTCCAGCTTCCCCATTCGCAACAGGGTGGGAAAAGGGACGGTCGAAAAACGCTTCTCTAAGATGCGTTACAAGCTGCCGCCCATCTACATCATCGGGATTCTGGACTTCGAACTGGCAGGAATAACAGATAGAGGTGAGACAATACGTCACTTCAGCATCCGTGAGGATGACGGTGACAACGAGCCTTTCACAGACAGCGTACACTATGTGACGGTGGAGTTGCCCAAGTTCCTTAAGAGCAGCTCAGAGCTTGAGAGCAGGCAGGACTACATGCTTTACGCCATAAAGAACTTTGGCGAAATGAAGGAGATTCCGGAAGAATTTTCGGGAAAAGGTTTTGATAAGTTGTTTGAAGTGTGTAGCTTTGCCAACATGACGGAGGAGATGCAGATGAGATACGTTCGCAAGGTGATGGCCGAGTGGGACCGCGAGGGCCAGCTCGCCACAGCCATCATGACCGGCGAGGCCCGCGGTCGTGCTGAAGGCCGTGAGGAAGGCATAGCGAAAACCGCTAAGGCAATGAAGGTTGAGGGAATTTCAACAGTTGTCATTTCAAAATGTACAGGTCTCACTCCGGAGCAGATAGAAGCCTTGTAAACGACACTGAAACAAAAGTCAAAAAAATAATAATATGCCGGTGAGTATCAAAATTGAGCTCATCGTGTTGAAAGACCAGCGTGCTAACGCCAATATCCGTAAACGAGATTGTGCACTCACCGCGTGCACAATCCTTAGGTTTGAGAATTTGCACGCATTAAGCTCTACCCTTTGGGAGCCGCTTTTGTTATCAGGTTACCTCTTAACCTTAATAGTATTCCCAGCCTTAACCAAAGGTTTAGCACCTTCCAAATGACTTTCCAACTCCTCAGGAGCTATCGGGTAAATCTTCAGTGACTGTACGCGCGGGTATCTATTAAAGAAAGGATCTGTCGATACATACCAACTGCATTCCGCAACACTTGGAATCCGGGGTATCTCATCCCATAGTTGGAATATACGACTCCTGGCAGCAATAGCAACACCTCTTTGATTGTTGCGTAAACGCACTACACATACAAGATGCTGTCTTACCCGAGTATCGTTATCCTGTTCCTCCTTAGTTACCTTATGGGAAACAGTAATGTGTCTATTGTATTTGGCATTGATTTCCTTCATCATGCTGGTAAAGACTACGCCATGAATACTTGTATCCTGTATCTGGTTAGACAGGATATAATAGTGAATCATTTCATGTATGATAACATCCTCGACCTCCTGTTCCGACAAGTCAATCAATGTGTTGATACGGAAAATGAAACCAAAGTAATGCCACGTGCCATCAGGATTCTTTTCTCTCCTATAAGAAACCTGCCCCAGGAATGTGCGAGCCGAACTAAGTCTTATAGGAAGCGGTTTAAGTTTCCCCTCAAAACACAAGTCATTGTACTCTTGGAACTTCTGTTTTACGTATTCAACAGTAGCTTTCATGCCAGCCCCTCGTTTTGCTGTTCTCTTTCACGTTGCAGCCGTTCCTGCCTAATCTGATCCTCTTCCTCGTTAAATTCCTGGAAGTCAAAATCCTGAAAGTCGTCCCAATCTAACATAATAAAAGCGCTTTAATTAGTTATACTCGTTTACTCCAAACAACAACTGTCCCAATTCTTCCTGATTCACTTCAATTCGTTCTGTAGGGAATATCGTGGATGTAGCCAAAGTCGTTTTTCGTAAAAGCAATTCATCAAGCGTTTCATCAAATGATTTGAAATCTTTACATACCGCCATTGGATAATAAACAAACACATCCTTATCTTGCCCAATACGATATGCTCGGTCCGTTGCTTGACTTTCTTTTGCAGGATTCCAGTGCCTACTATAATGAATAACATGATTGGCTGCAGTAACATTCAATCCCATACCAGCTGCAATAGGTGACATGATGATGACATTGAAACCTAGCTTTGATTGAAATTCATCTATGCTGGCTTGTCGAGATAGCTTTCCATTATATTGTCTCACGACAAGAGATGGTGTATCGCCATTAATGATTTTGGTTATTAAGCCATATCGTTCGTAACAGATTCTTTGTAGCATCTTTTGGATATCTTTACGTTCAGCAAAAATGATTACTTTTTCTCTTTTGTTTTTTATGTCATCCAAGAAAGTTATTGTGGCCTGTAATCGTGCCGCCGTATCAATCAATTCATCTGTTTCATGGTCGGCTAACGTTGAATTGAAAAGATATGGATGCTCTGACACTTCTCTCATGTCCATAATGGTTAAAAGCATGTTGGGTTGTTGTCCAGTTACATAGCTATTTATTATGGACCTATACATATCCTTTTGAGTGGGGGGCATTTCGACTTGTTGCTTAAGTTCAATTTTCTCCGGCAAGTCTTTTGCTGCATCCTTCTTCAAACGCCTCATAAAGAAGATTCCCAATTTGTCGTGTACCTCATTACCAAGCTCAACAATATCGATATCCTTATTTTTAAGGGGACTCTGATATCTTGCAGCAAAAGATTTAGCATTTCCCAGCAATCCAGGAACGCAATAATCCATAATACACCACAGATCAAGTAACGAGTTTTCTACTGGTGTACCAGTCATCGCTATTTTGAAATTACTTTTCAATGCTTTTGCTGCATTTGTAACCATTGTGCCTGGTGTCTTTACCTTTTGTGCTTCATCCAAAGCCACCACATCAAACTCTACAGCACAGAAATTTAGCTGTGATATACGCAAAGACTCATAATTAGTCAGGATAATATCCATATGTTGCATCTGCTCCACAACATCTTTGTCGTATTGCCTGGGTATTTCCTGTGTTGTTAGTCTATTTATGTATAAGCGTGGTGCTTTGAAGAATCGATTATACTCGTTTTCCCAGTTTTCAAGTAATGAAACTGGAGCTACAATTAGATAGGGTTTATGATTGGGGTTCTTTCTTGAATGCCAATCTATAAAATACAGGATCTGGAGAGTCTTACCTAAACCCATATCATCTGCCATTAAACATCCACTGGCCTTGTTGGAATACAAATACTGGAGCCAGGCAACACCTTCTTCTTGATGCTTTTTTAATGAGTAATCAGGGTTTAGATATGGATCCTTGTAAAGTGTATAATTGCCATCATTGGTTATATCATAATTGTTGACAGTGAAACCGACCTCTTCAGTATTCTCTTTAATGATAAGTACTTTTCGCTTTATTTCATCAGTATTAATTGGAGCCTTAGGGCACTTAAGTTGTTTTTCGGCAATTTCTACTAAGAATCTAGCATCATCAATATCTATCTGAGTGTCATTATAATCAACTATCGTACTTTTGTTTTCCTCTGCAATACTGATACTCTGTTTAAGATTATCAAGGTCTTCTTCATTGTCTATGGTAACCCTTGCTGTACCGTTCTGGGGCGTTTCTACTGTTGCGCCAGCTATCCAGCATGACTTGTAAGGACAAATGAAGGGATAAAATTTGGGCTTATAAATACCTATCTCAATTACTCTATCACTATATAATTCAGATAGATCAAAAGCGTCTGGATCAAAATACTCAGTAGGATGGTCTGTTAATTCCTTTATTTGTTCACGGGTTTTATGCTTTCCTCCTGTTGATTTTAACTGCTCAAGATTACTTTTTTGAACAGGATTTAGAACAACACGTACTCTTTCGCCATTTTCTCTCTGTAAGGGGTACTGGCCCTGTACTTTTCTTCCTCTCTCAAAATAATCCTGGAACTTTTTGTTTTCGTCAATGTTGATAGATGGTTCTACAGTAAACCCCTGCTCATCAAATCCAACTTCAATCTTGATTTTCTCTGGAACGTAAACATTCTCATTACCCAGATAACTGTCAAGTGTACATTCCGCTTGCAATGCGAGTTCTTTTATAGAGGCGAAAGTCCTCAGATTATAATCTGTGCTTTTAACGGATTCATCATCATTATTAAACCTTTCAACTTGTCTTAATAGTTCATATTGGCTTTCTGATAAGAGATAGCTGTTATTTCCCGTTTCAACAATATTGCCGTTAATGTTACCGTTAATCAAGTCACCATCTGGGGCAGATTTCAAAAACTCTAGCTTATATTTGAAAGAAGGGGTGTTGAGCATGCCCTCACCACGTAATCGTATTGCTTTATCATATATCTGAGGTACTCCAAGAAGATATCTATCTTCATCATCAATAAGATAAATATTCTCGTATGGCACCAGACAACCATCTTCTGTAACCGTGGCGTAACCATTGTCTACTAAAGTAGCCAATGGGAAATAGAAGATGCAATCGTCAGTTGATTGCCATACATGGAAGCCAATAACAGCACCATTACAACTAGCTGAAAATAAAAGCCCTTTATCTGTTTTGTTTTGACTAAGCATAATGTATATTACATTTCAATGACTAATTGTTCACCAAGGTCTAAATCCTCCATATAAATTAGTTTGCCTTTTTCTATCTTGACATAACCAACTGATAGTTCTTGACCTAATACATAATGGACTATCTCAATCCATCCTTCTTTGTTGGGCTTTTTAATCCAGAGGCTGCCCATTGGTCGTGCCTTACCAATCAGGCTTTGGAGATAATAATAACGTTTTCCTTTAATTAGATATATATAATAGCCATTAATATTGCAGACAAATCTGCACGCATTATTAAACTCCCATCTGCTGGCAATTACATATTTTACGTTAGTCTCAAACTTAGCCTGTTTTTGTTTGTTTTGAATAGTAGGAGATAATGGCGCTATATGCTCAGATTCATGATTGTCGAATAAAGATGTCTGTGAATAGTTCTTATAAGTAGGCTTATCAGAGTAAGTAGACATCATAGAAGAACTAATTGTAGACTTTGGAACTTCAGTCGGTTTTACAACCGCATTTTTATAGAAGTTAAGCACATCATCGTTTCCACTTCGTATATCGGGTCTTTTAATAGGATCTTGCTTAGGGAGTTCTCGAGCCTTAAAAATGGATTCATCTGGGGCTTCAAAAAATTGGCTATATGGTGTGTCATTATTTTTAAATACAATAGTCCTGAACCAACTATTTAAACGGTTCTGCCAATAACCTTGATGTGTCATTCTGCCTTCATTGTGGTGGTAAAGGTAATCGCCATCGGTTTCTATTAACGTAATCATACTGGTGTTCTTGAGGTCATTGGTAGAATTAATGTACCTAACTCCAGTTTTCAAAAATTTAATAAAACCGTTATCTTGATTATAGACATAAAGAGCTCCGGTATCGGAAAATTCTACAAATACTTTATTCCTGATAGACAACACAAGTGCTGCTGTTACAGAATATTTTGAATTAGTCTCGATAAAATGCTTTGCAAAAATATTTCCAGTTCTCGGGTCACTTTGTAGTGAGTATTTGGTCAAACTTGAGCCAACAATCTTAAAACCACTAATATGCTGCACATATTTGAGCCAAAAGTTTTTTCTATCTCTATCTTGTACGCACACTTCAAAGAATGTCTCAATGATTCTTCTTGTAAACCACTGTTTTACAAGTTGCATAGCGTGCTTCAATCTTTGTGCTTCCTCTTCAGAAGCACCTGGGAAGGGAGCCCACGTAGCCGGCAGTGTAACATCCCCAAGGGTCCTATTAATAAAGTTACTCAATTGGGCTTGTTTATAGGAATCACCTGTTCTGTCTGCCTGTTCTACCAAGTTAGCAAAAACCAGTTTCTGAGTTCGGTTCAGTTTGTGTTTTTCAAATATCTCAGCTAGATAATCAAGACTAACATCATTTTTCTCAACATATTTGACAATAACATCAGAATAATATGATTGGGCAAGAGATAATTTCTTGTTTCCTAATATTAGTGGTGCTTCTCTTACATCTTGTTGTTTGCTGGTAAGAAGGGTTGCCATACGTATAGGGCCCGCCTCTTCAAATAAGTTGGCATGATTTTTATACAACAAGAATTTCCGGTTTGAATCATTATAACCACGCAGTTTGTTTATGATCAATTGGCATGTGCTTTTTCTTAAATCAGGTTTGATCATATTCCATGAATTCAAGACATAGAACACAAGTCCATTGAAATATAAGTTTTTCCATTTAAGATCCAGGAGTGTCAATGCATATTTGTACAAATCGTCGTCATCCTGAAATCTCATTAAATAATAGGAAAGAATGCGTAAATCCCGTGTGGTCCATTTATCGATATCTGTGTCATTGTGTCTAGCAGATAAAGATATTTTATAAAGTACTTCATCTACAGAGTACTTAGGTATATTAAGGCTTTCATTAGCTAGAGAACAGGTTTCAATCTCCTCAAGTTTTCTTATGTTTTGACGCACAATCCTCTCTGTCTGAGAATCATCAATACGATTTGCTTGTATTGGGAACTCTCTCAGATAGTTGCGGTCTAACTCGAGAAGATTGAAAGCATCCATCATTTCCTACTACTATTAAATCTTTTTTCGGCAATCTCTTCCAACTGCTTTTCAGCATTAGTCCTTACTCTGAATTCTACACGGCGAGACAATTCTTTATTTTCTTCTCCATAGTTGGTAAGTATTGGGTGGCTAGAAGATAATCCGTTTGCCGTAACGAGTCCTTTAAGCCACATCACATCCTCGTCTGTCATCAAGCTAAAACAATACTGCAGTACAGAACGTGTTCTATCTTGCGATAGTTCCATATTTGAATAGTAACCACCATTGCTATTAGTGTGACCTTCTATTCGTATCTCTTCAATATTGTCTCTATATTGTGGCCTATTTAGAACAGCTATATATCTTGGAAAGAAGTCGTCAAGTATTTCTTGAAATTTGGGCTTTAAGACATCCTTTCCTTCATCAAACAACATTGAAGGCTCTTGAAATCGAATGCAGAGTGTGGAATCTATAATAGCCCTCCACACAACAAGATCTTCTTTGAATTCCTCTTGTAAATCTATGTAAAGCTGGGTCTTGATTTCGTCATAGCGCTTTACTATCTCCTCATCTTGTTCAGCTTTCTCCTGGACTTGGAGGAGTGCACCCATCAAAAGGAGTATAAAAATGAACAGCAAGCCTGCCATCAGGTCTCCTGTTGAAAGGGAAAAAACATTTTCCTCATCACCCTGGTTTACAGTCTTGGTTTTCTTCATTATCTCTTATGTGTTAGAATCTCATTAAGCATTTCAACTACATCATTCTGCTGTTGAATAGTGCTAGACAAAGCATCGGTAGTCTGGGTCAAATTGGTAGTATATTGATCAAGATATTTTTGGGTTGTAGCCTGTACAGTTCGACTGTATTCTGTCAAACCATTCTGTAACTGGCTGAATATGCTTGTCAATCCCTGTTTTATGACATCAAACTTTTGAGCATACTCTTCTGACATTTGACCAGAGTTAACCAACAACTCTTCAACCTTTTCAATGCCTCTCTGACTGGATGTTTGTAATTGATTAATTCTTTCAGCGTATTCAAGTTGACCCTTATTGAAAGTTTCTGTAGCAGTCCTCATATCATTGCTGATGGTCCTCAGGTTACCGGTACTGAGTGTAATCTCACCTTGGGCTTGCCTAAATCCGTTCATCACATCAATAATGTAATCACTCATCTTTTCTAAGCGCGCCAACCCATCATTAAATGAATCGAGTAGTTTCTTTGTTTGGGATGTTGTGTCTTCTTGCAATGCTATCAAATCAGCCTGTTTGTTGCTAACATCTTCAGTGATAGATTTCATTGAATCTTGAACAGATGTAGAAAGATTGGTGATTGTGCTATTAAGGAATGTACCCATCTTATCCGTTGCCTCAGCAAGTTTGTCAACTATCTGATTGCTTTGTTCCTGCATCTGCTGCATCGTTGCAGAATTAGCATTAGCCGTATTGTTACTAATATCGGTAATGGCAGTTCTTACATCTTCAATCGTATTTTGAAGTGTATTAGAGATGAGTTCCATATTTCTTGGGAATTCGCCAATAGATTGTGAAGCGGCACCAAGTTGCATGGCTAGCGCTTCCATTTGTGATGTAGCAGAGCCTGAAATATTGGATCTAAACTCCTCAATAATTGTAACCATACTCTTTTTCAACTCATCAACAACATTTTGCATCATACTTGATGCTGGTGATGATACGGTAGATGCCATCTGGTCAATATGTTCTATAACAGCCTTTGTAGTAGCATCAACGCTTTCCATAAGAGGTAATATCTTTGCCTGCATTTGTCGTGACAAAACTTCATCAAAACCGTTGTTTAGCTCCATGGCAAGGTCTGTGGAGAATGATTTGAGCGCTTTAGATTGCTCATAGCTTTCTTTTAGAATCTCCCTTACGGCATTTCCAATAGGTACATTTTCGCCTTCATCGTTGTTGTATGATAGTTTTGAGTTCAACTCAGTCTGTACAGCCTTTATCATTCTGTCAATTAGGGCCGACTGGTTTAAATCTTGTAACTCATTATCATCAATAAAATAAATGGTATCAAGTTTTTCAGTGAAGCTATTTAAACATTTGTGTAGCTTATCTCTTTTAGCTTTATAGATAGCTGTAAAGATGAGTGAACAGAGCATTCCTAATAAAGATGTAGAGAATGCTGTACCCATACCTTCAAGGAGGTTTTGTATACTTTGTTGTATGTTGCTTGAATCTGAACTGTCAAATCCTATAATGCCTATGGTTAATCCAAGGAAGGTTCCCAATAAACCTAATCCTACCAATGTGCTCGAAGCCGAGTCAAGCTTAATAAGATTAAGGTTATAGGCGTTTGTGACATTTTCTGTATTAAAATAATATGACGCAGGCGTGTTCGTCTTTTTCCCGGTTTGTGTTATTGTTGTAATGTCACGTTTATATAAATTACCTAGCCCTTCCAGTTTTGTTTTATTGAATGCTCCAAGAATATCATCACTTTTAAGTGATTTGATGATAAGTTTCTTAGGTAAAGTGATCTTTCTAAGTGGTATCAAAAAACGGATGAATACGAAGACAATAAAAGCTAAAAAAGAATATGTCAAAGTGGTTGAATAGGATAATATGGTTGCCATAATTGTTAAATGGTTAGGCCTTGTTGTTTTGTAATTAGTAATGCAAATATAAATAATAAAAGCAATAACATCCCTAATTAGTGGAGATTCCCGAACTTACAATGAGAGAGTTATTCATATTGATGCGTATCGTCTGTATACCCTTTACTTACCAGACAAGGACAATTTGTATCCAATCAAATGCTCATATTAACGGTCTTATTCCTCAAACGGATAAGTTTCGTCATAAATGTCACTCAGTAGCTTTTCGTTGTAAAGCCAATGTGCACCAGGGGCAATATGTTTCGTATTATAGCCCTTCAGTTTAGCGGATAGGGCACTGATTGAGGTTTCCTCCTCTTGGAACAATACTCTACGTTCAGATAATATGGTAACATAAATTGACGGATCATCTTTCCAAACCAGCACGTCACCTTTATGTAACCCCATCTCGAAAAAGTTGAGCATTGGACGCTTTGCCTGTGCTTTTGTGCTTGCGGCCTTATCCTCTTCTGTCAGGTCATTCTGAATCTCTTCGGTCACATCCTCAGTCACATCCTCATGATGGAATAACTCCAGAATAGCCTGTGCCTGCTCAACATTGATACGGAAAAACTCACGGTTTTGATTTATGCGTTGTGGGTCAAAGGCCTTGTGTAAGGCTTTCTCAATTTTGAGACAGTCACTTTTCTTGACCTTGCATGCAAACTTGCATTCAAATGGTACCGGAACTCCTGTCGTGTAGAGTTCCCTCATCCTTTTGTCAATATCTTCCTGCGTGGTCATTCCAATCTTTACCAGGCCAGGCATTACAGGGTTAGTAAGCAGGTAAACTATTCCGTATTCCATATTAAATGTTAGGTTAGTTATTGCAATAGTTATTATTTATTCCCAGGTTCAGCCGCCATATGATAAACCGGCTCCATAATATATTCCTTCACCTCACCTCCGTTCTCGTAATCATTATACTCGTCCGGATTAACGTCAGCCCACTGCTCGCACTGGTGAATCACTGTCTCAAGTGCTGATTGCTCTTCTTCTGGTGGGTACTTGTACTTCTTGAGCAGTCGCTTTACTTTGGAACGCATACCGGCACGTGCAGATTCTTTCTTTTGCCAATCAATGGTGCGGTTCTTGCGAAGCTCCTCTGTTAGTTCCTTTGTCAGGCTTACCAATTGCTCGTTGGAGTAGAAGTCTCTAACAGCTTGTGGGCGCGTTAATGCATCATAGAAAGCCTTCTCCTCAGCATTCAATCCCAGACTATCAGCTACTTTCTCACTCTTAGCAATCTCCTGAGCAAGTTCAAGCAGCTCCTTAATTACCTCCTCATTGGTAAGCAATCCCTTCAGGTAGTTGGATAGAGCCATATTGATAAGGTCCGAGAACTTCTGCGCCTGTACCAGGTTGGTCCTCTCATACAGGTGTACACGCTCCTTTAGCAGGCGCTTCAACAGCTCAATGGCAATGTGCTTCTCCTTCATCTTGGATATCTCGTCCAGGAATGCAGGATCAAACAGTGAGAACTCCTCCTTGATGTCCGAGAACAGGTTTATCACGCCCTCGCTCTTGATGCTCTGCTTGAGCAGCTCACCAATGCGCTCGTTGATTTCCTTCTTTGATACCTTAGTCTTTATGTTCTTGAGTCTGCCTATAGATGTCCTTACGGTCTCAAAGAAAGCAGACTCATAACGCTGTTCCTCATTCAACAAGCTACGGCATAGGCTAACGGCATTCTTAAGGAGTAGGGCCTCTTTCAGGAATGACTCGCATTTCTCTTCCATAGCCGGAGCCAGCATATAGTTCACAGCACCCTTAATGATTTCGGCACGGTCAGCATCAGTACCGGTACGGAACTTGGAGTATTCGAATCCATGGAACAAGTCTCTGCAAACCTCAATCTTCTCCTTGAACTTAACCAGAGCGGTATCCTTGATATTGGTATTGCCGTAGTTCTCCTGGTCTTGCTTGGTATAATCACGCATAGCCTCCTTCAGGGCCTTGGCAATACCTATATAATCAACCACCAGACCGCCTGCCTTGCCTGAGAACACACGGTTTACACGGGCTATAGCCTGCATCAGGTTGTGTCCGGACATAGGCTTATACACATACATGGTGGCCAATGACGGCACATCAAATCCGGTAAGCCACATATCCACCACAATGGCAATCTTCATAGGATCATTGTCATCCTTGAACTTCTTGGCCAGCTCTTTCTTGTATTGCTTGTTGCCAATAATATCGTGCCATTCTTCAGGATCATTGTTTGAGCCTGTAACAACCACCTTAACCTTCTCAGTCCAATCCGGACGTAGCTCAAGAATGCGCTTGTAGATTCGTATAGCAATGGGGCGGGAGAATGCCACTATCATTGCCTTACCGGTAAGTTCATACTGGCGGTTCTCCTCGTAGTGCTTCAGTATGTCACACACCAGCGAGTCAATAGTTTCCGGAGCACCCAGAATCTCTTCCAGGTGTGACATCTCATGCATACTTGCATCAATCTGTTGTGTTGTAGCACCTTCTTCAGCCAGTTTCTCATATTCGGCATCAATCTGCTTGATTGTTGCCTCATCCAGCTTCAGGTTTACTACACGTGACTCATAGAAAACAGGGCAGGTGGCACCGTCCTTTACAGCTTGAGTCATGTCATAGATGTCTATGTAGTCACCAAACACCTCCTGGGTGTCGCGGTCTTTCTGTGAGATAGGGGTCCCGGTAAATCCTATAAAAGAAGCATTGGGTAGGGAGTCATGAATGATTCTGGCCAAGCCCACGCTTATCTTACCTTGGGCGTTCACCTTCTCCTCAAAGCCATACTGTCCGCGGTGGGCCTCATCGGTCATCACCACAATGTTACGGCGCTCTGACAGCGGACCGTCAGACTCCTCAAACTTCTGCATTGTGGTAAATATTATACCGTTAGCCTCGCGGCCCATCAGCAGCTCTCTCAGGTTCTCACGGCTTGCAGCCTGCACAGGCTTCTGCCGTAGGAATCTCTCACACTTTGAGAACTGTCCGTAAAGCTGGTCATCAAGGTCGTTGCGGTCAGTAATCACCACTATTGTGGGCTTATTAAGTACCGTCTGGATAAGATGCGCATAGAACACCATTGACAGCGATTTGCCGCTTCCCTGAGTGTGCCAGAATACGCCAATCTTACCATCGCTGTTTGTCGCTCTTACAGTCCTGTCAATGGCTTTCTTTACGGCAAAATACTGATGGTATCCGGCCAGTATCTTGGCAGATCCTGCCTCATCAATGCTAAAACAGGTAAAGTTCTTAACCAGATCCAGGAACCTGTCTCTCTTGAACATTCCCACAAAGAACGTATCATAGTCAATAAAGTCCTTCGTTTCCTCCAGTCCGTCCTTAGATTTCCATTCCATGTAACGGTCCTCCTTACTGGTAATAGTACCGGCCTTGGAGAGCGTCATATCACTCATCACACAGAATACATTGTAAATGAAAAGTGATGGAATTTCCTGAATGTAGTTTCTAATCTGACGGTATGCGGCCGATGCATCGGTCTCCTCGCGTGACGGTGATTTGAGTTCAATCAACACCAATGGCAGACCGTTCACAAATATCATTATATCAGCACGTTTCTCTGATTTCTCTACAAAAGTCCATTGGTTGATTGCCTGGAACGTATTGCGGTCCGGATGCTCGTAGTCTATCAGATAGACTATGTCGTGAATAGTATCTCCCTTCTCTATATAAGACACTTCAACACCGTTCTGCAGATACTCCATGAACTTTTCATTCTTCTGCGTCAAAGGGCCGGTATCAATATCGCGCAGCTTGCGCTTAGCCTCCCCAATAGCCTCTATAGGCTTAGTAGGGTTCACCATCCTTAGGCTATGGGTCAGCTGCACATCATAGTACGGAACCTTATAGTCACGCTCTATATCCGGACCATACAGATGCTCATACCCCAAATTCTCCAGTAGGGTAATCAGCGCATTCTCGTAGCTTTCCTCAGTAAACATATTCTATAGTAATTCTTTGTTTATCAGTTTAATGTCCTTATTCTAAATAACGTTCACGCCACCAAATTATGATTTATGTGATTGTTGAACTCTATTTTTGATTGTATACTTTTTAAAACAGATACTATCCTTTTTTGCTCTCGTATAGAAGGAAGTGGTATTTCAATGTTTTCAATCATACCTTTGGTCAAGGCATTTCTCGTAGCACCACCTTGAGATAATGAAAGCAACTGTGATTTAATGAATTGAATATAATATAATAGATACTCATTCAGTACAAGTGAGCTGTTACCTCTTATGATGGCAACATGTTGATTCACCCTTGCAGGTAATATATCATCAGGAACCATACATGCCCTTGCAACAGAGTCTCCGGTTATGTTTAATAAGACATCATTTTTCTCAACAATAACATTATCCAACGCTGTGGCTTGCTCGTTGTTGATGTAGGCAAGCCCTGTATTAGAAAAAGAGAAATCCAATACATTTTGACTACGTATTAAAGTTGTCTCTCCTCCTAAATAAGCCTCTTTTCCACCTTTAGGAGTAGCTCCACTCCCAATTTTGGAACAAATATCTTTCAACTTATATGTTGTAGCCATTTTCATAAATGAGAATTTACTTAATATTTTGCAATCTGAAGAATTCTTTCTGTTGCTCTATCTCACGACGTAATTCCTCCTTAGTCGGCAAGTAAGTTAGATACTTGGCTGCATATAGTTGCTTGTTTCCGTTCAATATAGAGTAGTGGGCCACATCTTCATCTGTATCTGCGCACAACAACAGTCCTATGGTGGGATTATGCCCTTGCGGAATCATCAACTCATCATACATTTTTACGTACATATCCATCTGTCCAATATCTTGATGGCATAGTTTTGTAGTCTTTAAATCAACAAGCACAAAACAACGAAGATTATAATTGTAAAACACAAGGTCAATATAATAATCTTCCTTCTCTGTATGAATGTGCTTCTGACGGTGTGCCAACGTAAATCCCTTTCCCAGCTCCATCAGAAATGGAATTAGGTGGTCTATAATGCTTTGTTCCAGATCACTTTCTGTATAGCTTGTTTTGTTTCTGAAACCTAAAAACTCGGCCACTACAGGATTCTTAAGATATTCCAAGTTGTCTTGCAAAGGTGCAGTAAGCTTTTGCATCTCACTGTGTACTAATTCTTTATTTTGCGACTGGAGCAGACGGTGATAATACTGGCTGCTGACATTTCGCTGCAAAGTACGAGTACTCCACATTTCACGAGCGGCTTCTTGTTCATACCATTCACGGGCTTCCTTGCTGTTCTCTTGGAGCATGATGCGGTAGTGTGTCCATGAAAGACGGATTGGAGATTTTGCACGCAGTGCGTTCACTATGTTTTCATTTTTTCCACTCACTGCGTGGAAAAAATCTTCATTTTCATTAATAGATTTTCCACTCACTGCGTGGAAAAAGTCTGGCCATGATTGATAAAACCCAATATAGTTGTAAAGATTAGTTTTTGTAAAACCCTCACCATATTTTTCTGACAGTTCCTTTGCTAAAGAGTTTACTATCAGCTCGCCATATTCAGCCCGCGTGTTGTTCAGCACTTCATGTCGGATGCGTAACCCCAGCAGCCAATTACGCTTTATCAGTACTTCGTTAACTGAACGATAGGCTGCAACTTGAGCTTGGTCAATAATTGTACATGCATCTTGAAACAGCGAGTTGTTCTTCTGTCCTATCTCTACTATTGTTTTTTTGATATCATCCATATAATGAGAATTTACACGTTTGATTTCATTTCAATTTCTGCAATGGTGCGTTCAACAACTTCCTGTAACTGATAGGAAGCAATACCTAAAGGCTTCTGAATATCTTGCAATGACCATTCTACTATTGTCTTGTCTGTAGACTTGCAAATAAGAAGTCCTACGGATTGATTATCTCCTTCACCACGCAGTAGTTTGTCGGCAGCCGTTACATAGAAGTTGAGTTTACCTACAAATTCCGGAAGGAACTTAACAGCTTTCAGTTCAATAATAACATATCTGTGCTGAGGAATATGGTAGAATACTAAGTCCGGAAAAAAAGTTTGTCCTCCGGGCGTCTGTAATTCCATTTGACGACCAACATAAGAGAACCCCTTGCCTAATTCCAAAAGGAACCGAGTAATATTATTAGCTAAGGCGTTTTCCAGGTCTCTTTCCTTCTTTACCTCATCTGCTGTAATGAAACTCAGATCATACTCATTCTTTAGTAATTCTTTTGCAGATTTGCTTTGTGATACTGGTAATGCCTGATCAAAATTTGTGATAGCCGAACCTTTTGCCTCAAATAGGTGGGTATCTATGTTGTGTTCCAATAGTGAACGACTCCAGCCTTCTGCTATTACTCTGTTTGTATAGAAGATTGCTTCATCAAGAGATTTACAATTTGAAATGATTTGTATATGATGCCCCCATGGTATAAGTCCAAAAATCTCTGGCATCTCCAATTGGCCAACAGGTTGTTGGCTTTTTATGGAGCTGTTTATGGATTGGTTAATTTGAGGCTTTTTCTCGGTAGTTCTAAAAAGGCCAACAGGTTGTTGGCTTTTTGTAAAATGCTCACAATAAAACGAATACCATTGTTTCATGTATTTTACATTCGTAAGAGAAAAGCCTTTAGCATCTGGAAATGCCTGATGCAAATCAAGAGCAAACTGTTTTACGACTCCAGCTCCCCATCGTTCTTCGGCACGCAATGCAACCAAGTCCCGACCAATACTCCAGTAGAACTCAAGCATAGCTGTGTTTACATGGACTGATGTTTTAAATTGGCATTGGTTGAATCTTGTTTTTACATCTTCCAGCCAAACCAAATAATCTTTGTCTGCAATCATTCTGTCACGATATACAAACGATGGCATCTCTTCAATCTTTTTTTTCATATGGCTATCTTTCATAGATATGAGAATTAATTATTTGAATCAAGAATGGATAATTCGCCAGACATAAGTAATGGCAACAGAGTATCTCTCTGCTCTGACAATGTATTTATTTGAGCTCGATTGTGTTTTTGTATATCAAGTAAGCTCTTATAAATAGAATTAAAAGATTCTATTACACACTTTGGTGGATAAACCAAACTAATAAGAGCAAAATCTTTATAGCCAAGAGTTTGTCTTACTCCTCCATTAGATCTAGCTAGGACTTCTTCTTTAAACGGTTCTGTCTTTCTGTATAAATCAAAGAAATAATTATATCCGTTTTCACATCTGAATACAACATATACAGGGCTAACACATCCATCAAATGGAAAATCGTTAACTCCTAAAGAACCAATATTAACTCTCGCTGGATTATATGCAAAATCCCCAGGTTTAACAATTAGGTATTTCGCGATACTTTCACTATAAACTTGTTTGGTGAAAAAATCTTCAGAAAGGACCAACTGCCCAGTGTTGATAGGGGAAAGGACTTTAGTAACTTTATTATTGCCTACCTTGTCTCGCATCTCGTTGGTAACTTCACCTAACTGTTTAACCGCCCATCCTTCAGGAATCAAACCCATCTCAGTTTTTACGAAATTTCCATCTTTAAATGGTTCAAAATCAACAAACCACGACTTATACAGAGCCTGTGCCTGCTCCTCTAAATTATGATTTATGCGATTATTGAGTTCTATTTTGTCATCAATTGAAGATAGAATACTGGCAATTTCTTGTTGCCTTTTAAGTGAAGGCAGGTTTATTGTGATATTCTGAATATTTTTTATCGGTAATTTGGGTTGAACAGCACCAACAATTCCTTTTGATATTTCGGACTGTCCAACAGGTGATGAAAGGAAGTAGTATAAGTATTTATAATCTAAGCCTTTAAGGTTTACTATCTTAACGCAATTCTCAGTTAGATTCGCTTTATTGAGTGAAGTGCCAACTATACCAGTTAAGCCAATGGTTCCAACAATAGACAGAAGTATATCACCTTCATCCACAATATATCTAGAAATCTGTTTTTGAGTTTCATCATCAACATATTCATAAGATGAATCTAATTCAAGTATTCTTGAAACACCTAAATCTCTAATTCTAATATATGGATGACTATTGGGGCTTGTTATCAAACCAATTCCCTTGGGTAATCTTTTACCTCCTTTTATTTCGGATATATCGCCCAGTTTATATGATTTCCACTCTTCCATAAATGAGAATTTAGTTATTAATTGTCATTTTGCCATTCATTAAATGAGGCAATAGCAAATCTCTTTCATTTTTCAAAACACGTATCTCTGCTTCATTTTTAATCACGCTTTCAAGCATAGGTTTAATAAGGGCAGAGAATGATTGTATGGCTGTTCTATTGTATGGAATACAAATATCCAAGGTTTCTTCGGCATGGAAACGTTGGTGGCTACCAGTAGCTCCGTTGACGGATGACATGATTTTATCATAAAACATATCACTATTCAGGTAGCACCAACAATATGGGTATGAATTCCTGTCTAAAGCCTTGTATGCTATAAATTCTGTGGAGCATATAGAATTGAATGGAATGTTATCAATATACCATATCCTCTTAATTCTTGGATTGAGTTTTGAAAAAAGGATCATATTATTCTCTATAACAAACTTGTTGCTCATTATTTCATGGCCTTTTTGTACTTCTGGCTCTTTTGAATTATCGTAAGCTGGTAAACTATAGTGAGTAAATATTGTTTCTGGATATTTTTGAGGGTTTATGCTCTTTTTTGAGTATTGTAAAATGGTTCTCAGGGGCTGAACATCCCATCCTTCAGGTATTACACCTATCTCAGTATTCACAAATTTTTCATCTTTAAACGGCTCAAAATCAACAAACCAAGACTTATACAGAGCCTTCGCCTGGTCCTCTAAATTATGATTTCTCGGCTTCTTTCTGGCTGAGATAACATGCCGCTTAGGCCTTGATATGTTGAATGTAGTATTCATCAAGCCAAGAATTTGCGGTGTGATAGTTTTACATTTGTTTGATTCACCATGGCGTAGCGCATGGTGGTATCAATCTTTACGTGTCCCAGGAGTTTCTGCACTTGCTCTACTGGCATTCCCTTATCTATGGCCATAGTGGCCAGTGTCCGGCGGAACTTGTGTGGATGTATTCGTGGCACCTTAAGGCTGCGGCCAAGCTGACGCAAACGCACCTCAACACCTGATATCTGTAGTCTCTCGTGCGGTTTGTCAAGCGTTACAAACAGCGCCTGGTTCTTATCCTTGCGGCTCTTCAGGTACTGCTGCAGGTGTATCTTGGCTCTGGCATTAAAATACACCATACGTTCCTTGTTACCCTTACCAAATACTATGCATTCGCGTTCCTGGAAGTTTACGTCTGCACGGTTCAACTTTACCAGTTCACCCACGCGCATACCGGTAGAGGAGAGCAGGTCTATTATGGCCAGGTCACGTATGTTCTTGCAGTTGTCACGCAGTATCTCCATATTCTCATCAGATATGGTCTCTTTTACCTGCTCGCCGGTCTTTACCTTGTGAATCCTGCGTACGGGACTCTTAAGGATGAAATCCTCATCCTCCAACCAGGAGAAGAATGATGAGAATATCCTACGTATGTTATCTATCGTTACCTTGCTGGACTTGTGCTTTTTCTGGAATACTGCCAAATATGCTCTCAGGTCATCGGTTGTATATTCCTTTACGGCTTTAGGCATATAACGGAACAGTTGCCTGATGGTTGTCTCGTAATACTTGATGGTTTTCTGTGAGCATCCTTCCACAAGCTTTGCTGACAGGAATATCTCCAGTAGGCGGTTGTTGGAGATAATATCCTCCTGGACCTTATCTCCATCAGCAATGAGCGTATAGCTGGACAGTGTCTGCAGTAAGACGCTGCTCAACTGGGTCATTTGATCTACTGTTAGTGTTCCGGACATCGCTTCGGTAATCTGGGTGATAAAAGTTTCTTTCATATCCTCATTGTTTTAAGTTTAACAAAGAGGACCAAAATACTACTTTAGTTCAAATCCAATGGAGGCAAGCTGCTTGCGAATCTCATCCTCCAGCTCGTGTGACTGTTTGAACAAGTCAGACAGCTCGCTGGTCAGTCTGGTCATCTTCTCCTCAAACGGCTCACCGTCATCCTCTGTCTCAGCAATGCCTACATATCGTCCGGGGGTGAGGATATAATCCTGCTTGGCAATGTCATCAAGTGTGGCCACTGCGCAGAATCCCTTCTCATCTTCCAGATCTCCGGCTACATACTTATCGTATGTGCCGGCTATCTTCATTATGTCATCCTCAGTAAGTTCACGCAGGCGGCGTGTAACCATTGTGCCAAGGTTACGTGCATCAATAAACAGAGTCTTACCAGGCTGCTTCTTTGCTCGGTTCAGGAACCACAACGATACCGGTATGCCGGTAGAGTAGAACAGCTGGCTGGGCAGAGCCACAATGCACTCCACAAGGTCAGCCTTCAGGATGTTCTCTCTAATGGTTCCTTCACCGCCACTCTGTGATGATAGTGAACCATTGGCCAGCACCATACCAATCTTACCAACTGGCGAAAGGTGGTGTATCATGTGCTGCAGCCAGGCAAAGTTTGCATTACCGGCAGGCGGAATACCATACTTCCAGCGTACATCTTCCTGCAGCTTATCTGCTCCCCAGTCGCTCATATTGAACGGGGGATTGGCCATAACAAAGTCAGCCTTAAGGGTGGGGTGCTGGTCGTGCAGGAAAGAGTCCTCATTGGCTTCGCCCAAATCTGCATCGATACCGCGTATAGCCAGATTCATGTGAGCCATCTTCCAAGTGGTAGGATTGCTCTCCTGACCAAACACAGATATGTCATTTATCCTTCCGTGATGGCGGTCTATAAACTTAGCGCTCTGTACAAACATGCCTCCGGAACCGCAGGCAGGGTCAAACACACGGCCGTGATAAGGCTTCAGTACTTCAACCAGAGTACGTACTATGCAAGAGGGGGTATAGAATTCACCGGCATTCTTGCCTTCCTGTGAAGCGAACATTGACAGGCAGTACTCATACGTACGTCCCAGGATATCCTTACTGTCGCCGTGTTCCTTCATGTTGATGTTGGTGAACAGGTCCACCACATCACCCAAGCGCTGCTTATTGAGCTCGGGACGTGCAAAGTTCTTAGGCAGGATTCCCTTCAGGCGCACGTTCTCGCTCTCAATCAGACGCATGGCATTGTCAATCTTAATACCAACTTCCGGAGTGTGGGCTGCGTTTGCAATCACTTCCCAACGGGCATCCTGCGGAACCCAGAATATATTAGCACTGGTATATTCGTCCTTGTCTTCCTCCATGCCGTAGCCCTCGGCTACAAGCTCATCATACTTCTGCTCAAATCGGTCAGATATATACTTTAGGAAAATCAATCCAAGCACCACATGCTTGTACTCGGACGCATCCATACTTCCTCTCAAAACGTCTGCTGCATTCCAGATCTGTTTCTCAAAACCTACATCCGCTGTATTAGTCTTTGCCATACTCAATTAGTGCTATTCTACAAAAGTATGTAAAAAATAAAAATATGTAGGGCGTTATCTAAATACATTTTTTGAGACTACTCAAAAAAGGCACACATTCCAGTGTTGAAGCTTTCTAAATCCTTACGGATTCCAATCCTTTTCCAATATTATAAAACAACATCTACTATTGTTAAAAAGTGGTTCTCAGTGGTAAAAAAGCGAAGCCCACGTGCAGAAATATGGGTTAGTCCTTCACACAAACAACATTTCTTATCTTTTAGAATCTGTTTTTTTCCGTGAAAATTATTATGGTCTGTTTTTTTCATCTGTCTTCGCCGGTTTGAGGGCGTAATGGAGGTCCATTATAACCGAAAGTTTTCTTTAAGCCAGACGAACAGAGGGAACTTGTTCACTCTGTCGTGGCGAGAAAACTTCGAATAATAATTCAAAAGCGGTGGAAACAGAGGGAAAAAGAGGCCGTAAGAAATTCATGGAAACAAATCAAAACAGATTCTTAGTCTATGAAAATGACATTGACTGTAAGTTTCAATAAGAAAGAGGCCGGCTAATACAGTATCTTAGCCGGTCTCCTTCTCCTGTCGGGCCTTCAGTTTAAAGGCCGGTGTGTTCAAAACGTAAAGGGTCCGTAACCCATGCAGCTGGTAGTGGTCAGTGCCGTGACAAAGGCTGTCAGGGCTGCAACCAGAACCTTCACTACAATCTCAACCACTCGTTTCTTGTCCATGATATCAGATTTTTAAAGGTGAGTATTGGAATCAGTCGCCTTCACCGTTGCCGGAGCCGCCGTTTGAGTCAGAGTCTCCTCCGCCGTTCTCGCCGCTGCCTTCGTTGGTGTCACCTCCGCCGTTCTCGCTGCCGCCGTTTGCATTTTCATCGCCGCCGTTGGTATCACCGCCTCCGTTGGTGTTCTCGTCCTCATCGGAGCCGCCGTTCACATCCTGTTCCGGATCCTCCACGGTGCCGGGGTCGGTGCTTGTCACGCGCCTGACCTCATTGCCGTTGCGGTCGTAGCAGGTTATCTGAATGGTGGTGCCGGCCAGCTCGTCCTTGAGGTCGGTCGTGGGGGGTGAAAATGATCCGTCGGCTGGAGATAAGGCTTGTCTTTACCTCATTCACGCTGGCGCAGCTCTTGGCTTTGAGGCCGAACCTCATGGTTCCGAGTCCGGGCAGAGCCACGCTGTGGCCTTCGGTGGCCCAGGCCTTGATGACCTCGCCTGCGGCATCCCAGCAGGCCTGCATCACTCCGCGGCTCACCCCTGAGCGCAGGGCCGCCTCCCTGATGACCTTGTCCTGGGACAGAGGCGTGTAGAGCTCGGGAATCATCACATAGCGATAGGAATCGGCATACTTGCCAATCTTGATCAGCTGTTCTCTTGCTTTTACTTTAAGTGCCATAATCGGTGTTTTAAATGGTTAATTGTTAAAAAATGTTTTTCGCTTATCAGGCCAAGTGCCGGAATGCGCGCCGTTCCCTCTCCCTGGTTGACGTGACAAAGATATGCAGGGGCCTTTGCGGTTTTCGAATAAAAGCGCACTTTTTTACGCGCTAACTAGAAAAATTTTTTTCTCTAACTAGGGAGTAAATTTTTCCAGGCTAAGGCGCGGTTTTTTTGTTGCGTTGCAGTTGTTGCAGTTCAAAACCGAGCATCAAATAGTCCAAAACGAAATATTATATTTATATATAA
>JAGCDE010000004.1 GCA_017651315.1 Bacteroidaceae bacterium
CTGAAAGGCCCATCACGATGGCAGGTTTGAGCTGAGCCGTTACGGCCAGAGCCGAACATATACCCAGAATCTGAACCAATACAGGGTTGTTGACCCACAACGGCTGTTTGAAAGCCTCACTGTTCTTGTTTGCCATAATCCTATCAATAGTTAGATCCTACATTGGCAGCGGTCAGGAACGGAACGTAGGCTGACAGCACCTTATTAATCATAGCATTCACACCGGTCGATGTAATGGTTGCGCCGGTCACACCGTCAATCTCATACTTGGAGCTCTTGTCGGCCTTGCCGTACTTGACCACCTTGAGAGCCACATTGCGGCCGTTGACAACGTTCTTGCCCGGGAAACGGTTCTGGAACTTGAGTCCGGCAATCTCACCGCCCAGACCCGGAGTCTCGGATGAGTGTGAGAAATAGACGCCATAGACTGTGTTGCGGTCCTCATTCAGAGCGATGTAACCCCAGATTGTACCCCAAAGACCAAGTCCGTTCATGGGGATGACATATTTCTTCTGACCGTCAATATCAGCTACAAACACATGCAGGTTACCCTTGTCAAACTCTGACTTGTAACTGGTATTGAAATCTCCCTTGTAATCCTGGAGTGAACCGTTGGCCTGCATCAGGGCATCGGCCTTGATAACCTTTGAATATGTCGAAGCCACATCGGCCTGGTCCCTCAGGTTAAGGGCTGAGAGTATCTGCTGCTTTGTGTCGTTGATGACATTTGCGGTCTGGCGCTCCTTGAGTGTCTGTGATACAAACACCAGGAGGAAAGCCACTATGATAACCATTACGGCAGCATAGACGATAGTATATACGTTACTGTTGGTGTTGAGTCCCTTCTTTGCGGGAGCGGCAGGAGCGGCAGCCTCTGCACCGGCCTCAACAATCTCCTCGAACTCACTGGCAGGTGCCTGGCACATTGGGCACTTCTCCGGAGCCTTGTCTCCTTCGTGGACATAGCCACAAACCTTGCATCTGAATTTTTTCGTAGCCATAATCCTTATTTCTTAACAGTTACACGTTTAGCGCGTTTGTTCACGTTATGCTGTACAACGCAGTAGTCAATGAGCGGAGCGAAGCAGTTCATGAGCAGGATGGCCAGCATCATACCTTCGGGATAACCCGGGTTCATGACGCGGATTGTGATAGCCATCATACCTATGAGCAGACCGTATATCCACTTACCGACCTCTGTACGGGCCGATGTAACCGGATCGGTTGCCATGAATACGGCACCGAAGCAGAAACCGCCTAAGCAGATATGCTCGTACCAGGGCATCTGAGCCATAGCATTGTCGGGGCCCCACTGGTTGAACACGAGAGCCATGCAGATACCGCCTGCGAATACTGAAAGCATTGTCTTCCAGCTTGCGATACCGGTATAGAGCAGAAGCAGGGCGCCCAGGGCGATGGCAATCACGCTGGTCTCACCTACCGAGCCGGGGATGAAGCCCCAAACCATATCCATCGAGAATGCGGGAGCGGCAGCGGTGGTAGCAGCTGTACCTAAGGCGGTAGCGGCGGTCATTCCGTCAATATCGGCACCCAGTCCGCAGATTGCGTGGTCAACCACCCATACCGTCTCACCGGTAATAACCGACGGATAGGCAAAGAATATGAATGCGCGGGTAATCAGCGCCACGTTCAGGAAGTTCATTCCCGTACCGCCGAATATCTCCTTGGCAAATATTACGGAGAATGCCACTGCAATTGCAAGAATCCACAGCGGAGTTGTGGCGGGAACAATCAGCGGGATTATGAAACCTGACACCAGGAATCCCTCCTGAATCTCCTCGTGCTTCCACTGGGCCACGATGAACTCGATTGTAAGACCTACTACGTAAGATACGATCAGTCTGGGCAGAACGGCCAGGAAGCCGAACCAGAACTTGCTCCAGAATGTAGCCTGTCCAAGCATACCGGCCAGAGCAAAATGCTGATAGCCTACATTGTACATACCGAACAGCAGAGCGGGAACCAGGGCAATCACAACCATGATCATCATTCGCTTGCTGTCGAATGAGTCATGGATGTTCACACCGTTCTTTGCGGTGTCGTTCGGAACATAAAGGAAGGTCTCGAAACCTTCAAAAACCGAGCGGAAAGCGTGCAGTTTGCCACCCTCCTCGAAATTCGGTTTGATCTTGTCTATGTAATTTCTTAAACTCATGACTTCCTATGGTTTTAGGCCATCTCGGCACGCAGGTTATTCAAGCCCTCACGTACAATACGCTGAAGCTCAAGTTTAGATGAATCTACAAACTCGCACAGTGCAAAATCCTCGGGGGCGACTTCGTAGATACCGTAGGCCTCCATCTTGTCGATATTGCCTGTTATGATAGCCTTGATAAGATACTCGGGATAGATATCCATGGGGAACACCTTATCGTACTCGTTTGACATGATCATGTGGCGCTCGCCGCCCTTGATGCGTGCATCGATGCTGAACTGTTTCTTGCATGCCAGCCAGCTGAAGAATGTGCGGCTTACGCTGAACTGCTTGAAACGGGGAGCTATCCAGCCCATGAACTCGTTAACGTCGTCACCCTCGGGGATAACGGTCACCATATTGGCGAATGCGCCTAAGTAATCATCCTTGGTGCACTTGACACCGGTCAGCACGTTACCGTTTATGATGCGGATGTGTCCGGTCTTGTTAAGACGGCCGTCCAGAAGTGTGGATATCTGAGCGCCCGCCATGACCTTGACGTATGAAGGATTGACCACCTCCTCACCAGCCACGGCAACCACCCTTGTCATATCTACGATTCCCTTGTTGAAAAGACGTCCCATGAATATCACGGCCTCAGGAGCCACAGTCCATACCACCTCACCCTTGTTGACAGGTTTGATGTGGTTGATCTGCACACCCACATTACCTGCGGGATGAGCGCCCTTGAACTTGTAGAGATCCACATTCTTGGCCTGAGTCAAAGCCGGTGCGGTCTGGTCTGCACTGATGCTCAAGGTAGTCGGAGCGATTTTGGCAAGTGCGCTGAGTCCTGTCTGGAAATCCAGCTCATTGCCCTGGAGTACGAATTCGAAATCGGGAGCAAGAGGATTCGAATCAAATCCCGAGACGAAAATACCGCGAGGGGTATCATCAGGATTGGCTATGACATCATACGGACGCTGACGTATGAAACCGAACAGACCGGATTCCATCAAGGCAGACTTGATTTCATCACCGGAAAGAGACTGCACGCTCTTAGTCTTGAACTCCACCCAATTCTGATTGACATCGGGTTTGACCACGATGCTCAGAACCTTGCGACGGGCTCCGCGGTTCACGGCAAGCACCTCTCCGCTGACCGGTGAGACGAATTTCACGTCAGGGTGGTTCTTGTCAATGAACAGGGCCTCGCCGGCCTTGACAATCTGCTGCTCTTTTACAACCGGCTTAGGAGTCACCCCTGTGAAATTGTCGGGACACACCGCGTATGTACCGGACAGTTCCAATTCTGCAATCTCCTTAACGGGTTCACCCAGCAACCTAATGTCCAGACCTTTTCGTAAACGAATGATTTCTGCCATTTTGTGTTGTTGAAATTATATAGAATTATTCAGTTAGCTTAATTCGGGCGCGAAGTTAATAATAATATAGGTAACAACCGCCCAATCCGGCGATTTGTTTTCAACACCCCGGAGTTCTCTTCAATCCTGTTGCAACATCATAAAATCTGTGGAAAAAATGTTTGTCCGTTACCTGGAGTTTTACAGTTGAAAGTTGTATTTTTGCAAGTTAAGATGTCACCCGAATGAAGACCGGAAGAATCCTCCACATCCTGGCAGCAGTGCTCCTCGCGCTGTTTCTGACCGGGCACACCCTGCTGAACAGCAAGAAAATCCAGCAGGAGACCGCGCGTCGTGTGGTCAGCATTGCCGGCTCCGTTCTGGAGACTGAAGTAAACGCGGGAACTGTCCAGTTCGCATATCCGTTCGGAATAACCATTGACGGCCTGACGGTTTATGACCTCGCCGAAGATACTCTCGCATATATCGGTTCTGCCACACTGCGGTTCAAGCCGACCGACCTTCTGTTCGGCCGGCTTAACATAACAAGCATAAGGCTTCGCAGTCCAAGCATCCGGCTTCACAAGGACAGCGCCGATGCGCCACCCAACTACGCGTTCATCATGGAGCGGTTCCAGGGCGGAGGAAACTCCGACAAGAATATGGCCCTCAAGGCCAATTCAATCCTGATCAGGAACGGTTCTGTCAGATATGACATCAACTCTGTCCCACGGACTCCGCAACAGTTCAACACCGGCCATATATCTGTGAGTGGTCTCAACGCCAATCTGTCACTCAAGACCCTCACAAAGGATTCAATAGCTGCAGTAGTCAGAAAGCTTGCCTTTACCGAACATTCCGGTTTTACCCTTGACGATCTCCACGGCGCTCTCTCCGTCGATGAGCATTCGCTTACGGTCAACGGCATGTCACTCACCACACGCGGCAGCTCCGTAAGGATAGGCAGCCTTAATGCAGGTGTCGGGCTGAAAGGTATGTCCGAGGTTCCGGTCAAACTCTCCGCCGATTTGAAAGCCTCCGTCAGAGGCCGTGACTTCAAAGCTTTCATACCCGGTGCGGCAACACTGACCGAACCTGTCATCATCAGCTTAAACGGCTTCGGCGACAACAACTCGTTCCTGCTCTCCGAGCTTGACATACATCCCCGCTCCCGCCAGTTCGTCATCAGGAGCAAAGGCACCCTTTCCACCGACAGATCCCTGCGTTTCAAGTCAGTGGACGGATTCAGCCTGAAAGTCAATCTGGCAGAGACCATGGCGGAATGGGCTGAGAAACAGTTAGAGGGTTTTGGCTTCAAGCTCCCTGCAATTCTCTCCTCCGCAGGAGAAGCATCCCTTGACCTGAAAGCCGACGGGGACGTGGCAAGCCCCAAGGTCACAGCGCTCCTTAAGACGGAGGCCGGCACCGCTGACATGGCGCTGACCGGTTTGAACAGCACCTACAGCCTCGCCTTGACCGCTGACACCATCAACCTGGGACGACTCACCGGCAACAGCTCTCTCGGAGAGTGCAACCTGGTACTCAACGCCTCGGCCAAGGAGAGCGACGGCATATTCTCCGGCACCTACGACGGACGTATAAGAAACGCTCTCTTCAAAGGTTACACTTACCGTGATGTAGGCATAAGCGGGACCTTGAGGGACAAGAGAATAACAGCAGACCTGAGGTTCAGCGACCCGAACGCCTCCGTTTCACTGGCAGCCGATGCCGATTTAGGCAGAGCCCTGCCCTCCGGTCATCTGAGAGTGAAAGCTGACAGTGTCAACCTTAATGCCCTGAAACTCTCCGGCACAGAGGACCTGTCAGTCACGTTCATGATGGCGGCCGAAGCTTCCGGGAGCAACATGGACAATCTCTCGGCAAGAATCATCGTGGACAGTCTCCAATACCACGATTATGGAAGCGACTGGTTCATGGAGCACTTGACAGCAGCCATCGGAACCCTTGACGCCAAATCCGGAAGCAGGTCAATATCCCTCTTCGGCGACTTCTTCAACGCAAGCGTCATAGGCGAGTACAGTCTCACTACACTTCCAGGTTCACTCATCAAGGTCTGTGGCTACAACCTGCCGGAACTTGGAAAATACATTACCGGAAAGACAGGTGTCAAGCCGGTGCCTGAACCCGGCAGGGACTGTTTCCACGCCCAGGCATCCATCTACAGCACCGAAATCCTCAGAAAAGTGTTCCATCAGCCAGTATCCATAGACCGTCCTGTCAGTCTCACATGCTACTTTGATGACAAGGTTGACCGGTGCGACCTCAACATTGACGTCCCCGGCATCGGCATAGGAGATAAACGTATCGAGAACACGACCCTCGCATTTTCGGCCGATGAGAAGATGACCATGCTCCTTTCCGGCACATACGGTACGGCTGACGACGGCAAGACAACACTCACGCTCTCCATGGACGGGACCGATGACCGTCTCCTCAGCAGCATCAGCTGGAAGAACCACACAGAAGGCGAATTCGAGGGTTCCCTGACAGCATCCACACTCTTCGGCGAATACAACAGGCGCGAAGGGTCACTGAACACCTCCACCGCCATTGACTCCACACTGATCATAGCGGCCGGCACGGTCTGGGAGCTCTCTAAGACCGGAATCTCCACGGAGAACGGGAAAGTAACTGTTTCAGGACTCAAAGTCACCGACGGAAGCCAGTATCTCTATGCCGACGGATGCGTTTCGGCCGATTCCACCGATGTGCTGACGCTGAACATGAGCCGCATTGACCTTGGACAGGTCATGGATATGCTCAATGCCAACGGAAAACTCGGGCTCAAGGGAATAGCATCTGGACAGATGTCTGCCGCCGGGATACTGGGAACTCCCCTGCTGGCGGGTAACATCGCGATTGACGGTTTCGAGATTCTCGATTCATACCACGGGCGGCTTGAGGCCAATGTCGGCTGGAACAATACGGACGAGCGCATCGAAATAGAAGGTGAGATGCATGACGCCCAGTCATCCTCCACCCTGCTCTCAGGCTATTTCGAGCCCAAGTCAAAGTTCATTGAGGTTAACCTTGACGCGAACCATACCGACCTGCATTTCCTCAACCTCTGGACAAAAGTGGCATTCAAGGAGATAGGAGGCAAGGCCACCGGCAAGCTGCGGCTGTACGGCCCCTTGAAAGGTTTCAATCTGGAGGGCGAAGCCATACTTGAGGACGGTTTCTTTGTCCAGGACATCATCAACACCACCTTCATAATCAAGCGGGATACTCTCTGGTTCGAGCCCGACAGGATGCTCTTCAAAAATGTGGAATTCTACGATGAATCCGGTCATGACGGCCTGATGACCTGTATCCTGAACCACCACAATTTCTCCGACTGGACCGTTGACATGAAGGCGAAGGTGAATGGCATGCAGGTCTATAACGTGCCCAAGAGCGAAATGAACAGCATCTATGCCACCGTCTTCGCCAACGGTTCCATGACACTCAAGGTCAACAGCGGGGGACTTGCCGTTACCGCCGACATGAAGACTGCTCCGGGCACGAGAGTCGGTTACAGCATGTCATCACCCAATGTGGCCAACTACAATTTCCTCACCATCGTTGACAGGAACACACTCACATTGAACGAGGAGGCTGTCAATGCCGTCATTCCGGCTGCCAATCCCAGGAAAGAGTCCAAGCTAAGCCTGGACTTCGATGTCCAATGCACCGAGGATGCCGTCATTGACCTTGCCATAAGCTCTCTCAACGGCTCTTTCCGCGGTACAGGAGACATTTCGGCCAAATACAAGCCTAAGGACGGTATAGCACTCAACGGACTTTATAATATCCGGTACGGTCAGTGCACCCTCACGCTTGAGGACCTTATCAGAAAGAACTTCACGCTCATGGACAACAGTTTTGTACGCTTCAACGGATCGCCCATGGACACCGAGTTCGACATACATACCTATCACAGCGTAAACTCAGTCTCCATCCTTGACATAGACCCTTCCGCAACCTCCAAGAACAACGTAAGGGTACGCTGCCTCATGGATATCAGCGGCAACGTGTCCAACCCGAAACTGACATTCGATGTGGATATGCCGTCAGCAACAGCCGAGGAGAGGGACCTGCTGGCAAGTGCCATTTCAACGGAGGAGCAGCGTAACCTACAGTTCCTCTACCTGCTTGCCATAGGCCGTTTCTATACATACGATTTCTCGGCGCAGAACCCGACCGATGACGGCCTCTCGCCAAGCGCGATGGAATCTATCGTGAACTCCACCGTCAGCGGCCAGATAAACAACCTGCTCTCACAGGTATTTGACACAGAGACAATCTCGTTCTCGAGCAACCTGAGTGCCAGCAGTTATCTCTCCAACGATGTCACGAGCCTGAACAACAAGGAGTTCGAAGGGATTCTGGAGGCACATCTGCTGAACAACCGCCTGCTTGTCAACGGTAATTTCGGTTACAAGGAGAACACGCTCACCAATACCTCCAACTTCATAGGCGATTTCGAATTCCGTTACAAGCTCTTCCCCGAATACGGCATAAGCCTGAAGGGTTACAGCAGGGACAATGACCGCTACTTCTCAAAGACTGTCCTGACCACACAGGGCGTGGGACTGGTCTTTGACAAGGACTTCAACAACTGGTTCCGCAAGAAGTGACGGATATAAAAAAACAAGCCATTGGCTTCCGAATGCGGCCAATGGCTTGTTTTTATACAGGTTATTCAACTTAATAGGAACGTGCAAACAGCACGCGGCGGGCCGCGGGCTTGCCGCTATAGACATCGGTACCCGGTTCATCCTTCATGCCGAAAGGCAGACAGCGGATAGTTGCTTTGGTCTCCTCCTTGATCTTAGCCTCGGTCTCAGCGGTACCGTCCCAATGTGCCAGGACAAAGTAACCGGCCTCTATTTTCTCCTTGAATTCATCGTAGCTGTTCACCTCAACCATGCGTGCGTCACGCCATGCCTTGGCCTTCTCAAATATTGCGGTCTGCATCTCATCAAGCAGATTCGCGATAAGCTCCTCCAATCCCTCAAACGGAACTGTCTCCTTCTCAAGAGTGTCACGGCGCATGATCTCACATGTGCCTGCCTCAAGGTCACGCATACCCATTGCCACGCGTACGGGCACACCCTTTACCTCATAATCGGCGAACTTGAATCCGGGACGCTTGTTGTCGGCATCGTCATACCTGACGCTGATACCCTTCTTACGGAGAGCATCTACCAGAGTGTCAACCTTGGCGCTTATCTGCGCCAGATCATCGGCATTCTTGTAGATAGGAACTATCACTACCTGTATGGGGGCAAGTTTAGGAGGCAGCACCAGACCGTTGTCATCGGAATGAGCCATTATGAGCGCACCCATCAGACGTGTCGATACACCCCATGAGGTAGCCCACACGTACTCCAGTTTGTTCTCCTTGTTGATGAACTGGACATCGAAAGCCTTGGCAAAGTTCTGCCCCAGGAAATGTGATGTTCCGCACTGCAGTGCCTTGCCGTCCTGAGTCATTGACTCTATTGTGTAAGTATCCAGGGCACCTGCAAAACGCTCGGTCTCGGACTTGACGCCACGAACTACCGGAACAGCCATGTAACCCTCTACAAAGTCTGCATATACCTGCTGCATACGGCGTGCCTCCTGCTCTGCCTCCTCACGGGTGGCGTGCGCGGTATGCCCCTCCTGCCACAGGAACTCAGCGGTACGCAGGAACAGACGCGGACGCATCTCCCAGCGCATCACATTGGCCCACTGGTTGCACAGGATGGGCAGGTCACGGTATGACTTGATCCAGTTCTTATATGTAGCCCAGATGATTGTCTCGGATGTGGGACGGACTATCAGTTCCTCTTCCAGTTTAGCTGCGGGATCCACAGTGACTCCGCTGCCGTCCTCGGCATTCTTGAGGCGGTAATGTGTCACCACGGCACACTCCTTGGCGAAGCCCTCCACGTGCTCAGCCTCACGGCTCAGATATGACTTGGGTATAAGCAGGGGAAAATAAGCGTTCACATGACCGGTCTCCTTGAACTTGTCATCAAGGGTACGCTGTATCTTCTCCCATATCGCATAACCGTAAGGCTTTATCACCATGCAACCGCGCACAGGCGCCTGCTCGGCAAGGTCAGCCTTAACCACCAGCTCATTATACCACTGCGAGTAGTTCTCGCTCCGTTTGGTAAGGTCTTTCAGTTCTTTAGCCATAGCTTTCTCGTTTCGGACTGCGAAATTACTCATTTTTTCAATCCGTCACATAATACGGACTCTAAAAAGAATTCTTACCTTTGAAGATAGAATCAGTCAGTATGTGATTCGGAAAGATTTGTAATAAAACCGTAAACGATGAAATTAATAAGCAACAGTCTGGCAGGCATCATGCTCTTCTCATGGGCTCTCTGCACATCGTGCTCTGAAAAGACCGGTGGAACCGCCCAGGTACTCAAACCCAGGATAGTCATAATGACCGACATAGGCCCGGCCGAGGTGGAGCCCGATGACAATGAATCTGCTGTGCGTCTGCTCGCATACGCAGACCGTTTCGAGATAGAGGGAATATTCACCACGATAGGCTGGAACTGCGACCCCTACCCTCAGGATTGGTCGGTCTATCTGACACGCGTCATCGATGCATACCAGACCGATGTCCTGAACCTCATGAAACGCTCCGGTCAGAAAGGTTTCAGGAATTCCCATGAGGAGCAGGGCAGACAGGAACTCGGTTACTGGCCCAGTGCGGACTACATACGCAGCCGCGCCATGATGGGAAGCCGGCGTGCAGGAATCGGAGTGATCGGTGAGGGTAACGATTCCCCCGGAAGCGAGTTGCTCATACGTCTGGCCGATGAGGATGATGACCGCCCCATATGGCTCTGTTCATGGGGAGGAGCCAACACATTCGCCCAGGCGGTATGGCGTGTCAAACAGGAACGCAGTCCCGAGGAGCTGAAGAAGTTCCTCAGCAAGTTCCGCCTTTACACCATCACCGACCAGGACATGCAGTACAGCATGCGCATGAACCGCGCCTACAGCTCACACCAGTGGCTCAGGCGTGAATACTCCGACCAGCTGATGCTGGTATGGGACGAGAGCGCCTGGCTCAACCAGAACGATTTAGGCAAATCCAACTGGAGCAAATACGAGCAGCTTATACAAGGCAAGGGAGCTATGGGCAAGGTCTATCCCAAGTTCCTCTGGGGTGTGGAGGGCGATACTCCCAGCTTCCTTCACGTGATGCCCAACGGCCTGAACGACCCCGATGACCCCACCCAGATTGGCTGGGGAGGCTGTCATCAGTTCGGAATCTCGCCCGACCGCGAGACCTACGCCTGGACCAACTGGCAGCAGCCGCTCAAAGGCATCTCGAACACTTACGAGCACAAGTTCTACCCCGATGAATTCAATGATTTTGCCGCCCGCATGCAGTGGGCCGACACAGGAAAAGGCAACCATAATCCCATAGCTGTCGTGAACGGGACACAAGACCTCAAACCCCTGGAGCTGACCGTCAGGACCGGAGAGGAACTCCAGCTTGACGCATCCGACTCATCGGACCCTGACGGTGACAGACTCACATTCAGCTGGTGGTTCCAGGAATTCCCCGGTGAAACCGCCTGTCCCGCAATAAGCGACCCGGAATCGGCCAAAGTAACCGTTACGCTATCCGATGACTCCGCAGGAAAGACATATCACTTGATTTGTGAGATTCATGATGACGGCCCGTTTAACCTGACCGCCTATCGCCGCATAATAATAAAAGTCAGATGAGAAACAGACTGCACATAATAAGCCTTACCGCAATACTGCTCCTGCAGCCCTGTGTATCCCATGCCCAGTGGTTCGGGAGCAGAACAGAGCAGATAAACACCCTCAGAATGATTGTAGCGGGTGACTGGGAGCGACCGCCTGTGGTTGACATGACCTCCGATGAGACCATAACCTTCTCGTTCGATGAGATGTCACACCAGTACCGCCGTTTCACATACCGCATCCGGCACTGCAACGTCCTGTGGGAACCGTCCGACATACTGGAGTCCGAATATCTGGACGGATTCAACGACCAGCCGATAGACGACTGGGAGAACTCGCTCAACACCACATTCGACTACACCCACTACCGCCTGACCATCCCCAATGATGAAGTTAAGCTTAAACTGTCCGGCAACTACCGCCTCTCCGTCTGTGAGGACGGCCGTGAAGTGGCCTATTTCAAGTTCTGCCTGTCGGAAGGGATGCCGTTACTCTCAGCCAGTGTCACTGACAATACCGATATAGACACCCGTGAATCCCACCAGCAGGTAGGACTCGAGGTCAACTACAGCTCTCTCCGCGTCCGTGACCACACCAAAGACCTTTACACGGTAGTCATGCAGAACGGCCGTACTGACAATGCGGTCCTCAACCCTACCCCCACCTACAATGCAGGAAACAAACTCACCTATGAGCATTGCCGCGAGCTTATCTTCCCGGCCGGCAACGAGTTCCGCCGCTTTGAGATAGTCAACATGTATGACTATTTCATGAATGTGGACCGTATAGCCTTCCACGACCCGTTCTATCATGCCACACTCATGCAGGACACCCGCCGCCACGCCTACAAGTTCGACCATGACCATAACGGACGCTACCTGATACGCTACAACCAGGCCAGCGACAACGACACCGAGGCCGATTACCTGTTCGTACATTTCAATCTGGCAAGCGAGCGTCTGACAGGAGGCAGGATGTACGTTTACGGCCATTTCAGCGGAGGAAACCTGACCACTAAGTATGAAATGGAATACAACCCTCAGGAGAGAGCTTACCAGGCCTCAATACTCCTCAAGCAGGGAGCATACGACTACCAGTACCTCTGGGTTCCGGACGGAGAGACTGCCGGTGAGACAAAACCTGCCGAAGGAGACTGGTATGAGACCGGAAACGAATACCTGATCCTGCTCTACTACAGGGAAAGAGGCTCACGGTACGACCGTCTGGTATCACAACTGGTTTATGACTCTAACCATAGTCCAGGCTAGGTCCAGGCTCGGTCCAGGCTCGGTCTAGGCTCGGTCAATGGGTATGGCTAACCTATAGGACTTCAGACCCTATCTTCCTTGTACTTATAATAAAGGTGTCATGTAAAGAGGAAGATAGGTGATACCATCCTCTACTTTATAGTCAGCTGCATGTAAAACAGTAGGAGTGGTCATATACTCTCCAAACTTATTCATACACTTCTTTAGGGAAGATAAAGTGTAGTTCTTGCTGCTTTTGACTTCTATCGGGCGGATATTGTGGCGACTGGTCACTCTGTCCTTTTGAAGCAAGAAGTCTATTTCCATTCGTTCCTCGGCTTCCTCTGACGACTTACTGTAGAAAAAGAGCTTGTTACCGCTGGCTGTCAGCATCTGGGCCACGATATTCTCAATGAGCATCCCCTCGTTCACCTCCAGCTTTCCAAAGAGCAGTTTCTGGTAAATCTCAGACGAGACGATGCTCTTTTCATCGAAAGCATGGCTGATTAACAAGCCTGTATCGTTCATATAACACTTCAATGTCGTACGGTCTTCGTTCATCTTCAGTCCGATGTTCGGTTCTGTCGAATTGTAGCACATATTGACAACCCTCGAGTCCTTAAGCCAGAAGAAGGCATCGTCCCAATCACGATATTTTGCACCTGGTTTCAGGGCTGACAACCGAAACTTCTTTTCGTGCCTGGAGAGCTGAGGAGGAATCTGGTCGAAGATAGACACCACCTTGTCTGCTATCTCGCCGGCATAATTGAATATGTCATTACGATAGATAGCCAGCACATCGCGCTTTGCTGCATCTACGGCATCAAAGTCTTTGGTCTCAACATACTTTTTAACGGCTTGCGGCATTCCTCCAACTATCATATAGAGACGGAAGGCATCCATTGCCTGACGATGGAAAGCCTGTCCCATCGGTTTCTGCTCTACATACATCTTACGTATCAAGTCCATCAGCATATCATTACCTGTAGCCCAAAGAAACTCTTCAAAGTCCATCGGGTACATCTGAATAGAACGTTCTTCCGATGGGAGCACGATGCCTTGTGTGTTTTTCTTAATACTTACCAAAGATCCCGTCTCAATGTAGTCATACCTTCTGTCGGCCACCAGAAACTTGATGGCTGCTCTCGCTCTGGGGCATAGCTGTATCTCATCAAGGATGATGAGCGACTTGCGCTCATGGAGCCTCACTTTATAGTGTTGGCTCAGATAGAGGAAAAGTGTGTCAAGGTCTTCCAGATAGTGGTCAAACCAATCTCTGACCATCTGGGGAGCCTTATTGAAGTCGATGAGAATGTATGACTCATACTCATTCTTGGCGAATTCCTCTACGATATAACTCTTTCCGATTCGTCGCGCTCCTTCTACGAGTAGTGCCACCTCACCGTTTCTTTTCTCCTTCCAATCAAGGAGTTTCTGATATGTTTTACGCTTCATAATGATGCTATCTGCACCTTTTTGAGATTTCCGGCCTTTCATATCTTACACCTTTTTGAGATTTTACACGATGCAAACATACACTTTTTTGAGATTTTCTGCAAGACAAATGATTGTTACGTGACGCACCAATTATCAATAAGTGGCTTGCCCTCCGATTTGTAACGGGATTCCTTTGCAGCACGATTCCACTAAAGGGGCGTGTTGTAAAATGACAAATAATGAATTAACGTTCAATGACCTTCCACAGGTCGTTGCCGAACTTCGGGATGAAGTGTCGGGCATTAACTGGCAAATTATTTCAGGTGGGGACCAACTGTCTTGCCCTAAAAAAAGTTGACTCGCAAAATCGAGTTAACAATGAAGAGTAATCGTACAGTTTTGAAAGATCTGTATTACAGAAAGGTTATTGATCTTTACACGAAAGAACATCTGTCCATGTGGCAAATCTCAAAGA
>JAGCDE010000059.1 GCA_017651315.1 Bacteroidaceae bacterium
CTGAACGTATGTGAAACCGTTGATACGGCTGATGATCTGTGCGGCATCCTTGCCCAGACCGTTCAGGATAACGCGCAGGGGCTGCTTGCGAACCTTATCGGCCTTAGCGGCAATCTTGATGGCACCCTCAGCGGCAGCGAAACTCTCGTGACCGGCCAGGAATGCAAAGCACTGTGTCTTCTCTGACAGCAGACGGGCAGCCAGGTTACCGTGGCCAAGACCTACCTTACGGTCATCGGCAACTGAACCGGGAATGCAGAAGCTCTGAAGGCCGATACCGATGTTCTCGGCAGCCTTGACGGCGCTCTTGTCACCAGTCTTCTCACCCTCCTTGAGAGCGATGGCGCAACCTACAACGTAAGCCCACTTGGCGTTCTCAAAGCAGATAGGCTGAGTCTCCTCACAAGCCTTGTAAGGATCGATGCCGTAGCTGTCACAAATCTTGTTAGCCTCTTCAATTGAGGAGATTCCATGCTCGTTAAGAGCAGCGAGGATCTGCTTCATGCGGCGATCCTGTGATTCGAACTTGACTTCTCTGATCATAGTTGTATCTCCTTATTCTTTACGGGGGTCAATAATCTTTACTGCACCGGCCTCCTTGCTGAAGCGACCGTAGGTTGAAGTAACCTTCTTGAGAGCTTCGTTGGCATCGGTACCCTTCTTAATCTCATCCATGAGCTTACCGAAGTTGATGAACTCATAACCGCAAACCTGATCGTCCTTGTCCAGAGCGATGCGGTTTACATAACCCTCGGCCATCTCAAGGTAGCGGACACCCTTGGCCTTGGTGCCGTACATGGTACCTACCTGGCTGCGCAGACCCTTGCCAAGGTCCTCCAGACCGGCACCTACAATCAGACCACCCTCCGAGAATGCGCTCTGTGAACGGCCATAGACGATCTGCAGGAACAGCTCGCGCATGGCGGTGTTGATAGCGTCGCATACCAGGTCAGTGTTCAGAGCCTCCAGCAGAGTCTTGCCCTGCAGGATCTCGGCAGCCATAGCGGCTGAGTGAGTCATACCTGAGCAGCCGATAGTTTCGATGAGAGCCTCCTCGATGATACCGTTCTTGATGTTCAGGGACAGTTTGCATGCACCCTGCTGAGGAGCGCACCAACCAATACCGTGGGTATAGCCTGAGATATCCTTGATATCCTTGGCCTTAATCCACTTACCCTCTTCCGGAATGGGAGCGGGACCGTGCTTGGGACCTTTCTGGACCACGCACATGTTTTCAACTTCTTTTGAGTAAATCATAAAATCTATTATGGTTTTTAATACTGATTTTCCAATCGTCCGCAAAATTAGTATTTTCCACCATAATTATTAAGAATCTGTTTTGATTTGTTCCGTGAAATTTAATATAGCCTGTTTTCAAGCACTCCTGTTTTGTCCGTTTAAATGAACAAAAACATCGGATATAATTCAGTTTTCTGTAAGCCAGACAGACAGAGGGAGCCTGTCCGCTCTGTCGTGGCGGGTAAACATCGGATAAAATCAAAACAGATTCTATATCCGGCAGATGCAAAATCAGAAGATTTTATGTAAGTTTGCAGCCGGAACACATCCCTCTACAAAGGGGTCTAAATAACAGGAATATGAGAAAAAGTTTAGTTTCCGCCATTGTAGCCACGTTTTTTGCAAGCCTGTTCCTACCGGGATGCGGACCCGCAGAGCAGTCAACCTTCACCGAAAGGATATACAGGATAGGTACAGTCTATTCTGACCAGACCGGAACAGGAATCATCCCCGACAAGATAGACGGAATCCAGGAAAAAATTACCCTCAAGAACTTCAACAACCCCTCCCATCTGGCACGTTTCGGGGTCGATCCGGGTGACAGGGTCCTGGCCACGATGGAATTCAAGGCCGAGGGCTCGGCTGACAACAGCACAGTAGAACTCCTCCAGGTCAACAAGCTCAAAGTGCAGTCATTAGAGTCACGTATGCCTTCCGACACACTGAATTTCTACTACAAGTTTTCCGTCAGCCTCATGGGCAAGACCTCCTATCCTGCCATCTGGAATTCGGGACACATCATCAATGTAACTCCCGTATTCTTCATTCCGGAATACGCACGTGAGCCTAAGTTCTATTTCTATCCTGTTGAAGTGTTGGAGGACACGCTTGTGGTCAGGCTGTACTCGCTGATTCCCGATGATGACGTCAGTCTCAACCCCGACTACACCCAGACCATCCTGAACTGCGACATCTCCACCCTTGCCGACCCTGTATCCGACCCGGTGGAACAGGCTCGCCGTGATTACATGCTGGAATCGCTCAGGATGCTGGATACCGACAGGATCCAGGTCAGGGTCGTAACCCCAGACACCCTGAGGGCAAGGAACAGCAAGAACGCGATAAACCCCAAATATGTACAGCCCGTACCGGGACTTCCACAGACTGTCCAGATTCCGTTTGATTTTTAGCAAAAGGAGCCGATGACATCACGCAAAAGCCAGTCTGTCAGCATAAAGAACAAAAAGGCGACATTTGACTACGAACTGATTGACACCTACACAGCCGGTATAGTGTTGACCGGCACCGAGATAAAGTCAATCCGGCAGTCCAAGGCCAGTCTTGCGGACTCATGGTGCACTTTCATCAACGGTGAGCTGTGGGTCAGGAACATGCATATCGCGGAGTACTTCTACGGGTCATACAACAACCATTCGGCGAAACGGGACCGCAAGCTGCTTCTTACAGGAAAAGAACTCCGTAAACTGGCTCAGGACAGCAAGACCCCCGGATTTACAATTGTCCCCATACGCATGTTCATCAATGAGAACGGACTGGCTAAACTGGTCATTGCCCTGGCAAAAGGCAAGCACCAGTATGACAAGCGCCAATCCATCAAGGAGAATGAGGACAAGCGCGAAATAGCAAGAGCTCTTATGAACTGAAATCAGTGTCTTGTACTGAGCATGACAGTGTGCACGCTCTGGAGCCAACCCTGACGCAGACGGATCCGCTCCTCCGCCTTCATTTCCGGTACGCATATCTCGCTCACCTTGCGTATTTCACGGATCTGCTCCACAGATGTGTATATTCCGCAGGCACAGCAGTTAAGTATGGCCGACCCCAGGCCGGAAGCCTCTTCCAGCCCAAGCCGTTTCACAGGAAATCCCAGGATGTCGGACTGGAACTGCATAAGGAAATCATTCTTAGCCGATTCCCCGTCGATACTGAGTTGCCTCAATGGCGTGGTCAGGTCACGGGTTGCCAGCTCAACGACATCGGCCACCTGATATGCGATGGATTCCAGTGCCGCCCGGACGACATGAGCCCTGTTCACCGACATGGTGAGCCCGGTAATCATGGCCTTGGCCTCAGGAACCCACCAAGGCGAGCCCAGACCTGCAAAAGCCGGCACGAAATAGACACCGCCGTTATCAGACACGCTCTCAGCCAATGTCTGCATCTCATCGGTAGAACTGACCAGATGCAAGTTATCCATTATCCAGTCAAGCACCGCACCTGACGAGTGGACATGCCCCTCGAGAACATAACAAGTATGGTCAAACATGGAATAACCCACGGAACAGACCATTCCGTTCGGTGCGGGCACTGGCTCTTCGCCGATATTGAACATTACCGATGACCCTGTCCCGTAAGTGGTCTTGCCCATTCCAGCATCGAAACAGAGCTGTCCCACAAGCGCACCGTGGGAATTGCCTGTCACACCCGCTATCTGTACCGGAGCGGGAAGAATGCCTTCAATATCCGTCATACCGAACACAGAATCGGACGGTTTCACGTCCGGCATCATGCATGCAGGAATGGTGAACAGCTTAAGCATGTCGGAATCCCATTCCAGGTCCCTGATGTTGAAAAGCAATGTACGCGAGGCATTGGAATAGTCGGTGGCATGTACTTTGCCGTGGGTAAGTTTCCAAATCAGCCATGTGTCAACAGTTCCGAACAGCAGACTGCCCTTCTCCGCCCTCTCACGGACACTCTCAACATTGTCAAGCACCCATTTGGCACCACTGGCCGAGAAATATGTATCCGGGATAAGGCCTGTATGTTCGCGTACCGTAGCCTCGTAGCCTTTCTCTATTATCTCCTGGCAGAAACGTGCGCCTCTACGGCATTGCCAGAGAACAGCCTTATAGACAGGCTTACCTGTATTCCTGTCCCATATCACGAATGTCTCACGCTGGTTGACCATCGATATGGAATAGGTCACGTCATCACCCTTGGGAAGTTCAAGCCTCCTTACAGCCTCGACGGTAGTCTCATAGATATCTTCGGCATCGGCCTCCGCCCAGTCATCCTTGGGATGCAGCACCCTGTACGGTACTACGCTATGGCCTACAAGATTAAGTTTTTCATCAAACAGAAGGGCCTTCGACGAGGAAGTCCTCTGGTCAATCGTTATAATATATCTCATTGTTGTTTTCTGCAAGTTTTTCCGATGCCCTGAACATCAGATCCAAAGTATTGTATTCATTATATTTACGTTTGACATTCCGGACATACCGGATCATCTCGGTCGCATCAAAGTAACCGAACTTGCATACACTGTCCGAATATACCAGGGAATCGGTCAAAGATTCAAGTATCGGTTCTATGTTACACCATCTGTAACGGTTTATTCCATCTTTCCGAGCTAAACGCATCGCGTCGAAAATATGGCTCGTGCCGCCGTTGTAACTGCCCAGAATATAATTGATCCGCTCCTCACTGTTGATGAACCCGAACATCTTGTCCATCTCGTCCAGATAACGCACCGCCACCCTTACATCCAGCTCCGTATTCTGCGCGGTAGTGTCATGCTCTCCGAGGCGGGCCAGCATGTTCCTGTATGTGGAAGGCATTATCTGCATCAATCCCATAGCCCCCTGTGATGACCTTGCCGCAGTGTCGAACCTGGACTCCACGTACGCAATGGCGGCAAGCATCTTCCAGTCACACACACTGTCGGCATATAACCGGAAAAGCGAATCGAAAGGAGAAATGTAAAGATATTCCACAGGCCGGACCTCTTCCACCACGGCTTCCGGGACGGGCTCCTCACATCTGGTTCTTGTAAGGAAAAGCACCAATATCACCACAGCCGTCAGAATCAGTACAAGGATTTTCCTGGGACTCATTTCCGGCCCGTTGTATATAGTTTCTCCCATTGCAAACGTCGCACCTTATAGCGACAGAATTATTATTTCGGGCTGCAAAATTACCGCATATTTTCCAATCCTCCAAGCAAAAATTTCCAATTAATTCATTTTCACTTTGTTATAAAAATCAAGCCTGATAACGACAATAAAACGGCAAATATTTTGCATATACAAAATAAAGGACGTATTTTTGCAGTCGGAATGAAGAGAATTGTATCATACCACCATCACCATACCTGCAGATTCTGATCGGTAGGCTATAAATGGCGTATATTTATACATGAGGCTTGCCGATAAACGGTGAGCCTCTTTTTATTGAAATGATTAAAACCAAAGAATATGTTGAGAATTGCAGTTCAGTCCAAAGGACGCCTTTACGATGAGACAATGGCGTTGCTTCAGGAATCAGGCATAAGCTTAGGGGTATCCAAGCGTACGCTTCTGGTCCAGGCCGGCAATTTCCCGGTCGAGGTCCTGTTCCTGCGTGATGATGACATACCCCAGTCTGTTGCAGGAGGTGTAGCCGATGTAGGTATTGTGGGTGAGAATGAGTTCGTGGAGCGGCAGGAGAAGGCCGATGTGATAAAGCGTCTGGGATTCAGCCGATGCCGCCTTTCGCTTGCCATCCCCAAAGCCATTGATTACAAAGGTCTTGAGTGGTTCAACGGGAAGAAGATTGCCACTTCCTACCCTGTAATCCTGAGAAACTACCTCAAGGAGAAAGGAATCAAGGTTGAGACTCACGTGATAACCGGCTCCGTGGAGATTGCTCCCGGCATAGGTCTGGCCGATGCTATATTCGATATCGTAAGTTCCGGCTCAACCCTGGTCAGCAACAACCTGCGTGAGGTGGAAACTGTAATGCAATCCGAGGCTCTGCTTATAGGCAATCCGGATCTGGATGCCGGAAAGAAGGCGATACTTGAAGAGCTCCTGTTCCGCTTTGATGCGGTGAAGGCCGCCCAGGGTAAGAAGTACATAATGATGAATGTGCCCGATGACCGCATGGGCGAGGTCCTTGCCGAGCTCCCCGGCATAAAGAGCCCCACCGTGATGCCTCTTGCCCAGAAAGGCTGGAGTTCGGTTCACACCGTCCTTGACGAAAAACGCTTCTGGGAGATCATAGGCAAGCTCAAGGCCGCCGGTGCCGAAGGCATCCTTGTCCTCCCCATCGAGAAGATGATTCTTTGAAAATACAATTGCACCTGCGTATCCAGCTGAACCAAGTAAAGTGAAACGAAGCGCGTTTCCAGAAGGAAACTAAAAAAGGTTGTTTCAAATACGCAGATAAGATTCCATCCAACGGCTTTTGAGGCACATAGGGCCGACAAAAGTCAAAAACAACCGAGCTGCGAAGCAGCGGGAAAAGAAATATATGAATACAATAAAATACCCCCAAAAGAAAGACTGGCCAGCCCTCCTGACCCGTCCCGCTCTGAGCGTGGAGGGTCTTTACGAGCGTGTCCAGGCTCTCCTTGACACCGTCCGCAAAGGAGGTGACAAGGCGCTTAAGGACTACGAGCTCCAGTTTGACAAAGTTCAGCTTGACTCACTTGCCGTAAGCCAGACCGAGCTTGACGAAGCTGCCGCACTGGTACCCGCACAGTTACGTGATGCCATTGACCGCGCCGCTGTGAATATACGCAAGTTCCACGAGTCTCAGCTGCCGTCACCAGGCAAGGTTGAGACCACCCCCGGCGTATTCTGCTGGCAGAAAGCGGTGCCCATCACAAAGGTAGGTCTCTACATCCCCGGCGGCACCGCCCCGCTGTTTTCAACAGTGCTGATGCTGGCCATTCCCGCCCGAACCGCAGGCTGCACCGAGATTGTGCTCTGCACCCCTCCGGGGCGTGACGGGAAAGTCAATCCCGCAATACTATATGCCGCACAGGTGGCAGGTGTGAACCGTTTCTTCAAGCTGGGCGGTTCCCAGGCAATAGCCGCTATGGCATACGGCACGGAGAGTGTGCCCAAAGTATCCAAGATATTCGGCCCCGGCAATCCGTACGTAACCGCCGCCAAGCAGATAGTGTCACTCAAGGACGTGGCAATCGATATGCCCGCCGGCCCGTCGGAGGTAGAGGTGATTGCCGATACCTATGCCAACCCCGCATTCGTGGCCGCCGACCTTCTCTCCCAGGCCGAGCACGGACGCGACAGCCAGGTGCTGCTCCTCACCACATCGTCAGAACTTATAGAAAAGGTCCAGGCCGAGGTTGACCGTCAGGTTGCCCTGCTGCCCCGCAACGAGATAGCGGAGGCTGCACTTGGCAACAGCCGCATGGTTCTGCTCACGAACGATGATGAGATCATTGGGATGACCAATGAATATGCCCCGGAGCATCTGATTATACAGACCGCAAATGCAGAGGAACTGGCCGGGCGTGTAGTGAACGCAGGTTCCGTGTTCATCGGCCCATGGTCACCCGAGAGTGCGGGCGATTATGCATCGGGCACCAACCACACCCTGCCCACCAGCGGTTACGCCAAGGCATACTCAGGCGTGAACATTGACAGTTTCATGCGCAAGATAACCTTCCAGCAGCTCACCCGTGAGGGCCTCAACACCCTTGGTCCCGTAATAGAGACCATGGCCGCCGGCGAGTATCTGGATGCGCATAAGAACGCAGTAACCATCCGCCTCACTGCAGATTCCACCTGCACCCAGTAAAACCAAGCCTTTTTTGGCTTCGCTTAAAAGGCTTGGTTTTACCCGACCCGGAGGGTCGGCAAGCGAAGTGAAACGAAGCGCGTTTCCAGAAGGAAACAAAAAAAAGGTTGTTTCAAATACGCAGATAAGATTCCATCCAACGACTTTTAAAGCCCAAAGGGCCGAAAAAAGTCAAAAAAACCAAACTCCGAAGGAGTGAGAACCCGCCGGAGGAAAAAAGAGAAGTAAAATGAAAGACTTACAAGAACTGGTAAGACCCAATATCTGGAGCCTGAGCCCCTACACATCGGCCCGCGACGAGTACAAAGGCCACGAGGCCAAGGTGTTCCTGGATGCCAATGAGAACCCTTACAATGGCCCGGTAAACCGCTATCCGGACCCGCTGCAGCGTGACCTTAAGGCCCGCATCTGCGCCATCAAGGGCGTATCGGAAGACTCAATATTCTTTGGCAACGGCAGCGACGAGGCCATCGACCTGATGTTCCGCATATTCTGCCGCCCCGGAGAGGACAACGCCGTGGCCATCGAGCCCACATACGGCATGTACGGGGTATGTGCCGACATCAACGACGTGGAGTACCGCCGCGTACTGTTGGACGACAACTTCCAGCCCAGTGCCGGCAAGCTCCTGGCCGCCATTGACAGCAACACCAAGCTGGTATTCTTCTGCTCACCCAACAACCCGACCGGCAACAACATCGACCGTAAGGTGATTGACAAGGTGATTGACAGTTTTGACGGAATTGTGATTGTAGATGAGGCATACATTGATTTTGCAGGTGTGCCCTCCTATCTGCAACAACTTTCCCGGCGCCCCAATCTGGTGGTTCTCCAGACCTTCTCCAAGGCATGGGGAATGGCCGGAATCCGTTTAGGAATGGCATTCGCGCAGCCTGAGATAATAGGCATAATGAACAAAGTCAAGTATCCCTACAACATCAACCTGCTCACACAGCAGCGCGCCATGGAGGAGGTGATGCAGCACGACCGAGTCAAGGGATGGGTCGAGTCTATACTCAAGGAGCGTGAGCGCCTGATGAAGGAGTTTGCAGCACTCGACTGCTGCATCAAGGTTTATCCTTCGGATGCCAATTTTTTCCTGGCCCGCGTAAAGGACGCCGCCGCCACCTACAACTATCTGGTTGAGCAGGGCATCATCGTACGTAACCGCAGCAAAGTTGCCCTATGCGGCAACAGCCTGCGCATAACCATCGGCACAGCCCCCGAGAACAACTCATTGCTTAATGCACTCAATAACAACAAATAACCAGGCCCACAGCCAAAGTAAGAAAATGAAAAGGGTGTTATTCATAGACCGCGACGGAACCATAATAGTAGAGCCGTCCGATGAGCAGCTTGACAGCTTTGACAAGCTGGAGTTTGTACCCGGAGTATTCCGCAGCCTCACGTTCCTGCGTGACCACACTGACTTTGAGTTTGTCATGGCCAGCAACCAGGACGGTCTGGGCACATCATCGTACCCGGAAGCCGACTTCTGGCCCACCCACAACTTCATCCTGAACACACTGAAAGGTGAAGGTGTGGAGTTCGATGACATCCTCATCGACCGCCACTTCCCGCAGGACAACGCCCCCACCCGCAAACCCGGCACCGGTATGTTCGGCAGGTATATGACCGATGAGTATGACCTCAGCGCCAGTTACGTAATTGGTGACCGCGCCACCGATGTGGAGCTGGCCCGTAACCTGGGCTGCCGCGCCATCCTGCTGCAGGACAACTGTGACTCACTAACCGATGACCTAAAGCCCGTGTGCGCATTTGCAAGCCGCGACTGGTGGAAAGTGGCAGAATTCATATTCGCAGGTGAGCGTCATGCCGACGCACACAGGGTAACCAAGGAGACCGACATCCTGGTTGACCTGAATCTGGACGGTACCGGCAAATGCGACATAAGCACCGGTCTGGGATTCTTTGACCACATGCTGGAGCAGATAGGCCGTCACGGAGGCATGGACCTGACCATCAAGGTTAAGGGTGACCTGAATGTTGACGAGCACCACACAATCGAGGATACCGGTATCGTGCTGGGAGAGTGTATCCGCAAAGCCTTAGGTGACAAACGTGGTATAGAACGCTACGGATTCGCCCTGCCCATGGACGACTGCATGGCTCAGGTAGTCCTTGACTTTGGAGGCCGCAGCTGGCTGGTCTGGAACGCAGAGTTCAAGCGTGAAAAGATTGGCGAAATGCCCACCGAGATGTTCCTGCACTTCTTCAAGTCACTCTCTGACGCCGCCGCAATGAACCTGAACATCCAGGCCCAGGGCGACAACGAGCACCACAAGATAGAGGCCATCTTCAAGGCCTTTGCCCGCGCCCTCAAACAGGCCGTGCGCCGCGACATCTGGAACTACACCCTCCCCTCCTCCAAGGGCTTACTGTAACTCTTAATCAAGAGTGCGGGGTGTAGTCCATTTTCTCGTGGAGGATTACTTCTGTTGACTATGGTTATGTCAGAACAGCCACCTCAAGCCCAGTCCGATTGAGAATGTGTTGATATTCTCCGAATTCTCAACTTCCAGGTTTACGGTTGTCTCATTGCCATTAAAATCGGTATATTTAAAATCCCTTACAGAACCAAAAGTTAGCGACACTGAAACGCCGGCTGTCAAATGTTCTGTAACAGATAAGTGATAGCCTGCATTGAACAGATAGCCTACATCTGTTCCAATAGTTTTTTCATACTTTCCGTTAATGGAATTCTTTCCTGAATAACCAGTCAAACCTAACCCATATTCAATGAAGGCCATACTATTTCCATCGTCTGAAGGAAAGCGGAAGGACATTACGGGCCCGGCATACCACAAGTCAATCTTCATACCCAATGTCCCGGTTTCAGAATGACCGTTTTCAAATGACAATGTGCCATACTCCTCATTTGATAAACGTAAATTATTATATCTCAATCCTAAACCGATTTTGCTGTTTATGTAGTAAAGAGTCTGGAGATTATATGAAACGCCACTCATCAAATGCTTAACCAAGGCACGTTCCGATGCATCCAGATCGGTACTGATTTTGCCAAGACGCCTACCGTAACCGACATCGGCCGATATGGACCAGTTCCAATCAGGCTCATTTTCTGCAACAGCTTGAACAACACCATATCCTGAACCTCTATCACTTTGATTCATTACATTCCAAGGTGTACGGACTATCACTCCGGAAGAGTTGTACTTCAAATCCATAATATTATCAATATGATACAGATCAGCATTAACTCTGTGTACTGTACTAAAGAAATCAGGAGCACGATGGTCAGTTATCTTGATTACATTACCACCCACCTCACGGGAGCGGGAATCAATAATGTTCATAACCTTTTCAAAGGTACCGTTCTTTTCTAACGTAAATCCTGTATCTCCAACTTTAATAGAACCTATCTTATCTGCATTTTCAGGAGCAGGGGCATACCTTTCTATCACTACCACCTCATCGTCGGGTTCGAGCATGGGGTATGGATTTGTAAAATTGACACCAACCTTTGGCGAGCATCCCACCATAAGCAAACCAGCAAATAAGAATCTGTTTTGATTTTTTCCGTGAAAATTATTATGGTCTGTTTTTTCCTCTGTTTTCGCCGGTTTGAGGGCGTAATGGAGGTCCATTATAACCGAGGATCGGTGGAAACAGAGGGAAAAAGAGGCCGTAAGAAATTCATGGAAACAAATCAAAACAGATTCTAAATAACTTGATTTTTTCATACTCATTTCTCTTTGTAGAATCAGCAGTTTTCTGTGAAGTGGCATAACGATAATGTTTTATAAATCAATACCAGCCGATGAGTGCATTTTCGAAAAAATAAGGTGCATATCTTCCACTATCCTTTCGGAAGGTTAATTCAGACCATCCCCATGGTGTGGTCTTACCTGTCTCATAGAAATCCACATGAAACTTTCCTTCGTAATTTACGATACCTGGATCTATCGTATATAAGTGTACCCAGTATTTATCAGAATATCTGAAACCATCAGCGTTAACAATTATAGAATCGCGAATTTGCAACAGAGCGGAAATGACATTGACTGAATCCGTCTTGTTTTCATTTCCTTTTGTAAAATGGAACTCCCTATAAATGGTATCACTTAATACGGAGGTTGAGGTAATGGTGGTTTTTCTATATTTGTTGTCCAATTTACTTGTTGTATCCGTAGAAATGATAGCCTGGTTCAATGTATAACTGACATAGTCGCGCGCCCATGATTCGGTCAACCATTCGAGCTCTTCATCCGTTTCCCATTCATTGCCTTTACAGGCCATGATACATGCAACAACCGCAAATGATAAATACAATGCTATTTTTTTCATAATAATCAGAATAAATAACTTACACCTGTCCTGATGCCTGGGATTAACGGGAACTTACTGGTAGAATACATTGTGCCATGTCCAAACTCAACCATGACTCCAAGTCCGCTCTCCCTGCGACCTATTTTTGCCCTGAGCCCGAGGTATGTGAGTTGAAAAGCCAGGCCTTTCTCAACGTCTGTTCTCTCTTCAACGATTTTCCAATAACGGGAGTTGTCACAAATGTCACCTCCCAGCAGGAACTGGGAATACATATTAAAGTATCTGGAATTAATAATATTCAGTCTTAAACCAACCAACAGATCAATTCTCCGGGCTTTCTCCTTAAAACTGCCATTAATTGTAATATCAAAATCTTCAAAGTCAACCATTTGGAAACCAGCCATACCAAGCATTGTCAACCTTTTTAAGAATCCGGAATCAGCCAGTTTATATGATGTCTCTATAGAAAGACCAGGGTATAATGTGGATTTATATGACTCCAGATATAAATCATACAATTGCTTATCGCTATTATTTGAGGTACGATAATAGTAATCAGAAGGTGTTTCGTCCAATTCAGGAAAAACAAAGTCAAAATCTTCAATATCAATATCCCTATCAGCGCGGCAGTGCAACCCCGGCGATGAGACACCCACGTTGATTTCAAACTTTCGCTGCTTGTCTTGCGCCTGCACCCAATATGGGATGAAGGTCACAAGTATTGCAAATATCAGCAGTTTTCTGTGAAGTAACATATCTGTAACGCTTTTAATTAGTTCGATTTTACGTAGAAAATGGCCTGACGAATATATTCTGTAATCAGCGTAGCGATAGTTTGGACTGTTCCAGAGCAGCGATTACCCGGTCGCACCAGGCATCGAACTCCGGATCCTCAATCTGGCACTCCTTGTGGGCAAGGATGTAGTCCAGTGTGCGGGCCAAGCCCTGTTCCGGAGTAATGGTAGCACAGAATCCCGGCACAGCGCGTTTAAGCTTGCTATTGTCAAAGATTACGGTATGAGCCTTATCACCCAGCAACTCGCCGGTATAATTGTAAGGCGCCACGTCAATCAGATACTGTGACGATACGTAATAAGGATGCAGCTCCACACCCAGATGCTTGGCAACTATCTGATAGATCTGGTTCCAGGAGATGGTCACATCGGTGGTGATCTGGAAAGCCTCGCCCACTGCACGCTCATTACCCATAAGACCTATGAATCCCTTGGCAAAATCCTCGTTGCAGGTAATGGTCCAGAGCGATGTTCCGTCACCGTGGATGATGACAGGCTTACCCTCCATGATACGCTTTACAACCTGCCAGCTTCCTTTGGGGCCGTGAACTGCCATCGGCACCGCACGCTCATCGTAGGTATGGCTGGGGCGTATGATGGTTACAGGGAATCCGTTTTCCCGGTACATACGCATCAGGAAATCCTCACACGCAATCTTGTTACGCGAATAGTCCCAGAATGGGTTGGCAAGTGATGTCCCCTCGGTAATCACAGCGCTTGCCGGCCATTTGTTGTAGGCCGATGCAGAACTGATATACATGAACTGCCTGGTCTTGCCGTTGAACAGCCGGTAGTCACGCTCAACCTGCTCGGGCACGAATCCGATGAAATCACAAACCACATCAAAGGTCATGTCCTTAATGAGTGCAGCCACGCCCGCCTCATCGTTGTTGATATCGGCCTTCAACACCTTTACGTTCTCAGGAACGCGGTCACTGCGGTTACCGCGGTTAAGGAGATAGAGCTCACAGCCCTGAACGGCCAGCTGCCGTGTGATTGCGGAACTGATAGTTCCCATTCCGCCTATAAACAATACTTTCATATCTTGGTTAGTTAGGTTATGTTCAAATACTCAATACCACCCGAAATTGGTATCTCGCTGGTACGGGATATAGTCAGAGTCATCTATCTTACGATACGTTATTTCAGTCCACGCCCACGGAATCATTCCGTCTGTCTCATAGAAATCAAAGTGAAGCTTTCCGTCGTAGTCAATTATGCCAGGATCAACAGTAAAGATATGGGCGGTAATGTTGTCAGCATAACGGTATCCATCGGTAACTGCTGTCATTGTAGTGTCTATCAGGACAATAGTAGTAGTGATATCGACCGAATCCCCACCAATCATACCTCTGAATATACTCTCCACTGCCACCGTATCATTGAAAGTCACCATATACCGGACATTGCCGATGCTGTCCTGAGCAACATCCTGGTAATGGCTGTAATCCCTCATCAAATCTTCCACATATGTATATGCCCATGATTCTGACAAACCTACCAATGTCTCCTGAGTGTCCCATTCAACTCCCGTGCAGGAGTCCAATCCAACTGAAGTCAGGGCCATGCAACTGACCAATGCTATTAAAGATAACTTTTTCATAACTTTCAGAATGTATATCCCAGACTCAACCGGACTCCGGGTATCAGAATCATGCCGAATAAACTGTAATCCAATCCTTCACCCAGCTCCGTCAGGAAACAGATGCCGTTCTTTGATTTAAATCTGAAACCGAGATAGGTAATCTGAAAAGGTGCAGGGTTGTCACTTATAATATCATTATACTCCCAATAGAGAGAATTGTCATTAATACGCCCTCCTACCATGGCTTGTGTGTACATCATGAAGTGTTCTTTGCTCATGATATGATACCGGACACCAACCAAAAGATCAAGATTCAAGACTTTCTCACTATAAAGAGAAGTGTTTGTAAAATAGTCTATCTTCTCAAACCCTACAGTGGTGAGTCCGGCATAAGCCACAACTGACAGTCTTTTGGTAAAGCCATGATCGGCCAACTTATAGGCAGCCTGTAAGGAATAGCCAGGATAGTAGCTTGACCTGTAGGATTCCTTTTCCATATCAGTCAATGTAACATCCTGATATTTATCATAGAAGTCTACAGGTTCTCCAATTCCCAATCCTCTCTTGTCACAAACGTGCATGCCCGGAGTGGATATACCGGCACTTATCTCAAACCTTGACTGAGCGTTCAGCCCGCAAGGTATCAGCGCTACAAATGCCGATGCAATAATTAATCTGTACAGTTTTATCATATTTAATACCAACCTGTCTTTGTCTCTTTAACATACGGGCGTCTGTCATAATAGTCGTTACGCTCAGACCTGCTGTATCTGACATCGGACCACGCCCAAGGTGTAGTCTTGCCGTCCTCATAGAATTCAACACGGAACGTTCCTTCATAGTTAATTATCCCTTCATCAACGGTATACATATGTGCCCAGAGCCTGTCCGAGAACCTGTAACCGTCGGCCGTAACCACTACGGAGTCTTTTATCTGAAGCAGTCTGTATGATATCACCACCGAATCACCGTCTATGCGACCCTCTCTCTTAAAATCCATGGACAGTGTATCATTCAGATTAGATGTAATGGCGACAGACCATTTAACGTAGGAGAAGTTTTTTCTTAATGAATCATGAGGGTTTACGGCATAATCCAAGGCATCATCAATATAACTCCTTGCCCAATATTCGGCCATTCCGCCCAACTCATCGGCAGGATTCCATTCCCTAACAACCTCGCAGCTTGCCATCTGCACTATGGCAATGACTGATATCTGGAAATATATTACAATCTTTTTCATAATCAGAATCTGTAGCTGAAACCTGCCCTGATACCGGGAAGTAATACAAAAAGATTACCCAAAACATATTCTGAGCCATAACCCAACTCAGTCATTACCCCAAGATGGCTGGTCTTATGACCCAGCTTGACTCTGAATCCCAAAAAGGTGAGCTGATAGACAAACTCGTTCCGGCCGTCACGGGACGCATCATCAGTTACGGTCCAATACTGGCAGCCGTTCCTGAAATCCACTCCCGCCATAGCCTGTGAGTACATTGTCAGATGAGATGTCTCGATTATCCTGTATCTCAAGCCAAGCAGGACATCGGCCTTGACAGCCTTCTGTATGTCGGCATCGGGACTGAATATGCTCAATGGCTGATAATCGGCCATGTGCAATCCAGCCATACCAACCAGCGAGAGCCTGCCCTTGAGGCCGGTCCCGGAGTCTGACAACCTGCATGCCATCTCCACCGACAAACTGGGATACAGCGTGCAATTGTATGACTCCTGGGTCAGATTACTGAGTTTGCCGTCAGGAAAATGCTTTGAATCGATTGGATCCTCATCAAAAGCCCAATCCGCAAAAGCATAAGTTCCGGGAGTGGAGATTCCGGCATTGATCTCCAGTCTGCCTTGCGCCTGCGTCCCGTATGGGATAATAGTCAAAAACGCGGCAATTGTAAGGAGTTTTCTTTGAAAGGACATAATAATGAGATTTTTGCATCAAATATATCGCTTGTCAAATGAAAAAACAAGTATTTTCAGGCTTTTTTTCCAGTGAAGCGGAAACAAAGGAAACTCTCTGACTATTTGGAAATTCCGTTAATGATTCCAAACAGACAGAAAGTACAGGACCTGGATTCTGTTGCGCTCAGTTGCGGATGAGGCCGGTGCGGTATGCCTGCAGGAGGGCGCGAAGGTCCTCTACCCGGGCCATCAGACGCTTGCCCTTGTCGGTGTCACGCACCAGAATCTGCTTGTCGGTATATTCAACAACCTGTGTTGCGGCAATCACGTCCATTCCTTCGGCCACAGACTGCTGGATGGACTCGAACGGGTGATGACGGACAAGACGCATTCCGTGTGAGTTATATATTAAGGTGTACCCGGCAATTCCGGTTGTCTCATGATAGACCTTGGAGAATCCGCCGTCAATCACCAGAAGCCGGCCATCGGCCTTGATGGGACTCTCGCCGCTGGCCGCCTTGACCGGTATGTGGCCGTTTATGATGTGGGCGTGCTCCATATCGGTTATACCGAACTCTGCCAATATCATTTCGCAGATGTCCCGTCGGTTCTTGAGGCGGTAATAGTTACCTTTCTTTTCCTCATGAGTCTCTTTCTCCGCTATAAAATAACGCTCGAATGTGGCCATTCGCTGCTTGTCAAAGGGCGGCGAGACAGGTCCGCACCACAGATACCAGAAAAGGTCCTTACCGTATTCCTTGAATTCATCGTTATCGGTCGAGAAATAGGCGGTGCGCACCAGTTTCTCTATCGTGTCAAACAGTTCCCGGCCTTTATACTCCACACCCTGAATCATGAGCGACGCAAAAGATCCGTCCTCGTTCAGCGGCACGCTACCGTGATAGAGAAGGTTGTTGTTGTGGACCAGATAGAGCGACCCGTGTGCGAACAGGCACTCCATGTGGCGTGACAACGCCTTGCTGTTGGTAAAGCTGTGGACAAGACGGTCTATCACATTCTGTTCTGCCGGAGTAAGCCGGTACGGATCCTTGGGGTCGATTGTGGGGAAGTTGGTATCGAGCAACCTGTACTCATGGCCGTCGATACTGACTACCCCACGCTTGAGGTCCATCTTGTCCAGCAGGTTGCGATGTTCCATGCGGAACTCCGGATGACGCGCTATCACGGCTGCCTCTATCTTGAACTGGATGATGGCTATAGCCTTATGCATCTGTGACATAAGGCGGGTTGGCGGCACATCGGCCGGGGTATCATCGGACTTGACGGGATTGAACAGCAGGCATTCATCATCGGCGTAAGTCTCCATAGCGAATGTGGCCAGCGGCAGCAGGTTGATGCCGTAGCCGTCCTCCAGTGTGCTCATATCGGAATACTTGAGGCTGTTCCGGACCACATTGGCCACACAAGCGGCGCTTCCGCTTGCTGCCCCCATCCACACGACATCATGGTTGCCCCACTGGATATCGAAATCCCGGTAACTGCAGAGCATGTCCATTATGCGGTGAGCCCCGGGGCCCCGGTCATATATGTCGCCGATTATATGGAGCTGGTCTATCACCAGGTTACGGGTGACATCGGCAATGGCTGTTATGAAATGGCTGGCGCGGCCAGTGGAGACTATGGTATCGACAATAGCCTTTATGTAGTTGTGCTTGGAGAGGAACGTACCGCGTGTCTCATGCATCAGCTCTTCAATTATGTACGCGTAATCCTTGGGCAAAGCCTTGCGCACCTTGGAGCGGGTGTAGCGCGAAGAGACTCTGGTGAGCACTGCAATAAGCTGCATCAGAGTCACTTTGTACCACTCGTCAAGGTTATCATTCCCGGCCTTGAGTACACGGAGTTTGGCCTCAGGATAGCTTATGAGAGCACTCAGACTGCGTTTTTCTTCAACACTCAGCTCATCGCCGAACACGGCCTCAATCTTCTGCTGTATCACGCCCGATGCCGAACGCAGCACGTAGTCAAACGCATCGTACTCGCCGTGTATATCGGTAACAAAATGCTCAGTTCCCTTGGGCAGGTTCAGTATGGCCTCAAGATTAATGATTTCGGTCGATGCAGCCGCGATAGAGGGGAAGCTCTTGGCCAGCAGCTGCAAGTATTCTATACTACGCTCCATTGTCATTAGTGATTACCACAAGAATACTGACGAGATCATGGGATATTGCGGAGGATGGCCAGAAGATGCTCAAACACCATCGGCACGGTAGCCAGTTCCAGACGCTCGGATGGCGAATGCACTCCACGCAGTGTGGGTCCTACGGAAATCATGTCCAGACCAGGGTATGAGGTCAGGAAAAGACCGCACTCCAGACCGGCATGAATGGCCTTGACCTTGGGATTACGTCCGAACAGCTCCTTATATGTACGGACCGATATATCAAGCAGTTCCGACTTAGGATTGGGAGCCCAGCCGGGATAGCCGTCATTGCGTTCCACCTTGGCGCCGGCCAGACGGAAACATGCGGCAAGAGTCTCCTGCACCGCAAATTTGGCCGATTCCACCGAGCTGCGCTGGCTTGCCACCATAGTGACCTTACCGTTCTCTGTACGGATTCGGGCCAGATTTGAACTTGTCTCCACCAGTCCGGGCACATCCATGCTCATGGCATAGACGCCGTTGAACACAGCGAATATACAGCGTATGATTTTTTCTGCCACAGCAGGCTCGATACACTCAGACACCGGCTCAGTGCTCTCCATAAAGAACTTGGCCTCTTTTTCCGTCACATGATACTCGTCCTGCACCTCCGATGCAAACACGTTGAAATCCACCCGTATTCTTTCCCGGTCAGCGAACGGAACTGCAATCACGGCAACGGCGTCACGGGGTATGGCATTGTGCAGGTTTCCGCCGCTTATTGAGCAGAGCCTCAAATCGTACTTGCCAATAGCCGAATTGAGGAAACGGGCCAGAATCTTGTTGGCATTGGCATAACCCTTGTCGATATCATCGCCGGAATGTCCGCCGTGAAGTTTGTCAACGCCTACACGCAGAAACATATATCCCGCAGGAACAGGTTCAGGCTTATAGTCAAATGTCACGGATGAATTGATTCCGCCGGCGCAGCCGATGAATATCTCGCCCTCATCCTCGGAGTCGAGGTTAATGAGCATCCTGCCGTTCATCATGCCCGGCTTGAGGTTCGTGGCTCCCGTCAGCCCTGTCTCCTCCGAAACAGTGAACAGACACTCTATGGGACCATGCTCAATCTCATCGCTGTCCAATACAGCCAGAGCCATTGCTATACCCATACCGTCATCGGCACCAAGCGTGGTGCCACGGGCCTTGAGCCAGCCGTCCTCCACGTAAGTCTCTATCGGCTGAGTCATGAAATCGTGTTCCAAAGTGGCATCCTTCTCACACACCATATCCTGATGTGCCTGCAGGATTACTGTCTGCCTGCCATCGTAACCGGGAGTGGCAGGCTTGGAAATCAGCACGTTCCCCACATCATCCTTACGGCATGACAACCCGCGTGCATCGGCAAAACCCATCAGATACTCTCCCATCTTCTCCTCATGACCTGAGGGACGCGGAATCCGGCATATTTCCAGGAATATGTCCATCACTCTCTTTGACCAGTCAATCTTTTCCATTTTTATATGTAACAAATTATAACTAATTCTTAACAACTTCAAAAATACATTTTTCTTGGAATTAATTCAACCAAAAAGCCTAACTTTGCGCGCTGTATGTGGAAAACGTTTCTGACAGTAACACTTCTGCTTCTCGCTGCGGTTGCACTTTTATCGGTCAACATGCTGCTCAGGAAGAACGGCAAGTTCCCCAACATACATGTAGGACGTAATCCGGCAATGAGGAAACGCGGTATCGGGTGTGTGGAAGAGCAGGATGCTCAGGCAAGGAAGGAGAACCCCGTTGCCGTGAATGAAAGGAATGCGACCACATGAAAGCACAAAAAGGCAAGACAAACATAAACTGAAATAAAAATGAAAAGAATCTTCCCCGCTTTATTCGCCGTATTGGCATTAACAGGTTTCAACAGCTGCAACCAGACTGCAAGCGTCCCGGCCTCGCAGGCAGAACAGCCACAAGTAGCGGTATCAGGACTCAAGATTGCATATATCGACGTTGACTCACTGCTCGCCAACTACGAATTCTGGAAGGACCTCTCCGAACAGATGACCCAGAAAGCGGAAAACTACCGGCTGCTGCTTGCCGAGGAGAGAAACAAGTTCGAGAAAGACGTGGATGACTTCAACAGGAAGCTCCAGAACAATGTCTATTCATCGGCCGAACGTGCCCAGTCCGAGCAGAACCGGCTTGCCAAGAAACAGCAGGACCTTGAAGAGAAAATCGCCAAATACAACAATGAGCTTTCCCTTGAGGACAGCCAGAACATGCAGAAGGTCAGTGAGAAAATTGACAAATATATCAGGGAATACAACAAGACCCACGGCTACAACCTCATCATAAACAAGGCCAGCCTGCTACTGGCCGATGACGGGATGAACATAACCGCTGAGATTCTGGACGGTCTGAACGCCGAATACAATTCAGAATCAGCAGATTGACATAACAAGCCTCATCAAACTGACAACAATGGAAAGGCCACCCCTGCAACGGATGGCCTTTTTTATTGTCAGAACAATTTTTTTTGTGCAATTTTGTCTCACAAAACAACTCATCATTATCTATGAAATCCATTAAACCACTTATCATGGCGGCCGTAGTCGCCCTATTCCCATTTGGCGTTAACGCCCAGTTCATGATGTTCGGCGGCGGCAGCCGTGTCAACCAGGACAGCCTGCGCAGGATTGCTGCAGCCGATTATGCCGACATGCTAAGCAAAGTCGGGGTTGAGAAGACCCGTGGAGGCCGCCAGCCCAACAGCCAGGATGAGAGCAGGCATCCCAATTATGACGAGCTGATTGCCAATCCCTACCCCTTCTATCCCGATCCTCTGGTCACCGAGAGCGGCAAGAAGGTCAAGAACGCCAAAATGTGGTATAAGGTGCGACGTCCGGAAATAGTACGTCTCTTCGAGGAGAATGTCTATGGACGTATCCCTGACAATGTTCCCGGTGTGAAATGGGAGGTTACGAATGAGGAGCACAAGGATTTCGGCGGTACGCCGGTTGTTGTACGCTATCTCAAAGGCGTGGTAGATAACTCCATCTACCCTGACATAACTGTAGAGATCCAGGCCAATGTGGTCTATCCCGACAACGGCAGCACAAGGATTCCTGTAATCATAGAGTTCGGATTCGGAGGAGGTGACCCCACCCGCTCTTTCGGGAACCAGAAATCATGGCAGCAGATGGTGATTGAGCGCGGATGGGCGGCAGCCAGCATCAACCCCTCCTCCATCCAGGCCGATGCAGGCTCCGGCCTGACCAACGGCATAATAGGTCTTTGCAACAAAGGCCAGTTCCGCCAGCCCACAGACTGGGGTTCACTCCGGGCATGGGGCTGGGGCTTGTCACGCCTTATTGACTATTTCGAGACTGACAAGACCTTCGATGCCACCAAGTGCGCCATCGAAGGCGTTTCCCGCTACGGCAAGGCATCGCTCGTAGCCATGGCCTTCGAGGAGCGCATCGCAGCAGGATTCATTGCCTCATCCGGCAAAGCCGGTGCCGCCGGCTGGCGACGTGACTGCGGCGAGAGCATCGGCAACATAATATCCAACGAGGAGTATCACTGGGTATGCGGCAACCTGATTAAATATGGCGCCGACCCGCTCACGGAGAATGACATCCCGGTCGATCAGCATGAGCTCATCGCTCTTTGTGCCCCGAGAGCCTGTTTCATCTCCACCGGAAGCTGGGACGGCGACAAGTGGCAGGATGTGGTTGGCTCATTCATCTCTGCCTCCAAGGCTTCGCCGGTCTATGAACTGCTCGGATACAAAGGTGTGGGAACCGACCTCTTCCCCGGCATGGACAACGGACTGATGGAGGGCCGTCTCACCTACCGCCAGCACCACGGCGGCCACGAAGCCGGACCCAACTGGCCCTTCTTCCTCGATTTCTTTGAACGCGAAGTGGTGAAGAAGAATTGATAATATAGAGGTGAGAAACGGGAAATGGAGAGAGGATGGCCAAAAGTTTTCATTCTTCCTCTCTCCATTTCCCGTACTCTCGATTTAACATTTCCGTTATTTTCGCATCATAAGGGTAGAAACCACTTAAAAGAGTACAACTATGAAACGCAGAACAATCATCGGCATGGCAGTTGCAGCTCTTCTGCTTTGCACAACAAACGGAAATGCACAGTCAAGGGTGGTCCGCAGAGCCAACCCGGAGAGAGATTTCGACCGCAGGGTTATCGTATCTGACCGCCACATCGATTTAAAGCCCGTAGCCATCGGCCCAAAGATAATAGGTAATGACGCAGTAAGGTCATTCAAGAACGAACCGTTCGACAAAAACCGTCTGCGAATGGCTGAGATGATTTTCCGTACCGACGGGGCAGTTACCGCACGTCAGGCAATACTTATCGCGGAAACCTTCAGTTTTGACAGCAACAGGCTGGAATTCCTGAAAATGGCATATCCCAACTGCGTTGACCGTCACAACTACTACCTCACGCTCAGGACATTAGACTTCAATGCGAGCCGTGAGAGACTGATGGACTTCATCAACGGCTTTGAGGCTGAAAATCCCCTCCGTATCATCAACCGTATCACCAACGATGACATGAAGGAGATTGTAAGCACTCTCAAGAACGAGACATTCGATTCCACGCGCTACAAGCTTGCCGTCATGATACTCAACGGAGGCGAGTTCACCGCACGTCAGATTGCAGCGATGGCCAAGACATTCGATTTTGACAACAACCGCATGGATTTCCTTCTCGGAGCCTACAGGTTCTGCATAGACCGGTACAATTATACGGTCGCAGTGAACACCTTGGATTTCAGCAGCAACCGCACAAGACTGATGAACGAGATTGCACTCAGACCGTAAAGACAGTCCGGGAAGTCAAGTCCGCAAAGAAACAATCCATAAAGAAAAAAGGCCTTGCGAGTTCATCGCAAGGCCTTTTACAATTCCCTGTTCTCAATCCTTGAAATAGTCTTCCAGAGCGGCAGCCACCTCACCTCCCCGAAGGTTCCTGCCGATAATGGTACCGTCGGCGTCAATCAGGAATGTTGACGGGATTGCCGTCACGGAATAACGGTAGGCTGCCGATGTCTCCCTCTCATTGGTATCCAACAGCTGAGGCCAGGTCATTCCGTCATCCTTCACAGCCTGTATCCATTCGTCACGCTCTTCATCGACCGATACGCTCACAATCTCAAACCCCTTGGACTTGAATTTCTCGTAGGCTGCCTTCATATTGGGAATCTCGTTTCGGCATGGAGTGCACCAGCTGGCCCAGAAATCGAGCAGTACAACCTTATTGGAAGCTATGTAGTCTGAAAGTTTTGCACTCGACGGGGTTTCATACTTCCTGTTAAGCAGAGGAAGCTCAAAATCAATGCAGGGATGACCTACAGCCGTCATCATCTGCACCTGCATCATACCCTTGAGCTGACTGAAATCGGCATTGGTGCCGAATTTGGGTTCAAACATATCCAGGAAGCCAAGTATCTCATCCGGCTCGTAAATCTCGTAAGAGTCCAGCAACTGCTGGAAACCGAACACGTTACCGGTATTCTCAACGATGCTCTTGGTTACAATGTCCTTGTAGTTGTCCTGAAGGACACCCATCTCATCCACGAAAGTGGAATAATCCTCTCCGGCCGCAGCGGTCATCCTCATCTTGTCCTGAACCTCATTGGCCTTGTCGTTCAGTACCTCTATCTTCTTGTAGAAAGACTGAAAAGCGTCATTGTTCACAGTACCGCCTATGGTCTGACCGCCGTCAACAATATCATATTCAATGTCGATAGTTCCGTTCTCAAGGAAGAACGTACAGGCGTGCACATCCTCGGCATCCTCAAAAGTGATAAGAGCAAGCAGGCAGGAGTCAGTCTCACCGCTTATGGTAAACTTTCCGTTGGAAACCACAGCCGAATCCAATGCGACAAGGTCGTTGGACTGGATCACGTTCAGCGTCACTACAGTCCCGTTGTCAACACCGGGAACCTTGCCGCGTATCTTGTACGAATTGCTGCCGCCGCATGATATCAGGGACACGGCAGCCAATAACACATATAAAAATCCTTTCATAGCAAAGCGGTTGTTATTTGATTACATATTGTGAGCTTATGGACTCGTTCTTGATAACCCTGCGGATAGTCTCTGCAAACATCTGGGCTATTGAAAGCTGCTTGAGTTTCTTGCAGGGTATATTGTTGCGGTACGGGATGCTGTTGGTGAAGACTATCTCCTCCAGGCTCGAATTGTCAACCCTCACCGGGGCATCTCCCGACATGACGCAATGCGAAGCGATGGCACGTACGGACTTAGCTCCAGCCTCCCTCATGACATCACCAGCCTTGCAGATGGTGCCGGCTGTATCCACAATGTCATCCACAATCACCACATTCTTGTCCTGTACGTCACCGATAATCCTGATCTCATCCACCACATTGGCTCTGGTACGGGTTTTCTGGCAGAGCACAAGAGGGACATTGAGATATTTTGCGTATGCACTTGCACGCTTGCTTCCCCCTACATCGGGGGCAGCCATGACAAGTTCATCCAGCTTAAGGCTCTGGATATAGGGCATGAATACCATCGATGCATACAGATGGTCAACCGGAACATCAAAGAAGCCCTGGATCTGGTCAGCATGAAGGTCCATCGTGATGACACGGTCAACACCGGCAGTGCTCAGCATATCAGCCACCAGCTTGGCACCTATTGACACACGCGGCTTGTCCTTACGGTCCTGCCTGGCCCATCCGAAATAGGGAACAACCGCATTAACCGACTTGGCCGAAGCCCTCTTGGCGGCATCGATCATAAGCAGAAGTTCCATGAGATTATCCGATGACGGGAAGGTTGACTGCACCAGAAAGACATCGGCTCCACGGATTGATTCCTCGTATGATACGGCAAACTCGCCGTCAGCGAAATGGGTTACGTTCATGTTGCCCAGAGGGCAGTTAAGATAATCGCATATCTCTTTTGCCAGGTACATGGTGTTTGTACCGCAAAAGACCAGGAAAGAATTTCCGGATTCCATTACTAAGGAGTATAAAACAATATTCTTTTTCCGGTTGCAAAGTTACAAATAAATAAGGTGTCAGCAACTTTTTTTCCGGTTCTGTTATCAACAGCGGCCCTACTCTCCCGACTCCCCGATGCCGGCATCCTTCCGTTTTGAGACCTTTTCGGGATTATGGGCGATGAACTCCTTCCAGTTCTTTGGACCCTTCACTCCGGTTTCCGGACGCCCCATCTGGAGATAATGGCAGTATGCGGCCCCCAAGGCATCGGTAGCATCAAGGAATTTCGGCATCTCACCCTCATCAATGCAGAGCATGCGCCGTAACATTCCGGCCACCTGTTCCTTGCTGGCATTGCCGTTGCCCGTAATCGCCATCTTGATCTTCAGAGGGGCATATTCGGTTATCGGAACACTGTGATTTATTGCAGCGGCAATAGCCACACCCTGTGCACGCCCCAGTTTGAGCATAGACTGGACGTTCTTACCGAAGAAAGGGGCCTCGATGGCCATCTCATCGGGCAGGAAAGAATCTATTATTCCGTTGACCCGCTGGAAAATATGGCCAAGTTTCAGGTACATGTCACCTTCCTTGCGCATATCTATCACCCCCATGGTCACTAACGAAGCCTTTGTTCCCACCACTTTTATTACTCCGTAGCCCATCACGTTCGTACCGGGGTCTATGCCTAAAATTATCTTCTCAACAACAGGTTTGATCATTCCGAGTCATTCTGATGAAAAAATCCATCGCGAATATAGCAATTATTCAATCCTTATCATTACCTTTGCACCCGAAATCATAAGACATGGGGCATTAGCTCATCTGGCTAGAGCGTTTGACTGGCAGTCAAGAGGTGACGAGTTCGAGTCTCGTATGCTCCACTAAAAACCCCTCCACAAGCCTTGTGGAGGGGATTCATTTTGAGAACCTTCCTAAAACCTTCCTAAAACGGATAAAGAATTGACCGGAAGCAGAAACTGCCTCCGGCCAGGTAGGTATTTAAAACACAAAGCCTACAAGGGCTGTGTTTCAATGCAAAAATACTCAATTTTTCAATCTTACTGAAAAATAGTATCTTTGATAGACAATTAAAATCTAAACCACCATGAACATCTATCTACTCCCAGCCCTAACCGGCAGCAACTCCCGCACCCAGTCCCCCGACAACCGCCTTATTGTTCCCGCATACCTGGATAACATAACAGACGCCATCCATCAAGACCTATGCCAATCCCTCAAACACACACCGTTCATCACCATCACCAGACTGACCGGCCCGATGGATCAAATTATCTCCAGACTCATAGAAACAGAGAACATCACCCCGCCATCCACCAACCTGCTGATAGCAGTAGGCCTCAACGCCTCAACCGATGACGGCCGCTACCACACAGCCCAAGGCTGGTCAGTATGCAACAATACAAGCAGCAAAGCTTCATCACACCTAGCAGAGTGCCTCACAACCGCCGCCCTCCGGATTCTGGGACGCAGAGCCTTCTCGATGCCCGGGCAGATACCATCCCAACACCACCTAAGCCAAGCCGCCCTCCTGTCAGTCCTACCAATCCCTGCAGTCCTCACCCTCAACCTCTATCAGGATAACCGTCCGGACATAGAGTACCTGCTCAGCAGCGTAGGCCGCCAGGCAATCATAAAACTGCACACCAAAGGAATAATGGATTACCTAAGCCTCAATCCATAAAGAGGGCACCTTCCCAGTTCTTCTTCCAGGCCGTACCGTCAAAAGCATAATCGTCCAGACGGCTCTCCAGATACTTGAAATACTGCCTCCAGCCAGCCTCATACAGCCAACCGAAGTCCGCCTCCTTAAATGATGGGTTATATTGGCATACAAACGATGCATAGTCAGCAATGGCGTCAGCCACGGCATTCTCATCCTTCACCCTGAGCAGAGTCTGCTCATCTTCAGGAACCACCTCCTGCTTATCCTTAAGCAGAAAAGCCATTGCTATGTTAGCCAAGATTTCAGTGACCCCATTCAGGTCTTTCTCAGTCATGAGTGTCTTCATGGCATCACAGCCTCCCCATTCGGCATTTGCCAAATATCTCTCCATATCAGGATTCACATAAAAGGACCTTCTTAATATCATATATTCAATATAAATAATGTGGGTGCCATCTGCGTAGAAATCAGGCAACGCCAATCGCCCAAAAGCATACGACAGAGAAAGACACCCACATTAAACGGGTGTCTATTCCCTTCATGCATCGTAGCTTTTTCTTAGAATTTGGCGTTTTCGATTTCTACCTGCAAAAAGCGAATATCAATAATATTCCAATATGTCTCAATCACCAAACAAGGCCAGTGATTATGTAGCAAAGATAATGTAAGAACAGAGAAATAAACAACAGGCAACCACTTTTTTTTGAGTCTCCATAGCGTCACAAACCATATCCATACCGGTAATTCGCGTTCCCATAATCAATTCCACCACCAAAACGAAGTAACACCCATCAACCTCTATTGCACACTTTCCCCAAAAGTGTTACCTTTGCTGTTAACACAGCGAACCCTGGCTGCGCTCGGTATAAACAAACCAGTTTGTTTCTACTCTCGCTTGCTCAGGCTTTGCTATAAATAAATACCACCATGAAGAACACAAACATCACCCTCATTGTATCCCTGGCCATCCTTCTGCCGATGGCCACCGCCTGCCGCAGCACCCGCCAGCAGACCAGCAGCAGCTCTAGCAGCACCACTATCAGCAGCGCATCAATAGACAGCATAGCGCAGCGCCTGATGTCACAGCACCGCAAGACTACCACCATAACTGTACTTCCGATGCAAACACCCGGCCTGAAACCTCTCCCCAAGACCGATGCCCAAGCACCGGCCACACCCGCCGCACCCGATAACGCACCGGAACTCCACCCCCTCATCAATCTGCTGATAGAGCAAGGCGGGGGCACCATCATCATAGAAGAGGATGAGCAGCACCAGCAAGACCAATCAACCACCATAAACCATGAATCAACCCAAGACACAACCACCACACAAAACACCCACCATGAACAAACAACGAATAACCCGCCCCGTGCCTCACCCATAATAGACAAGATCTTCTACATCTTCCTGCTTCTGGCATTCATAATAGTATTACTCCAGGGCAGGAGGAACCAATGACACACCGTTCAAATAATCAACCATAAAACACACAGCCATGAAATCAACAAACTACGCAATATTACTCATTAAGAGTTTTGAGCAGCTACGCCTCAACTCGTACCTATGCCCAGCAGGCAAGTGGACAATAGGCTATGGCCACACCGATGGCGTCAACCGCGGCATGCTCATTACAGAGAAAACCGCTGATGCGTTCCTCAAGCAAGACATCAAGCACGCTGAAGATGAAGTGAACAAAGTGGATGCAGACCTCACTCAGGAACAATTCGATGCCCTCGTAAGTTTCGTCTTCAACGTAGGCACTCAAGCCTTCCGAGTAAGCACTCTGCGCAAGCTTGTCGAGCGCAATCCCAACGACCCAAAGATAGCCGATGAGTTCCGCCGTTGGGTCTATGCCGGAGATAAGAAACTCCCCGGACTCATCAAGCGCCGGGAGCAAGAAATCAAACTCTATTACTCATAAACAATAAACAACCATGGAAACACCAATCCTGAATTTGATAACCGACTGCCTGGTACCATTGGTAACGGCAGTAGCAGGCTGGCTTGCCGGCAGCAGAAAGCGCCGCAATGATGCCCTCAAAAGCATGCAAGACTCCATAGACATCCTGAGCATGGAAAACAAGCGTCTCATTGAGGACTTAACAACCGTCAATCGTGAAGTCGTAGCCCTCCGCCGTGAGAATGGAGAGCTCAAGACTTCAGTAGATCAACTCTGCAAAGAGAATGCTCAACTAAAGACCGAAGTCCAGGATCTGCGCAAGCAGATGACCCAAGCACCTGCGTAACATCCGATGCTTCGCACCGGTTCCGTCCCGTAACTATCGCCTTTCAAGAAAGCCGATAATTACGGGGCGGCTTAATTAATGCCGTAGCGCCCAGATGAAAGCCTGTGCAGTTCTTAAGGCAGGATCATTGAAATGACCACCCGGATTAAAGACAAGTGTACTCTCCACACCAGGCATTCCTTTAAGCAAATCAGACATTGCTCTGATATTCTGCTCTACAGTGGCCATAGTAGCATTCTTAGTCTTAGCCTCAGCATCCCCAAGGCTCAGATAAATCCTCTGCGCATTTGGCTGGCGGCCACCAATAAAGTCCATCCATTCAGGATACCATACAGATGGTGAAGCTGCTGCAACCGCATAGAACAAATCGCTCTCATACCCGCACCACAATGCGAATAATCCAGCCAGCGAATAACCACCTATGATAATATTAACTCCTCTGAGAGAGCTGAAACGATTAAGCATCTCAGGTAATACTCCATTCTTAATAATCTCAAGTGTATTTCGGGCACCATCCCCAAATGGAACTTTCCCGGAGGCCGGTGCTGCCGTCCAAGGTGCAAGTTCAGTATTCCAGTCCTCAACAATCAAGGCGACATATGCGAACCGGTTCTTACATCCTTTCTTTATGGCCGATATTTCCGCATCCAATCCCTCAAGCTCACGAGCATCAATGGCCTCCACCAGCAGCATCTCCGGCTCCTCATCAGCCCGATACACGCAGCGCCGTCCCTTAGTCTCAAACTCTGTGAACATGATAAGCAGATAGATCGGAATTTACTTGTTTATCTTTCTGATAAGCGAGAGGTCACCGCTTGACAGGGCCTTAAAGTTTGCTTCAATCTTCTCGATGTCCCAATCCCACCATTTCAGATCCAACAGAAATGCTATAAGTTCATCATCAAAACGCTTCCTCACCACCCGGCAAGGGTTGCCTACGGCAACTGAATAAGGAGGAATATCCTTCGCCACAACAGAGTTGGTACCTATAATGGCACCGTCGCCAATATGAACACCAGGCATGATAGTTACATTCTGGCCAATCCAGACATCATTACCCACAACAGTGTCGCCCTTCAGTGGAAGCTCATCCTTTACCGGTGCGATAGCAGACCCCCAATCACCGCCTATAACGTAGAAGGGATAAGTAGTCACACCATCCATTCTGTGATTGGCACCGTTCATCACAAACTCTACACCTTTTGCGATGGCACAGAACTTACCGATGATAAGTTTGTCGCCGATGAAATCGTAGAAGTGCGTTACATGCTTCTCGAATTGGTCCGCACCATCATCATCGTCATAGTAGGTGTAATCTCCGATGATGATACGAGGATTCTTGACTACATTCTTGATGAAGCAGAGGCTTGGTATCTTAGGATTCGGGAACGCTGCGTTCGGGTCGGGCCTGTTTTTGATAATGTCCATAATTGTATAATCCGATTTACAGAAGCAAATATACTGGAATCCCTGTACGTCCCCAAATGAAATAGAAAAAGCTGATATCGCTATCAGCCTTTCCAGTCCTTTTCCAATAATTGAAATTTAGATGAACCGGTTTCACAACCAATCTTCTCTCTCCTTGTTTGCGAAGTCAAAGATACAATATTACAACGGAGTTAGCAATACGTTAAACTATATTATTCGGGTGCACTTAAAGAAATATAATCATTCAGTTGCTCAGTAGAAATCTGCATCATATCAATGACTCTTTCAAGCATTTTACTGTCCTTCTGCTTTATTGCAAAGTACAGAGAATCGCAGGTCTGGTTAACATATACAAATGTTTGATCTGATGGTGATGCTGTGCCTGATGGCTGGCCGTTTATATAATAGCAATAACTTGTACCGTCAAATACTATATCCAGAAACGTGGTTTTTCTTAATTGAGCTGCTTTATTAGCCAGTTTGAAATAACCGGCTATTACGGAATCCTGTGAGGAGCTTATTCTCATGCGGCTTGTTCCGGTCCTGTAATAATTCCTGCTGAATTTGAATAATCTTGACTTTTTAAATGTCCTGACAGTTGTGGTTGCAATGAGCTTTGGACTTTTTTTATTGATACAACCTACGGAATAAGGTCCAGAGAAAGACGGTTCCACCACATACTCCCATTCCATCCGGTCATCAACCCGGAGCTTCCTTTCAAATTTCATTGCATTCTTGACACTACGGCTTTTCTTGGTTGTCTCATTAGTCTGGGCCGATGCAGGTGATATGGCGAAACTCAGTAGCGCAAGTAATATCAATAGTATCTTTTTCATATATAACTGAATAGTTTTGGCTTTCTATGTAATGTATAGTCCTCGTAGAGTCAAAGTTAAACAATATCCCTATGCAGTATTTGTTATGCCACAAATTGTCTTGCCCTAAAAAAAGTTGACTCGCAAAATCGAGTTAACAATGAAGAGTAATCGTACAGTTTTGAAAGATCTGTATTACAGAAAGGTTATTGATCTTTACACGAAAGAACATCTGTCCATGTGGCAAATCTCAAAG